>CAZLBP010000012.1:0-103235 GCA_964557855.1 uncultured Ignavibacteriales bacterium | reverse complement strand
ATCAAAATGGCAAAATAAAAAAAAAAGGTGCCGACTACTTTGTCAACACCCTGACGGCCCCGAGAGGGGCCGTTCTTTTGTCGAATAGGGTGCTCGATCTGAAGGGGCTGAGCTACAAACACCCAGGCGGAGGCGGACCACCGCGAAACAGGAAATCAACCAGGTAAGACAGGTCGGCTACGTCAATCGGACCACTCACACCAATGACGCCGTCCACGTTGCCCTCAGAATAACAAGGCGGAGGCGGACCTCCACGGAACAGGAAGTCCACCAAATAGGACAGGTCGGCCACGTCTATCGGACCACCCGGTCCAGACTGACCGTCGACATTACCGCGATTAACACAACATCCCACCGTGATATAGTCATCATACGTTACCGAGTCCGAGTAACACTTCCGGTGACACACCAGTTTCACCGTATAGGCCCCGGCCGAATCGTAAGCGTACACCGGATCTTCCTCTGTTGAACTACCACCATTGCCGAAATCCCAGCGGCAGGAGTCATACCCGAACGAATCCGTCGGGACATTCGTAAACTGGATCGGCTCGAACGGCACCGTGTAAACCGGGTCCGCCGTGAACACCGGGTCAAGTTGGCTGGCAAATTTCTTCACCCGAAGTTTAATCGGAAACAATAGAGTGTCGGGATCGGATGGATCCCCGACGTCAGCCACAACCAACGTCAAGTAACCGGCAAAGTCATACTCACCGTCGCCGACATCCGACAAATCAGGAGGGCTGAGCACGAAATCAACGGACAAACTGTCGGATGGCGGCACATTGTGAAATGCCGAGTCCACCTGCAACCAGTTCTCGTCCGGAAGAGAATCGACATAATCGACAGCAACTTCCAACGCATCGCTGCCATAGCGGTTATAGAAGTAGTGGGTCAAAGTAACCGGCTGCTGCAACTCGCAGTCATCAATAAGCGTGTCGATATGTGTAAGCGTAGTAGCAAGTGAACGGGTTGGTCGATTCCGAAGTCGATGAGCTTCACGTACGAAAAAGAGATTCCCCGCCAGGTTCTCCAGACAGTGGAAACCGATCATCGATTCCGGCGGCCAGAATTCGTGACCCACCTCGACTACAAAAGCCATCGCCTTCCTTTTCTCGAACTGCTCCCCATACTGCCAGTCATACGCGCCGCCGTTGGTTTGATATAGCAGTTGCTCAATATTGTAGCCGTTCCAACTGTGCAGAGAATCGAGTTGAGCCAGGAATATCTTGCTATCCGGTGTGAACAGTTGCCGATCAAACGCCCACGGTTTGAGATAGAGATCGCCTCGCGAATGATAATTGACTATGACCGGGAAATCGTGCGCGTTTATAAACTCTCGTACCGCCTGTGTCTCCG
Organism: uncultured Ignavibacteriales bacterium; assembly: GCA_964557855.1. Taxonomy (GTDB): domain Bacteria; phylum Zixibacteria; class MSB-5A5; order GN15; family FEB-12; genus JAJRZL01. Next base: position 101,879 of record CAZLBP010000012.1, on the reverse strand, counting down.
GTTCGGAGAAGGGGGCCGTTCCACGGTAGATATTGGAACCGGTATTCGGTGATGATCCCAGATTGTCCAGCCCCCACAGGAAACCCCAGTTGCGGTTAAGGTCCACGCCAAACGTTCCGTCGCCGTTGTCACGACGGTTCTTTCGCCACAGACCGCCGCCGCCGGGGTTGGTCAGCTCATTGTATACCGTGCCGTCCGGATTCAGAATCGGCGCCAGCCAGATCTCCGTGCTGTCGACCAGCGCTACAATGCTGGGATTGCCGCTGTTGTATTCGTTAATCAGGTGCCACATGAAATACAGAACGATCTCCACCGTGATTATCTCTCGGGCGTGGATGAGGGCATTGATGAACACCTCCGGTTCATCTTCGTCGACACCGACATTGTCGGAGATCTTGATCGCCAGAATGGGTCTGTTCTCTATGGAGAATCCGATCGTATCCAACTGCGCCATCGGCTCGGCATTGGCCAGCAGCAGTTCGGCGACCGTCTCGTCGTAAGTATGGTAGGCACCGAAATCCCGATCCGAAGTCAGCCCCTGCCGGTAGTGCGCTTCCAGACTCTGGATTTCAATGTCGGCATTGTACTCACGCAAGAGAATATCCCGCTCTACAGGTGTGGCCACGATTTTGATAGTACCGTCAGGGGCCTGTTCCACGATATCGAACCCTTGCCGGAGAAGGTCCAGAATCAACTTGTCGTGTGCCCGTTCGATTACGATCAGAGCGTGATTCTGGTGCGGCGGGATTTCAGTGTCTTTTTCGATTACAAGGGTTTCTCCGCCATATGATCTGGCGGAAAGAACGAGCAATAGAGAAAGTACGGCAAGTGTCTTCATGGTCGAAGTTTCGTCCAATCGAAAACCGGGTTGACATATAACGAACGTCAAACATAAGATACCCGAATAGTCTTATTTGTCAATACTCACGGAGCCATCGACAAGTTGCTCCACAAATGGCTGCAGGCAGTATCGGGACATTAAATCTGCCTGAGCCGAGTCGAAGGCTGAAGTATATGTGGCGCTACGTCACGCTCACAGCCACGGCGGGCTGACCCTTTCACCGTTCATTCCATTTCTAAGTACATCATGTATCTGCCAATACCCTCGTTTCTCTACAACCACAGCTTCCGATCCAGCGTCCGGTAGTGCACTGCTTCGGCGACCTGGCCGATTTCGATATTTTCGACTCCCGCCAGGTCCGCTATAGTCCGCGACACTTTCAGGATTCGATCATAGGCGCGCGCCGACAGACCTTGTTTGTTGATGGCCATCGACAGCAGTGACTGCGCCTTGTCGTCGATCTTGCAGTACCGCCTTACGTCCTTGGATTCCATGTGGGCGTTGCAGAAAATGCTCTTCTCGTCGGCGAACCGTTCGTGCTGCCGTCGTCGGGCTTCATTCACTCGCGCCCGGATAATCTCCGACTTCTCGCCGCGGGCGTCGGACGACAGCTCCTTGAATTTGACCGAAGGAACGGTGATATGAATGTCGATCCGGTCCATCAGCGGACCCGAAATTCGCGACATATAACGTTGAATCTCCGAGGATGAGCAATTGCACTCGTGACGGGGATCACCGAAATAACCGCACGGACAGGGGTTCATCGCGGATACGAGCATGAAACTGGCCGGGTAGGTGAGGGTGGTCGTGGCCCGAGAAATAGTGACATCGTTATCCTCCATCGGCTGACGCAGCATCTCCAGAATGTCTTTCTTGAACTCCGGCAGTTCATCCAGGAACAGGACACCGTGATGCGCCAGGGATACTTCGCCCGGCTTGGGGATTTTGCCGCCGCCGATGAGGCCGGCGTAGGATATGGAATGGTGGGGCGCGCGGAACGGGCGTGTGGCGACCAGTGCCGCGTTGGCGGGCAGCCGTCCGGCGACGGAGTGAATCTTGGTCGTCTCCAGCGCCTCTTCGATACTCAGGTCCGGCAGCACAGTCGGGACACGGCGCGCCAGCATTGTCTTGCCCGACCCCGGCGGGCCGATCATGACGATATTGTGCCCGCCGGCCGCCGCCACTTCCAGCGCCCGCTTGGCCGATTCCTGACCTTTGACGTCGGCAAAGTCAATCAGATACTTGTACGCTTCGTTGAAAACCGTTTTTATATCGATGTGGTGGGCGCGAATTTGGGTTTCGTCCTCCAGAAAGTGTATCGCTTCCTTGAGCGAGCGCACCGGATAGACCGGGACCGTTTGAGCAATGGCCGCCTCTTTGGCGTTTTCATGCGGGACAATGATGCCCTTGATGCCGTTATTCGATTTGACGCTCATGGTCATGGGCAGGACACCGGGGACCGGTCGCAGGGCGCCGTCGAGCGAAAGCTCGCCCAGCATGACGAATTCATCGAACCGATCCCGCAGAATCTGACCGGTCGCGGCCAGAATTCCCACCGCGATCGGCAGGTCAAAGGCTGAACCTTCTTTCTTGATGTCGGCGGGAGCCAGGTTGATCGTCACCCGTTTGGCCGGGAAGACAAAATCTGAATTCTTTATCGCCGCCGTCACCCGTTCTTTGGATTCCCGCACCGCCCCTTCGGGCAGCCCCACCGTCACGAACGCCGGCAATTGCTGCTGAATGTCAGCCTCGACTTCAACCGTGTAAGCATCGACTCCGAGTGTCGATGCCGAGAATATCTTGGACAGCATGGCAGTTGTTCCTTCACGTAAATGGGTTCGTTCCGATCATACATTTCTCTTTGCGGAGATCGCCTTGCCGGCGATCTCCGCGGGTGCTGCAGTCTCCCAGCCCGTCCAGACTTTGCTCTGCTGTCCTGTCGGGATTAGTATAAAATGACCCACTGACAGGCGCCGTCAGTGGAAGTTGGGGCATGTTGATGTTTCCGAACCACAATGTATGAGAGTATGAGACCGCCCCTCAGAGACCCCCTCACCCTCAAGAATCCCCCAGCTTCCCCAAATCCTCCGTCACCTCCGTCACGATCTCACGCGGTATCGAGAAATGCTGTTCCACTGCCCCCGGCAATTCGTCGCGCGAACTCAATCCCTGAACACGATAGCTCGTCCCCTCCGATTCAATCACAGAAAGGTCCTGGATTCTGATGGAGCGATTAAGAAAGAAACGAACCAGCAGCAGCGAGTTCAAAAAAGTCGCCTCGTCACGAAACGAGTGCTTGATCGCCGGTGCGAAATAGTCGATCGATCGCGCCATCGGCTTGGCTGTGTACCCGTGTTTTGCCTCGCCGTCGCGGTACATTACGACTTGCGATCTCCCGGCTTCGTCCTGCGGCTTCAATATGTACCGGTCCCGCCCCAGCTCGATAACGTGATCTTCGTCCAAGTCACGCGGCAGCGGCTTCAAAAACGGCGCGGCGTACCCGGCATCTACAATGAACTCCCGATCTTCTATCGACACGATATTAAAGACATGCACATCCGGGTTATTCATGTCCGCACCACATAGGCGAACATCGTATCCCAGATGCTCGAGCAGCAGATGCAGGTAGTAGTTGTTGGCGTAGCAGGTCCCGCCGAAATGGAAACGCTCGATCCCGTCGAGATAGCTTTCGAAAGTAGGCAGGTCGCGCAGCCCATATCGTTTCAGATAAAACAGCTTGGAGACGTTTTCGAACGGCACGCAGGTCATGTAGGCCGAGACCAGTTGCGTCAGCGCTTCTGCCGAGGGTTTGCGGCGCTCGATTTCGATAATTCGGAGTAGGCGCTCGTAGATGTTTGCGTCTGTCATGCGTACTTACCGCTTACCTCACTTCACCAATAGTCTGATGAAATATCGGCTGGCCTCATACTTCTCGGTTGGAAGGTAATACTCATACAAGGCCGGGGCACGTTCCAGCGGTGCCTGAGTCTCCCCGGACTCCAGGACATAGGTCGTGTCGTTGTCAAACGGTCTGCTGTGGGGAAATATCACCAGCCCCCAGTCGGAGCGGAATACCTCCTCCCGGTCATCCAGCTTACCGTCCGGCGCGTTTCGCAGGGAAGAGTTATCATACAAATCAAGTCCCGTTATAACCATGTACTTCTGCTTTCCTGCCTCCGTTTCCTGGTAATCCAGACTGAATCGTGATCCTTCGGTACCCTCAAATCCCCGGTAGACGGCAAGTTCAAAGTCATGAATCCCTTGGCCCCGCGGGATCGGGTAGCAATTGCGCCACATGAGGCCCCAGGTCTCCCAATGAGGACTTTCGTCAGGTGAATATATTAGCTTTAATGTTACCGTATCACCAATCGATCCGAAAGTAAGCGTGTCACTGGCGCGCCTGACTTTCATATAGACTCCCAAGGGAGCATCGCGACGTCGCCAGGCAAAGACGACGTAATGGCGATTTTCCTGCGGTGAGGTATAGTACTCATACTTGTTCTCCGTAATGAGCAAGGCGCCTTGAAGGGAATCCGTGAACTCCGATGACTGTGCCGGAAAACTATCGGGGTAATTGGGGTTGACATACATTATGGCTCTAATAGCTCCCGGGGGAGGAGGGAAGTAGTTGAACCGAACAGCCTCATACACAATGAGGGTAATAATCGAATCTCCCGGCTGAAACTCCCCCGCCCGCCCCAGATCAAAAACCCGCCGCTCCTCGTATTCGTAATCGCGCATATAAACAGTGTCACTGTATACCGTCGGCCCTGCGATCGCCGGATCATCATCCCCGCATGATGTAAGTAACGTATACATCAATGAGATCGCCGCCACGTGAACCAGCATCCGCTTGGCGCTGTCCATTATTGGTCTGACCTCCTCTACAAACCGCGGCACTGAGTCCACGGTCGTTGATACGCTACCCCATTATACGAAATCCGTCGGTATTCGCCAATGGTTTTATCGGCCGGAGACACCAGAGTATGCTGATCGGGTGCAACTGGAAATCGAGATGGGCGAAGTAAAGAGATGCGCCCTGTCGGGAAAAGACTCTCTCAGCGGAGTTTAATCCCGCACGTGGAACAGTATGTCGGATTATAAGTCAACCCCAGGCCCTTGTTACACGACGGGCACCGCCAGTTCTTGAGGGATGCCAGAGTCACCAGTAAGACCAGCACCGCCGCGAGCAAGTAGACATCATCCGGTGACACAAAGTGTAGGCATGGGGGGTTTGCTGCCTGAACGTACCAGAGTACCAGTAACATGAAAAGAACGGGTAGCAGCAGTATCAACTGACGGATTCTCCGCTTGCGAAATGACGTCTTTACCTGATTCAAATCAAACGTAGTTTCCAAGTTACCCCCGGTTGGATCTCGTCTGCCTAGGATTTAATCACCCGAATCTTCGGCAGTTGGCCGCTCTTATTCGTCGCCGCACCGGTCGCGTTGAGCTTCTGCGATTCCTCGATCATCCATTTTCGCAACAAGAGTTCCAGCCGCTCCCTGTCCGTATTCGAAATACGCCCGAACTCGTAGCCCGTTTCATACCAACCGTAGTGGCCGATCTCCCTGGTCCACCGACTCTCCGCATCGAACAAAATCTCCCCCTGGCCCATAACCGGCTCGGGCAATGTCATTCGGCAATGGAATAAACGAGGTACGTCAACGGCCTTTTCGGATATCAACTTCAGTCCCCCTTGCGACATATTGGAGACCCGCCCAAGAATTTCTTCAGTTTGTCCGTCAAAGACAATGTAATAGTCGCTTGTGGTGCGCCTGGTGTTCTTTCTGGAATTGCTCATGTCTCTTTCCATTACAGTGCATGCGTTGTATGTTGCCTCTATCGACTCGAAGACAACTCTTCATAACGGGCGAAGTTGCAGATAATGATTCTTGACATCTATTATGCAGTTTCCGCTAACGCGCACAAAATGCGATGCCGTAAAACCCCCAGGAAAGCACCCTCATTGTCCATTCTACCATACACAGAACTTACCCTATAGATACCCATTGTGGCAGCAGTGAGTTTTGGCCCGATCATGTGCGGCCCGACAGACACAAGCCGGGTGTTTCGTTTCTTTTCACTATTTGTTTAGTTGACTCATCATCAAACGTTACGTACGTTGGATCGTCTCGGTAAGTAAAAGAACGTGAATGGCTTTTAGCGATGAGGGAGTACTGTGACCAAAAGGGGTCAAACTAAATCGACAAAAACACATTCAGATGATAAAGCAGAATCGAGCGATCAAGCCGGTGAGGCCGATAGCAGCATAAGCAAAGCAGATGCGGTTCTGGCGCCCATCGACCAATTCGAACTGATCACTTCGCGTTCGTCCGAAGCTATCGTTGTGGCCTCAGCCGACGGCAAGCACCTCTTCGCTAATGAGGCGGCCGCTAAACTGACCGGCTACAGCGTCGAAGAGCTTCTGCATTCTGTTGACCACAAGAAACTTCTCGCTCCGGAGGAATTCGAAAAGATCGACGGCATGCTTCAGGATCGACTGACCGGAAAGGCATTAACCGGTACCACTGAAACTACGATCATTCACAAAAACGGTAAACGGATCCCAATCGTTGTTTCGGAGGCGAAGGTAGAGTGGCAAGAACAACCCGCGGTTATCGTGGTCGGTCAGACGGCCCCCGACTTCGACCGTCTTCAGGAAAAACTCAGCGTTGCTGAAGCCCGCTTGAGAGCTGCCATGGACGGCGCCCCGTTCGAAGTGTGGATACGGAACGAAGACGGGGTCTGCATCTTGCAGAACGAATTCTCCCGCAGGCTGCGCGGGAATCTCATCGGCGCCAACGTTGACCATCCGAATGTCGACCGCGCCACGGCTAAGGCATGGCAAACTATCAACGCCCGCGTGCTTGACGGTGAGGTGGTCGATGAAGAATTGTCCGTTGCGACCACTGACGGGGATTTGATAACGCGCAATATCGTGGCGCCTGTTATTGATAATGACGAAATCAAAGGCATTCTGGGGTTCACGATCGATATTTCGAAGCAGAAGCACATAGAAGAGGAACTCAAAAGAACCCAGCATGAACTTGAGGCCCGCGTCATTGAACGCACTGAGGAAGTCCGCCGCAAGTCGATCGCACTGCAGGAGCTGATAGCGCATCTGGAGCAGGAACGAGATGAAATCAAAAAGCAGATATCCGAGAACATCGATCAGTCGATCAGGCCGGCTCTGCAACGGCTGAAATCCAACTGTCCGGAATCAATGATCCCCGAACTGAACAAACTCGAATCGAATTTCCTCGAGATTGCATCGCCGTTCCTTTCAAGGCTCGAGAAGATTGGGGCCAGGTTGTCTCCCCGGGAACTGGAAATATGTCAGATGATCAAAGCCGGTCTGACGACTAAGGAAATCGCCGGAAGCCTGAACACGGCCGAAGAAACGGTGTTCAAGCAACGCAAAAATATCCGCAAAAAGCTCAAGCTGCCGAACCGAGTCAATCTGGTCACATACCTGAGATCGATTGATTTCGGTGAGAATCTCAAGAGTTGAGAACTGGTATCAAGCTCCCTGAAATCCATACCCAATCAATAACCATTGTGGTCCCATAGGGAGCTTTAGCAACCGTGGGCTTTATAGACTCTCAGTGGTTTGGATGTACATTCGTAATGGGTATCGAATATACCCATTAAGTAGCCGAATAAGTCATGTTGTTTTGTTTGTGAAATGTGTTACTTTCAAAGCATGACGATTTAGGTAGGCAAAGTATTGAATGAGGTACTCGATTGCGTGAGAGATAACACTTCCGCTTCAGACACACAAAACAAGCCATCTATAGACCTTACAAGTTCCGCGTCGAATTCACGAGGAAATTCGATGAGTTAGGAGACAGGGGGAATTATTCCACCCAATTCGCAATTGTGTTGCGATGCAAGAGGCTGATGGAAATATGAACAGCAGGAACCACCAGCCTCTTTTTGTGTAAGTAGACGCTCCACATTATATGCGGTAAATCCCGATGGATTTCTGCCTTCGCAAGAATGAGAAAATGCGTGGCTCGGAACCCGGGCTCGCCCCTGGGCGACCACTGGTCCGAGCTTCACACATGGCGTTGTACCCTTTCCTACCGCGAACCGTATGTGATATCGGAGTCCACGGCGTTGTTTTCCACGAGCCGCGTCACCAGGTCCTTCAGTTCATTGATCTGTCGCTGCTGGGCATCGATCTGCAGCTGTTGTTTGTCGATTTGCGCCTGTTGTTCTTTCATGGCTTCGACCAGTGCCGGTGTGAGACGGCTGTAATCGATAGATTTGTAGCCATTTCTGTCGGTCAAAACCATCTCCGGAAACACCGTTTCGACTTCCTGGGCAATGAAACCGATGTGCCGTCTATCGTCGAAAGAGCGGTCCGGATATTCGTCATGTTTCCAGCGGTACGTAACACCGCGTAACTGAGTCACGCGTTCGCGTACATCGGGAATTGCCTCGACATCCGTTTTGTAGCGGACGTCGGAGCAAGCGCCGATGGCACCGGTGGCACAGATGTCACCGGCCACTGTCAGAGTCGCCAACGGCTCAATCGGGCCGATAGTTATACTTCCGGCCAGTTGCGCATTGCCGAGCGTGTCGAAAGCAAAACTTGTATCAGGATCAGCACCTCCCGAAAACGACCCGAACCCTACCAGCGCAATGCGGTCACCTTTCTTCAATGCCACCGCTGTGGCCCCACTGGAATCCACGAGCGCCACGCTGTCGGGACCGGCAACCATAGTGCCGAGGGTATCATAACCGCCCAGTCCATCTGATAGCGAAGTCGTCACTCGCAGGGCCTTGCCCGTGGCGACAATTTCGTTGTTCTCATCTTGTCCCATTCCATTGATCCCTGATTCTGTAATTCGTAAACCGCCGCCGCGAACGGTTTTCCAGCCGCCGCCATTCCCATCTGCGCCGGCGATCGTCACTGTCGTATCCTGGTCGGGATTCACCATATGCATGGCGGCGCCGGTTGCATTGGCCTCCAGGGAATAGACGGACGACGTATCGAGCAAATCGGCCGATACGGACTGAAAAGAAAACGTGCCCCCAAGACTGTCGGTGCTGATATCACCGCCTTTAGGCCCGACACTGATGACCGCATCGAAAGCCCGTTCCGCGGCTGCCTTTAACATGATCTTCGACGTTGCGCTGTCTACCTCGGAAAGGCAGGCCGGACCCAAATCGGATTCGGCATCCCACATGAGACGGTGAGAAACAATGGTATCATCGACTGATACATCGAACCGCCTCACGGCCTCTCCCGGAACAACCACTTTTTGCTTCATGCTGGCCAGCCCCCTGTTATCGGTGACCGTCAACTCAAATTCGTAGTTGCCCGCCTGCTGGTACAGGCGGCTGCTATCGGCCGAAGAAGAAAAGCCGGCTTCCGTGGGAACATCACCGGTCTCGAAAAATGTCTTCAGCACAGTCCGGTCCACTTTGGCTGAGATGTCTACACCCGAGGTGTCGAAATTGGGAGATATCGCCAGAGCGCCGACCGATCCGCCCGATTCAGTGGCCCCCGCCTGGGTATCGAACTTGTAAGGGCCGCCTGTCTGTGTCCACGTATGCGTACTAATGACGCCATCATCGTTGCTGCGAGTGCTGAATGTCGTGTCTCCCGTCGAATCAACAATCAGGATGCGGCCGGGTATGGACGACGATGCGTCCAGTCTCACTACGCCCGGCTCGGTGACGATATCCCCGCGGACGCTCTGGGAGACAGCCGACATGGGGGTGGCCGTCATCTGAGTTCGAGGAGATAAGGGCGGGTCGGCGCCGACTTGGATCTCCAGCCAGAGAGAATCGGGTCTGATCCCGAAACCGGACAGATCCAGAGGGACCGTTTCCCCGAGAATAACGTCGAACAGGCCGTCATCGGTGGCCACTTGTTGTGTTTCTTCCCACAGCGGCGCCCCGCCGGACTCGACATCGAAAATGCGATAAGTGAGATCGAATGAACCGGTCAACGGACTGCCGTCACTATCCAACAGCCGTCCCTGGTGATTGAGTTCGATGGGTACGGCCGCAATCGAGACCGCGACTAACGAGCAAAGAATAAGCATGACAGGTACGTGCATTCGCATGTTTTCTTCTCCTGAATTGGATTGTTGATTCGATTTGGACGCTAACAGAATACTAACAAAGACTGGTTAAGTCAATGATTTTTTTGTGATTTGTCGAATTGGGACACTCAGGAAGGGCACTCTTGTAGGGCAGGTCTGCTTCAGACCTGCCGGCGGAATGGCAGGTCCATAAAAGCCCTGACCTACATCGTCTTTTCTTCGGCGGCTGCTCGTTCCCAAGTTGCACTGGGAAACGACTGGATTCCCGCTTTCGCGGGTATGACGGGCCGGGGAGCTACCGCCTCCCTACTTCACCAGTCTTCGCGTGATTTCGTCTGCCAGGTAGATGCCCTCTTCCGAGAGACGGAGGGTGCCGCGGTCGGGAATCAAGTGACCGGTTTCGACCAGGATGTTGTACTGTTCTCGATCAAAGCGCTCCTCCAGCGGCACGCCGAAGCGCTGCGCAAACGCGGAGCGGCTGATCCCCTGCGCTGTCCGCAGCCCCAGCATGATCGCCTCCGTCATCCGTTCCTCGTGACCGGATTCATCCACGAAACGCGGGAGCATGCCGGATTGCAGAGACCTGATGTACTCTCCGAGATTGGACGTGTTGGCGAATCGTCGGCCGTCCAGAAAGGAATGCGCTGACGGTCCCAGCCCGAGGAAATCACCCCCCTCCCAGTACCTCAGGTTATGTTGACAGGCGTGTCCTGGTTTAGCGAACGAACTGACCTCATACCGGTGATAGCCCGCCTCGATCATTCTCTCCGACCCGCCCCGGTACATGGCCAGGGAGAGCTCGGGACTCGGCATCTGCACTTCGCCGGACGCAACTTGCCCGGCCAGCGGCGTCCCGTCCTCGACCGTCAGTTGATAGAATGAAATGTGCGGCGGTTCGAGATCGAGAATCTGGTCCAGATCATCGGAGAGCATCCGGCTCGTCTGGCCCGGCAGGCCGAAGATGAGATCCACGCCGAAATTGCGGAAATCGAGCGCATGCGCCAGATATACTGCGCGTTGACTATGATAGGGATTGTGCCGCCGACCGAGCAGTTCAAGGAGGCGCGTATTGAAAGACTGCGTCCCGAATACCGGCCGATTGACACCCAGTTCCTTCAGCACCTGCAGTCGCTCCACTGTCACCGACTCCGGGTTGGCTTCGATAGTGAACTCAATATGCTCGGGTACCTGAAACTGGCGTTTCAGGAGCGAGAGCCAGTCCGCGAACAGATCCAGGTCCATGAGTGACGGCGTCCCGCCGCCGACAAATATGGATACGATCTCGGCGTTTTGAACGGCCGGATCATCGCCGATCAACTCCGTTTCGATGCGCAGGGCATGGAAGAATTCCTTCTCCAGCGACCGTTCGTATAGTTCCTTGTAGAAGTCACAGTAGGAGCACTTGTTCGAGCAGAAGGGGAAATGCAAGTAGAGACTGAGCTGCATGAATCAGAGCGAGAGGCCGAGGCGATCCCAGCGGATGTGGGACGGGAAATTGAACAACCCGTACCCGATCCATCGAATCGCGTCGACCACGTATGGGAAACCCCAACCGGGGGCATCAGGATCCGGTTTCCATGACCAGTAGACAAACACGGCCTTACCGTGGATATTTTCCTCCGGTACACAGCCCCAGAAGCGGCTGTCGCGGCTGTCATCGCGGTTATCGCCCAGGACGAAGTACTCGCCGGCCGGAACAGTATACGGCCCGAAGTTGTCCCGGAAGGAGAGGTCGCCGGGGATTATCCGCTTGTCTACGTTCTTGGAATGCAGCGGGATAGTCGCCACTTCACCATCCACGTACAGGACTTTGTCCGCCACCTGCACAATCTGTCCGGGCATGGCGACGATTCGCTTGATAAAGTCTTTCGTCGGGTTGTTGGGATACTTGAAGACGATGATATCGCCCGACTGCGGTCCGCTGCCGTACTCGTAAGCCAGCTTGTTGACGAAGATGTAGTCGCCGGCCAGCAGGGTATCCTCCATAGAGCCGGAGTTCACCCGGTACGCGGAGACCACGAACAGACGCAGCAGGACGGCGGCGACCAGCGCAATGATAGCCGTCTCCAGGTATTCGCGCCAGAGCGGCTTGGGCTGTTTCCGATGCAGGACTTTGCTGGCCTGCTTCTCGGCTTCAGCTTTCTTTATCTCCTGTACAAAGAAATCCTGATCCATACTTGTTAGGGTTATCGGTTTACGCCGTCGGTACCTTTAGCCGGCGGGCGTTCATCAGTTATACGAGTAAATATATGGGATTGGTGAAGATAGGCAAGGGGTAGGGAGCTGACACCCCCAAACGAGTCTAAGAGTGCCACCCACGTGAGAGGCAGAACGAAATGGGTTCGTTTGGCAAAATCGATGTAAGTTTGCCATCGAAAATGGGTTCGTTTGGTGAGCCCGGACGGTTGGAGTGGCGAATGGAATAGTGTGTTCTCGAGTTTACTATCGATTTTGTATTTAAACTGTTCGAATTCTGTGGGTGATCGGAAGCGAATGAGGTTTGGGGCGGTCATTTCGACGTCGGGGCACGGATTCCGGGGAAAATCGCGGGCGGCCCCTCCCCGATCGGAACAAGGGGAGGGTGGGTTTGTTGATGAAGAAGAGCACAATCCGGGCGGAGAATTCACTTTTGGGGCAGCGACTGAACTTCCGAATGCCGCGGCTCATACGCAACTGCTCTGTTCCGCGACCCCGGTTCCCGATTTACTGCAGCATCGCCGTACGAATATGCCCAGAGTGATACTCTGTCAGACGGCAGGTTGACCGGAAAACCAACTAAGAAAGGATGCCTATGAGACACTTATTAAAGGCAAAAGCAATATTAATCACATTTCTGGTAGCGTCCGCCGGGCTGATCTTGACGGTATCTTCTTCGGCTCAAACCGTCGATGTCAGCATTGTCGATTTCGCATTTGTACCCGCCGACCTGACGATCGAGTTGGGCACGACCGTGCGCTGGACTAACAACGATGCCGTGCCCCATACGACTACTTCTAATGGCGACACCTGGGACTCGGGTAATATGGTGCCCGGGGGGACATTCTCCTTCACGTTTTCGTCCGTAGGTGAATATCCGTACGTGTGCACGATCCACCCGTCTATGACCGGTACGATCACGGTCGAGTCCTTGACGTCGGTGGAAGATGACAATGCCGGCGCTACTCCCAAATCATTCGACGTGAGCCAAAACTACCCGAACCCGTTCAATCCGGTGACGAACATCCCGTACAGTCTCTCGAGCCGCACCCGGGTGACGATCGAAGTATTCAATGTTGCGGGACAGCGGGTATCGACCCTGCTTGATCGCGAACAGTCCGCCGGGCAGCATATGGTGACCTGGGACGGAACGAATACGAACGGCGGGCAAGTACCGTCGGGCGTATACATGTACCGTATCGCCACCGATCTCGGCAGTGAAACGCGGAAGATGGTGTTGATTAAATAGCCCCGGATATGAGATTCTGACTCTATGAGTAACCATGTTTGCAGTCGCAGGTCGAAATCCCGCTTCGGGTTTCGACGCCCGGATTCGCGAGTCGGAGCCCCGCGGTTCCGATACCATTTGTCCCAACGGGACAAAACGCTGTCTCCGGTTCCGTCAGGTCCTGCCCGCCGTAAGGCGGGTGTGACCTGACGGCATGCGCCAGCCAAACACATGCGCCCCGGATGCTCGCCGGGTGGCCACCCCAAACTCGTTTTTGGGGTGATTCTTATCATTTCGGCGCAGGCAGGAATCCATGTTCGTTAATGTGGAGTCAGGCGACCCTGCCTGACACTCCGTCCCTCGTTTCCAAGTCTCGCAGGGCAGAAACCGTAGTGGTTCTGCCTCCATAAGGCGGCACAACCGCTGAAGCGTTGTGCCCTACTCGACTATTGTACTGACAACTTGAATGGCCAGGGCAAGCCCCGGTTGACCCCGCCAATTTACTCCATATCCATCTCCCACAAAATACATACTTCTACCCATTGCCCCTCCCCACACTCCTCCTATATTCCCCTAAAATGAACGGTAAATAAAACCCTAATAGTCCCATTTACGTAAGGAGAGTGTGCTCATGCCCTCAGATTTTGTCAACCAGATCATGGCCGATGTCAAGGCCAAGAATGCCGCTGAACCGGAATTCCATCAGGCTGTGCAGGAAGTTGTCGAATCCCTTGAATTAGTGCTGGAAAAACACCCGGAGTACAAGCAAGCCAAAATCCTGGAACGGATTATCGAGCCGGAACGCGTCATTATGTTCCGCGTACCGTGGCAGGATGACCAGGGCAATGTGCAGGTCAACCGCGGCTTCCGCATCGAAATGAACAGCGCCATCGGTCCCTACAAAGGCGGCCTGCGCTTTCACCCGTCGGTCAACCTCGGCATCCTGAAATTCCTCGCCTTCGAACAAGTCTTCAAAAACAGCCTGACAACTCTGCCCATGGGCGGCGGTAAAGGCGGCTCCGATTTCGACCCGAAGGGCAAGAGCGACAACGAAGTCATGCGCTTCTGCCAGTCCTTCATGACCGAGCTGTATCGTCACATCGGGCCGAACAGCGACGTACCGGCCGGTGATATCGGAGTGGGCGGTCGTGAAATCGGCTTTCTGTTCGGCCAGTACAAGAAAATTCGGAACGAGTTCACCGGCGTCCTGACCGGTAAAGGGATCAACTGGGGCGGTTCGCTGATTCGTCCGGAAGCTACCGGCTACGGCGCCGTCTACTTCGCGGCCGAAATGCTGACCACCCGCAACGAGACGCTGGAAGGCAAGACCTGCCTGGTCTCCGGCAGCGGCAACGTCGCCCAGTTCACGACGGAGAAAATTCTCGATCTGGGCGGCAAAGTCGTGACCATGTCCGATTCCGGCGGCTACATCTATGACGAGGAAGGCATCGACCGCAAGAAACTGGCCTACGTCATGGATCTCAAGAATCTCCGTCGGGGCCGGATCAAAGAGTATGTTGACAAGTACTCGAACGCGCAATTCACCCCCATGGATCCGAATCTCGGCCATAACCCGCTTTGGGATCACAAGGCCGACTGTGCTTTCCCGAGCGCCACACAGAATGAGATCAATGCCAAAGACGCCCAGAACCTGGTGAACAATGGTGTCTATGTTGTCTCCGAAGGCGCCAATATGCCGACCACGCCCGATGGTGTGAAGCTGTTCCTGGACAAGGGCATCCTCTATGGTCCCGGCAAAGCCGCCAACGCCGGCGGTGTGGCCGTCAGCGGCCTGGAAATGGCGCAGAACAGCATGCGTTACAGCTGGACCCGGGAAGAAGTCGACAACCGCTTGCATCTCATCATGAAGAACATCCACACGGCCTGCGTCGAGGCGGCCGACCGATTCGGTTCCAAAGGCAACTATGTCAACGGCGCAAATATCGCCGGTTTTCTCAAGGTTGCCGATGCTATGCTCGACCTGGGAATCGTCTAGCCTGTCGGGTAAAGAGATCGATCAAGAAAAACGGAGTGGCAAAATACCGCTCCGTTTCGTATTCTGTGTACCGGATGGTCGCAGCGTTGTAAAATACTATATTAGAGACCTAATAACCTGACTATGCAAGACTTCGACGCTCTGTTAGAAGAACACGGCAAAATAACTCGGTTTCACGAGTTTCAGAATCTCATGCTCCACCGTATCCGGGAAATCCTGCTGGTGTCCAGCCCGTACGATTCGTTTATCCTGGAGGAAGACGGTCAATTGCAGGAGATGGTTTCCTCGGTGTATTCGGAAATGAGTCTGACGCAGGCGCCGAATTTCACGCGCGTGGCCAGAGGCTGGTCCGCAATCCGGCGCATTAAGGAAGACCGCCAGTTCGACCTGATCATCGTGACGCTCAATCTGCCCGACATGCATGCCGTCGATTTCGCCCGGGAAGTAGCCAAATACGCCCCGGACACGCCGGTAGTTCTCATCACGTTCGAAAATCGCGAGTTGCGTGAGCTGATGAATCACTATGATCTCTCCGTGTTCGAGCGAGTTTTCATCTGGCAGGGGGACTTTCGCATTCTCATGGCCATCATCAAGAGCATCGAAGACAAGAGGAATATCGAACACGATACCGAATCGGTCGGGGTACAGGTAATCATAGTTATCGAGGATAACATCAATTTCTACTCGGCCTTCCTCCCCCAGGTCTACACGGAGATATTCCGGCATCACCGGAGTCTCATATCCGAGGGCGTCAACGTGCCGCACAAGCTGCTCCGGATGCGCGCCCGACCCAAAATCGTCCTGTGTGATACCTACGAAGAAGCCTGGTCATATTACCGGAAATACGAAGAATGTGTGCTGGGGGTGATCTCGGATATCGAGTTCCCCCGCAACGGCGTCAAAGATCCTCAGGCCGGCATCGATTTCGCGCGGAGGGTACTGGAGTCGTACTTCGACATACCGATCCTTCTGCAGTCCGACACCCACGATCTGAAGAAAGTTGCTGAAGATCTCAACGTGTCGTTTCTGAAGAAGAACTCGCCGGTACTGCACCGTAAGCTCCGCAAATTCATAAGCGACAATTTCGCCTTCGGTGACTTCGTCTTCCGGCTGCCGGACGGAACCGAAGTGGGCCGGGCCCGGGATCTGCACCAGATGGAGAAGCAGCTCAAATGGGTGCCGCAGGAGTGCCTGCGCTACCACGCTGAGCACAATCACTATTCGCGCTGGCTGAAGGCTCGAACGGAATTCTGGCTGGCTCACAGGCTGCGTCCTCAGAAGATTTCTGATTTTCAGTCGATCGAAGAACTGCGCCGAAGCCTGATAGGCTATCTGCGCGAATTTCGGCAGGAGCGGTTTCGAGGCAGCATCACGGATTTCGATCCGGAGACGTTCGACACGCTGTCCAGCTTCGCCCGCATCGGCACCGGTTCGCTGGGGGGCAAGGCCCGTGGCCTGGCCTTCGTTAATACACTCATCAACACGTTCAACATCGCCGATCGTTTCCCCGGTGTCCGCATTTCCGTCCCTCCCGCCGTCGTGTTGGGCACCGACGTGTTTGACCTGTTTCTCGACGGCAACAATCTTCGTGAATTCGCGATCGAATGTCAGGACGACAACGTCCTGCTGGACCGCTTCCTGCATGCCGATTTCCCGGAGAAGATAGCCCGCCACCTGGAGTCGCTGCTCAATCTGCTGCGCACACCCCTGGCGGTGCGGTCCTCGAGCCTGCTGGAGGATTCCCGTTACCTGCCCTTCGCCGGTATCTACAAGAGCTACATGCTGCCCAATAACCACCGCGATCCGGCCGTACGCCTGGTCGAGCTGATCAGCGCCATCAAACGCGTCTATGCCTCGACGTATTCGCACCACACAAAGACCTATATCAAGGCTACCCCGTACCGGCTGGAAGATGAGAAAATGGCTATTATTGTCCAGAAAATGATCGGCGCGCAACATGGCCAACGTTTCTATCCCGATTTCTCCGGCGTCGCCCGCTCGCACAACTTCTATCCGATCGCCCCGGCTACCACCGAGGACGGTATCGTCTCGGTGGCGCTCGGGCACGGGGATTCGGTCATCGAGGGCGACCGCGTGATCCGTTTCTGCCCACGCTACCCGCAGCGTCTGACGCAATTCGCGGGCGTCGATGACTACCTGCGGTATTCCCAGAAGGAAATGTACGCGTTGGAACTCGAAGATCCGGACGACATTTCCGACCACTCGCGGGAAATGAAGCTGGTCAAATACGGCTTGAATGTGGCGGAGGAGGACGGCAGCCTGAACTACGTCGGTTCCACATACTCGATCGAAAATGAGACTATAACCGACGGTTTGTCTCGAAAGGGACCGCGACTCGTGACATTTGCCCCGATCCTGAAGAACAAGATTTTTCCCTTGCCGGGCATCCTGGAACTGATTCTGGAAATGGGCCAATGGGGGATGAGTTCACCGGTGGAGATAGAATTCGCGGTGAACATGTCTACGCCGCCGAACGCCCCCAAACAGTTCGCGTTCCTCCAGATTCGACCCTTGATCAAGTACCACGAGGCGGATGAACTGGATGTCGACAACTTCGACAAATACCGGCTTCTCTGCCAGAGCCCGCAGGTTCTCGGCAACGGCGTCATCGATTCGATCCATGATGTCGTCGTCGTCGACTTCGAGCGGTTTGATCGATCCCGCAGCCGGGAGGCGGCCCAGGAAGTGGGCGCTTTCAACGCGAGATTCCTGAACCGGAACATTCCCTATCTTCTGTTCGGCGTCGGCCGCTGGGGATCGGGTGACCCGTGGCTGGGCATTCCGGTCACGTGGGACGAAATCTCCGGCGCTCGTGTCATTGTGGAAACCGGTTTCAAGGACTACAAAGTCGTACCGTCCCAGGGCACGCACTTTTTTCAGAACATCACGACCTTCATGATCGGCTATTTCACCGTCAATTCCTATTGTGATGAAGGTTTTGTCGACTGGCATTGGCTGGCCGATCAACCCGCCGTAAAGGAGGGGACGTTCGCCCGGCATTTGCGGTTTGACCAACCTGTGGTGGTTCGCATGAACGGTCACAAAAACAAAGGCATCATTCTCAAACCGCAGAATCGTCAACGGCCGTAGGGGCAACTTTCCGTGGTTGCCCTGTGGTTGGGCAGCGTTTCTGTAGATGGGCGGTCACACAGGGCCGCCCTGACGGAGATGGAGAGGTCAGCTGGTCGGGGACACTGTAAATATTTGTCCAAGTACAACTTGGAGGGAAAAGTCCATTCCCAAATGCAATTTGAAAACGAGAGGGAGGATGTAATTGGGGAACACGAGGGGCAGGTCTGGTGCCCAGCGGCGGCATGGATGTGACCTGCCGCTTGTACATCACAGAAAATTAAGTGTCAGATCAGATTCCCGGTTACGCGGGCTCAAGAGCCGGCACACCAGCAAACAAAGTTCTTCAACAAACCCCTTTGAAACTGCGCAGACCCTAATCAGAACGGCAAGTCATCGTCGTCGGAACTCTCACCAGCCGGTGGTTCCGGTGGTACATTCCCGGCCGGCGCCGAGGCCGCCGATCGCTCACCACCGCCGCTCTCCACGCCGTCCTGTCGGTTGCCCAGCAACTGAAAGTTCTGAACTATCACTTCGGAAATATACCCCTTGGTGCCGTCCTGTTTGTCATAGGTACGGTTATCTATCCGCCCCTCTACGTAGATCTGTCTCCCCTTTCGGCAATATTCATTGATAACCTCGGCCTGCTTTCCCCAGGCTACGATATTGTGCCATGTCGTCCGCTCCTGCTTCTGTCCGTCCTGCGATGTCCACCGCTCGTTGGTGGCCATGGTGAAATTGACCACAGCCCGGCCGCTCGGAGTATACTTCAGCTCCGGATCTTTCCCCAGGTTCCCTATCAGTATCACCTTATTGACGCTCATCTGTTCCTCTCCTTGTCTGGTGCCGCGAGTTTAAACCTCTAAATATAACCATTCCGTCGAGAACCTGTCAAGGCCCCACATTTGTGTCTGCATCACATCTGTATCACAAACCGAATCAACCCCGTCCAGAAGACCTGCTAAGAAACCCAATGGTTGTGTCGGGTCTTGAGCCCGCGTCAGCGGGATTGTGACCCGACACAAAACTCGTTAATGGGCAGGAACGGCAGGTCAGACGACTCAACTGACGTGGATTCGCAGGACCCGCCGATACCTCCGGTCAGTCCTTGTTCAACATCTCCAGGTACCGGGTCCGATATTTAACTTGAATCCCCTCATCCTATGCCCTATTGTAGCGAAAATCAGAACCGGAGAATTATATGTCGGATAAACTGAATACAGACAAAGCCACTACAACGATCAAGCGTTTTATCACCGGCAAACTCCTCCAATCCGGGTTGTCGGGATATGTTGTAGGCTTGTCCGGAGGGATAGACTCGTCGGTATCCGCCACTTTAGCCGTGCAGGCTGTAGGCAAAGAGAAAGTCCTGGGTGTCCTGATGCCATATCGAACGTCATCTGAAAGCTCCGTCACCGACGCCATGAATCTGGTCCGGCAACTGGGGATCGACCATCGCCGGATTGATATTTCTCCGATGATCGATGCCTACTTCCCTGAAATCAACGAGGGAAACAGGTTGCGCGCGGGCAACAAGATGGCCCGCGAGCGCATGGCTATCCTCTTTGACATCGCCGCCGAGACCGACCGCCTCGTTCTCGGCAGCGGCAACCGCAGCGAAATCGCCCTCGGGTATACGACCTGGTTTGGCGACTCGGCCTGCTCCGTCAATCCCAACGGGGAGCTGTACAAAACGGAAATTCGCGAGGTTGCCCGTGCCATCGGAATCCCGCAGGAAATAATCGACAAACCCCCGTCGGCTGATCTGTGGACCGATCAGACGGATGAGGGTGAGATCGGCGTTACCTACGAGCAGATCGATGGTATCCTCCGACGACTCGTGGATGACCATGAGCATTCCTTATCGAAACTTGCCGGTGAGGGATTTGACGAAACCGATATCAGCCGGGTTGTTTCTTTGCTTAACAAGAACGCTTTCAAACGGTCCCTGCCGGAGACAGCCCCGCTCGGTCGGCAGCCCATTCCTCCACAAATTCGGATTAAACAGTAATGATAGACAGTTATGTCTGACTCCGCCGGGCAGCTTTATCTCGTACCGACTCCGATCGGTAACATGGGTGACATCACCGAGCGCGCCAGAGAAGTGCTGGCGACGGTGGATATAATCGCCTGTGAAGATACGCGGCACAGCGGCAAGCTTCTCAAGTTCCTCGGGACCAAGAAGCGACTGCTCAGCTATCATGACTTCAACGAAGCTTCGCGCGCCGAGCAGCTCCTGGACCGGCTGCGTGAGGGGCAATCGGTGGCCGTCGTCAGCGACGCCGGTTCGCCCGGCATCTCGGATCCCGCCTTCCGCATCGTGCGCATGGCCATCGCCAATGAAATCCGAATAGTCCCCCTGCCCGGTCCGAACGCCATCATCCCGGCTCTGACGGCTTCCGGACTACCGACCGATCGTTTCATGTTCGAAGGATTCCTCCCGCACAAGTCAGGCGCCCGGATCTCCCGACTGACACAGCTGAAAGAGATCAGCCATACGCTCGTCTTCTATGAGTCTCCGCACCGGGTCCTCAAAGCGCTTCGAGATATCGCTCAGGTGCTCGGGGACCGCCGGGCCTGCCTGGCGCGTGAGATAAGCAAAGTCCACGAAGAGTTCATCCGCGGCTCGGTTACGGAGATTGTCGAGAGGCTTGGTGAGCGGAACATCAAAGGTGAAATAGTCCTGATTGTCGCGGGTCTGGACGTCAAGAGCAGGAAGAAAGAGGCCGAGGAACAATGACGACCACGTCGAACCGCATCTATCTCTTCGACCGCTTCATCATCAGCTACTGCCTGCTCATGGTCTTGCTTATACTTGTCCTCGGACGCCCCCTCAGTGAATACTCCGGCGAACTCCTGTTTTATGGCGCCGTAGCTGTGCTGGCGGTCCTTTTGGTCCGTTACCTTAAAGAAGAGGCCAACCGGGTGGCGCGCTTCTTTCGACTGTTGTACCCCGTGCTGCTTTTCAGCTTTTTCTACCGCACGACCGGCGGCACGATGTTCCTTGTGTTCGATCAATTCTATGACTGGCAACTGGTCGAGTTCGAGAAAGCGGTTCTCGGCGTTCATCCCACCCTCTTCATCGATAAACATCTCTTGAACCCCTGGCTGACCGATATCATCATGTTCTGCTATTTTTCCTACTACTTCATGATCCCCGTATTCTTTCTGGCGGCCTGCCGGAACCGCGATAACGATGTCATCGTGAACGCTATGAGTGCGGTGACACTGACTTTCTTCGTCTCGTATTTGTTGTTTTTCCTCTACCCTGTCGAGGGTCCTCGATGGCACTTCGCCGAAGTTTACACGAACGAAGTCGACGGAATTCTGTTTAAGCCCTTGGTGGATTTAGTAATGCAAAATGCGGCCGTCAGAGGCGGGTGTATGCCTTCTTCGCATTTCGCCGTGGCCCTGGTGTTGACGATGTTCTGCTACAGACACTATCGACGCTGGTTCTGGCGCATGGCTGTGCTTACGACCGGCATGGCGGTCGGTACCTTTTGGGGCAGATTTCATTATGTCTCCGACGTGGTGGTGGGGGGTGGTATCGGTTTGGCAGCGACCCTGCTCATCTGGAAACTCTCCGGCAACAGCCGGGCGAAGCGCGGCAGGGAATCGTCCCAACCCGCTCTGGGAGTAAGACATGCATCCTGAGCTGTTTCAGATCGGCCCCATTCCTATCCGAAGTTACGGTTTAATGCTGGCCGTATCGTTTATCCTGGGCGTCTTCTACGTTCATTACGTGACAAAGCGTGAAGGTCGGGCTTTCGAACCGTTTCTGAATATCGCCTATATTCTGATCATCGGCGGTATTCTTGGCGCCCGGCTGTTCTACGTACTGTTTCATCTCGAGGAATTCGCCGGCAACTGGATGGCCACGTTCAATCCCTTCGGCTCCGACCGCATCGGCATCGCCGGCCTTAACATGTACGGTGGGGTCCTGGTAGCTGTTGCCGGGGCGGTTCTTTACACACGTCTCAAGAAGATGTCGATACTTGACGTCTTTGACTTTTTTGCGCCCACTCTCGGCCTCGGCCTGGGTCTGGCGCGCATCGGCTGCTTTCTTAACGGCTGTTGTTTCGGGACGCCGACTGATCTGCCCTGGGGGATTTCGTTTCCGCCGGGATCAATACCATATTTCGTATTCCAGGACGCCCACCTTCATCCCGCCCAGCTGTACAGTTCCCTTTACGGGCTGGGGCTCTTCGTCCTCCTCCACTTAGTCCTCAAAAACCGAACATTCCCGGGTCAGGCCACTGCACTGATGTTCATGATCGAGGCCGTGGCCAGGTTTCTGATTGAGAATGTCAGGTACTACGAAGACGCGATGACGTTTTCTCTCGACGGGGTGGAACCGACTTATAACCAGATTATCTCGGTGCTGTTGTTTTTAGCGGGTCTCGTTATCTATTTTTATCAACGGAAACACGCCCGTCTGCCTCGAACAAGCTGAACCGAATGACCGCCAACCGTCAACGTTCAGTTGACCCGGATCATCCTTAAGGTGGGTCGCCCAGCGCTCGGGGTTGTTTCAAGAGAGGACCCGGCACAACACTAATCGGGGTTTTTCGATAGGCCCTGGAGAGGGGCACTTGAAGGACTGGGTGTGTTATTCTGTTCCGCCGGCCCTCACATTCCCGAACGGCCCCTGATTCGTACACCGCTGTGAGTTATTCTACCCTTACAGCCCGCCCGAAAACGTCTTCAGGATCGTACCCTTGTCGCCGACAATCCAGCCGGTATTCTCATCGATGAAGAAGACGTCAAACAGCCAGTTTTCGGTACCGCTGGGCTGCGGATTCCAGGTTATCCCGTCAAGGGTATATACAATTGTCCCTTCAGTACCCACTGCCCAGGCTCTGTTGCCCGAGGAACCGACGCCCCACAGCTCCTCAGACGTACTGCTCACCGGCCGCGGCCAGGTTACGCCGCCGTCAGTAGTAGACAAAATTATCCCGGTTTCACCGACCAGCCACCCGGTGGTTTCATCACGGAAATATATACTGCGCAGATCTTCCGAGCCGGCAAAGGACTGAGCCTCCCAATTCGCACCCGCGACAACCGTTTTGAGAATCGTGGCGCCGTTGCCCACGACCCAGCCGACACTGGTGTTAAGGAAGAAAACATCGATCAGGTCGGCAGTGGTCCCGCTTTCCTGTTCCATCCAGGAATCCCCACCGTTGCCCGTGTACCAGATCTTTCCTCTCCGACCGATCGTCCAGCCGACGTCAGCATTAACGAAATGCACTCCCTGCAGCGGGACCGTATCAAGTATCAGCGGCTCCTCCCAGGTCGTCCCGCCGTCGAGTGTGCGAAGCACTACCCCGATATCCGGCTGCGTCGCTACCGTATCGGATTTGCCGCCAACCGCAAAGCCGATCAGGGAGGTCGCAAAATGAACGTCTCCCAGAGGATATGGTGTTTGGATTAGCTGAATTGACCAGTCGTTTCCTCCATTCAGTGTCCCCAGGATATATCCCGTGCTGGAACCGAAGGCATCCACCTGGCCGACTGCCCAGCCCGTGTTGGCATCGACGAAGTAAACAGACTTGAGGTTCTTCGCCAAAGGGTCTACCTGGGGGCGCCACGACGCCACGATCAAGCTGCAACGCACGACCGGGCTCTCAACCGCCGTCGGCACATCAACGACAATCGAATCAAGATAAACCCCGGTTCGCAGGCCGGTGACGTCAACGCTTACTTCAATTTCGTCCGGAGCCTGGCCCGATTCTCTGGATAAGATCAACCACGGTTTGAAATGAGTCAGCGTGTAATCAAACGGTGTACTGCGCGACGGTTCCAGTTTCAGTACTTGTGATTCCGGATTCTGTCCTCCCGTTTGTGCCGTAAACGTAAATTGTTCAGGAGTCGCTTGAACCACATGTTTCACCGTAAGGCTCACCTCAACCGGTAACGGTGAATTGGCGGCCGCTGTCGAACTCACCCAAACTGTGTCTATATACCGGTTGCCGGCCTTAATTTGCGGGGAAATGGTACTCATTCTGACACTGAACGTGTCCGGTGTCATTCCGGAAGGCTCGGAAACCGGGAAAAGTTGCATCCAGAACGACGACTCCGTGGCGCGATACGGTAGCGCGGTGTCGCCCTGGCCTCGCACAATGACGCTGCGCTCAGGATTTATCCCTTCCGCCACCTCTTCAGTGATTTCAACAGGTTTGACCACGAGTTCCTGCCGGATGACGGGACTCGTACTGTCGTCGGAGCAATTCTGCAGGAACAGGCTGGCGACCAAAACCACCAAACAGAACGAGGCGCAACATGTAGCTCTCATCAATTAGACATTCTCCTTTGATTGAAGGATAGGCTGCTGTCGGCAACACTGTCAATAAGCATTTTCCGGATCGACTTCCTCCATAACTCGGTTTCAGAGAGAGTGACGCGTGCCGCGCCCGGATCATTTAACGAGAAAACAGTGTTAACCGGCGAGATGTTCATATAGATATCTATATCCCCTCCTACCCTTTGTACAGCCCCGGTCTGCTGTTCAGGTTCTATACTGCGGCTGTCAGAAATTGGACTAAGGTCGGGCAGTCTGCCCGGCCGATATCTTTCAATACAAGATTGGTATTGTTGGTGGCTTGTGTCAGGGGTAGCAAAACACGTGTTTGCTGGAGGCAACATGCGGGTATATGCAAAACTAGGATTGATGAGCGGGTCGGCCGTGATTCTGTCGGCGGCCACGATCATGTATTTTAACAGCACCTTCACCGATGAGCATCTGGGACGGGTTTACAGCAACCTGGAACTGGCGGCTATCACTCTGATGCCCTACATGATTTCGGCGGCGGTAGCGGCAATTACGGCGATCAGTATCACGACTTTACTGCCGCTTCTCAAGGTCTACCGCACGGTGGAGCCCTTGCAGGAGCGGCTGCGGCTTCTGGCGGCCGGGGATTTGACGTCGAGGATACAGTCTCTGAGCGGGTCGCAGCGGCTGTCCGAGATAGCTTTGGAGTTCAATAACACGGTAGCCAGCCTGGGAAACGATATTGCCCAATGGAAACTGGTCAATCGGCAGCAATGGGAAGTGCTGCAGTCCATTCGGCGGGAGGCAGTGGCCGCCAACAATCAATTGATTTTGGTGCATATCGAAAAGATGGAAGAGAACTGGTCGAAAATTGCTGAGATTGAAGATCGGCTAATTACGTAGCTACTTGTCCTGTTGGTTTTCCAGTTTTCTGACTCTCTTGAGGAGCTCGGGCAAATGTGTCAGGGCTGCTTCTATTTTGGCAGCTGCCCGGATGTCTCGGGCGGGCGAACCCAGTACAGTGGTCCCTGGGGCAAGCGATTTGTGGACGCCGGATTGGGCGCCCACACGAACTCCGTCACTCAGATTGAGGTGTCCGACTATGCCCGCCTGTCCGGCCAGAATGACCCCGTCACCGATCCTGGTTGAGCCGGCTATACCGACCTGGGCGACAATGATGCAGTTGGCGCCGATCTCGACGTTGTGGGCCACTTGAACCAGGTTGTCGATCTTGGTCCCCCGGCCGATTTTGGTCGGTCCGAGCGCGCCCCGATCAACCGAGCAGTTCGAGCCGATCTCAACGTCATCGGCGATCCTCACCCAGCCGATTTGTTTAACCTTCTTCAGTCCCTGGTCGTATTCAGCGTAGCCGAAACCATCGGACCCGATTACGGTCGACGCGTGAATCGTCACATTGTTTCCCACTATGCTGCCGTCGAGAATCGTCACTCCGGGATAAATGAGACAGTTTTCGCCCAACGAAACATCGTTGCCAACATAGACTGAAGATATCAGTTGGGTGCCTTTACCGATTGTGGCGTTGTCTCCGATATGGCACAGAGGGCCGACGCCGGCCGAGGGGTCGATTCGAGCCGTGTCGGCAATGACTGCCGCACGATGAACTCCCGGCTGGACGAAGGGCCGGTCCGGATGCAGCAGATCGACGATTTCAGCGAACGCATAGTAGGGATAGCGGTGGCGGATAACCGGCACACGGCTGCACGGAGTATCCGGGTCAAGTACGAGTGCGCCGGCTCTTGTCGTTTCGATGAATTTCTTGTAACGGTCGTTGGCCACAAAGGACAAGTCCCGTGGCCCGGCCTTCTCTATAGGCGCCACCCCCGTTATGGTGGTGGTGGAATCACCCTCGACCGTTGCACCCAGTTGTTCTGCGATTGCTGCGAGTGAAAGCCGAATGTTACTGTTCGAGCTCATCCAGTACTTCAATCACACGATCGGTAACGTCGTACGTCTCCTTAATATACCCTATGCCGGAGAGCGTGAAGATGACGTCATAGTTACCTTCCAGCGCCACCGTTTCGATAGCCTTGCGGATATTCTGATTGATTGGCTGCATGAGCTCGGCTTCTTTGCGCTCCGCCGTACCGCCGGGGCCAAACAATTGCCGGGTAAAGGCATCGAGGGCTTCTCGTTTGGTTCGGATCCGGGCTTCACGTTCGCGCTTCTTTTCGTCGGACAGGATCAACTTCTGTTTCTCATACTCGTCGATCAGTTCCTGCAGTTCCTGCTGCAAAGCGGACGCTTCGTCCTCCCAGGCCACCTGTTCCGTTTCGAATTCTTCCTGGGCCTTCTGGAATGCCGTGTATTCACTGAAGAGTCTCTCGTCAGCAATGTATCCGATTTTTAATCCTTGGGCATTCGTTGATCCCGAGACCATGAAACAGAGGATTGCCGCCAGTAACAGTGAAGCCGAAGTTACTTTTTTGAGCGTGTTCATATAACTCCTCAACAATAGTTGTGATTACTACCTAAAAGTCGTACCGATCTGAAAGTGCGGTTTCCATCCGATATCCTGACCTTCAACCTCGTCAAAAGCATAGCCAAAGTCAAATCCAATTGTGCCTATCGCCGGGACCACGATGCGAAATCCAAAGCCGGCTCCGCGATAGAGGTCGGTGAACGGTTTGATATCGTCGCGATGCAGCCAGGAATTGCCGGCATCAAAGAATATCAGAGCGTACAGTTGACGTTCCGAAATGGGTATCTGTAATTCGAGATTCGTGACCAGCATGTACTTACCTCGGACCCGCGTCAGGAAATTGGCAAAGGTAGTATCAACCGGCTGATCGACCCCGACAACGGCGTTGGGATCGCTATAGAAGAAGCTGGTATCGGACTGGGTCACGAGAGAATCGGGCGTCAGACTGCCGTCATCGTAGCCGCGCACCACGCCGTCGAAGGCCGTTCCTCCGGGAGTGAAACGGTCGGATATGAGAATGCGGTCATCCCCGGCCGGAGAAGTGACAACCCCGTACTGGACTCTGGCGGCTAAAGCCACATTCCAGAATAAGGGGATGAATTTCGAGGCCTGGATCTCGTGTTTCTGGTACTCCCAGAAACCACCGAGCGGACCGCCCGTGAACTCCATCCGATACGACAGAATCGAGCCGCGGGTTGCGAACTCCGGCAGGTTTCGTGAATCTCGGATGAGGTTGAGTGACAACCGTGAAGCGGTCAGGGCCTCTTCGTTGTATTGCACGATCGAGCCCGGGTATGGACCATGGGTGGTTCGAGACAGGAGACCGAACTCCCTTTCGGGAGTGGTTGCGTCATCGAAGTAATAACTGGACTTATAGGAATTCTGGGCTTCAAAGGTATCATCGAAGTCGAAGAAACGGTTTCGTTCCAGGCCATAGGAAGCGTACAGGCGGAAGTAATTGTCCGGCCATCGCAGTCGGCGGCCCAGGCGAATGGAGCCGCCGGTGCGGCCTTCGGTGTAATCGTCAAACCAGCGCCGATTCAGGGCAAAAGCACTAACGCCGAGCAAAGTCGGGTACCCGAACAGCCATGGCTCGGTGAACGAGACCGAGAAGGAATTTCGGCGGCTGCCGAAATCAACGCTGAAGGAGAGGCTTTGGCCGTTACCCCTGAAATTGGGAATACCCATGCCGAAGGTGCCGACCAGTTTGTCCTGGCTGTTGTAACCGGCGCCCGCGGATATCTGGCCGGTCTGCTTCTCTTTGACCTGAAATTCAATATCAACGTCACCGCTGGGCAGATCGATCGGTACCGGCTCGACGTTTTCGAAGAAGTTCAGCGCCATGACGTCCCGGACGGAGCGAATCAGCAGCGACCGATTGAATTTCTGACCCGGCAAGACGGAGAGCTCACGCCGTACGACGCGTTCTTTCGTCTTGTAGTTGCCGACAATGTTGACGAATCTGACATGCGACGGAAGCCCTTCGTTGATTTCGTAATTGATATCGATTATGGAGTCGGCCCGAGTGGACCGTTCATCGAGAATCCGGACATGGAGATGTCCGATCTCATAGTAAGCGGAGGCGAGCTCCATGATCGACTCGTCGTACTTTTCTTCGTTGAAGACGTCCCCGGATTCGAATTTGAGAAACCCTTTCAGAAATGAAGTTGACAGCTCCTCGTTCCCGGAAAAGGTCACGTCACCGAAATAGTACTGCGGGCCCTCGTAAACGTCCAGATATATGGTCATGCGGTTGCGAGCGGTATCGATGGTCATGGAGTCGGACTTGATATAGGCATCGATGAAGCCACGCTTATGGAACTCGTTGACCACTTTCTGCAGGTCCTCGTCGTACTCATTCTGGGCGAAGTCGGAGCTGCGGAGGAAGCCTCGTTTACGGTTGCGCATTTGGCCGACCAGGTCACCGTCATCCACCCGTTCGTTGCCCGTGACCACGACTTTTTCGACCTTGACCTTTGATTTTTCGGCTATGTCGAAATGCAGTATGGCTTCCGTGGAATCACTATTGTATTCCATACGCGGTGTGATGTCGGCCTGGAAGTACCCCTTTTCCGCATACATATCGTAGATCTGGTTCTTCTTGTCTTCGACGAGATACGGCGAGATATAGCCGCCGATGCCGAGATTCAGCTTTTCCCTGAGATCCTTGGAATCGATCTTGTCATTGCCGTGGAATTCCAAGCCGATCAGTTTCGGCAGCTCTTCGACAATGATATATACTTTGATGCCGCCGGCAACATCTTCGGCCTCGATGGTTACGTCCTTAAAGATGCCGAGTCCGTAGAGACGCCGGATGGTCTCAGCGACCGCCGTCGGAGTGAGGGGCGTGCCTACCGATATCGACGAAACGCCGAGGATCAAGGATCGCGTGGCAATACGGTTACCTTCGACTTCAATCTGTGCGACCCGAAACTCCCCCTGGGCCTGAACCGGTTGCGGGAGAATCACAGCCGTGATTGCGCAGGCAATCAAGAGAACACATGCTGTATGTTGGCGCCGCAGATTCAAGATAACGAACTTTGTTAAGCCACTATCTTCTTGATCCTGATTTCCGTGAAGGGCTGACGGTGGCCTTGTTTGCGACGATACTTGGTGCGGCGCTTATATTTGTAGACAGTCACCCGATCGTCCAGACCGCTGTTCACGACTTCGGCCTCGATTTTCGCATCGGGAACGGTGGGGGTTCCGACCTTAGCATCGTCGGCGTTCTTGACCAACAGGACGTTTTCGATTTCAATGGTGCTGCCCGGTTCGGCTTTGAGGGAAGGTACTTTCAGAACATCTCCTTCCTGAGCGCTGAACTGACTTCCGGCAATACTGAAGACGGCATACATGTCAAATCTCCCAAACAGATTAGAAGTTGTTAGCTTATCACAGGTTAGCGTGACAAGGTAACAATATGATCGGGTAAGTCAAGGCTAAACTTGCCCGATTTGTCATTCATCGAGCGAACGACCAATTGTTAGACCATTTAATTGGAACTTAGTTCCCCCGCTCGATAGTTGAAACTACGTGGATACGCGCCGAAGACGCCGCTATTTTGGGATTGCATATATGTGTGGATGGCGCGTTTATACAGTAAGAATATGTCCGAGAGTACAAAGACAATAGTTAGAGCTGACTCCCCGTTTGACCTGAAGTCCTCCTACGAGCCAAGAGGAGACCAGCCGCAAGCCATCAATGAGCTGCTGGCGGGTCTGAGATCGAGCCACGAACACCAAACGCTGTTGGGGGTGACCGGTTCCGGCAAGACTTTTACCATAGCCAATGTTATTGCGCAGTACGGACGTCCGACCCTGGTCATATCCCACAACAAGACTCTGGCGGCGCAGTTGTACGGGGAATTGAAAGCCTTCTTTCCGAACAACGCCGTCGAATTCTTCATCAGCTACTACGATTATTACCAGCCCGAAGCCTATCTCCCGACTACTGATACCTACATCGAGAAAGATACGAATATCAACGAAGATATTGACCGTCTCCGCCTGCGAGCAACCAGCTCACTGCTGGAGCGGGAGGATGTCATAATTGTAGCCTCGGTCTCCTGTATATACGGAATCGGTTCGCCGGACGAATATCGGCGCCAGATGCTGTCATTGCGTTGCGGAGAGGAACTGGATCGAGACGAAGCCATTCGTCGATTGATCGATATTCATTACAATCGAAATGAGCTGGATTTTTCCCGAGGGAATTTCCGCGTTCGCGGTGACACGATCGAGCTGATCCCCTCGTATTTCGAGCATGCGATACGAATCGAGTTCTTTGGTGACGAGATCGAACGCATAACGGTTATCGATCCGTTAACCGGGGAGATCAAGAGTGACCGCAAGAGTATCGCCATCTACCCGGCCAAGCACTTCGTAACATCGCCTGAGCGATTGAAAGAGGCCATCGAAGCGATCAAACTGGAGCTTCATGAGAGGCTGACCACGTTCAGATCGCTCAACAAGCTGCTCGAGGCGCAGCGGCTGGAAATGCGGACGAAGTACGACCTGGAGATGATGGCTGAGGTCGGTTATTGCTCGGGAATAGAGAACTACTCTCGCTATCTGTCGGGTCGCAAACCCGGCGAGCGGCCCTTTACGCTTATTGATTTCTTTCCGAATGATTTTCTGACGATAATAGACGAATCACATCAGACGGTTCCCCAGGTGCGGGGCATGTTTGCCGGAGACCGGAGTCGGAAGGAAGTTTTGGTGGAGCACGGTTTTCGATTGCCTTCGGCGCTGGACAACCGTCCGTTGTTCTTCGATGAATTCGAGAAGCTGGTTCAGAAGCGCATATATGTTTCGGCGACGCCGGCCGACTATGAGCTGGAGAAGTGCGAAGGGGTTATTGTCGAACAGGTCATCCGTCCCACCGGTTTGCTCGACCCGGCGATAACGGTCAAACCGCTGAGAACACAGGTGGATGATTTGCTGGAGCAGGCAAAGGTGCGAGCCGGTAAGGGCGAACGGGTGCTGGTTACCACATTGACCAAACGTATGGCCGAGGATCTGACGGATTACATGTCTCGCACGGATATACGCGTCAGGTATTTGCACAGTGAGATCGATTCAATCGATCGCACGGGCATCATTCGTGACTTACGCCTGGCGCAGTTCGACGTGCTGGTGGGAGTCAATCTGTTACGGGAAGGACTGGACTTGCCGGAGGTATCGCTGGTGGCCATCCTCGACGCCGACAAAGAGGGTTTTTTGCGATCGGAGCGGTCGTTGATACAAACGGTCGGCCGGGCGGCTCGGAACAAGAACGGCGAAGTCATTCTCTACGCCGATACGATTACCGAGTCGATGCGCAGGGCGATAGACGAGACCAACCGTCGCCGGAAAAAACAGATGGCTTATAACAAGAAACACGGCATTGACCCCGAAACGATTTTCAAATCAAGGGAAGAAATCCTGCGGTCCACCCAGTTTGCGGACACCAAAGTTGTCGTCGAAGAGAAATTCGAGAAGCCGAGCAATTTCGATCTGATGAGCACCGAAGATCAGATCGCGTTTATGCTGAAAGCCATGAAACGGGCGGCCGAGAATCTGGAATTCGAAACGGCAGCATTGATCAGGGACGAAATACAGCGTCTCAAGGACACGAAGAAGAAAGGGAGGAGGAAGTAGCCATGCGGCAACAGGAATGTCAGCACACGGCGAACAAGATACGGCCGCATCTGATCAGCATGTTGGGCGTGTTGTTGATTGCCGTATTGACGTTGGCCGGCTGCGAGGAGCGGGAAACGACGGTGCTGTTCGACCGCGACGTCCTCGTCCAGTATATCTATGATTCTGAAGAGGGCCGCGAGCTGTTCCGGACCGACAACCTGTTTCTCGAGGACCCGTTCCAGATTCCGTTCGATGACGCCGCATACCGGGTATTGGTGGATTCGATGCAGCGAAGCATAGAAGTAACCGTATTCGTCGATTCGGTGCGGTTTGACTCAGTCAACCGGTATTCGTACATATTGCAGCATGACTACGACGGCTCGCTGGGTATTCTGTGGGACGCCGAGGCGATTGTCGATGATCGGTTCTTTGTCAGTATTCATCGGATGACCGCGACGGACACGACTGTCCGGTCCGAAGTACGGTTGATCACCAGGTACGGGTACTTTCTGAAGCTGGGAACGGACAGCCAGCCGTTTTTGGGCTGGAAGCTGTGGGGGTATAACGGCGGCCGCCCCGAGCCTCCGATACAAATGATCGTGAAGCCGGGGGCGGGCGGAACGTCGTTTCGCGGCGATACGCAGGGCTACGAGAAGTTTCGGTACAAAGTATACTTCGAGAACATCACCACCGGCGAAACCGATACCACAGTCGGATTCAGTCGGTTTAACTACCGCCGCGTGGATCAGTTGGGAGTGATTGACGAGAACGACGACCTGTACCTGACCGCGAGCGGGGTCCCCGACCGTTCGTACTATCAGATCGTGAGCGCCTTGACGGAAGAGGGTTTTCGGCAAGAGGTAATGACTCGCTCAGACAGCGCCACGTACGTCGATACAATAGATACGCCAGTCGATAATCTTGACAATTGGAATCTGCTGTTTATGCAGGAAATCCGCCGCTTCTACATCCCGGGCGGCACGCCGCCGGATACCATCGGTACCAACTGGTTCGGCTGGTGCGTCCCGTATCGGGTGAGACAGTAGGGGCGATCGGTCAGCTCAGTTGGACGGCAGGCGGATCAAACAGGGAAAGTTGGTCCAGCAGTGTGGAGAACCCACCGCAAGCGGCGGGCGACAGCGGTTCGATCCTGTTTCTATTTGACATTAAAGACCGTATTTCCGCTCAAGGTGACAGGATTTGAGTCATGGTGAGCGGAGTCGAACCACAAAGTCTCATAATCTGGACTTGTTATACAGACTGCCGTCCTTACTTTTTACAGTTCATGAATAATCCAGGCTATATCACTCTACAACCGCGAAATCGCACTCTCTTTTTGTTGAATATGTGTATTTATCATCAGTATAGTAACGTATAAGCGAGGAAGAATAACCATTAAGGAGGAGAACTACATGAACAGATCACAATTCAAACACCTGCCCATTCTCATAATCGCCGTGCTGGCGTTGGGGATGGTCGGATGCGGAACTCAGGTGCCGTCAGGACACCGGGGTGTCTTCTATTCGAAGTTCGGCGGCGGAACCGAATTGGGTAAGATTTACGATGAAGGTTTCAACTGGCATATGCCCTGGAACAGCATATTTGTCTATCAGATTCAGTTGCAGGAGCGGATGGAGAAGCTGACGGTCCTTTCTTCGGATGGCGCGACGATACGCATGGAAGTGTCGATTCTCTATCGTCCGATGACAAGTCGACTGGATTCTCTACAGGTGACTATCGGTCCGAACTATTACGATGTTAAGGTGGCGCCGACCGTGCGAGGCATTGCCCGCAGCGTGGCCGGCACTTACAAACCGGAGGAGATCTACTCGACCAAACGAGAAGAAGTGGCCGATCGGATCAAGGAGAGCCTCAGGTCTGAAATGGCGGAAAACCACATAACCATTGAGAATGTTCTCCTGCGTGACGTGACCATACCGGAAAAGATATCGGAGGCGATCAATTTCAAGCTGACGGCCGACCAGGAAGCACAGAAAATGGAGTTTACGATCGAGAAAGAAAGACTGGAGGCCGAGCGAAAGCGTATTGAAGCGCAGGGTATTGCCGATTTCCAGAAGATCGTGTCGGCGGGTATTACCGAATCGCTTTTGAAATGGAAGGGGATTGAGGCGACGCTCAAGATAGCCGAATCGCCCAACACGAAGGTCGTAATTGTCGGCAACGACGCCGGCAGTCTGCCCATCATTCTGGGTGGCGACAACAAGTAAGGTTAACCCAGCCAACAAGATACAAAGCGAGGCGTCTGCTGGCTGACTGCGGTCAGCCGGCAGATTCTTTTTACCATATTCAGTCGTTCCGGACGGTCAGAAAAACACCAAGGCTTTTCTTCAAAACAGGGGTTAACTGGTTTTGCATTTTTGCCGATAAACCAGCAATAGGACCGTGTTACATAGGAGAATGCCTGATCGGACAGTGAAAGTCGGTTCAGGCTCAAAGTAAGTGCAAGTGGGACAATTGACTGGCATATCTGAAGTACTCCCGCCCCCATGTTCTCACCCGGGGTTGCATTCACATAGACAGAATCGGATGGAATCGGTCAAAATCTATGCCGGCAGCTACCACCTCGCCATATCGCAACAGATAGCCAAGGAATGATCAAGAGGAGTTAATGCAGCACGACAATTTTGAAAGCCTGGTGACCCATATATCGACCCAGTTTATCAAATTCTCGGCCGATGCCATAGACGAACTCATAGTCGCCGCGTTGAAAGAGCTTGGTGCGTTCGCTCAGGTTGATCGCAGTTACGTATTCCAGTTTTCCCAGGATCTCACCGTCATGTCCAATACACATGAATGGTGTGCCGCCGGCATCCAAGCCGAAAGGCACGGCTTACAGAACGTGCCGATGGAACAGCTCCCCTTTTTCAGCGAGATTATCCGCAGGCGGGAAGTGTTTCATGTTCCGTCTGTCGCAGAACTCGATGCGGCCGAGGTACCGGAAAAGAATGAATTCGAACGCCAGCAAATCAAGTCCCTGATCTGCGTACCCATGATCCTTGAGGATGCCCTGGTGGGCTTTGTCGGATTCGATTCCGTGCGCGAGGAAAAGACCTGGTCCGACAAGCATATCGCTCTGTTAAAGATAGTCGGAGAGATTTTTGTCAATGCGCTGGAGCGCAAGAAAGCGCAGGGACAGATCCAGCACCAGAACCGATTTTTGGAAAACGTGATAGAATCGCTGACGCATCCCTTTCTGGTTGTCAACGCCGATGATTATACGGTGGCGCTGGCCAATTCGGCAGCCGGGGTCCCCTCCGGTTACCATGGCCAAAAGTGCTATGAACTGCGTCGCGACAGGTCGGAGCCATGTGAATCCGACACACGTCCTTGCCTGGTTCGGGAAGTACAAGCCAAGCGGGGCCCGGTGCGATTCGAAGTGGAAGGCGCCGGCGAGAAACAGGGCCGCATGTACGCCTACCACGGTTATCCGATACTTGACGCCGACGGTAACGTACGCCAGGTAATCGAGTACTCACTCGACATTACGGAGCGCAAGCAGGCCGAGGCGGCTCTGCAGGAAAACGAAGAGCTGTTGCGGACGATTTTCGAGGCGGCTCAGGAGGCCATTATCGCCATCAACGACCAGGGGCTGGTAACGCTTTTCAATCCGGCCGCGGAGAAGATGTTCGGTCGCAGCTACCTGGAAATGGCCGGTCATCACCTGAATTGCCTCATGCCGGAGGAATATCGCGAAAACCATAACCGGTTCGTTAGAAGCTATTTTCAGACCGGCAGTCCCAGCGAAGCGATCGGCAGACTGATGGAACTGCCGGGCTTGCGGAGCGACGGCACCACGTTTCCCATGGAGATATCGCTTTCCGCTTGTCGGCGGGGCGCCGACCAGCTGGTTATAGCGGTGGCGCGAGACATTACGGCGCGCAAAGCCACCGAGGAAGCCTTGCGCCAGAGCGAAATCAGAAACAGGACGGTGCTCCAGACGGCTGTCGATGCCGTTATCACCGTCGATACCGAAGGAACAATCGAGACGGTCAATCCGGCAGTGGAAAAGCTGTTCGGTTACACATCGCGGGAACTCATCGGCAATAACGTCAAAATACTGATGCCGGAACCACATCAGAGCCGGCATGACGAGTATATCAAACGTTATCTCGAAACCGGGGTTCCCCGGGTGATCGGTACGGGCCGAGAAGTACTGGCGCGCCGGAAGGACGGCAGCACGTTTCCGGCCGAGTTGTCGGTGGCGGAAATGCAGGTCGGAGACCGCCGTTTGTTGACGGGCGTGATACGCAACATCACGCAGCGGAAGCGTGCCGAAGCCGCTCTGCGCGACAGCGAGGAGAAGTTTCGTGAGATCGCGGAGATGATGCCGGTCGGCTTGTTTGAAACCGATGCCGCGGGCGTCATCACATTCGCCAACAAGAAGGCGTTCGAGTACTCGGGGTACCGTCATGACGATTTGAAGAGGGGCATCACGGCGCTGGAATTGATTGTTCCCAACGATCGGGATCGGATCCAGAGGAACTTCTATCGGGTACTGGCGGGAGAAAGACTGGGACCCAATGATTACACCGCACTGCGCAAGGACGGCAGTACGTTTCCCGTCACGGTGCATTCGGGGTGCATTCTCAAGGATGGGAAGCCGGCGGGTTTGCGAGGAGTCGTGGTCAATATAACGGACCGGACCAAGCTCGAGATGGAGCGCCTGAAAGCGGAAAAGCTGGAGTCGGTGGGGATACTGGCCGGCGGGCTGGCGCATGATTTCAATAACCTCCTGACCGG
Organism: uncultured Ignavibacteriales bacterium; assembly: GCA_964557855.1. Lineage (GTDB taxonomy): Bacteria > Zixibacteria > MSB-5A5 > GN15 > FEB-12 > JAJRZL01. Next base: position 64,877 of record CAZLBP010000012.1, on the reverse strand, counting down.
GATCATGGGCAATATTTCGCTGGCTCGGCACGAAGTTAGTCAGGAAACTCAGATCGAGAGATGGCTGGAGGAAGCGGAACAGGCGGCCATCGAAGCCAAGAGCCTGACCCAGCAACTGCTGACCTTCTCGAAGGGAGGCGAACCGGTCAAGGAAGTGACTGAAGTGGATCGGTTACTCCGTGATGCGGTGTCGTTTGCGCTGCGGGGTTCGAATGTCAAGTCGCAATTCCTGCTCGAAGAACCGGTCCGACCCGTCGAAATCGACACGGGCCAGATTCGTCAGGTTATTCATAACCTGGTGGTGAACGCCGACCAGGCGATGCCCGAAGGAGGGACAATCCGGATTGGGGCCGACAACGAGACGATACCGTCCCGCGACAGTCGACCGCTGAGCCCCGGGGAATACGTCGTAATATCGATCAAGGACGAGGGCACGGGGATACCGCAGAAATACCTGCCGAAGATATTCGATCCGTATTTCACGACCAAACAGAGCGGCAGCGGTCTGGGGTTGGCCACCGCCTATTCGATTATTCAGAAGCATAACGGTTTCATCGAAGTGGAGTCCCAGGTGGGTGAAGGAACTCACATTCGGGTCTACCTGCCGGCGTGCGGCGAGTCGAAGATTACAGACGATAAGAAACCGAATACGGTACCGTCAGGTACCGGCCGTGTTCTGGTGATGGACGATGAGGAATTTATACGAGAACTGGCCGGCCAGGTGCTGGAAAGATTCGGCTACGAAGTTGACTGCGCCGAAGACGGTACGGTCGCGATTGACCTGTTCCGTGCGGCTCAGGAAGCGGGAACGCCGTACCGGGCGGTGATTCTGGACTTGACCATCCCCGGTGGCATGGGCGGGAAGGAAACGATACGAGCTTTACGCAAACTGGACCCGCAGATAAAGGCCGTGGTGTCCAGCGGCTACTCCAACGATCCGGTGATGGCCAATTACGCGCAAAATGGGTTTGACAGCGTCGTGCCCAAACCCTACAGGCCATCGGAACTGGGGCAGGTCATTCACGAGCTGTTGACTTCAAGCAAGCCGGTGCCGACATAGTCGTCGCCGGCGCCAAGTGCGCATCAAGGCAAACACCCCCAACAGGGCGCCAAAGGCGCACACAATAGTCGCGCCGGTAGGTGTGTCCAACCAAAACGACAGCAGCATGCCGGCCGCCGACCCGACCAGGCCGAACACCCAGCCGTAGATCAACCGCCGCCCTATGCTGTCGGTTATGACGGCCGCGAAAACCGACGGCACCACCAAAAAGATGAAGACCAGCAAGACGCCGCAGATTCGTACGGACGACGTCACCACCACCGCAAAGGTAGCATAGAACAGCCAATCCCAGAGTCTCTCGCGCACGAGTCCCGGGCCGTGATTAAAGGATATACTTAGAAATTGGGAGCGGGCGAGCCAATGAAACAAGCCCACCACAACGTAGACTCCGGCTGTTTTCAGGACTGCCAGCGGGGTGACGGTCAGGAGACTGCCGACCAGAATGTAGCGAATGTGCTCCGCACCCTCGGGCGAGTGGCTGACCGCCAGGATGGCGGCCGCGGAACTGACGGCATAGACGATGCCGATTATTGCCTCCTGCGGGATTTTGCTTTCGATATTGCGCGTGAAGGTGAAGATGGTGCCGCCAATCAGTGCGAATCCCAGTGAAAAGACATACGCGACAATATCGTCGGGGTGGTTCCCCAGCAGGAACGATACCGTCATTCCCAGGGCCGCCACCTGGGCGAGCGAGAGATCCACGAAGATGATCCCTCGCTTGATGACATGCAACCCGAAGTAGACATGAATGCCGACCAGCACCAGAGCGGCGATGAACGGCCAGAGCAAGAAGGACAGGTAGTCCATTACTTCAGGGCCTCAATCAGCGCATCCAGGTTGCCCTCGAGCCATTCCAGATACGTTTCCTTTTCGTCTCGACCCCCGACGGATGGGTAAAGTGTGACGACAGCGGCGTTCGACTCCTCGGCAATTCTGCGCGGTACGCGCTTGTCGAAATAAGGCTCGACCGCGATGATCGACAGTTGCCGCGCCTGACAGATATCGATCAGTTCTTTGATATGAGACGGTGACGGGGGAACGCCCGGGTAGGGTTCTATGAAGTCGACTGCTTCAATCCCGGCGTACTCATTGAAATACGGCCAGGAATTGTGGTAGTAGATGACTTCGGCGCCGGACAATTTCCGGACTTTGTCCTCCAGTTTCGTCAGGCCGAGGTCGAGGTCCGCCAGCAGAAGTTCCCGGTTCTTTTGAAACGCCTCCGCGTGCTCCGGAGCGGCCGCCGTCAGACCCTCGACAATTGCGTCCGAAATAGCCCGGACGTTCTGAGGTCCAATCCAGTAATGGGGGTTGCCGTATCGATGCAGGTCGCCGTAACGGGCATCGGCCTTGAACGTCGGAACTTCTAAAGGCCGAATATATCGAGAACAATCGACTATTCCCAGATCGTCGTTACGAGAACCATCAATGATGCGATCCATCCACATGTCGAGCTCCAGACCGACTTTCAGGGCCACGTCGGCGCGTGCTACTTTTATCATGTAGCTGGGACGGACCTCCACAAAATGCACGTCGGTTTTCGGTGAGGCGATAGAGGTGACAACAACGTGCTCCCCGCCTATTTCGCGCGCGAAGTACGCCAGGTCGCTGGTGGACGAAACGACGTTTATTTTCGCCCACAGAGTGATCGGCAACAGCCAAAAGACGAGCATGAATATCTTCAGTTTGAACATGTTGACCTCCTAGAAATTGTGGGGCTGGTGTGGTCCCAGGCTGAATACGAATTGCAGAGTAACTTCAAAGAAACCATCCTCTTCTTCCGGTTCCGTCCAGTGTCCGGCCAGCCGCACCAGACTGGTTTCTTCGATGGGAGAGAAGCCCACGAAGAGACCGGCGCGCCAGGTATCGGAAGTCTCTTCTTCGTGCTCACCCTCGTGTTCATGGAGTTCCTTGCGACTGACATACTCAAAAATACCGCCGATGTTATATTTCTGACGGAAGCGGTAGTCGAGATAGCCATAACCACCGTAAGATGTGAGATTGTCATGTTCCGGCAATTCCTCTGAGCGCAGCAAGCCTTCGGCTTCGATCTGAAGCGAAGTGTAGCGAGAGGGGCGGTACTTGTACTTGGCGTCAACGCCGGTTACCCAGGCGCGGAGTTGCTCAGTGTGGTGTTCGTGTTCCTGCAGAGCCAATTCACTTTCGTGTTCATGTTCGGATTCCGCGTAGACGGCATTTACCACGGAGGCGCCGAGGGCCAGTTCGGCGGCATCGGCCAGGGCCAGAGAAGTGGTCAGGCGGCCAAAGAAGCCGGGATCAATGCGTTCGGATTCCTCTTCGTGTTCATCCTCCTGGGCAAAAGAGAGCAGGGTCCGGGGGCTATTTCGGGATAAGGACACCTTTTCGTGCTCATGCTCTTCTTCTTCGTGATGATGTCCATGCAGTGCATTTCCTTTAAGAACTCCCGCCATCAGTTCCGTGTAGGCGCCTCCGGTTGGGAGCAGGACGGAGGCTCGTACGGCCATATCGTTGAGTCCTTCCTCGCCGAAGAAGAGCTCATGGGGTAAGGGCCGTTTGATGAACGACCAGGCATGCTCGTGCACCGGGTTCAGGCGACCGAATTCCAGCAGGTACTTCCCGACGCGCAAGTTGAGGCCGAGCGGCAAGCCGCGCAGGATGGTGGCGTACAGCTCCTCAATCTCGGCATTGTGACCGCCGTGCCAGCCCACGACGGCATCGGCGCGCGCATACGGATTTAAGTAACCGGAAGCGACCAGTTCCATACCGGGGTCGGCGATCGTGACTTTCTCAATCTCGGACGGGCGGGATTCATCGTTGTGGATTAACCCACGGAAGTCACCGACGACCGAGATATCCGGGTTTATTGTCGTTTGGCCCTGAAGTCCGCCAGGCAATATGAGCAATATCACGCAGGATAAAAAGCATCTCAATATCATACATAACTCCTTAGACGGCCATGAGCGCTTTGTCTCAGGCTGTCGGAACTAGATGGTTAGACTGAAAAGAATTAGCGGTAGATATCAGGCAGGTCGGGGAGGAGCGCGAGCGCTGTCCGCGGAGTAGATATTGACTACAACACTGTATTGTGGAGAGATGCAAATAATATGCACAACATACAGAATCTGCAGAATGATCAGCGCCGCGACATGCAGAGCAAGCCCGTGAGTGAGCTTGCACATCAGGCAAACGGCCTGGCCGGATTCGCAATGAGCGGCATGTTCGAGCAGTAGAGCGAACCCTATCAGTATGAGTGCCGCTGTCGCCAGTCTGACGGCGTATGTGAACCTGCGATTGAATATCATGGCCGGAATGTAGGGTGGCCCGGTTTTAATGTCAACAGAAAACCCGGTTACTGGTGTGCCGGGTCTTGACCCGCGCCAGCGGGATTGCGACCCGACACGTAACTCGTTGGCCCTGTGCCCCGGACCTTGGTCCGGGCAAATCCGTCATTCCTGCGAAGGCAGGAATCCAGTGGGACGCAGACGTGGACACCTATCAGCCGTCAAGAACACACCCCGGCCTTCGGCCACCCCTCTCAAGAGGGGATTTAATACTCGACGTTTACGTATAATTGCAATTGGCGTTCGATGAGGTCTCATCTTGTAATCCCCCCCAGCAGCGTGTTGAAAAACCCCATGTGCTGTTGTGTCAGGTCTTGAGCCCGCTTTAGCGGGATTGTGACCCGACACGCAACTCGTTGGCACACTGAAGCGGCAGGTCACACAACTCCACTGACGTGGATCCGCAGGACCTGCCGCAACCGGCGATGTAACTTTTTCAACATGCCCCCAGGGAGGGATTCTTGTTCTTCTTCCCCTCCAAGGAGGGGATTAAGGGGTGGGTTCTTGAAAAATCTTCAATATCAACAGCAACTCGCCCGATAAGGGCAACAGTTCGGGTCCCTTACCTTGCGGAGCAAGGGAGAAACACGACAGATTGACCTTCACGAACAACGGTTGCCGAATGCGAAGAAATCAGTATTATTGGGAGCCATGAGAACAACTGCGCTGCGTCTTGTAATCGCCGATGATCAGGCGGTGTTTCGAGAGGGGCTAAACGCACTGTTTGCGGCTGACCCGGACTTCGAGTTAGTCGGATCGACCGGCGATGGCCTGGAGGCGGTGCAGCTGGCCGGCGACCTTCTGCCGAACGTGGTGATCCTGTCGTTCACGCTGCCGCGCATGGTCGGGCCGGCGGTGGCGCGGCATATTCGCTGGTACCCGCCCTCGCCCGAGATCGTCTTCCTCGCAGCCAGCTACAGTCATAACATCATGCGGCAGGTGTTTGGTTCGGGAGCGCGGGCGTTCCTGACCAAGTCGTGCAGTCTGGACGAGCTGAAACAGGCAGTGCGCAAGGCCGCGCGCGGGGAGTATTACCTGCAGCACGCAGCGGACTATGATCTGCTGGCGGATTACGTGAAGCCGGTCGTGAACGAGCAAACTCCCGGCGGACGGATAACGCCGCGCGAGAAGGAGATCGCGCATTTGCTGGCGGACGGCTACTCGACCAAAGAGGCGGCGGACGTGCTTAATATCAGCCCGAAAACGGCCGAAACACACCGGGCGTCGCTGATGCGCAAGCTCAACGCCCGCAACGTCACCGACATTGTCAAGTATTGCATCCGGAGTCATATCATAGAGTTATAGAGGAGGGACGAGAGCGGCAGATGTGGACATCTGCCGCCCACGATGACAGCCGTCAGGTCACACCGCGCCGGGGCGCGTCAAGACCTGACGAAACCCAACGGTGAACCGCACCCATGAAGTCATTCCCGCGCAAGCGGGAATCCTGTCAGAGCCCTCAAGGTTCTGACCTACAGACAATAGGTCAAGCCTATTCGGGGCTTAACACTCCTTGACTGTAGGTCAAGCCTTCTTGAGGCTTGACTCTCCTTGTAGGGACAGCTCGCGAGCTGTCCGCCTTCCAACGCCAAGAAAACCCGTCCAGTTTCCCGACAAAACAGATGGTGAATCAGTCACCCACCCATTAATAAAAGAGACAAACCCCAATCCGAAAGGCGACAACCATGAACTGTGTGTCACTTCCGGACAAAGAACTCGGCCGAAAAAAACGACTATTTCCAAACGAACCCATTTCACCTGAGCCCGATCGCGCGAAAAAGATATCACGAAGCGAACCCATTTTACTGACAACCCACATGTACACAACGACATACGAGGCATGATGAAAGCTGATAGTCCTCAAACAGACCCATTTTCTGTAACATCCCGGGTATCTTCGTACGGTCAGTCTTGCAGGTAGGGTTCCGAGCCTTGTGGAGCAGGCGAGAAACCCGAGATCCCACTTTGATTCTTTGTAAAACCCAACAGTCCCGCGAATCGTTAAGCAACTACAATCGTAAGTACACCCCGAAATGCTGCGAAAAGTTTTAATTGATTTGAGTTTTAACGGTTTATAAGATCATTAGTCTGGGGAATGTCAGGCGGAATCGTCTGACACCACCCGGGGGTGGCAATCCCAAACTTGTTTGGGGTTGGTCATCACACCCCTAAAGCGAGTTTGGGAGTGCCGCCCAGAGATGATGGATGCGGTAAACCCACCCCAAGGGGTGGGGTACCCATGGATGTCATTCCCGCGGAAGCGGGAATCCAGTAGGTCAGGCCCTCTTGGGGCCTGACAGCAGTAGGTCGGGTTCCGAGCCTTGCGGAGCAAGCGAGAAACCCGACAAGCACCAGTTAAAGATATGACGAACGACAACGACAAAAAACAAATCATCCTCTCCGGTATGCAGCCGACCGGGTCGCTGCACGTCGGCAACCTTGAAGGCGCCCTGCGCAACTGGGTCGAACTGCAGGATCAGTACCGGATGTACTGCTGCATTGTCGACTGGCACGCCCTCACCGCCGATTATGAGAAGCCGGAAATTCTTAAGGACCGTATATTCCAAATGACAGTCGATTTCATAGCCTCCGGTCTCGATCCGGACAAATGCGCCATTTTCATCCAGTCCGAAGTCAAAGAACATGCCGAGCTGCACTGGATATTCTCACTTCTGATCACGGTCCCGACCCTGTCCCGCCTGCCGACTTACCTGGAAAAGAAGGATGATCTCGACTCCTACGCCTTCCTCGGCTATCCGGTGCTTCAGGCAGCCGACATTTGTGTCTATAACGCCCACAAGGTGCCGGTCGGCAAGGATCAAGCCAAACATATCTGGCTGGCCAACGATCTGGCCAAACGGTTCAATCACTACTACGGCCAGACACTCAATGAGCCGGAAGGTCTGTTCCGAAAAATTCCGCTGATAAACGGGTCTGATAACCGAAAGATGTCAAAGTCGTATGACAATCACATTCCGCTGGACTTCACCGAAGAAGAATCACAGAAGCGGATACGAACGTTCTACACTGACGAGAAGAAAATACGCAGAGGGGATCCCGGGCGCCCGGAGCAGTGCCCGATCTACCTGCTGCATCGTGTATATACCGAGAATGCCGAGCAGGAGATCGCGCCGCCCTGTAAAACGGGTGAGCTGGGATGTGTTGATTGTAAGAATCGGTTGACGAAGAACCTTAACGCCGCCTTGCGGCCCATCCGGGACAAACGCACCGAACTGCTGCAGAAGCCCGATTACGTCTGGGATGTGCTCAAGGACGGTCGTGACCGGGCGCGTGAACGCGCCGGCGCAGTAATGGATAAGGTACGCGCCGCCATGAAAACGGACTACCGAAAGTAGCCGAGCTACCGCGGGTAGCTGAACTACCGAAGGTAGGTGAATTACCGAGGATAACCGGGCCAGGCAGAGATGAAGGAGAACTAAGTGACAACGGCGACAGTCCAACAGACGGAACAGTACCAGGTGAGCCTGCCGGTGTTCAGCGGTCCTCTTGACCTTTTATTGTATTTGATCAGGAAAGAGGAGGTGGATATCTATGATATCCCGATTGCCCGCATTACCAGACAGTATCTGAAGTACCTGGAGCTCATGACCGAGCTCAATCTCGAAGTGGCGGGCGAATTCGTGCTTATGGCGGCCACCCTTATCCGCATCAAGGCGCGGCTGCTTCTGCCTCATGATGAGGACGATCCGGACGAATTCGATCCGCGGGAAGAGTTGATCATGGCCCTAATGGAGTACAAGAAGTATCGGGAAGCGAGCGAAATCCTGCGCGAAAAGGCGCTCATAGAGGAACGTCACTACGTACCGCCGTCCCCGGTGTCCCGGATCGATCCCAAGGTTGAATATCTGCCGGACACGACGCTCTTCGACCTGCTCACCGCCTTTCGTCAGGTGCTGGACAGGCGACGGGAGGAGACGTTTCATCAGGTTGACCCGGTGCGGGTGACTATCGAGGAACGCATACAGGCGGTGCTCGAGTACCTGCGGGATCGGGAACACGCGACATTTATGGAGTTGTTCGCTGATGTACCGCGACGGATGGTCGCGATCGTGACGTTCATCGCGTTGCTGGAGCTCGTACGGACCAATCGGATACGGGTGTATCAGTCCAAACCGTTCGCTGAAGTACGAGTATACAAGGGCCGGAGATTCGCGGAGGAACAAGGTGCGGGCGAAAGCTATCTGGAAACGGAACCTGTGAAGGAAGCGGTGATCACTTGATGGAAAATGGAACAAAGAGCTCGATCGTAGAAGCTCTCATACTGGCGGCGCCGGAGCCGCTGCCGGGCAACAAAATTGCCGCCGTTGTTGACGGACTCAGCCCGCGGGGAGTGGGCCAGGCAGTGGCGGAGTTGAACAACCGCTACATGCAGTCCGGTTCGTCCTTTCGCATTCGCGAGCTGGCCGGCGGGTATCAATTCTATATCGTCCCCGAGTACACCGGCTACGTGCAGGAGTTGTTCAAACGGCAGCGGAAAATGCGGCTGACGCGGGCGGCGCTGGAAACAGCCGCCATTGTAGCGTACCGTCAGCCGGTCACCAAAACCGAAATCGAGCATATTCGCGGCGTAGCCTCGGACGGTGTCCTACACACACTGCTGGAAAAGAAGCTGATTACGATCACCGGCCGGGCCGACAAGATCGGCCGTCCCTTGCAGTACGGCACGACGAGCGAGTTCCTCAAATTCTTCGGGCTGGCGCGGCTGGATGATTTACCGAAGATGTCCGAGATCGAGGAGATGTTGAAGGAATCCGAGGATGATTCCATGCAGCTCCAGTTCGACCACGTGAGCCTGGATGCGGCGACGCAGCACAAACTCAATGTCGCCGACGGGACCTTTGATCCCAGGATCCGTGACGAGCCCGAGGATGAAGATGACACACCCACTGACGGTTCGGCTGCAGAACATGATGAGGAGGATTCTGATTCCGCTGATCTCGAGGAGAATTCGGACAGCAATGCTTCCGACGAAGAGACTCCGGACCGGGAAGCCGACGCCGATGACAGGCCTTCCGAGGAAAACGACGTGCCGCTTGAAATCTCTCGCTGATTTCGTTATATAAGCGTAGTAATAAGCCATAGAATCTTGTTCTATGGCTTTTTGATATGGATTTTGGAATCGCTTACATTAGGCGAATCCTTCGGGTAGGTGGTTTTGATTCGGATCAGCAAATACCTTTCTCAATGCGGCGTAACGTCCCGACGCGGTGCAGAGGCGATGGTGGAAGAGGGACGCATAAGCGTCAACGGCGAGACTATCGAACAAGTCGGCACGATTATCGATGAAGACAAGGACGTAGTTGAGGTCGATGGCACGGAGGTCAACCCGGTCACCGAGAAGGTGTATCTTTTGCTGTATAAACCCCGCGAGGTGATGACGACACTGCATGATCCGTTCAAACGGAAGACCGTGGCGCAACTGCTCAGGGAGTTCCCGCACCGGGTTTATCCGGTCGGACGGCTCGATTTTGACACCGAAGGCGTCCTGCTTCTGACCAATGACGGCGACCTGGCCTACCGCCTGACTCATCCCAAATACAACGTGAAAAAAGTCTACGAGGCAGTCGTGAAGGGGAAGTTCCAGCGCGCGGACGGTGACCTGATTGCGCGCGGCGTGGAGCTCGAAGACGGGGCTGTCGGCCGAGCTCTCGTACGTGTGCTGGAGTACAGTCGCAGAACCACCCGCCTGCGGCTGACGCTTACGGAGGGGCGCAAGCGGGAGGTGCGCCAGTTGTGTGAAGCGACCGGTCACCCGGTCCAGAAACTGAAACGTGTCGAGTTCGGCGGAATAGCCGTCAAGGGCCTGTCGCCCGGGAAGTGGCGGACGCTGACCGAAGGCGAAGTAAGGCACTTGAAAATCCAGGTGGGGTTGAAGTAGTCTGACAATGACGCGAACAGTGACAGTCGTCCGGTTCGGTACCCCTGTTCCAGGATACAAAGGCTCGCCATTGCGTAATGCCACAACATAATAGCTCTGTACAGAAACTCTACGGCTCGATCACCGCGCGTTGTTTCGGGGGATTCGATGACAGCTCCATCAGGCTGTACTCCCAGGTAGCCGTGTTGCCCTCGACTTTGGTGGCGTTTGATTCGAGGATCTTGCCGGGAAAGGTGACACTGAACTGCATCTTGTGCTTCTCCAGACCCTCCATCATTTTCGCCATCTGCGCCGCCATCTCCGCCATGGCATCGGCGAAATCATCCATACCCCCTTCTTCGGTGCTCATATCACTGTCTGCCTGGTCGTCCGCAATCGCCGTGTCCTCCTCTTCAGCCGTTGCTGCCGCACCTTCTTCTACTGCCGGTTCATCCTCGGTATCCCCTTCGAAATCTGCCGGCGGCGCCATCGATTCTCCCCCGCCCAGTGACCGCTCGAACAACCACGTACCGTCATCCTGCTGAGCATAGTGGACTTCCTGATCGCCCCCAAACTCGAGGTCTTGATCTTCTTCCGACGATAATGAGTTGTTAATATTCGCAATCTGCGAGATATCCTTGAAGGCGAACTTCATATTCCAGATACGGGATTCCTCGGTCTCCGATGAATCGAATGAAATCAGCTCGATATCTAACCCCTGCTCTTCGAGCGACTGCTCAATCTGGGACCGCGAGAACATCTCCTCAACCGGTTCCTCCTCGGCCTCTTCGTCCCCCATACTTTCGCCCATCGCCTCCATCTGATCGAAGAACGCCTTGTCCATCGCAAACTTCATCTGAATAGTCCCGGAGCCGTTGTCATCAATCACCAGCATTTCTTCGTAATCGAAACAGCCGGAGACGAACAGCAGCGCCAGCACAGCCACACCACACACCAGTTTCTTCATGTTAATCCTTTCGTTATGAGTCTATGTATCGGCTGAGGAAATGAACGCAGGGGGCGGGCGGGGTGTCAAGATAATGTCAATCGCGACAAGCGAGGCATGTGGCGACATGGATACCTATTGTCACCCCACCGCCGGCAAGTCCCGCTCCAGTTCCTTTTCCTGGCGAACGCCCAGAGCATAGTCCGCTTGCATCAATGTGTGCACCTCGCGCGTGCCTTCGTATATCGAGGCTCCCTTCGCGTTGCGGTAAAAGCGCTCCACCGGGTATTCGTCCGAGAAGCCGTATGCCCCGAACACCTGCACGGCGTTGGCCGCCGATTCTTCCGCCTCGCGACAGGCGATCCATTTCGCCAGCGAAGTTGCTTTCGTGGAGCGTTTGCCCTGGTTTTTGAGCCAGCCGGCCTTCATCCAGAGATAGGAGCTGTATTCATAGCCGGCCTCCATATTGGCGATCATCTGCTTGACGAGTTGATGCTCCCCGATCGGGCGCTCAAACGTTTTACGCTCCAGAGCATAATTGACACAAGCATCGCGGCAGGCCTTGATCAAGCCGCATGATCCGGCCGCCACCGTGTACCGCCCCTGATCCAGACAGAACATGGCCACCTTGAATCCCTGTCCCTCTTCGTAAACGAGGTTCTCCCCGGGCACTTTGACGTCCTGGTACGAGATGTACCCGGTGTTCCCGGCCCGTACACCCAGCTTGCCGTGGATCGTACCGGTACTGATACCATCGTACGCCCGCTCGACAATGAAGGCGGACAGGCCGGAGTGATCGCGCTTCTTTTTCTTTTCCAGATCGGTCCACGCGAATATCAGGAAGTAGTCAGCCAGATCTGCCAGCGAAATCCACATCTTCTCACCATTGAGAATGTAGTGGTCACCGTCTTTGACGGCGGTCGACTGAATACCGACCGCATCCGAGCCGGCCGCCGGCTCCGTCAGGCCGAACGTAGCGATCTTCTCACCCTTTGCCGCCGGCACCAGGTACTTTTGCTTGAGTTCCTCACCGGCCCAGGTCAGTACCGGCAGCGAGAACAGGCCGATATGCACCGAGAGCACCACGCGCGCCGAGGTATCGGCGTATTCCAGTTCCTCCGAGGCCAGCCCGAGCGAGATGTAGTCCATCCCCAGGCCGCCGTACTGTTCGGGTATACAGAAGCCCAGCAAGTTGGCATCGGACATGGCCGGCAACAGGTCCGGATTCAGCTTCTGGGAACGGTCAAATTCGGTTATGGTTGGCGCCACTACCTTTGTAGCCACCTCGCGGGCCATATCTCGTACCGCCAGTTGGTCTTCGGTAAACGTAAAGTCTATCATCAGCAATGTATCTCCTTTTTGACTATGATTCACAACACACTGCTGCAATGGTAAGTTCACGTGGTGATAATGTCAAACGGGGTTTGGGGCTGAGAGTTGTGGGCACCGGAGTCCTTTGAAAAAGTCCGGTGCTGTCATTCCGAGGAGTCCGCCGCGGCGGACGACGACGTAATCTCTTTGCCTCTAAGAATTAGAGTCGGATCTCTGCCGCTCTGTGGAGTACAGGGTATCCAGCGCCTCCGCCGAATTGGCCGACAGCCGCTCCACCAGGGTCGGATTCTCCACCAGTTCGATAATCCTGTCCGCAATCCGACTCGGATTGGCGCTGTCTTCAAGCAAACCTGTGACGTGATCTTCAATAATCGCAGGAATGTCACCGGCCGGCGAAGATATCACCGGCAGGCCCGAATGAAGAGCCTCAAGCAATGACAAGGGTAGACCATCGAGTGACGAGCAGTTCAAATACACGTCAGCCGCCGCCATATCTTTGGCCATGTCCGTACGATCGACATGACCGGCGAACGTAACACCGGTGATCTTCTCGTCTTCAACCAACCACTCGAAATACCGTCGACGCGGCCCGTCACCAAGAATAACCAACTCCGAGCGCGGGTATTTCTGTTTGACCATCCTAAAGGCACGTATGGCGGCCGTGATATTGTTGCCCCGTTCGTGATACCGGGTGATCAGTATCCGCGGTTGAACCGACTTGATAAGACGCCTCCGGAAGAGGACCGTATCTACTTGCGGCAATCGCACAGTTGATTCATAACCGAAATCCTGAAAGACGCCGGCCGTGTGGCGGCAAGGCACTTCGATCCGGTCACAGAGTCTGAAAAAGGGACTAAAGGCGCGGCCATACGTGTCCAGCTCAGCCTCCGCCTTATTGCTCCGGTAGCTCAGGACAACCTCTTTGCCGAAAAACCGACCGAGGATGATACAAGGCGTCACCTGCCTGAAAAACGACATGCCCGAACAGAAAGTGATATTCACGGTCTTGTACGAAGGGAGGGTCTTTACAAGGTCCCTTAGCGCCCGCCATTGATAGACCAGACTCCGGAAAGCGGATACTGAGTCCCAGAGGGCAATACGGCTGATTTTAGTGCTTGCGAGAGAGTCCGGACGGCTGGAACCGAAAGTTGACTGAAAATCGGCCGGAGTCCCGTAAAGGTGCAGAACCATTGAAGACGTATTGGCGCCGTCAATTTGACGCGATGCATCACCGAGAATTAAACCGTTCTGGGACATGGGGATAGCTTTACCAACTTTCGATATAATCTCACCAATTACTTGAAATTCACGGTCAGTTGTTGTACAATTATCATAAGGATCGGTTCGGCAGGAAATAAAGAAGGTTGAAGGGCGTTTGTGATCGCCGACCGCAATTGAAAATGTAGGGAAAGTCAGAAACGGACCTGCCTTCAGGCGCCTCGACTGCGGCTTGCGGTCCTCCGGCGGCAGGTCCGAAGCAGACCTGCCCGACAACAACCGACTGCTGGTCAGTCAGGTCAAGACCCATGTGGTCCTGACTGCTGGAGCCAACCTGCTTCGGTGTCGTTTGCCCCGCGAAACAAATCGGTGGAGAGGTCGTACAAGCAATTAATATTAGTGTTTAATCGCCATAATCACTGTGGGAGATACCGTCAATGGTCAAAAAAGTTGTTCTCGTGGTTTTCATACTAGCCATAGCAGGCGGCGTGCTGTTCTTCGCAATCGACGGAGCGGCGAAGAAAGAAGAAGGGGTGAAGACGTTTCCCGTCGAAAAAGGCTCGATCATCGACAAAGCCCTGGCGGTTGGCAGAATCGAGCCCGAGAAAGAAATATCGATCAAGTCCAAAATCTCCGGCATCGTCAGAAAGACCTTTGTGGATATCGGCGACAAAGTACAGGTAGGCGATCCGTTGTTTGATATCGCACCCGACCCGACCCCGGTCGAATTCGCTGAAGCTAAGCGACAGGTAGAGCTTTATCAGGTCACGTTCGACAACGCCAAACGAGAGTTTGACCGAGCCAAGACCCTGAAGGACCGTCAACTGATTTCGCAACAGGAATTCGACCAGGCTCTGGCGATATATGACGAAGCCGAACTGCGCCTCAAGCTGTCCCGCGAAAAACTTTCCCTGATCGAATCCGGCACCATTAAGATCGCCGACCGAACGGTGGACAATATCATCAAATCACCCGCCTCCGGCACCGTCCTCTCCCTGCTGGTCGAAGAAGGCGATCCGATCGTCCCCTTGACTTCCTATCAAGCCGGTACCGACCTGATGACCCTGGCGCAGATGGACAAGCTTATCTTCAAGGGCAACGTCGACGAAATCGATGTCGGCAAGGTTAATGAAGGGATGCCGGCTGAGATCGAGATTGGCGCCATTCCGAACGAGAAGATCCCCGGTGTCGTACGCAAGATTTCCCCCAAAGCCCATAAAGAAGATGGCTCGACCCTGTTTGAAGTGGAAATCGAAATCGAGGACCTGGAACACACCTTCCTCCGCGCCGGTTACAGCGCCAATGCGGATATCATTATCACGAAGAAAGAGGACATCCTGCTGGTGCCGGAACGTCTGGTGACGTTCGAAGACTCGATTGCCTCGGTGGAAATCCAGGACACCACCTCCGGCATCATTTCGACCGTTGAAGTGACGACCGGGTTGTCGGATGGTATCAACCTCGAGATTGTAGAAGGTGTCGACGAAGGCGACCTGCTCGTCGAGCGGCCACCCAAGGAAATTACGGCTGACTTGTAGACGGTTGTTGAGCAATGGTTCCCCTTTTATCATTGAAACAGTTCTTCAACGATCTGCGGCGCCAAAAACTGAGAAGCGCCTTGACTATGTTCGGGATTTTCTGGGGGACCAGTTCCATAGTTCTGCTCTTCGCGTTCGGCAAAGGGATTACCGAATCGCAAATCAAATCGCAGAAAGGGCTGGGCGACAATATTGCCATCATCTGGCCGGGGGTAACATCAAAGGAATATGCGGGCATGCCGGCCGGACGGAACATCCGCCTCACCGAGGAAGATGTCAAGTATCTCAAGAGCCGCGCCCGGACCATCCATCGCATTTCGCCGGAATTCCAAACCTGGCGAGTGCGCATTGAATACGGCAAGGAGAATACGCTTCGGTACGTCGGTGGCGTCTGGCCGGAATTCGGTGAAATGCGAAATATCATCCCCGAGCGGGGCTCGCGGTTCATCAACGAACGGGACATCGCCCAGAGGCGGCGGGTGATGTTTATCGGTAACCTGCTCAAAGATGATCTTTTTGGCGATAAACGGGCGGTGGGAGAACAGGTCCTCATGAACGGTACACCGTTTACGATTATCGGCGTCATGAAAGAAAAACAGCAAAACAGTTCCTACACCGGCCGGGACAACCGACACGTCTGGATACCGTCTTCGACCTTTCAGGCTATGCTGTCGCGCAACTACATCAACCTCTTCATCGTCCAGGCCAAGCCGACCATCAGCATGGAAACGACCAAGAAGGAAATTTTCGAGATATTGGGCGCCCGCATGAAGTTCGATCCGGATGACTCGGAGACGCTGGGCATCTGGGACACCAGTCGCGGTTTCGCCTTCCTCAAAACGTTCTTCACGGCCTTTCGGTACTTCCTGATCGGCATTGGCGTGGCCACGTTGATAACCGGTGGTATCGGCGTCTCCAATATCATGAACGTGGTCCTCGAGGAACGCACGAAAGAGATCGGCATCAAAATGGCGCTGGGGGCCAGGAAGGGGACCATTCTGGGACAATTCGTATTCGAAACACTCCTCATTACGGCCGTGGGTGGCGTCCTGGGCTTCGCGTTCGCATACGGTATCGTGAAAGTATTCCCCATGCTGCACCTGGAAGACTATGTCGGCGTTCCCAGCGTTGATATGTGGGGCGCTGTGATGGTAACGATAGTCCTGGGTATAGTCGGTTTGGTGGCGGGCTTCTTCCCGGCCCGTCGAGCCGCCAACCTGCAACCCGTACAAGCCCTGAAACTGTTTTAGACGAACATGAACTTCGCCACTATATACAACGTCTTTGTCCGTGATTTTCGCAAGCAGAAAAAGCGAATCACATTAACCATCCTGGCGCTGGCCTGGGGGACCGCCTGTATTATGCTGCTGCTGGGATTCGGCGAAGGACTGCACCAGCAGATGGTCATCAACAGCCGCGGCCTTGGCGAGGGGATCGCTATCGTCTGGGGCGGCCAGACCACGATTCCGTTCAAAGGCATGGGCAAGGGCCGACCGATCCGGCTCCTGCCGGAGGACGTGCCGTACCTGAAGGAACGCATCCCCGAGATCAAAGCCATCGGCGGCCAGTACGACCGCTGGGGTGCGACGATGAAATACGAGGACAACACTATCTCCGAACACGTGGTCGGTATCCCCCCCAGCTTCAGAGAAATGCGCAACTACAACCCCGACTGGGGCGGACGGATGATCAATGACCTCGACGTGCAGCTCAAGCGGCGGGTGGCGTTTCTCGGAGACGACGTCAAGCAGCGCCTGATGGGCGACGGCGACGTAATCGGCGAGCAGATACTCTTAAACGGGATCCCCTTTACCGTCATCGGCGTGCTGCGACCAAAACTGCAGACGAGCAGCTATGGCGGACAGGACGAGGATATCGTAGCCATTCCTTTAACGACTTTCGTAGCGATATTCGGCGATCCTTACCTGGATAACATAGTCTACCAGATCCGCGACCTCGATGACAACAAGTTGGTCGAGAAGAAAGTGACGCAGGCTATGGCGGCCAGGCACAAGTTCGATCCCGAGGATGACCGGGCTATCTCGACCTGGGACACGGTCGAGGGCTCGAAGGAATTCGACAACATCATGTTCGGCATCAAAGTGTTTATGGCCATAATCGGCGGCCTGACCCTGCTGATCGCCGGGGTCGGCGTAGCCAATATCATGTACGTTTCGATCAAGGAACGCACTCGCGAGATCGGCATCAAGATGGCGGTCGGGGCGCGCAAATCGTACATTCTTATGCAGTTCCTGATCGAATCGCTCTTGATAACGGCGGCCGGCGGCTTCTTCGGCATGTCTACCAGCTATATCCTTACCGAAGGTTTCAAACGCATCCCGATCGAATCCGACGTGCTCGATTTCCTGGGCCGCCCGACTATTTCGCTGGAGATCGGACTGTTGGTTGTCGTCATACTGGGCGTGATGGGCATATTGAGCGGGTTGTTTCCGGCCATGCGCGCCGCCTCGGTCAACCCGGTGGAGTCGTTGCGGTATGAGTAGGGCTATGGCGACAGCAAGCGGCGAGAGTGTCGAAACCCGAAGCGGGATTTCGACCTACCGTCACTCTTGGCTTTCGTTTCGTAAGTCATCTCCCCATTTCTGTCATTCCTGCGAAGGCGGGAATCCAGTCCTCACCATTGCGGCAAACCAACATATCAACGACTGTCCCTCACCCTTCGACTCCGGTCAGGGTGACTTAAGAGGAGTACTAGATACATGATCGAACTGAGAGACGTAACCAAAGCCTACCGCACCGGCGCCGTGGAGTTCCGGGCCCTCAAAGGCATCAGCATGAATCTCAACCGCAACGAGTTCGTCGGTGTCGTCGGACCGTCGGGTTCGGGCAAGTCGACCCTGATGAACCTGATCGGCTGCCTGGATATCCCCACGTCGGGGGAGTACCTGCTGGAAGGGAAGCACGTCAACAAGTTCACGTCCAACCAGCTGGCCGACATCCGCAACCAGCGCATCGGTTTCGTTTTTCAGGCGTTCAACCTGCTTCCGTACGCGACCTCGTTCGAAAATGTCGAGGTGCCGCTCCTGTTTGCCCGCATGCCCGCCCGCAAGCGCAAGAACCGCATTCTCGAGCTGCTCAACCGGGTGGGACTGGGCGACAAGGTCAACAACAAGCCGACCGAACTGTCGGGCGGCGAGATGCAGCGTGTGGCGATAGCCCGGGCGCTGGCCAACGACCCGGACATTATCCTGGCCGACGAACCGACCGGCAACCTGGACACGAAATCCGGCGAAGCGATCATGACGTTGTTCGATGAAATGTGGAGCATGGGCAAGACGATCGTGATGATCACCCACGACATGAACCTGGCCAAACACGCGCAGCGGATTATACGATTGAAGGATGGGTTGATAGAGGGGAATGGGGATTTGCGGTAGGGGGCTCGGGTTAGAGCCACCGGCGAACCTTAGCTAGAATGGAGAAGGCTCAATTACCTCCCTCACAATTCTCGTACTCGGAATATGCCAGGTAGTAGTTGCGATAGCCCTGCTGGTAGCAGGCTTCCTCGAGTAGTTTGAAAACATTCCAGCGAACTGCCTTGACGTCTTGTTCCGTCAGTTTAAATCTCCACCTTTGGCTGAACGCTCTGTCGGGCTTGGATGAATACGCCGTCACTTCGAGATCATATTCCCCTGCTTTCCAGTAGCAGAGTCTGTCAAGCTTGGTAAAGGACTCGCTGGCTGTAGGACTTTGCTCAAATTCGGCATAGAGCTTCTGAACCCAACGCTCATCGGTGAGTGAAATATTAGGATCTTTCGTCTGTTTTTTAGTAACTATTTCGGTCCACTGTTGCCGCACATCTCTTAGTATGGGCCACATCTCGGCATGGGTCTCGGTATCGCGAAACGTTATGCTGTATCTTCGGGGCGATGAAGTGAGAAGCATAAATCCATATGGCAATTCAATGGAACCTTCCGGTTGACCGGCATAAGTCATTCTCTCATTTCGGAATGCGACCCATTCAAAACGGTGAGTGGACGAATCTTTCTTCTTCTTTACGACCACGACTATTTCGCGCACAAAAAGATCCGCATTTAAGCATCTTAGCGTTCCGTTCAAATCTACTGTGGGCCCAAAACTACTATACCCAACTCCGATTGCGCCGGTCTCATGTATCTCGATTTTACCCTGTCGAAACAGCTTCTTCCAGAGTGCGTAAACCCATGGCTGGAGCAACGCTATCACTGCGACGGCTAAGGCGCCGTATCCCTTCAAGAATTCAACCAATATATATCCCTCCAAATTCCGTTTCTTACATTGACTTTAAAATACTACTTACTCCTCTTCACGCAAATACAAGAATACTCCGAAAGAGTCTATCCCCCCTACACCATCTCCCGCAACACCGTATGCAAGATCCCGCCATTACGATAGTACTCAATCTCAATCGGCGTATCGAGGCGAGCGGTCATGTCGAACGTCTTCTCGCCGTCCTTCGAGAGTGCCTTCACTTTGACTGATTGGCCGGGTTTGAGGTTGTTTGAGAGGCCGTCGATCGTGAACAGCTCATGCCCCGTGAGGCCGAGGCTCTCGCGGTTCTCGCCGTCGTTGAACTGCAACGGCAGGACCCCCATCCCCACCAGATTAGAGCGATGAATTCGCTCGAAACTCTGCGCCAGCACCGCCTTGATTCCCAGCAGGTTGGTGCCTTTGGCGGCCCAGTCACGCGAGGAGCCCATGCCGTAGTCCTTGCCCGCCAGCACAACAAGGGGCACATTGTCCGCTTTGTATTTCATGGCCGCCTCATAGACAGTCGTTTGCTCGCCGGTGGGCAGATAGGTCGTCACACCGCCCTCGGTTCCGGGCGCCAGCAGGTTGCGCAGCCGGATATTGGCAAACGTCCCGCGCGTCATCACGCGGTCATTCCCGCGCCGGGAGCCGTACGAATTGAAGTCCGCAAACTGAACACCATGGTCCATGAGATACTTCCCGGCGGGCGAGTCCGCCTTGATCGCCCCGGCGGGGGAGATGTGGTCGGTCGTGATCGAGTCGCCGACCATGACCAACACGCGGGCGTCGCGAATCGGCTCGATATTCCCCGGCTCCGGCGCCATATCAACAAAGAACGGCGGCTCCTGGATGTAGGTCGACGATGCCTCCCATTCGTACAAATCGGCATCCGGCGACTTGATTGCATTCCATTCCGCGTTGCCGGTCGAAACCTCGGCATACCGCTTGCGGAACATCTCCGGCGACACGACCTCGGCAATCGTCTCCAGCACTTCCTTCTGCGACGGCCAGATGTCCTTTAGATAGACCTCCTTGCCGTCTTTGCCTCTTCCCAGCGGCTCGCTGGAGAGATCAATATCGGTCGTTCCGGCCAGCGAATAGGCTACCACCAGCGGCGGTGAGGCCAGGTAGTTGGCCTTCGTGTGCGGGCTGACGCGCCCCTCAAAGTTGCGGTTGCCGGACAGCACCGCCGACACGACCAGGTTCCCCTTGTTGACCGCCTCCACCACCGGCTCCGGCAACGGGCCGGAGTTGCCGATACAGGTGGTGCAGCCGTAACCGACCGTATGATAGCCCAACTTGTCCAGATAGGGGGACAGGCCGGCTTTGTCCAGATAATCCGTAACCACGCGCGAGCCCGGCGCCAGCGAGGTCTTGACGTACCTGGGCACCTCCAGCCCTTTCTCAACCGCGTTCCGCGCCAGCAATCCCGCTGCCAGCAGCACGATCGGATCGGAAGTGTTTGTACAGGAAGTTATGGCAGCAATTACCACCGCCCCGTGGCCCAGCTCACCCTTGTAGCCGTTACTGAGAGCAACTTTGTTGTCCAGTTCCGAGGACGGCAGCTCGAACCCGCGATCCTTAATCGGTTTGGTCAGCGCCTGCCGGAACTCCGTCTTCATGCGGCTCATGGCCACCCGGTCCTGCGGGCGTTTGGGTCCGGCCAGCGACGGTTCCACGGTCGAGATATCGAGCTCCAGCGTATCGGTGAATTCCGGATCGGGTGAACCCGGCTCCCGGAAGAGCATTTGCTCTTTGGCGTACTTTTCGACCAGCGCGACCTGTTCTTCACTGCGGCCGGTCATGCGCAGGTAATCCAGTGTGGCGGCATCCCACGGGAAAAAGCCCATAGTCGCGCCGTACTCGGGCGCCATATTGGCAACCATCGCTTTGGACGGCAGCGGCAGATGATCGAGCGCCGGGCCGTAATATTCGACAAACTTGCCCACAACGCCTTTCTCCCGAAGCATCTGCGTGACGGTCAACACGAGGTCCGTGCCGGTGGTCCCTTCGGAGAGCCGGCCGGTCAGCTTGAACCCGATCACTTCCGGTGTGAGCATGTAGATCGGCTGACCGAGCATGACGGCCTCGGCCTCAATCCCGCCCACGCCCCAGCCCAGCACACCCAGACCGTTGATCATAACCGTATGGCTGTCGGTCCCGACCAGCGTGTCGGGGAACGCCACACCGTCTTTGGTCACCACGCACTGGGCCAGGTACTCGAGATTGACCTGATGGCAGATACCGGTCGCCGGCGGCACCACGCTGAAATTACTGAAGGCCTTCTGGCCCCAGTGCAGAAACTGGTACCGTTCCTGGTTGCGCTCGAATTCCTTGTCCATGTTGATCTTCAGTGCGTTCGGATCACCAAAGGCATCGACCTGCACCGAGTGATCAATAACGAGATCGACCGGCACCAGCGGGTTGATCTTTTGCGGGTCGCCGCCCATCCGTTTCATCGCCGAGCGCATCGCCGCCAAATCCACCACCGCCGGCACGCCGGTGAAATCCTGCAGCAGCACCCGAGCCGGTTTGAACGGCAGCTCGTTCCGGCCGACGTTCCTGGCATTGTAACCGGCCAGGTTGATGGCGTCCTGTTCCTTGACCACGTGGCCGTCTACGTGGCGCAAAACAGCTTCTAACAGGACTTTTATTGAATACGGGAGCTTCTCGATATCCCCATGCTTTGAGAGAGCTTCCAGACTATAGTATTTATAGGTGGCGCCTTTGATTTCCAGCTTTTTCAGAGCACCGAACGGATCCATTACAGACCTCCTTATGGTTTAAAACCGACCGTACTGTTCCGGGCTGAAAATACATCGAATTTTCGATTCTGACAAGGTGTCCGGACAAGTAAATGAAGTTGACATCTACTCGATACAGATGTTCCTATTCGGTATGAAAGACTTCCACAGGGAATAACAAGCTTATCATGCTAATACAGGAACACTACGACAACAAACTCCTCCTTCACACCCCGGCCAAAATCAACCTGTTCCTGGAAGTGCTCAACAAGCGCCCCGACGGCTACCACAGTATCAACACTTTCATGCAGGCCGTGTCGCTGTGCGACTTCATTGAGTACGAGATAATTCCGGACATAGAAGCCAGGCTGACCATCTCCAGCGAACAGGAGCTTCCCAGCGGAGCCGACAATCTCATCTGTCGGGCGTATGACTTGATGAAGAGAGCGTTCAGTTTGTCTCGTGGACTGAGCATACGTCTGAAAAAGAACATCCCAATCGCAGCCGGTCTGGGGGGTGGCTCCTCCGATGGGGCGGCAACAATATTGGCCTGTAATATCCTTTTTAGCCTGAATCTCACCTACCCGCAAATGGCCGAACTGGGGCTCAAACTGGGCTCCGACGTGCCGTTTTTCTTCACTTCCGGTCAGGCGCTTGCCACCGGCCGTGGGGAGCAGCTTGTGGAGACATCTTACCCCACGGAATACAGGATAGTTTTGGTTAGCCCTCGGCGGGGTGTGTCAACTGCTGACAGCTACGCTGCCCTGAGAAGGAGCTTGACAACAAAGAAGAGACCGTTTAGTTTACAAGAGTGCGGAACTGTTGATGAACTCTTCGCTTGCCTGAAGAATGCAGACAATGATTTTGAAAGAGTTCAGATGAAGTCCCACCCGGGACTCAAAGAACTAAGGGATGCATTGGTAGAGCAAGGAGCGATGTTGGTTCGAATGAGCGGATCCGGACCAACACTGTTTGGTGCTTTCTCAACTGAAAATGAAAGTACGCTGAAGGAGATCGAAGAACGAGGGGATTGGCGGGTGTTCACGGTACAGCCAATCACATTGCCAATGCAGATCACCAAATGAAGAGGAACGCACCGTGGAAATCACAGAAGTTCGGGTCATTTTACGGGATGAGGAGCGTCTGAAAGCATTTGCTAATGTTACTTTTGATCATGCTTTTGTTGTCCGGGGAATGAAGATTATCAAAGGTAACGTGGGCTTTTTCGTGGCCATGCCCAGCCGGCGTCGCGCCAACGGCAGCCACCAGGATATTGCCCACCCGGTCAACAAAGAGACGAGAGAGCAGATTGAAAAGCGGGTCCTGGAAGCTTACGAGATGGAACTTCAGACGCACAGCCCCGTTTAAGTGACCGGAGACAAAGGCTATTGGGGCGTCGTCAAGCGGTAAGACACCAGCCTTTGGAGCTGGCATTCGCAGGTTCGAATCCTGCCGCCCCAGTAAAACGAGGTAACCTTAGCTGACAGAATAACGCTAGACCTCAACCGGACGTAACGGCTGACATTGACGTCACACTGGCTCCCCCCCCTCACTCCCCCAACACCCGTCCCCACAAGAACCGCAGCGCCTTCCCCATATCATCCACCTGCGGATCAAGCTGAGTCAATTGCGTCTCCGACCCGTCCGTAGTAAGCCGCCACGTGAACACGTACTGCCCCTGCTTCTCGGAGTTCGTATGTATCTCTCCGAATCGAAGATCACTGAACAACAGAGAGCCGTCGGCCGCTTGGCGAACCGTGTACCAGCCGTTCGAAAACCACAGCAACCGCTGCACGGCTCGAGTGTCGCGAATATCGCTCAGCAAATCCCCGTTGCGCGGCACGAAACGAAAATCTACACTGGGCCGCGTGTCAAACAGCGAATAATAGCCCACCATATATCCGTCCGCAACCTCGGCCGTCGCCCGCCACAGGACCGAATTGAAAATCGTCGGTGTCGTTATCAAGCGCTCGTACACGATATTCTGACGAGCCAGGGCTTCCTCGACCACCGACTCGACATGCAACTTGATCACGATCGTCGCCGCCATATATGCCGTACTCAGTCCCAATCCCATCAAAATAACGGCTTTTCGCGCCGAAGTAGACCTCCGCAGGAATAACACGACAATGACGGAGATCAAAAGCGGTACGGTGTACAGCGGATCGATAATCGAGATATTATTGAACCCCACCTGATAATTACTGAACGGCTGAAAAACCTGCGTACCATAGACGGTAAAGCAATCCAATAGTACCGCCGACAGCAAGCAAGCGACCGACAACAATGTCCACTCTGTGATCGACACCCGCTGTTTGTTTATCTTGTAGAACACCCAGCCTAGCACCGGCGCGAATGCCAGGTTGAAGAACAGCGAATGAGAAATCCCCCGATGCCACCCCAGCTGGGCGACCTGGTCCATCAGCGGATAAAAAACGACATCCAGATCGGGTATTGTCCCCGCCACGGCCCCCCACAACAGGGCCCGATTCCCGACTTTATTCCCGAGCGTGGCTTCTCCGACCGCCGCCCCCAGCGCCAATTGGCTTAACGAGTCCATTTGGGTTTCTCTCCGTGCCACATACCAGAGCAACGTCAAGGTTCGGATTACTGTTCCTGCCTGCGGATGGGCTACTGCCGGATGAGGCTGAAAAACTCCGCGCGCGTCGCCGGATCCTCATGAAACTCACCCTTAACGCAGGACGTCATCATAAATGAGTTCTGCTTCTCGACTCCGCGCATCATCATACACAGGTGCCTGGCCTCAATGACCACCGCCACGCCCTTCGCCTCCGTGTATTTCTGAATACAGTCGGCAATCTGGCTGGTCAGTTTCTCCTGGATCTGAAGCCGCCGCGCGAATACGTCAACTATGCGGGCCACCTTGGACAAGCCGATAACCTTGCCGTCCGGAATATAGGCAACATGACACTTGCCAATGAATGGCAACAAGTGATGCTCGCAAAGGGAATACAGTTCTATGTCCTTGACCAGCACCATCTCGCCGGCAGAGGACTCGAACACTGCCCCGTTAACGATCCTGTCAATATCGGCCTCGTAACCCTGGCAAAGGAATCGCAGCGCTTTGGCCGCTCGCTTCGGTGTATTCAATAGGCCCTCGCGATTAACGTCCTCACCCACTTCTGTTATCATCTGACGATACAGGTTTACAAGCGGTTCCTTCTCAATCGTGTCTATAAGCTCAGCCGTGCCCGGCGAGAGTTCTGAGGTCTTCATAAGATGCTGCTTCCTGATCAATAGTGTTGGTGTTTGTTTGTCTAAGTTTTGTATAAAACACTGAATATTGAAATTCTGTTCCCGCCTTAGTATATTTTCCCGGCAAGTACATAGAAACACACTCTTTGGGTGATCCAGGCTTGGCAGAACATGTTTAATAGTTAATGAACTTACAACATCACAACTGCATTATCATTGGTGCCGGTATTTCGGGCCTGATGGCGGCCGGACGGCTGAAAGAAAGTGGTCTTGATGTCCTGGTGCTGGACAAGGGACGGGGTGTCGGGGGACGGATGGCCACTCGACAAATCGACGGCCGCAGGTTTGACCACGGCGCTCAGAAAATTACTCCTGCAACCGCCGAATTCGCAAGTTACGTTCGAAGTTGGCTGGGAAGCGGGAAGCTCTCAAAGTACCCCGGGCGAAGCGCCGGGGGTAAAAAGAACCATCCGGACCGGCAAGCCGAATCTTATTGCAGCGAAAGTGGCATTTCCACGGTACCGAAGCACCTCGCTGCCGGACTGAATGTCATAACGCAGTGTCGCGTAACTCGTGTGACCCACGATCGAAAACACTGGCAACTCTATACCGAAAGCAATCGGGCCTTCAGTTGCGATATACTCATCCTGACACCACCCGTGCCGCAGTCCCTGAAGCTGGTGGAACAATCAGCACTTGAAACGGATACTCTGGAGCAGCTGTGTAACATACGTTTTGACAAGTGTCTCGCGGTGATGGCACTATACGACTCACCCGGTGACCTGGTACATGAGGGCTACATCGAACTGTCTGGCAGCCCGATATCATTGATCAGCGACAATTACCATAAGCGGGTCTCCCCCGAGCCGGGCGCCATAACGATTCACAGTTCACCGGCCTTCGCCGAAGAGTACTGGGAGAGAGCGGAAGGGGAAGTGACTTCCCTCCTTCTGGCCGGTACCCGGATTTTCACTCCCCGAGAGCCCGTCCGGACTGCCCTGCATCGTTGGCGGTACAGTCAGGCCAGGGCCAGCCACCCCGCCACCTTCCTGCTGATAAATGGACCTTGCCGATTGGGATTTGCCGGGGACAGCTTTGCCGGCGACGGTATCGAAGGAGCGGCGTTATCCGGGCTGCGCCTGGCGGAAGCTATCCTCGCTCAGACTGCCTGAAATACCCGTTCCGTCTCGCTACCACCCGGCGGTTCCGGGACCACCCTTGAACGGGCCGACAATATCTTTCGTGATCCAGCCGCCGTAGAATCCGCCCGGCTGGGGCGTCACTTTCTCGTCATCAACGTAACAGGCATCCATCAGCCCTGCAAAGAAAGCAACATGGTCTCTGATCTCCGAGAACTGGCCTGTGGGATCCGGGTAGTACCAGGCACCTTTCTCGGCCCACCGTTCACCGGCCACCACCGTGTAGTAACTCGCCGCACCTTTCCATTCGCAGGAGGAGCGCCCCCGCGCGGGGCGAAGGTGCTCCATTAGTATGTCTTTGGGGGGCAGGTAGTATACCGGCGGATGACTGGTTTCCAGGACGCGGTAGGCATCGGTTGTGTCCGCAACCGTAATCTCGTTGAACACAACTCGAATGCGACTCGATGTGGGCTCCAGGCGTGGTGGGCGCGGATAATCCCAGACGGATTCCTGCCCGCATTTCGGTATGATACGATCATTCATATATGTCTTACTTCCTCTCGGTGTGGCGTGCCGGGACGACTGTCTTTGAGCGAACCTCACGAGTTAATTCGCGACGGGTCTTGATTGCTGCCCGGCAGCAGTCCTGACCCATCACTCCTTCTGCGCCGGAGATACAACGTTTCACAGAACTGTTTCTCTGGTCCAATTCCGGCGTGAACACACGACACGAATCTAATCACGCATTATTGCGGCCTATCGAAAAGGGAAGACCCGAAAGGTCTCCCCTGATCAATGCGCTCTACCGGTTATGCGTTCTGCGGGTCGAATGATTCGTTGACACAAAGTGAACGCAACTGCTCTTCAGTCGGGTTCTCAATGCCTGCAAGGGCGTTTATCGGGCAAATGTAGGTGTCGCCGGACTCGCCCTTGATCCACTTCCGACCCAGGCTCTGCTTGTAGCTGTTGCTCTCGTTAAGCATCTTTCTTCTCCTTCTATTTGTTATTTCGTTTTATATTTGTTGCTGGTTTGTTTATATTATGTATAATATCGTTAATATACCTCTTCTGGTTCCCGCAACTTCACATTTCCATGGAGATTCATTCGAAAATACTCAGCGAACCGGTTAATTGACTGTACTACAGTTGGTTACCGAGTCACTTCGAGTACCATCTTCTTCCTGAGCAATATCGGAGTCCACTCAGGAGATCAACATACCGATCGATACCCGGATTGTTCATGAACTGAAAGAAGAAAGAAAACAGTCTGCACAACCTGCCCAGACTAAGAAACTTCAATGTTTCCGGCCCGGGCGGACTATACGTGGCTAAGACTTTGTCAGCCTGGGTGGAGACGAAGAGTAAGGGTGCACTAAAGTCAACGCTGTTAAGAACGCTATCAGCACGTCATCGATAACGTTGTCCGATTGCTTGTACGGGCTCGAGCAGAGTCCACGCTACTCTCTAGAAACCGCCGGCCATGCCTTTTCCGCGAGGATCCGTGACCGGCTCCATCAAGCCGTTGGAATCAAAGTAGATTGCCTGGAGGTCGCCGTACGGCGCGCGTTCTTTGATGTTGTGCCCCCGGCGTATAAGACCCTGCTTCGTCGTGATTTCAAAGACATTCTCTTCCAGGTAAAGTATATCCGGCAGCCACTGATGGTGAAACCGGGGGTAGGTTGCAATATCGGTAGCTTCCAAATCGAAGCGGCAGAGATTGACAAGCGCCTGAGCTACCATCGTGATGATTTTGGAGCCGCCGGGTGTGCCGACGACGAACAACGGTTCGTCGTCTTTCATGACGATGGTGGGCGACATGGATGACAGCATCCGCTTACCCGGCTCGATTTTGTTGGCTTCCCCACCTACGAGACCATAGGTATTGGGGACGCCGGGTTTGACGGAAAAGTCGTCCATTTCGTTGTTCAGGAGGAAGCCCGCCCCGCCGACCGTCAGCTTACTGCCGTAAGCCGTATTCAACGTGTACGTAACGGCGACGATATTGCCTTCTTTGTCGGCGACCGAGTAGTGGGTGGTTTGCTCCGACTCGGCGCCGGGAATGCCGAACTGCACGGCTTCCGAACTTGTGGCGTGGTCGGATTTGATGAGGCTGCGCCGCATATCGAGATAAATGCTGTCCAGCAGGCCCTCCGGTATGACATAGAAGTCAGGATCCCCGAGATGTTCGGCGCGGTCGGCAAAAGCCAGCCGTGAAGCCTCGGCGAACAGGTGGAGGAATTCGGGTGATGCAGACGTGTACCGCGAGAGGTCGAACCGTTCGAGGAGCTTTAGGATCTGACCGATGACGATACCGCCGGAACTGGGGGGCGGGACCGTATAGACGCGGCAGGAATCGAACGTAAATTGAATCGGCTTTCTCCAGATGGGGCGGTAGGATTCCAGATCTGTCCTGGTGATCAGCCCGCCGTATTTCTCCATACAGGCGACAATGCTGTCGGCGATGTCCCCGGCGTAGAAAGCCTCCGGACCTTGAGCAGCGATGGCGTGGAGTGTTGCGGCCAGATCTTTCTGGATCAAGCGATCCCCGGCTTTGAGTTGTGTACCATTGGGGAAGTAAATCTCGGCTGTTTCTTCGAAACGCAGCAGTTGTTCCCTGTTCTCGGCTAGTGACTCAGCCAGATACTGGTCCACGGTGAATCCGGTATCGGCGAGCGCGGCCGCAATGCGCACCAGGCTGTCCCAGGGGAGGGAACCGTTCGTTTCCCACAATTGGTACAGACCGGCGACAGTGCCGGGTACGCCGCAAGCCAGAGGGCCCAGAGTCGATGCCTGCGGGATCACGTAGCCGCTGTCATCGAGAAACATATCCTCGGCAGCCGCCAGTGGAGCCGTCTCTCGAAAGTCGAGGGCGCGGATATTTCCGTTCTCTGAGTCTCGGACCAGGGCGAACCCTCCCCCACCGATATTGCCGGCTTCCGGATGAACCACCTGGAGGGCAAAGCCGACTGCCACGGCCACATCAAAAGCGTTGCCGCCGCTTCGGAACACCCGCACGCCGATATCAGTAGCGATTGGGGCGGCCGTTGCCAAAGCGCCATTCTCAAAGAGGCGGGAGACATTTGTGCCCGAGCAACCAGTCAAAAGGATGCCGGACAAAACGCACAGGCCGGCTGCAAGCAGACGGCGGCTGGACGTGAGAAGAATTCGCATCATGGTCAGGTCAACGTCAGCGTCTTTCGACCAGGAAGATAATGCCGTCGGGCACGTTGATATTGAGTGCGATACCGGCCGCCAGTTCTTTGGCGGTGGTCTTGATGACGGTCGGCGACTCTCCGTCGCTGAAGATATCCGTGAACTTCAGTTTGGGTGATTTCATCCCGGCCGCCTTGAGGTCGGCGCGGATAATGACTTCCTTATGGACCGCCTCGTAACTGTCGGAGAGTTCACCGGGCGGTGGCGCCACGACAGAGAGCAAGCCTCTTTTGGGACCCATCTGGAAAGCGAGATCAATGGCCGGATCGCTGCAGAAGAGGTACGGCTGAAACTTCTCTCCCTCGAATATAGATTCTATGAACGACAGTTTTTTGTGGTGGCCGCCCGAGCCGATATCGAAAGTGAACATGTATAGGTTGGCTTTGTAGCGGGACGAACAGACCCCCACCACCTTGTTCCCCGCCTTAACGATTTTCCTCGTCTTGGACTGGTCGGTGGCCCGGATCGAGCCCCAGATGTTGGTCGAGAAGGTGCCGCCTTTATAATCCGCCGAACCGATCCGGTTTTCAACCGTGGTTCTGATTCGGAAGTGATTGGCCAGGATTTGGCAATCCTTGAAACACTCATCATATTTCGGCATCAGGCCGCAGAGAATAACCGTCTTGCCGGATTTGACCAGATCGACAATGGCCTCCTGATCGGCAACCGACATGACCTCTGTCGTAGGAATGAACAGCAACTTGTACCGTTTAAGGGCCTCCCAATCCTGATTTTCGCGGACCCCGAAGCTGAGTTTGAGTCGCATCAGATCGCGGCAGAACCCAACCACCGATTCCTCGAGCAGACGCGGCAGGTAGGTCAAAAAGGTCTTGCTGGAAGTAAAATTCAACCAGGAATAGAGTCTATTACCCACAACGGCGATTTCCGGTTCGCAGTCCATTTCTTCCAAACCCAATGCGGATATCCGGGAGTTGAAGCGTCGCACCACCTCATATCCGGCCGAAACGGTACCGTCATTATGCAGCGGGGCGCCGTACCACCTGTCACGATCAACGAACATATAGTGGTTCAGGCCCTTATAGCCGGCCGCGATCGCCGCGGTGAAATAGAACCGTCGCACGTTGTCTTTGATAGGCACCAACTCTTCCTCGCGCTCCGGATCCGAGGTCGCGGCGCCCGACACGAATGATGACGCAAAGGCAAACCCGTATTCGGATTTCAGGAAACGGCCCTTGGCACACAGATCGAAATAGCTCCCTTCGGGAAATACGTTGCAGCCGAGAAAAGGTGACATGTTCTCCGGTATCAGGTTGTAAGCGGGCAACAGATCTCCGGGTCTGAAGTGCAGTGAACGGAAGATAAGCGGTTCCACCGTGTATGTAGTAAACAAATCCTCAAGAGTTTGTAAATAGGTGCGCAGGATGTGTTCCCGGAACTTGAACCAATCGACTACCTTGGGATAGTCTTTCAATTCCAGGTCGTGAAAAACTCGTGGGGGCTCGACCTCGCCAAACTCCTTGTTCTTCTCCTTGTAGGCTTGATTGAGTTTCTTGATGTCGTTGTAGAGGCTGTTGAGAAAAGGGCCGTAGTGCTCGTTAAGAACGTCCGGATTGTAGTCGGCGCTGCCGGGCTCGAGCAACCGGCCGAATGACGTCTCGTAGTCGAGTTCGACCATAAAGACCGGTCCGCGCGGATGCACATAGTTCTTTGTCGTCTCTATTAATGACTTGAAATAGCTCCGCAGGTGGAATTGGAAGTTCCGGTGCAGGTAGCTCGGGAGATATCCCGAATCCACACCGTAATCCGGTTCCAACTGCCGTTCCTGACCGGCGGCGTCCCGTGCGAAAACCTTCAGGTCCTTGTAGATGAAATCAGGTAGACCGCCGTTTCTGAGTTGACCTGCGACCCACGGGCCAGGGCGAAGAATGACTTTGAATCCGAATTCTCGGGCCAATTCGAGAAAGACAATCAGATCTTTGCGCGGATCAGTGGTACCGGAGAAATCAAAGTGCTTGTCGCTATCCTGGTGCACGTTCCAAGGCACTGCCGTAGCGAGTATTCGGAACCCGGCCCGCTTAATACGTTCGAAGCAAATTGACCAGTATTTCTTGTCAATCCTGAAGTAATGCAATTCAGCGGAGAAGGGGGGATATGTTTCTTTTCCTACGGAGAACTTATTGCCAATGACACCTAACATATAACGCCTTATGTTTCAACAACTTAATTGTTCAACGGTCTGTCGGTCGATGCAAACCTCTATAATAGACGTTCTCTCCCCCAATGTCAATATAAAACCTCTATTCTATTGTCACATAATTACTTATAAGGACAGGCCGGAAGTTCGAATACTTTTAAGACAAGCGACTGGCCCAATCAAAAAAAGACTCATAATCGACTGTAGCATAAGGGCTTGTCACCTCCCGTCAAGGCCTGAGCTTCAGCGTGTGAATCAAGGCGAGCTGTAGCGGAGGCGCTACTTGACTAACACCATTTTCTTCGTGTTTGAGAAATTCTCAGCTTGAAGACGGTAGAAGTAGATGCCGGATGCAACCGAATTGCCATTGTCTGAGGTACCGTCCCAATCCACAATGTAACTCCCGGCCGACAATTCATTGTCAACCAACCGAGCCACTTCCTGACCGAGGATATTGAATACAGACAAGGTAACATCAGACCGGACGGGGAGATCGAATTCAATTTCGGTGACCGGATTGAACGGGTTGGGGAAGTTCTGTCCCAGACGGAAGGAGCCCGGCAACGAGGGTGCATCTACTGAACGTACGTCTGTCGGCGAACCGAAAACGACGGGTCCGGTCCAAATCGGTTTGAAGAGCAACTGGCCGTCGGCCACGAACAACAGATCGCTTCCCAGATCGAATTTCAGCGTGTCAATCTTGACACCGTCGTTGTCGATTCCACTCCAATCGAGGAGAGTGAAGTAGTACGTTGCCCAGAGGCGACTGCCGCCGGCGTTGCCGTCAACTCCGGAGGCACTGAAACCGGCCACGCCGGCGAACAAGAACTGTTGTTCGCTATTGGAAGTAGCCAGAGTGGTGTCGCGATAAGTAAAGGGTCCGATATCAAAGGCGCTGTCCACGAAATCTTCGATCGCGACGCTGTCGAGACGCAAATTCTGGTTACTCCAGGTAAACCCCGCTGACATTCCTATCAGGAGCTCATCATTAAAGACGTACAGCATGACTTGAGCCTGAAGGGCGATCGTATCTACGGTCAATTCGATGTTAATGGTATCCGGTATACCGGGATCCGGGTCCAGGCCCTGGGCGTTTGCCACGGCGGCGATCGACACGGTTGCTGCGACCAGTATAACTAAATACCCGGCAAGTTGGGCAGACCGTTGAGTTAATGAGACCATGTTTTGTACCTTCAGTTATTCTCTACACTTGTCCTAACCGGTTTTCAAGGGCTCAGGTTCTCGATTTTGCTGACCTATAAGTTCCGGACAGAGCTTTTCTCACGTTGTATAGACATTTGGTTCAGCGCTTTTGTTCAGAATACTGCTTGTTCGGTGAATAGTCAACGGTTAAGGGGATCGCGGACCTGGCAACTTACTGAGAGAAAAAGGACAGGTTCACTGGAAGGAAAGGATCGATGAAGCCCCCTTAGTCCGGGGGCTCCCCAGTATGCTGCCTGCTCGAGCTACTTAATCAACATCATCTTGCGAGTCTCGGAGTACTCTTCGGCCTGGAGGCGATAAAAGTAGACGGCGGAACTAACGGCGCTGCCGCCGGATGAAGTACCGTTCCAGTCGACAACATACTCGCCGGCCGCCATTTCTTCGTCCACCAGTTTGTTCACTTCCCGGCCGAGGACGTTGTAGATCGTGAGGGTAACGTGGCTTCTTGTCGGAATGGCAAATTCGATGTTTGTCACCGGGTTAAACGGATTGGGGTAGTTTTGCCCCAGAGAAAATGTCAGCGGCAGTGACCCGTCGGTGACGGTCTTAACGTCGACGGAAGCATCCTGGATGACGACCTGGCCGCTCCATGTAGGAACGTAGCTGGTCTGGTTGTTGAACCTTGACAGATCTACGGCTGTGAACAGCACACTGTTGGGTGGTGCGGTAGTGGTATCGATTACAATGGAATCGCCGACTTGCCAGTTTTCAACGGTGAAATAGTAAGTGGCCCAGAGTTCGCGCTCGGTGGCCGCTTCAATACCTGAGTTTTGAGCGAACCCGCCCAGGACGATTCTTCTATTGGCGTTACTCTCAGCAATACTCTCGTCTTCAAAAAAGAACACACCGCCATCGAGTCCGTTTGTGATCTTATTCGACGCTTTGGCCGAGTCAACCCGCATATCCGGATTATCCCAGCTGAATGGGGCGGAAACACTGCTCAGGAGCGAATCGTTGAAAGCGTAGATTTCCAGAATCACGTTGAACTGACCACTGCCGGCGTTCGGCTGTTGAGCGACATTGACCAATATGCTGTCAGGGATTCCGGGGTCGCCATCGATGAAAACCAGCACCAGTTCCGAGTCGATGTCGGCTGTGACGGCGTCGGAGGCATAGAACATGACCTCTTGATCGCCGTAATCGGCCGATTCGGGTGTCCAGGTAAAATCACCCGTACCGTCGCCGTTGTCTACAAACGATGCCGTGGACGGCAGGGGTGAGGTCGAAAGGCTGGGCGTGGTGCCGTCGGCATCGGAAGCCCAGACCAGCAGCTGGAGTGTTTCGCCGATGCGTGTGCTTTGCGGGCCGATGGTATTCAGGACCGGCGGGTTACCGGTAGTTACGGTTATGGTAACAAGCTCGGTGTCGCTCTCGGATTGGCTGTCAAACGCGATGAATCTTACAACATGATCGCCCAACTGGCTAAGTGTCGGAGTCCAGGTAAACGTACCGGACCCATTGGCAGCCGAAAACTCGGCCCCGAACGGTCGGTTCTGGGCTATGAGGAAAGGGGCGGGACCATCCGGATCAGTTGCGGTTACCGTAAATACGAGCTGCTGGTCTACGAGAGCCGCCTGCGGTCCAATTGGGTCTAACACCGGTGGGGCGGCGACCAGAACGCTGGGTATCAGAATTGTCATTGTTACAACCAAGAGAGGGCAACGTAATCGCATACAAAAAACCTCCGGAAATCAGGTTTCACCGTTGTGACCGTGGCTCAGTATCTGTGAGAACACACACACGGGCCATCTCATTCAGGCACAACTGCTTCTTAAACGTCCCAAACAAACTGAAGTTTGGGCGAATTAGCAACCTAAATAAGGTGTCTACGCGTTAGAAATGTCCTCGATCCAAGCCTCTCGTTGTTTCAGGCCACAGGAACCTGATCGGAAGTACCGTATCGTGGTCGGCGGTGGAATCCTCCGCCGAATTCGTTTGACAAATTTAATATAACAAATAACACCGGATTGTCAATGATAAATGGAGGGCTTCCCGAGTTGGGTAATAGAAGTAAATACGGATCTGCTAACGCGACATATTAGGTTGACAAAGTGGCTGAAAATGTTACATTGGACACGTACAGCACCCGATAGCGCTGTCGTATCGGGCAATACTTTCCAGAAGAGACTCTCACGAGAACAACAGGTAAAGAGAACCAGACAATTATGTTATGTGCGAAGGAGAAAATCCAATGAAATCACGATCAGGTTGTTCGTTTTACGAAACGGCCACTTCTTTGACGGCTTCTGCAGTGCTTGTCGCGCTGTTACTTGTATTGGGATCAGCAGCGGATGTTGGTTCCGCGGCCTACCGGCCTTTTACTGTCGTGGAGGCCTCTCGAACACCGAATGAACTCAAGGCAGGAATTGCGACTGACGTCTATCTCGAGATCAGGAACGGTCCGGATCGTCAGACCCTGGAGATTCCGTCAATGACCGCCGAACCGGTTACGCTGGAACTGGAGAGGTTTGACATAATTGCACCGGATGCTCGGTTTTTAATCGGCAGTCCGGGCGGCGAGATAGAGACAGATCGCCCGGAAGTCGTGGTTTTGCGGGGAGCGGCTGCGAATGATCCTGAGTCGAGGGCGTTTGTGGCTATTTCATCCAATGGTATGATCAACGGCTATGTCGATGGTCCGAATTCACCGCAGCTGGCATTCTCAACTCTGAAAGAGGATCGCCGGTCCGGGAATGGCGTTCTGACAGTCAGGCCGATTACCGGATTTGGCGGACTGGAAGTTCCGTTTTGCGGCACCGAATATGATGCGAGTCTGCTTCCGCAGATCGACAAGCCGTTCAAAGCTAACCCGCCTTCGGCCGAAGGTCCGTTGCTTCAGCGGGTGGCAATTGATGCCGACCAGGCGTTCGTGGATTTGTTCGGCAGCGCCGTTGAGGCTCAGGACTATATCGTTCAGCTCATGGCGGCGGTCAGCGACATCTACATTCGGGATAACAACATCCGCATGACGTTGGCCGCAGCTCGTGTGTGGCCCTCGGGCGGTGAACCGTTCAATGCGTACGACCTCTCGGGGTTTCGGCAGCATTGGTGGAATAATGAAGACACGAGCGGACTGAATATCGTCCATTTGTTTTCAGGTGTACGCGATGCACCGTACGGCGGTGTCGCCTTTCTGGCCACGACCTGCTCCGGCTATGCGTATGGTATTGATGCTTATATGAACGGCACCTTCCTCTCCCCCGTCGACTACCCGGACAACGGGAACTGGGACCTTAATCTGGTGGCTCACGAGATGGGTCACAACCACGGCACCGGACATACGCATGATGATCCGAATCTGGTGCCTTTGATCGATGAGTGCGGCAACGGTATATATACGCGCGGCACTATCATGAGCTACTGCCACACGAGCCAGGGTTATCAGCGCAATATCGATTTGCGGTTCCATCGCCGAATACAGGAGATCATTCAGTTGAATGCCGGATCCGCGGCGTGTCATCCGTATGATTGCAACGGGAATAATGTTGATGATTCTATCGACATCGCAATGGCGGTCAGTCCGGACACGAATGGTGACGGTATCCCGGATGAGTGTCAGGACTGCAACAACAACGGCACCCTTGATCCCCAGGACATTGCCCTTGGCGCACCGGATGTGGACGGCAACGGGATTTTGGATGAATGTGAAGCCGACTGCAACGGCAACAACTACCCGGACAACGCCGAGACGTGGAACTATCTGGCCAACGATGATGACGGGAACAACATTCCCGACGAATGTGATCCGGACTGCAACGGCAATTTCATCCTTGACTACAGTGAAATTCAGGCTGACATGTCGCTGGATATTGATCGGGATCGTGTTCTCGATGAGTGTCAGGACTGTAACGGCAATTTCGTATGGGACTGGTATGATATCGGTCGGCCGTACAGCCTGTTTGTGGCCAACGAGGGAACCGGTCAGGTGCGTGAGTTTCACGGGTTGAGCGGGGTATTGGCTCATCAGATCGGGTCTTTTCCGATAACTTTGCCCCAATATGTGGTGAGCAGCAGCAATGGTCAGTTTGTCTATATCACCGACGCTATTGGTGTAGTAATTCGACTGGACGTCGCGACACTGGCGGTTACGACGCTCGTTGCAGGAGGCAGTGGCGGCCTGGGGAACCCTACCGGGATAACGCTTGATGGAGCAGGTAATCTGTATGTGGCCGACAATACCAATAGCGTCGTGAAGCGGTATAGTGCCACGGGCACGTACCTCGGTGACTTTGTCACCGCGGGTTCTCCGCTCAACGGACCTGATGGACTGGAATTCGGCCCCAACGGCAACCTGTTCGTTACCAGTTCCGACGACGCGGTCTATGAATATAACGGTACCACGGGCGCCTATGTCGGTCCCTTTGTGAGTCCGGGATCGGGTGGTCTGAGCGGCCCGCGGGACCTGGCGTTTTTGGATAATGGCAATATGCTCGTTACCAGCTTCAACTCCAATGAGGTTCTGGAGTATGCGGCCGGCACCGGTGCTTACGTGAAACTTTTCAGTGATGAATACGGTTGGACGAAACCCTGGGGAATCACGAAGGGCTTTAACGGGAATATCTTCCTGACCGGCGACAACGGCGGGCAGTATCGAGTCTTTGAGTATTTTCAAACCGGTATCTACTTCCGTTCCTTCGTGCGTGGCAGTGGATTCCTGAGCCAGGCGCGTGGCTTGTGCTTCCTGCCGGGATCGCCGAACGATCTTAATGAGAATTGGATACCGGACTCGTGTGAGCCGGGCGATATGGACGGGGACGGTATCGCCAATGTTGACGACAATTGCCCGACAATCGCCAACAGCAGCCAGGACGACGGTGACGGAGATGGTGCGGGTGATGCCTGTGACAACTGTCCGAGTCCCAATCCGGATCAGCGGGATGTTGATAATGATGGCGTCGGTGACATTTGCGACAATTGTCCGGCGCACGCCAATGCCGGACAGGCGGATGGCGACGGTGACGGACGTGGTGACGAGTGCGATAACTGTCCCGGTCTCAGTAATCCGACTCAGGCGGATACGGACGGCGATTTCATTGGTGACCTGTGTGATATCTGTCCCAATGATTTCAGCAACGACGCCGACGGGGACAGCATTTGCGGCAGTCTGGACAATTGTCCGACCGTATACAATCCCGATCAAACCGACGTCAACGGCAACGGGATCGGCGATGTTTGTGAGGCGGAAGTGTATGACACGGTTGCCACGGCCTGCACGCAACTGGCGGTCAGCAGCATGGGCAATTTCGGCAACACCGGGGAATTCGGCGCCTCTCTCGATTATGGTTTCCAGGGAGACTGCGAATTCCTTTACCTGTACGACGGTTCGCCCATGGTCGGTCGCAATACTGGTTCGGATACAACGCTGTCGTACCGATTGTATGACAGCCAGCATTTCAAAATGAAACCGGGCGGGAAATTCAGCACTCCGACGGCAGACTCCGGCGACTACGAAATCTTCGAGAGCGCCTCGTTCATGACTGAGGATACGACTCTGGCCATCGAGAAGACATGGTATGCGCCGAAGCACGCCGACACGTGCAATTTCGTCATCCAGTGTATGCGTCTGTATTCGGCCGACGGAGGTACTCACTCCGGACTGGCGGTGGGTGAGTTCGTTGACTGGGATATCCCGGCCAGTTCCAACGTGAACAACACGGGCGGTTTCATCATCAGCGACAAGTTGATCTATCTTCAAGGTACCGGATTCGGCTGTCAGGACAACACGCTCCGTCAGGGGGGGCAGGCGCTGCTGGGAATAGCGGTCAATTCCGATTGTGCGGATACCTCGGTGACTCCCTACGGGGCGCTCACGCAGAGCAACTCGACGTACATTTACCCCAACAACGGGCCGGTGGCCGGCGAGATGTTCACGCTTATGCAGCAGTCGGGTTACACGGCCCTGGGCAGTTCGACAGACCAGTTCGCGCTGATGACGTTTTACAGCAATCTCACTATTAATCCGGGTGACACGGTTGAAATTTACTCCGTGATTGCTTCTACCCGAACGGCATCTTTGAGCGCCAATGTAGCCGAGGCTCGTCAGTGGTTCGCTGACCATTTGCAGACGGGCTGCGGAGGTGTTTGTTGCAACGGTGACGGCATACGGGGTAACGTGGACGGATTGACCGGTCCCGCTGGTGAGGTCGACGTGGCCGACCTGTCGTATCTGGTCGATTATCTGTTCAGAGGCGGACCGGTACCGACGTGCGAGGATGAAGCCAACGTCGATGGCATGTCGGGGCCGGGCGGTCCGATCGATGTGGCCGACCTATCATATTTGGTCGACTATTTGTTCCGTGGCGGTCCGCCGCCGCCGGCGTGTCCGTAGCGCTTAACGAATCAATGCGGAAAGTCCAAACGGCTGCTTCCAGAGGGAGCAGTCGTTTTTGTTCGGGCCACGTTGTGTTGGGCACGCCGTGGCCGCCCGTTTGGGTGAAGGGAAGTCCGCGAGAATAAGGATTTCAATATCCGTCGAGTTTGTTATCTTTGGGTATCCTCACCTGTTGATGACAGGACATCTCAAGCTGTCGGTAAGGAAAACGGCATGTTCAATGACTACATCGTCGGCCGGACGATACGTTCACATAAACATACATTAATAGAAAGAGTGCCACATGAAATTACCGCGAATATTTCTATCAACGTTGTTTGTGTTGTCAGTACTGATCGCCTCGGAAGCGGTGGCTGATCTTTCGAATGCGATAATCTACGATCTGCCGTTGGGGCAGGAATTACGAATGCCGGATCGGCTGCCCGGCTCGGCGCTCTCGCGGGAGGACAGTCTGGAAATCATGTCGTACCGTTATGACGGTGACACGGTCAGGGTGCTCACGATTCTCGTGGACTGGACAGATCGTCCGCACACGTATCCGCGGACCGTTTTCGACAGCCTGATGTTCTCGCGCAACGTGTTTGCCGGGGGGTCGGTGGCGGACTACTATGATGAAGTTTCGTACGGTCAGTTGACGGTCACCGGCAACGTACTCAATTGGTATTCAGCCGGCCAGTATATGTTCTTTGACTGGTTTGACTTCGAAGACATCCTGTTCGCGATCGATGGTCTGATCGACTATTCACAGTACGACGCCAACAATGATGGTTTTGTCGATGCTATCACATTCGTTCGGTCCGGCAACGGCGAGGAGGATTCTCAGGATCCGAATGATATCTGGTCGTTTGCCGTGGGATACGGCGGCAGCGGCCTGGGTCCGTTCGACGGTGTGTATGTCAACCGGTGGAATACGTCGCCGGAGACGCGCCCGCTCAGGAATCCGAGTAACCCAACGATATTTCTGGGTGTGGATACCCTCAACCGGATACGCGTCTTCGTCCACGAGCTCGGCCACAACCTGGGCCTGCCGGACCTGTACGATTATGACTCCAAGCTGGTAACGTTTACCTATACAAATCCGGGCGATGCGAATGATCACCCGTTGGTTGACTGGTGTGTGATGGGATACTATGGGTACGGGTATCTCGCTATCGGTTCGGAGATTCCGTCCCATTTTTGCGGCTGGAGCAAGAAGGAAATGGGGTTCATCCAGCCCATTAATCTCACGGGCGAGCATATCGACCTGGTGATCTACGACATTGAGACGCATGCCGACAGTTCTCTATACAAAGTACCTATCGATGTTTATGGCAGCGAGTACTTCCTGCTCGAATATCGCAATCCACAATCCACGGGGATGTTCGACAAGCTTGATTCGGACTTTAGTGTCTTCTTTTGGCCGGATTTGACTTACGGATGTGATCCGCTCGACCGCGGTCTGCTGATCACGCATATCGATGACGCACTACCATCCAACGACGGCACGCCGGATTTCCCGCATTACCGGGTTATAGTCGAAGATGCGGGCTACAATCCTTCCATGGACGAAACCGCCAACCCGGAAGGGCACGTCACCGACAGCGCCCAGTGGTGGTACCCGAATGAAACCAGAAAAGGGGCGCTTTTCTCCGATGATGTGACGGGCCAGGATCTTTTCAGCCCGACGACGTATCCTTCAAGTGACGGGTACAGCGGACCGTCGGGTATTACCGTACGGGTGGATTCTATCGTCGGTAATCGGCTGTATGCTTATGTCAATAATCCCAATGACTTTGATTCGGATGACGACGGTGTGCCGGACAGCATCGACAACTGTGTCGACATGCCCAATCCGGATCAGGTCGATGTGGATGGTGACGGGAATGGTGACGTGTGCGACAATTGCGTTATGGTGTTCAATCCCGACCAGGAGGACCTGGACGCTGATTTCGTCGGCGATAGCTGCGATAACTGCTATGCCGTGGCCAATCCGGATCAGGAAGACATGGATGCAGACAGTAGGGGTGACTCCTGCGACAACTGCCCCGGTGTCTTCAACGTTCAACAGGAGGACGCGGACCTTGACGGTGTGGGCGATAGTTGTGACTTCTGTACGGATATCGATGGTGACGGATACGGCAACGGCTACGTGTATGACACCTGCGCCCTCGATAACTGTCCGGATACGGCAAATCCGAAACAGGAAGACGCTGACACCAATGGTGTGGGTGACGCTTGTTGTTGCAATACGCGGTGTAATGTCGACAATCTAGTCGGTCCGGGTGTCGAGTGTGATGTAGCCGACTTGAGTTACCTGGTGGATTATCTGTTCCGGGGTGGACCAATTCCGCCTTGTCCTGAACAGGCTAATGTAGATAACGTTATCGGAGTGGCAGGCCCAATCGACATAGCGGATCTGTCGTATATGGTAGAGTATCTGTTCCGTGGCGGCCCGCCCCCGCCGCCGTGCCCGTAGAGGGATGGTACCGGTTCGCCCAGGCATGTTAAACAAGGTTCCCTCGCCGGTTGCAGCAGGTCTTGCAAATCCGCGTCAGTGGAATCGTGTGACCTGCCGCTCTTGCCCGTCAACGAGTTACGTGTCGGGTCACAATCCCGCCGGCACGGGATCAAGACCGGCACAACAACAAAGCGTAACATGTGGTACACTTCATGGCAGTTTTGGAACTCGCCGGAGATGAGGCTGTCTCATGATTGGTGAATCGGCGTAACAACCTGTCATCCGCTCCATCCTCGCGCAGGGTTCGGCCTTGCGCCGCACCGACTTACCGGATCGGCGGGGACAAGCACCGCTGTACGATAACGAAAGTCGACAAAACATCACCTTTTGGGACAGCCTCTCTATGTATGACCAGGAATCCCCTCCTTCTTCTCGTCGCCACCTGTTGCGCCACAAATCGCTTGAGGTTTTGGGCGGAGTTTGTATATTCCCGGCTGTGAATTCGTTCACAACAAGGAAAGCGAGTGAAAACGTATGTCCGTGATAAAGCCGTTTCGGGGGCTTCGTCCCCGCCCGGAGCATGCCGCACAAGTAGCAGCGCCGCCGTATGATGTCCTCAGCAGTGATGAAGCGCGTGAGTTGGTGAGGAACAATCCGCTGTCATTTCTGCGCGTCAACAAGTCGGAAGTGGATTTTCCACCCGACACGTCTGCCTACAGTAAGGAAGTCTACCAACGAGGTCGAGAAAATCTGCAACGTTTGATAGATGACGGCATTATGTGCCGCGATGATCAGCCGTCCTTCTATCTCTATCGTCTG
Source organism: uncultured Ignavibacteriales bacterium (assembly GCA_964557855.1). Lineage (GTDB taxonomy): Bacteria > Zixibacteria > MSB-5A5 > GN15 > FEB-12 > JAJRZL01. The sequence goes on along the minus strand of CAZLBP010000012.1, from coordinate 22,056 downwards.
ACCTGGCAGAACCGGAGTCAGACCGGTCTGGTCGCGCTGTGTTCATGTGAGGAATACGATCGGAACAAGATCAAGAAACACGAGCACACCCGTCCGGCCAAAGTCAATGACCGGGCCGACCACATCCAAACGGTCAAGGCCCAGGTGGGGCCGGTGTTGTCCATATTCCAGAGTAACAGCGAGGTCAAGGCGGTATTCGACAAGATCCGCTCCTCCCAGCCGGTGTATGACTTCGTCGATGACGCCGGTGTTCGTCATGAACTCTGGGTAGTTTCCGACGCCGAGCAGATAGAAAGACTGACGACTCTGTTCGACAAAATGGAATCCATTTACATTGCCGACGGCCACCATCGGTCGGCGGCCGCTTCGGAAGTGGCCCGCCGCCTGAAGGTCGCCAATTCCAATCATCGCGGTGACGAGCATTACAATTACTTCCTGAACGTTATCTTCCCGGATAACGAACTGCGCATACTGTCATACAACCGGGTCGTGACAGACTTGAACGGGATGACTCCCGACGAATTCGTCTCAAAGCTGGAAGCACGTTTCAACGTGGGAGGGACCTCGCAGGCCGTGTTGCCCCAGGATCCGCTTGACGTAGGCATGCTGGTCGACGGCAGGTGGTACCGGTTGACGGCTAAAGAAGGGACGTTTGATCGAGACGATCCGGTCGAGTCCATCGGGTCGGCGATCCTGACCGCCAACCTGTTGCAGCCGGTGCTCGGCATCGCAGACGTGCGTACCGATGATCGCATCGATTTCGTGGGCGGCATTCGCGGGGTCCGGGAACTGGAGAAGCTGGTCAAGTCGGGTCAGTTCGCGGTGGCCTTCGCCATGTACCCGGTCACGGTCGAACAGCTGCTGGCGGTGGCGGATGCCGGGGAGGTGATGCCGCCCAAGTCGACCTGGTTCGAACCGAAGCTGCGCAGCGGTATGGTTGTAAATCTGTTAGACGAATAAATAGAGAAAGGACAGGTCCATGTTGATTCTCATTTCTGATGCATTTGATCCCACCCTGCCGGAGGTGATATCGAAATACGGCGAAGTAACCGATGACAAGAACCGCCTCGGCGAGGCGGAGATCGTGCTGGTGCGAAGCAAGACCAAATGCACCAAGGAGTATATCGATTCGGCGCCCAATCTGCGGATGATCATTCGCGGCGGAGTCGGTCTGGACAACATCGATCTGGAGTACGCCAAGAACAAGGATATCACCGTCCTCAATACGGCCGATGCTTCCACGACGGCCGTGGCGGAGCTGGCTTTCGCCCTGATGATTGCGCTGCCAAACCATATTACCAAGGGTGACGCTTCCATGCGTGAAGGGAAATGGATCAAGAAGGAACTCAAGCGAACCGAATTGCAGGGGAAGACACTGGGCATTCTCGGGCTGGGACGCATCGGGCTGGCTTTGGCCGTCCGGGCGCGGGGGTTCCAGATGAACGTTTTGGGCTGGCATCCGGATGTGTACTTCACGGACTGGGCGGAAATATGTCCCTCGATGGAGGACGTGCTGGAGCGTTCCGATTTCGTGTCCCTGCATATGCCGCTGGTGCCTGCCACCAAGGGCATCATCAACAACAAAACGCTGGCAAGATTTAAAGACGGGGCGTACCTGATCAACACCGGTCGCGGTAAATGCGTCGTTGAAGAAGACGTGGCGGCGGCTCTCAAGAGCGGCAAGCTGGCCGGTTTCGCAACCGACGTCTGGTATTCCGACCCGCCGGAAGATTCACCCCTGTTCGACGCTCCCAACACGATCATCACCCCCCACATCGGGGCCTCGACCAGGGAAAACATGATCCGCATCGGAATTATTATAGATCGTCTTATAGCAGATTATGTTGAAAGTCAAAAAGTGACCGCATAAGTAACACGCATATTCATGAGGCGAAACCATGGCTAAACGAGTATACAATTTCAATCCCGGTCCGGCGACCTTGCCGCTGGACGTGCTGAAGATCGTTCAGGAGGAACTGCTCGATTACAAGGGCACGGGGATGTCGATTATCGAGAGCTCGCATCGTTCACCGGAATACGACGAGATTAACGAGACGGCCATGTCCCTGGTCAAGGATATGTTCGGTCTGGATGACAGCTATCACGTCATGTTCCTGACCGGCGGCGCGTCATCGCAGTTCTACATGATACCGATGAACTTCCTGGCGGGTGGCAAGACCGGATCATACGTGGACACCGGCAGCTGGTCGAGCAAGGCCATCAAGGAAGCCAACATCGCAGGCAAGGCCCAGGTGGCCTACTCCGGCAAAGACGGCGATTACAAGCATATTCCCTCTCAGGATGAATTGGAGGTCCCGTCCGATGCGGCCTACTTGCACATAACGACCAACAACACGATCAAGGGCACTCAATTCCACAAGTATCCATCGGTTGAGGGTATCCCGCTCATAGCCGACATGTCATCGGATATAGCCTCCCGGCGGATGGACTTCAGCAAGTTCTCGATGATTTATGCCGGGGCGCAGAAGAACATCGGTCCGGCCGGCGCGACGCTGTTGATCATGCACGAAGACCTGCTGGCACGATCGAATGACGATCTGCCGACCATGCTGAACTACAAGACCCACGCCGAGAAGAAGTCCCTCTACAATACGCCGCCGGCTTTCGCCGTTTATGTTCTCAAACTGGTCTTCGAGTGGATACTCAAGCAGGGCGGCCTGCACGCTGTGGAGAAAATCAACATGGCCAAGCAGGAACGGATTTACCAGCTCATGGATGACAATGCCGACTTCTTCCGTGGTACGGTCGAGCCGGAGAGTCGCTCGTGGATGAATATCACTATGCGGTTGCCCAATGAAGATCTGGAGAAGAAGTTCATAGCCGAGGCCAAAGCGGCCGGATTCGTCGGTCTGAAGGGTCACCGCAGCGTGGGCGGCATCCGGGTCTCCCTGTACAACGCCATGCCCCTCGAAGGAGCCGAGAAGCTGGCCGAGTTCATGGAAGACTTCCAGAAGAAGAACGGCTGATTATTCCAGACAGGCTGTTTCAGAAGCAACAGGTCTCATTCGCCCGCGAATAGATGACAGGATCTGCCGCAACAGAGTAATAGCGACTAGAACAGCAAACCGGACCGTGCTTTCGCACCGGTCCGGTTTTCGCGTTGTGAATGGTAACAACAGTCAGATCGCACCCGCGCGTGGCCAGCTCGACCCAACTGCATTTTCCCGAGGGACTAGCATGCCGGAGGTGGTGGGCCGCCTCTAAACAGGTAGTCAACGAGGTACGTTAAGTCATTGACATCGATGGATCCTCCGGAACCCGTCAACGCATCGACGTTGCCCTCTTCCTCGCACGGCGGCAACGGTCCGCCCGTGAACAAATAGGCCACCAGATAGGAGAGATCGCCGACGTCAATCGGACCTGACGGGCCGACCACACCATCAACGTTGCCCCGAACTTCACAGCAGGTAATACCGGCATATTGAATGTCTGTCGGAACAGCTACCGTACCGTCGTACGTGGCCTCCGCCGAAACGAGGTTGGCTTCACCCGTGTACTCAAAGATGATTCCGGAAGGTATGATCGGCAGGCCGCCGCTGAAATCGAAATCCGGCAACAGCAACATGCGGGTTGGGGACTCATCTTCGTTGTAGCTGATATAATGATCCGGTAAGTCCGTAGTGGGCGCGATTTGACCGTCAAATGTGAGATACAGAGCACTCAGGCTGTCCGGGTAGTCCAGAGCCACCCGGTTATCCGCGGTATCCTGAATCAGGAGGGCCGTATCCCACACGGCCGTCGGTGGCGCCGGAAAGGGCAGTGTTTCGCCAATGATTATCCGAAATAGATAGATCAGGTCCTGAAACGTAAGAACTACTCCGTCGGCGTTTATGTCGGTATTCGCTATTTGCTGCTCCACATTGATCGTGAAAACAGAGAGCCCGTACAGGAAATAATTCGCAAACAGCTGGTAATCCGCCAATTCGTAGCTCAGCCCGTTCAAGTTGATATCACCACGAGTGCCGAGTGTTTCCGGACACTGAATATCGATGCCGCCGTTGATGAAGTCAATAGCTCGAACACCGGAACCGAGCGTTCCATCGACACAGTCATCTGGTGCACCCAATGCGGTGGGGAACGTCGTATCCTGTGAAACGGGTGTACCCCACGGATCAAAGACATCTTCGGACAAATACAGCGTATCGCCGTAACGTGAAGCGACCGAGTTGTCGCCGCAATCCATCCAGAACCACCTGACGTGCGTGAACTGACATTCGTACTCATGGTTGGTCGTAATTCGGAAGTTGAGCACCGCCAGTTCACCCGGGGTATTGGCATAGCATTGGGGATGCACGCTCCCGTTGTTGATATCGGCCAGCGCTACGATCCGCACCAATGCGTTCGGACAGGGTGGTTCGAGACAGCTGTCGGCCAGCCCGCTGCGATAATTGAAGTACTCCCATTCACAGCTATTGAGCAGCTCTCCCTGCGTCACGGACATAAGTGAGATGGCAGCCGGATCATATCCGAACAGAAAGTCGAAGCCGCCCATTTCGAAATCCGGCGCCGGGTTTTCCAACGTGATCGCGACATCAACCGGCCAGCCGAAGTAGCCGAGAGAGATCGACTGTATCCGGACAGTAGCATTCTCGGTATCCTGACCAAGGGACTCGTTCGTCCCGGCCGCCACAATGAGGACCGCCAGACAGCAAGTCACAATTGTGGATGTACGTACCCGTTTATAAATTGTGTAGTTCCCGTTCATTATTCACACTTCCTCTTCACCGTGTTATCTTATTCACTACTGCTACCGATGCTCGGATAGAGACAAGGCGGCGGCGGCGGACCGGCTTTGAACAGATAGTCGACCAGACAGGTCAGGTCACCCACGTCGATCGGGCCGGCTACTCCCGCGATTCCGTCAACATTGGCTTCCTCCGGACAATCCGACAAAGAACCACCTTCGAAAAGGTAATCTACCAGAGCGGAAAGGTCTCCAACATCTATGGGACCGCCGACTCCGACTACGCCGTCGACATTCCCTCTGTTTTCGCAACAGGAAGTTGGCGCGCTGCCCAGTGTTTTCGTCAGCAGGTCGTACAGTCCGTCATAGGTGGCCGTAGCCAGGCCCAGTTGGCCGTCACCGGTGTAAGTGAAAACCAAACCCGAGTCCAGAAGGGCCTCATCCGGCTGAAGATTCACGCCAGGGAAAACCAGAATCCGGGTGTACGTGGTGTCGAAGTACCAGGAGAGGTCATGATCAGGCAAAGCATCGACAGGCTCTATGTTTCCTTCAATGACCAGATACAGGGCGCTCAGGCTATCGTCGTAGTCTACGGAAATCGTGTTTGCCAGCGTATCCTGTATAAGGGCTACCGTATCCCCAAACGGCGCGAGCGGTGGCATCGGATACGGATAAGCGTCACCGATTACCACGCGGTATATATACATGAGATCGGATAATTCCAGAGTCAGACCATTGGCGTTGGCGTCGGTGGCCGCAGTTTGGGCTTCCTGGTTGACGGTGAAGGCGCTTAATCCAAAGAAGAAGTAATTACTGAACAAAACCCAATCCGCGATTTCGTATGCAATACCGTTCAGGTTTACATCGCCCCTAATATCCAATTCAGCGGGCGGCACGCGTACGGAGCCGGTGAAAAAATCGATCTTTCGATATACAGAGTCAAGGCCACCGGGGATACAGGAGGCGGGGACGCCGTATTGGGTCGGGAAGGCGGAATCGGCCGTAATGGCAAAACCGTTGACATCATAAACTTCGCGAGAGAAGAAGATCGTATCGCCGACGGGATTGCTCATAACGTTATCGCCGCAGTCGTACCACAGCCACTCCAGCAGGTAGGTTTGATTCATAAGGCCGGTGTCATACGGGAAATGGAAGGAGATTCTCGCCAGTTGGCCGGGGTTGGGAGTGAGGCAGGAGGGATGGTTGGCTCCATCATTAATATCTGCCACGGACACTATTCGTACGATGTTGTCGGGACACGGTAAGCCGCCACAATTGCCGACTGAGCCTACTCGATAGGTAAAATACTCCCAGCCACAAGAATCGAGCAATTCACCGGGTTGAACGCCTGTGACCGACATTGCCAAATGGTCGAACCGGATCAGGAAATCAAAACCGTCATAGTCCCTCGTCGGCTCGACATATTGGAGATTGATGCCGACGTTGAAATCGGCGCCATCGTACGGGTTCAAGTGGCCCGACCACACATTGTATAGCTTGTCTATTGTGATCACCGCATCCGCATCACTTGGTCCCGGTGTAGAGGACATCATGACACCGCCATGATGAAAGTCTATTGCTCTTCTGGTGGCGATCGGATCCAACGTATCATCACACTCCGCCTGAGCACCGAAATAACTCGGAAATCCGAAGTCGGGATCAGTGTATTCCTGACCATTGAATTCGAAGACTTGATCAGATATGTACAGTGTGTCACCGAGAAGATCGGCAAACGAATTATCACCGCAATCCATCCAGTAGAATCGGACCGGGAAGAGGTGACTCAACGCATTGGGGTCACTTGTCGTGAGAAACGTCAGCTGGGCCAGTTGACCCGCCGTATCCGCGAAGCAGGATGGGTGAATTTCACCGTTGAGGGTCTCGGCGATGGCAACGATTCTTACCACACCCTCGGTACATGGTTCACCGCCGCAATCGGCGGCATCCCCGACGCGGTATGTGAAGTACTCCCATTCGCAATCGGTCAGCAATTGGCCCTGTTGAACATCCTGAAGATGCAGACCCGATCGATCAAATGCCATCAGCAGGTCAAAACCGCTCATAACCGTGCCTGCGGCAACCTGTTCCAGGTCCACCGAGAGACTGACCTCCTGGTTCAGGGATACGTCTGGTACGTATTCAATTCTTACAGCCGTAATGTCGCCGCTCTGTCCCATGAGCGACATGGGCATGCATAGTACCAGGAGGCCCAACATCAGGACCCTCTGAGTAATGTTCATGGTTTTCCAGATAGTTGTGGCGCTACATCGGGACATACATCCTCCTTGTTCTCAGGTTCTCGGCTTTCGTTCGGTCAGTAGCGCTTGGTTAAATCAGCCTCGTTGAAGTTACTGATGTGACATTCAGGTGAGGATGAACAACTCATCCTCACCCTCGCTTTTACTCTTCAATTACACGGTGGAGGAGGCGGCCCCTGGCCAAACAAGTACGCCACCAGATATGTCAGATCGACCACGTCGATTGGACCGCCGGCACCCGTGATACCGTCGACATTGGCCTCTTCGGGGCAGGGCAGTACCGCTCCGCTGCCGAAGAGGTAGGTGACGAGTCGGGTCAGATCGCTGACGTCGATCGGACCGCCGGGACCGGTAGCTCCGTCGACATTGCCGCGCACGGTGCAGCATTGCGACGGCGGGCCGCCTTCAACGATCACCTCTATTGCGGAAGTGCCTCGGAATGACGCCAGGGCACCGGTCAGCCGCCCGTCACCTTCGTAGACCAGCAACTCGCCGGTAGCAATCAGGGCATCCTCAGGCGAGTTTCCAAAGGATGGAAAGATCATTATTCGTGTCAATGAACTGTCGAATCTGTAGCCGAGGTCGTGGTTCGGGAAGGTTGAGGATGTCGAGATCTCTCCTTCGAAATAGAGAAGGAGGGCACTGACACCGTCGGCGGCTTCCACGGTAATAGTCTTCGCGACTGTATCCTGGCTAAGGACCACTGTGTCCGGTTGGGAAACTGCCGGCGGCGTCGGATACGGGAGCGCGTCGCCGATAATCACTCGGTAGAGGTACATCAGATCGTCGAACGTCAACGTCTCTCCATCGGCATTCACATCGGTTGCCAGAACCTGCTCATCGAGATTAACGGTAAAGACACTTAACCCGTAAAAGAAGTAGTTCGTAAACAGAACCCAGTCGGCGATTTCATGAGCCACTCCGTTGAGGTTGATATCACCGCGGGCGTCGATTGAGTCCGCACAGATGAAGTCCATCCCACCATGTACGAAGTCGATTGCACGCGTTGTGACATATCCCGGGGGTTGGTTTACGATACAACTGGTTGGCGCTCCGTACGTTGTAGGAAACGGGACATCCTGGTGGATTGAGCCACCATACCAGTCAAATGAATATATACGATTTGACAGGAAGAGGGAATCCCCGGCTACGTCAGAGGTGATGGCATTGTTATTGCAATTATACCAAATCCATCTGATAGGACTATAAACACACTCGTAGGTGCTATCGTGATTGGTGGTTTGAAGTGTCAATACCGCAAACTCAGCGACTTCATCAACCAGAGACATATACTCGGATTCACCACTTCCGGTGGTATCCGCCACGCCCATGATCCGGATCAAACCGAGGTCGAGATTGCCCTGATAGACGAAGTAGTCCCAGGCACTGTCTTGGCACATTTGACCGGGCGCTGCCGACAGAAAGGTCGCAGCGCCGGTGTCATATTGTAGGAGAAAATCGAAACTGCCGATGGTCAGTGGCTCACCGGTCTCGCCGAACGGCGTTACGCAGTTGACACTGACTTGCTCTTCGATACCGAACAGAGTTAGATGTGTTTTTTCAATTTCGAAGGCGGCGCGGGGTAAGTGGGTTGTATCAACGTAAGATATACCAATCCCGCCGTTAATGAAGTCGATGCCACGGATACGGGTCGTATCGGGGCCACCGGTGAGACAGCTCGACGGGGCACCAAAATGTGATGGAAGAGGCTGGTCGGCCGTGATTTCGATTCCATCGAAATCAAAAACGCGGTCGGAGACATGGACTGTATCGAGGCCGAAGGCATCGAAGCCGACCGCATTCTCCACGCAGTCGACCCAGAAGAACCGAAAGGGATAGAACTGACCCACTTCGCCTTGAACTTCAGCCACAAAACGCCCGATCTCGATAGGCGTCTCGACGGAACAAGAACCACCGGAGAAGTTAAAGATCTTGATTGTAACCAGAGCGGGCGGGCAGAAGCCGTTGCTGCATTCGGTATTGGGGAAATCCCAGGATCCGATCGAATTCCAAATACAATCATAGAATTCCTGGCTGAACCGGAAATACTTGAAATCAACGCCGTCGATTCCAAACAGCAGGCGAAGTGACCGCAACTCGGCTCCTGGTGTTATGGATTCCAGATAGATGGGGATTTCGACGTTTTGTCCGACCGCCTGGTCATAAAGCGTATCGATTCTTATAGTCGCCTGCTGCGCTGCAACGAGATTCGGCAGCGAGGCCAAGAGCAACACACAGCTGCAGAGCAAGCAGATGAATCCTGGCGCTAATTGGGGGATAATGCATCGTTCTGACATACCTCTACCCTTTCTCCAGTTGCTTGTTCGGTCTGTCTAAAACGATAGCGAGTTTGCGATACGCTCGTATAGAATCAAGTTCTTTAAATTTCGTAAGTATCGTAAAGAGTATAACCATAATGGGCTGACTTGTCAAGAAAAATGTCGCAACGGAACGCGGTCGTTCTCGACCGCTTGTCCGACACGACACAAAAAAGTCCCGAGAAGGGGTGCGGAGAGTTTTGATCCTTGTTAAAAACACGGTGATCGGACCATAAAACCTCTTGACAAATATCCGGGATATGGTATTATGGTCATTAATAAGGATTAAATAAGACCATGATTAATTCACTCGAACATACCGGTTGTTGTTGTTGTAGGGGAATGGACCGTGCCGGCCCGTGACGGGGTGTAGATGAGTCTACAGGTATCGGTCCACCTTGACAAGGGAGTCAGGTGGATTTTTTAATGCTTGATTATCGGAGTAACGAAAGATAGGTTATGAACACTGAAGGTACAGAACAAATCAGGGAAATGGCGACAGAGAACAACGACAGGTTTTACGCCGGCGACATAACGGAGACAGTAGGCAACACACCGCTGGTCAGATTACGCAGCTTGCCGGACGAACTGGGCATTGAAGCGACCGTGCTGGTGAAGCTGGAGTTTCTCAATCCGACCGGTTCGGTGAAGGACCGCATGGCGGTCTATTTACTGCGGGAAGCTGAACGCAAAGGGGAATTAAAGTCGGGCGGTACGATTATCGAGGCGACCTCGGGTAACACAGGGGCGGCGGTGGCGATGTTCGCAGCTGCTTTCGGATACAAGGCGATATTGACCATACCGGACAAAATGTCCAAAGAGAAAGTTGATTCGCTGAAGGCGTTTGGCGCCGAAGTGCACGTTTGCCCGACCGCAGTGCCTCCCGACTCGCCCGACAGTTATTATGAAACGGCCAAGCGGATCCAGAGCGAGACACCGAATTCGTATCTCATCGGGCAGTATACCAACCTGGACAATATCGAAGCTCATTACCGTACGACCGGCCCCGAGATCTGGCGTCAAACCGGCGGCAAGATAGACGTGTTCGTGGGAGGTATCGGCACCGGGGGGACGGTGTCCGGCACAGCCAAGTATTTGAAAGAACAAAACCCCAATATCGAAGTGGTGGCAGTTGACCCTGAAGGCTCCGTGTTCTACAACTACTTCAAGGACAAGAAAATGATCGAGCCTCACCCCTATCTTGTCGAAGGGATCGGCGATGATTTTCTCTGCCCCACGCTGGATTTTTCAGTCATCGATGAGATCTATCAGGTGAGTGACAAGGAGTGTTTCCTGATGACGCGCCAACTGACCCGCCAAGAGGGCATATTCGGTGGTGGGTCATCCGGCGGGATCGTCCACGCTGCTCTCAAACACGCAAAGAAAGTGAAAGCCGGGCAAATAATGGTGGTTATATTGCCTGACCATGGGTCCAAATATATCAGCAAGATTTTTAATGATGACTGGATGCAGGAAAAAGGCTTTTTGAAGTAAGGAACGAAAATACGTGGCTGACAAAGATCACCAGAAGAAATTCGAGACGCGGGCGATTCACGGAGGGCGTGTTCCGGAAGACGGCACGAACTCCGTTACCACCCCGATTTACCCCAGTTCGACATATCGCGTAGCATACCCCGGAGACGAGTCGGGTTACGTCTATGCCCGCTGGTCTAACCCGACTCGACTCGCCCTGGAGAAGACGCTGGCTGAGCTCGAGAACGGGACGCACGCCTACGCCTTTTCGTCCGGACTGGCGGCACTAGATGCTATAATCAAACTCCTCAAGCCGGGTGATCGGGTGATAGCCGTTGATGATCTTTACGGCGGCAGCATGCGGCAGTTCGAACAAAGCGCCCGGAACTTCGGTATCGAGTTTGCCTATATCGACGGTCGGCACCCGGACAACTTCAGAAACTCCCTGACGGAGAATACCCGCCTTATATGGATAGAAACACCTACGAATCCGCTTATGCACCTGGTGGATATTGCCAAGGTGTCGGAGATAGCGCATAGCCGGGGTACTCTGGTTGCGGTAGACAACACGTTCGCCACGCCGTACATTCAGCGGCCGCTGGACTGCGGGGCCGATATCGTGTTGCACTCCGCCTCGAAATACCTCGGGGGCCATTGTGACCTGATTGCCGGGGCTCTGGTGGTTAAGGATGCGGACCTGGCCGAGAGACTCCGCTTCAATCAGTACGCCATTGGCGCTATGCTCGGACCGTTCGAGTCCTGGCTGGTTCTGCGCGGGATCAAAACGCTCCACCTTCGTATGGAGCGGCATTCGATCAATGCCGTCAAGATCACGGAGTACCTCGAGACGGTCGATCTCGTCGACAGGATTTACTTCCCTGGCCAGGACGGTCAGCCGGTGCCCAACGGGATGACCATGCCGGGCGGAATGGTTTCGTTTTCGCTGAAGGCCGATTTCGAAGCCGTGAAAGGCTTCGTCATGGCTACGGAAGTTTTTGTTCTGGCCGAGTCCCTCGGAGGCGTGGAATCTCTCATCAACCATCCGGCCTCCATGACACACGCTTCCATTCCCAAAGAAGTCCGTGAGGCGCGGGGCATCGACGACGGTCTGGTGCGGCTGTCGGTCGGGGTGGAACATATCGATGACCTGCTTATCGATCTGCGGCGGGCGTTTCAAACTTTGCGCAAGACGGTACAAACGAAATAGCGTGCTCTCCTCGTCAGGAGTTACTTCCGGCCGCGAACGGCTTTGATCATAAATAGGAGTTAACAGACCGACATAGTTCTTTTATTTCCGATGTGTCGGTCACAGTCGGGAACACAACGTAGTGCGAGTTTTCTGAGGTGTGTTATGTTGAGGATTAACAGTTTCGAACCGGTGGCTCGGCAGTACTCGTCCAAGGTGGCGCCGCGCCGATTTTCGCAGTTTCTGACCTTGGTGCATGAACTGGAATTGCGGGGTCATGAAAAAGTGCTGGACATCGGCAGCGGACCCGGAGAGCTTTCGGTCCAGATAGCGCATCAACTCGAGGCCGGCGGATTTCTGCACGGCATCGATTTGTCCCCGAGCATGCTGCGTCTGGCCCGCAAGATCGCGGCGACCCATGGCCGCAAGAATGTCGTATTCAAAAAGGGTGACGCCCTTGATCTCCCTTACAAAGACGGTATTTTCGATATCGTCGTTTCGTCCAACGCCTTTCCCTGGGTACCGGATCGGCCGGCTTTTCTGAAGGAAGTGTACCGTGTTCTCAGGCCGGGCGGGCGCTTTGGCCTGGTAGCTCTGTCAAACACTTGTTACCGTGAATTCAGCGAGGCACTGAAACGGATCTCGAAAGAGAATCCCAAGCTGATCCCCCCGGGGAAACCGTTCGAGTTGATGGGGGCCAAGCTGCATACCGTTCACGAATTGGGGAAGTTGGTCGGAAAAGTCGGCTTTGAGATCATCAGGCGGTTCTCCCTGGCCACCGAGGAACCCATCACCCCGTCAGAATACGTCGATCGAGTCAACGCCATTGTGAACGAGAACTACTTGTCACATCTTAAAACAGAAGAAGTTCGTCGAACAGCTCGGCAACTGATTCAAACGGCGCTGGCCGGACGGAACGGAGAGCTGAGGGTGACGGAGTCATCGGTCTTTGTGATATCGTCGAAACCGGCGGTGGTTGACAGTTGATAAAACTATGCGGTTGCCAAGTTCAATTTGGGAACGAGGAAGAAAAACGCAACTTGGGAGCAAGGCAGGAAGTCTCGATCGGGAAGGCGGCAGCAAGTTTCTAGTCGGCGTCAAGGTGGCAGAGCACTGTCCGGGAGGAGGGGTAGTGGCTCAAGTCGAAGCGGCATCAATTGAGTTTACATTGTGACAGAAGGTGGGTATCTTCACTCCGTTTTGGAGAACCCGTGTGTCATAAGGTATTGGAAGTACCTGTATTGCTTCCTGGCCGCAGTCATCATCTCGGTTACCGCGCTCCCTGCCTTCTGCCGAGCTTCGTCGTCAGACGAAAGTGACTCCGTTTCACAGGTGCCCGGCCCGCGAAGCTATCGAGTAGTTATTGGATTAGGCGGCGGGCGATACAATTTGGGTGACATAAACAAGTACTACATCGAAGAATTTGGGCGCACAGTCGGGCTCCTGAAAGACAATTTGCATCTGGGTCTCGATCTGCATTTGGGGCTCGAGAAGTACCTGTCCGCGACATACTCTCTGGACATCGGCATATCGTTCCTGTACGCCCGATCCACTTCGGTGCCGACAAATAGCTGGCCCTGGGATCATCGGAAATCGTCGCTGGTGACACTTCTTGTCGGACCAGAAGTCAATTTGAAACATAGCTGGCCGGTCCACCGGCATCACCTCTTTCTCAGCGGCGGTTTGGGGGGGTACTATGGGGAGGTTATTCTGGGCGCCTCGGAAAGCCCTTCAGTTTCGGATCAAGATTATTTCGCCAGGTCGTTCGGTCTCGGCGTGCAGTTGTCTTCCGGCATGATACTCCGCCTAACTTCCTCGCTCTCTCTCGGGCCGGAGCTGGGCTACCGACTGTACAGGAGCGGTGACTTGCAGAACGACGGTGACGACGTCCGGTCGCTTAACGGCATTCGGTTCGACCGCACTCCCCGGCTCGACTTCAGTGGTCCGTTCCTGATAATGCGTCTGGTATTGGACTTCAGCGAGTGATCGAGCGCCCCGGCGAACGGGCGCCTCGGGAGCCTCAGTTTTTTATTGACAAACGCTCCTGAACGAAGGTATCTTCAGGCTTTCCTTTCTGAAGGAAAGCAGGTTTGCAGCCAGGACTGGACTCGGACCGGAGCCAATCAGCGGCAGCTTTCTGCCCCGCAAATCTGGACATCTAGAAACATATTTTTTGAAGGAGGTGGTGTATAGAAACAACTGTGTAGTCGGTGGATAGTTGCTATTTTCACACAAATCTCTTCTCACTGGAGGAGCTATGAAAAAGTTTGCAATCGCAATCGTGGTTGTACTGTTGTTCACGACTCTCACCGTATCTGCCAACAAGATCAGACAAGTTGAACAGCCGAAAGATCTTCCATCATTCCTGGGCTACGTTCCCGACCGAATAATCGTCGTATTCAAATCAGAGGTAACCGGTATCAGCACGCGCCTGGCGCCCAACGGTGTGGTGCACATCGGCGACGCCGAGTTCGACCGGATCTCCAACCGGTTCGCGGTTTCCAACATCCGGAAACAGTTTCCCGGGTCGAAGCCGGGTGTGTTGTCGCGAACGGCAGAGCTGGCCAAGTATCACAAGGTGAAGTTCGAATCCGGCACGCTGGAAGAGGTCATGGAGGCCTACCGGCAACATCCCCTGGTAGAGAAGGTGGAGCCGATCGGTATTCATGCCATGTATGCCACCCCGAATGACAACTACTACAGTCCTTACCAATGGTACCACAATCAGGCGAGCGACCACGACATCGACTCTCCGGAAGCCTGGGACATCCAGACCGGCAGCACGTCAATCGTGCTGGCGATCCTCGACTCCGGGACGCGGTACTATCATCCGGACCTGGGTGGTGTCAATGCTTCACCCTCGAATCCCGGTGCGTCCCGCGGTAATATGTGGATCAATACGACCGAGTTAAACGGATCGAGCGGTGTCGATGACGACGGCAATGGGTATGTCGACGACTGGATAGGGTACGATTTCATCGACGGCGTCAGCAACTGCTGGTCCGGCGAAGACTGCACGACGAAGGACAATGATCCGCGTGACTTCAACGGTCACGGTACCCACACCGCCGGTATCGTCGGTATGATCACTAACGACGGTTACGGTATGGCCGGAGTGGCCGGCGGCTGGAACCCGGGCAGCCAGACCGTGTCCGGGAACGGCGTCAAGGTCATGCCGCTGCGTATGGGTTATTCCTACAATTACTTTGGTCAGGAGTACGGCGTGGTGATGATGGATGCTGCTGCGGAAGCGTTTTACTACGCCGCTGATAACGGGGCGAAGATTGCCTCCTGCAGTTGGGGTTCTTCCAACAGCGGCGGTATCGGCACGGCGGCCACCTACTTCCTGAACTCCGGCGGTTTGATCTTTGTGGCGGCCGGGAACGATGGTTCCCAAACGGCCGATTATCTGAACGGCCGCGGAGACTGTATTTCCGTAGCGGCCACGGATGAAAACGACAATGCGGCCAGCTTCACCACCTATGGTACATGGGTTGATATCTGTGCACCGGGCAACAATATCTATGCCACCTATCATGACCACACCGATCCCAATACCAACTACTGGGCATCCCTTTCAGGAACGTCGATGGCGACACCCATGACAGCCGGGGTGGCCGCTCTCATTTGGTCGCAAAATCCGACCTGGTCAGCTTCGCAAGTACGGACGCAACTGTACAGCAGCACCGATAACATAGATGCGTACCTGTCATCGGCATACATCGGCAAGATGGGCGCCGGACGGATCAACGCGTACAACGCCGTGAACACCGGCCCGCCGCCACCGCCGGTCGCGAATTTCAGTGGTTCACCCACATCCGGTACGGAGCCGCTGACAGTCAATTTCACCGATCTGTCGACCGGAACTGTGGACAGTTGGGATTGGACCTTCGGTGACGGCAGCACTTCGACCGCACAGAACCCGTCACACCAGTATACATCGACCGGTACCTACACAGTCAGCCTGACCGTGACCAATACGGGCGGTTCTGACACCGAAACCAAGGTTGACTACATCACGGTCAATCCGTGTGTGGCGCCGACGGCTGACTTCTCCGGTTCTCCGACCAGTGGCGACTACCCGTTGCAGGTTAATTTCACTGATTTGTCAACCGGTGGTCCTTCGAGTTGGGACTGGGATTTCGGAGATGGCGGCACCTCCACTGCGACCAATCCCAGCCATACGTACGCGGCTGCGGGCACGTACACGGTGACGTTGACGGCGACCAATTCGTGCGGCTCCGACGGGGAGACCAAGACCAACTATATCACTGTCACGGAACCGACGGCGGACTATGCTACATTGCCATACTCAACCGGTTTTGAAACAGGGTCCTTTGATCAGTATTGGTTCACACAGAGTAGTAATTCCGAGGGTCGAATTCAGATTACGTCATCTTACACGCCTCGAGGCAGCTACCATCTGGCGATGGATGATAATCTGAACGGCGGCCTGTATGCTCAGAACGAAGCCTGGCTGAGACTGGACCTGTCCGGCAAGAGTGACATCGAGCTGCGCTTCTGGTGGAAGGAATTCAGCGATGAGACGCATACCCAGGACGGCGTGTATTTCTCCAACAACGGCGGCAGCAGTTTCGCCAAGGTATACGATCTGATTAACGGGACCTCTACGTATCAGGAGATCGTGCTCGATCTGGATCAGCTTGCTGCCGGGGCCGGCTTGAGCCTGAGCAGCACGTTTGTGGTCAAGTTCCAACAATATGACAACTACGGTTTGACCACCGACGGCATGACGTTTGACGATATCAGCGTGACGTCGCTCGAGGCGCCTCCCGTGGCGAATTTCTTGGGCGAGCCGACTTCGGGAACCGCCCCGCTGGCCGTCACCTTCACTGATCTGTCGACCGGCAATCCGACCGGCTGGAGCTGGGACTTCGGCGACGGCGGCACGTCGACCGCGCAGAATCCGTCGCATACGTACAACGCTGCGGGCACCTACACGGTGACGCTGACCGCCACGAACGCCTACGGCAGCGACATAGAGACCAAAGTCGACTATATTACCGTCAATCCCGCCGGCTCATGGACTACGATCACCTATGATGACTTCGAAAGCGGCTGGGGCAGCTACACGGACGGCGGCGGCGACTGCAGCCGGTACTGCGGCGGCACGTACGCCTGGGAAGGCAGCTGTGCGGCCGATATTCAGGACAACAGCGGCGTCGCATCATCGTTCTATCATACGACCGGTTACAACGTGACCGGCTATACTGAGCTGGAAGTGGACTTCTACTTCGTGGCCATCAGTATGGACAACACCCGTGAGGATTTCTGGGTGCAGTATTACGACGGTTCGACCTGGCGTACTGTGGCATCTTTTGCCCAGGGCATTGATTTCGACAACAATGTCTTCTACCACGCCGTCGTGACTATTCCCAGCAGTTCGTACAACTTCCCGACGAACGCCCGGTTGCGCTTCATGTGCGATGCCAGTGGGAATGCCGACGATGTGTATATCGATAACATTGAATGGCGCGGCACGGGCGGCGCGGCCAAGACCGCGCCGGCCCTGCCCGAGAGCTTCTCGCTCGAGCAGAACTATCCCAACCCGTTCAACCCGACCACGACCATCGAATTCAGCCTGCCGGCGGCCGGCGACGTGACCCTGGTGGTTTACAACATCATGGGCCAGGAAGTAACGCGACTGGCCGACGGTCATTACGAGGCCGGACATCATCAAGTGGAATGGGATGCCTCGAACGTCGCTACGGGCGTCTATTTCTACAGGATTCAGGCCGGTGCTATTACGGAAACGAAGAAGATGCTGCTCTTGAAGTAAAAAGACGCATCGACATAAGTTGACAAAAAGGACAGGCTTCGTGCCTGTCCTTTTTCATGCAAACACCGCCTAACCACGGCTTGCGGTAATTTTCACAAAGTAGATTATGCGGGTGAGTATTGAGTGTCGGGTCGATTTCTTGCTTGACACAATTTCAAATCGACGTATTATTCATGTGAAGATCAACTACGTTAAATGGTTTCAGCCCTTTCTGACAAGGCAGGATGACGAACTCAACAAGACGCTCTGCTGCAAGCATTGTATTGCAACAATACAGTAACTGTAATCCTGTGTCCAAAACCACGAAAGGAGGTGGCTACTCGAACGAATTGTAATGCGACAGGCAATCCTGTCTACCCATCAATTACTGCACGAAGGAGGATTTTGTAATGAGGAAACTCTTCACTGCTTTTCTGGCAGTCATGTTCCTGATGCCCTGCCTGTCCCAGGCGGAAAATGTACTTCATGTCGATCGCGATAAGTATATCAACAACCAGGGCTTTCTCGGGTATGTACCCGACCGGTTTATCGTTGTTTTGAAAGATGAAGTGACGGTCGATCATTCGAAGGACATGCAGTCGAATATCGCGCTGTCATCTCTGAGTGGTTTTGACGAATTGGCGGCGGAGTACAACGTGACTAAGATCCGGCCACAGTTCCCGGGCAGCGATGGTGGCGCTCAGGCCGCCTCGGCTGCGGGGAAGTCACTGGCCCGCCATTATAAGGTTTATCTGGGATCGGATAATCTCGAGGAAGCAGTGGCGGCCTATGAGGCCAACCCGCTGGTAGACCATGTTGAGAAGATTGGCATACATACTCTGTGTGCGACGCCGAATGATACGTATTATGACGATCCACCGGCGGAATTTCCTTACGATCAGTGGCATTACTGGGATACATATGGTATTCGGGCCAACACTGCCTGGGACCTTGAGACCGGCGATCAAACAG
This sequence comes from uncultured Ignavibacteriales bacterium, assembly GCA_964557855.1. GTDB lineage: Bacteria > Zixibacteria > MSB-5A5 > GN15 > FEB-12 > JAJRZL01. The sequence continues at coordinate 3,365 of CAZLBP010000012.1, read as the reverse complement.
TTATCGTCGGTGACCTCGATATCGGTACCATGTATGACCATGGCGATCTCGGCGGCAGCAACCCCCCGGGACCCAACGATGCCAGCACCAACGGTAATATCTGGGTCAATACTAACGAGACTCCAGGTAACGGTATCGATGATGACGGCAACGGTTACGTTGACGACGTAATCGGGTGGGATTTTGTCGAGCGTACTGACTGGTACACCTACAATTGTGTTGACATCGACTGCGGCACCGCGGACAATGACCCATCGGACGGCGACGGTCACGGCACGCATACGGCCGGTACGATTGCCGCCATCAGCAACAATGGTTACGCTGTAGCCGGAGTTGCCGGTGGTTTCGGTGACGGGACGTTTACGGGCGGCGGCAACGGTGTCAAAGTCGTGCCCTGCCGTATCGGCTACCAGTTGTCGTACCTCGGGTCAGTCGTGGGCGTGGTCATCATGGACTATGTTGCCGAAGCGATGTACTATATGGCCGACCTGAAAACTTCCGGTTGGAATGTGGCTGCAATTAACTGCTCGTTTGGCAGCTCAAACGATGGTGGTCTGGGTGCAGCGGCTGACTACTTAATAGCCCAGGATGTCGTCATCTGCGTCGCTGCCGGTAACGGTGGCGCCAATGACCCGAGCTATCTCAGCACGCGCGGAGATTGCCTGGATGTTGCCGCCACTGACCAAAGTGGGTCCAATGCCAGCTTCACCAATTATGGCAGCTGGGTCGACATCGCCGCGCCGGGCGTTGAAGTACTCAGTACCATGACTGATCCGGCCGATCCGGGTGTCGATTATATTGCGGTAATGGACGGCACTTCCATGTCCTGCCCGCACGTGGCGGGTGTGGTGGCTCTGCTTGAGTCGTACGCTCCGACACTGTCGGCGACGGACAAGATCAACATTATCACCGATCCGGCCAATACCAACCCCTATAGCGGCGGTCGTGATCTGGGCGCCGGTATCATAGATGCCAGAAAATGCCTTGATGCCGCCGGTCCCAACGAGAATCCGCCTGTTGCGGAGTTCAGCGGATCGCCAACATCGGGTGAGTACCCGCTACAGGTGCAGTTCTCCGACCTGTCTACGAACACTCCTACCTCGTGGAACTGGGACTTTGGTGATGGTGTCGGGACTTCCACCGCGCAGAATCCGAGCTATACGTATCAGAGCGCCGGTACGTACACCGTTTCGCTGACGGCGACCAATGCCTATGGTTCGGATATCGAGACCAAGGTTGATTATATCACGGTAACTGAACCGGGTACCGGTGCGGAAGCGTATGCGACTTCCGATCTACCGGTGTCGGGTACAGTCTCGGGCACGTACACGAACACGCATACGAGTGATGATGTGCGGCAATCGATTCGGGAAGTGGAAAACGGTGGTCGACCGACGCTCCGCCACAGCTACCTCGAACATAAATGGACCTTCTCAGTCCCTTCAAGTGCATCACTGACGTTCTACGTTGAAGCTTATCGGAACAACAACTCCGATGGCGACAATTTCGTCTTCTCGTACTCCACCAACAATTCCACTTTCACTAATCTGGTTACGGTAAATAGTGCGACTGAGCAGGTGTATTCCGCTTCCATTCCCAATACGGTGAGCGGAACGGTCTATATCCGCGTCGTCGATACCGATCGCAGCCAGGGGAATCGTTCGCTGGACTACATCTACGTTGACCAGATGTACATCCAGTACAGCTCCGGCACCAACCCGCCGTTGGCCGACTTCAGCGGCTCTCCGACTTCCGGTGATTACCCGCTGCAAGTGCAGTTCACGGACCTGTCGACGAACAGCCCGACCTCGTGGAGTTGGGATTTCGGCGACGGTGTCGGGACGTCGACCGCCCAAAACCCGAGTTACACGTATCAGAGTGCGGGTACGTACACGGTGTCGCTGACCGCGACGAATGCGTATGGCTCGGATATTGAGACCAAGGTCGACTACATTACGGTAACGACGCCGCCTCAGGATCCGCCGGTTGCCGACTTCAGCGGCTCTCCGACTTCGGGCGCTTATCCGCTGCAGGTGCAGTTCACGGACCTGTCGACGAACAGCCCAACCTCGTGGAGTTGGGATTTCGGCGATGGCGTAGGAACTTCAACAGCTCAGAACCCGAGCTACACGTATCAGGGTGCCGGTACGTACACGGTCTCATTGACGGCAACGAATGCGTACGGTTCGGATATTGAGACCAAAGTAGACTACATCACGGTGACCGAGCCTACCGTGAATTCGATGCATGTGAGCAATATCACGGTGTCACGGCAGGTACGCGGTCCGTTTCTTAATGGCAACGCTAACATTACGATCGTCGACCAGAGCGGTTCACCGGTGGCCAACGCTACTGTCTACGGATATTTCAGTTTCCCGAACACCAGCACTAAGAGCGCCCTCACAGGTTCTGATGGCGTAGCCTACATCGAAGGTGACAAGGAACGAGCGTCCTCCTCCGACATCTGTTTCACGGTGACCAACGTGACGCACTCGACCAACACGTACGATGCAGCCGCCAACGCCGTCACCCAGGCCTGTGAAAGCGGCTGGGTGTACGGCGACCGCACCGGCATGGTGGCGCAAGCCACACCGAATGACTACGAACTGAGCCAGAACTACCCGAACCCGTTCAACCCCACGACCGAGATCGGGTTCAGCCTGCCCAGTGCCGGTTATGCTCAGGTGGCGGTCTTTAACGTCATCGGACAGCAGGTGGCTGTATTAGCTGACGGTCAGTATTCGGTCGGGCATCACATTGTGACGTGGGATGCTTCCGGTCAGTCCTCCGGTATCTATTTCTACCGCCTTACGACTGATTCCTATGTCGATACCAAGAAGATGCTTCTGTTGAAATAGTATCTACAACACTCTATGTAGAAGGACAGGCTTCGTGCCTGTCCTTTTTTGTACTCCAGCTTCGAGCCAACGAACAGAAGCGGCAGGTCACAATCCCGTTTCCACGGGATCAAGACCTGCCGCAACATACAAGGGGTGCGCATACTGCTAGACCGAATTATTCAGGAATCAGTTTTTTAAGCATACAAAGAGACCTCCAAGTCTTCACATAGCAGTATCTTAAACTCACAGAGCTGTACTCTGCTGCATGGACCGGTACAGCAGTACGCGATTCGGCTGTCTGGCCGGATTGCCGGCTAAATCGCGATAATAGTTTAATGGACGAAAAGGGCTAAACCGTGATCGAGCAGTAAAACTAACGAGCCCGTGCCGGAGCCGACAGCGCGGGTGAATATTGTCTTGACTGCGGCGGGATTTGTATTACATTCTGCTCTCTGACGGAGCGATGATGTATGGCGGTGTAGCTCAGCTGGTTAGAGCAGCGGAATCATAATCCGCGTGTCCGGG
>CAZLBP010000011.1:0-106663 GCA_964557855.1 uncultured Ignavibacteriales bacterium | reverse complement strand
GACCGTCCTCTCAAGATCCTGGATCTGGCCTGCGGCCATGGCCGGCACAGCAATCTTCTGGCGAGAGCCGGGCACGATGTGACCGGGGTCGATCTTACTGAAGGCTTTCTAACGCTGGCTCGCACTTCGGCTGAAAAGCTGGGGGTAGAGGTCACCTACGTTAGGAGTGACATGAGGGAGATATCGTACACGAACGAGTTCGATCGTGTGCTGCTGCTCTATACATCGTTTGGGTATTTTAATGACGATGACAATGCCCGCGTTTTGAAGAACGTTTTTCGAGCTCTCAAGCCGGGCGGCGTGTTCTGTTTCGATGGCCACAATCGGGATATAACGATGAAAGACCACCGTCCGTATTTCGTTAAAGAGAAGGGTGAAGATCTGCTGATTGACCGCATCACATTTGACAGTGAGACCGGGAGGATGACCAATCGGCGGATCATGATTCGCAACGGGGTCAGAAAAGACACGCCGTTTTCAATCCGCTTCTACAATCCTCAGGAAATCACGCAGTTGCTTGGTAGCGTCGGCTTTGAAGACGTTAAGATATTCGGCGGTTATGACGGCAAACCGCTGTCAGAGAATCTTAATCAGATGGTCATCACCGCCGTCAAACCGAGTGGCTAGCACCAACTTAGCTCCGTCCCCTCTCTTTCGCAAGGAGAGGGGTTGGCCGAAGGCCGGGGTGAGGATCTGTGAGCGGCAGATGTCCACATCTGCCCTCAACACCGCCGCCTTTTCAAGGCTTTCCTTATGTACTCCACCGCATCGGGCGTCTTGCACGATGTCTCCCCGTGGTCGACCTCGACTTTGCCGATACGATTCGCCGTCTCGGTCGCAACTTCGGCCAAATGCGGCCGGAAGACGCCGATCGCAAGCACAGCGTTGTTCATCGTATGCCGTGCTCGGTTGGGGGAGGTGTGGATTTCCTTCTCGATCACCTTCAGGTATTTCTTGCAGTCTGCATCGGAGATCTCATCACCGTCCTTAAGCGACGACGCCAATACAGAATACCCCGCCTGGCGCTCGTATTCCCTTTTTGACTTCATCCACTGCTCCATCTTCTTCAGCCCGAACGGCGACCTCGCAACGACACCAGCGAACAGATCCACGACCAGGTAGTAGCTCGACATTTTCACCCATTTGTTGACCGTCGAAGCTGTCAACTTGTTGGGGTCCATGATCATAGTCGCCAGCGACTGAGCATCGACATTCCCTGACTCCCACAGCTGTACTGCCAGCTCGTGATCGACTTTGATCTTCTTCGTGAGCTTGTTCAGATCGGCGAAACTGACTCCGAACAGATTATCTCCGGCGCCGTGCCGCTTGTAGACCTTGACGTTCTGTGCCGCCCCCATCTGTTTGAGCTCGGCCATGACTTGTTGGTAGTTCATAAGCCCAAAAACAGGACAATAGGGGATTTGGTTTCGCTGTTACGAGTATTCTCGAAATTAAAGGATCAGGGGCTATCCTTTAATTTGGGTGGGTTGAGGTTTTCTTTTGACCAATCAGCGTTACTCCGATACAGTTGCCGATCACAGAAAATGACTGGTGAGCCTGGTTTTTCAGCCAATCAATTATGGAACACAGTATTCCAAAAACCACCATTTCCGGATGGGGATCGTCCCGCCGTCAATTCCAAATCAAGCGGATATCGTCGACTCTGTTCGAAAGTAGCACTTTGTGGTTTTGAAGCCCAGAGTAAATGTGGCCTTGGCGTCTATCTATGACTAGAATTGTTATTGACAGATCGACAGATGGACGATTAGTTCAATTTCAAATGGATGCTACTGAAAGTGATGGAGTTCAGCTGGAACGAATCAGGCTTATCTTTCGTGTCTTCGATAAGCTGTTTGATTTCTTGCGACTGGCCGCCAAATTGACAGTCGTCATATTTCTACTGTCCAGCATTGTTAGCATTGTAAAGGCAGTAGCCGGTACGGATACAGCCGTCAACATTGATTCAGATTTACACTTTTTTGTAACCTTATGGTCAGCTATTGACTTGAGTTGTCGATGGGCATGGGTAGTGTCGTTAGTTGCGATTCTATTTGGATTGTTGCAGGCCAAGTTGCGAAGAAGGAAAACTGCATACCTGCAAGGCCGTATAAGAGAATTGGAACAAAGACTTGATTCAAATAGAAGTAGTAGCGGACTCACTCCGACAGGAGATACGCCGAAAGGTGGGTGATTATGGATACACAGCTTATTTTTTCGATTTCGACAGTAGTCACTTTTGCCATCGCCTTTGCTCTGGTATACTGGTTCTGGCAGCAGTATATTATCGACGTAACGCGGCAACAACTCTTCGAACTGCGAGACTACGTCTTTGACATGGCGTCAGATGGATTGCTGGAACGAGACTCTGAACCATATCAAGTCGTAAGAGAGATGCTAAACTCAAGTATTCGTTCCGCTCATAAACTCAACTTGATTCATGTTCTCTTCATGCCTCTTGTCGTCAAGAATCTGAGAAAAGAACCAATTCTTGATTACGCAAAACAGGTAAAGGAGAAGGTTAATCGTATTCCCGATACAGAAACTAAGAATCAAGTTTGGACCGTTCTTAGGCAGATGCATCTTATTCTGTTCTGGCACCTAATACGTGTCTCTCCACTACTACTAATGGCATCTATCGTTTGGCTTCTACTTGCTTTCAGTATAAGGACTATCCAAGGTATTCGTGACAGATTCGGAGATATTATGAATGGAGTTACTTATACCGATGCGATTAAACACTGCCATTCGCCGCAACAATAAAGCGCCCAAGGCAGAAGCTCCTGAGCTAACAACCCCCTAATACAACCTTTCCCGCTTGCTCAAAAAGGCATACAGCGCCTTATCAAATGGAGTGGCCGTGTCAATCGGGTGATAATCGATATTGGCCTGGCGGCAGGCGGCTGCGATTTCACCCGAGAACGATGTCACCGCCCGGGCATAGTCTTTCTTGATCTGGTAGGGAAGAGTCGTCAGCTCCTCGCCGGTCTCCATGTCCTTGAAAACGGCTTCACGGGGAAACGCAAAATCCCGCTCGCGGGGATCGAGAATGTGGAAAATTATCACTTCGTGCTTGTTGTAACGGAAGTGTTTCAACCCGCTGATAATCTTCTCGGCGTCATCGAGCAAGTCGGACAGGATAATCACCAACCCCCGACGTTTGATCCGGTCCGCCATCTCATGCAGCGTGGCCGCGATATCGGTCCTTTCGCTCGGACCCTGGTTGGCGATTTCGTTGAGCATGACATGCAGATGCCCCGATTTGGAGCGCGGGGGAATGTAGCGGCGAATCTTGTCATCGAACGTCACCAGCCCGACCGCATCCCGCTGCCGCAGCATCAGGTACGACAGCGCCCCGCAGAGCAGGCCGGCGTAGTCGTGTTTGGGAATGTCGCTGCCGGAGCTGAACGCCATCGACTTGGAGCAATCCAGCAGCAGGTAGCCCTTGAGGTTGGTTTCTTCCTCGTACTGCTTGATATAGAACCGGTCGCTTTTGCCGTACACTTTCCAGTCGATATCGCGGATATTGTCGCCGGGCATGTACTGACGGTGCTCGGCGAACTCGACCGAAAAGCCGTGGTAGGGCGACTTATGCATCCCGGCAATAAACCCTTCGACCACCATCCGCGCCCGCAGCTCCATGCCCTTGAGCTTCGATACGATCTCGGGATTGAGGTATTTCTTGTAATCTGTATCCATAGTTCCTTATACGAAGTTTCGCGGTGTAGGGTGATGGTACGGAGGAAATGGGGGCGGGTCAAGTCAACCTCACCCCCGGCCCCTCTCCTTGGTAAGGAGAGGGGTGGCCGGAGGGCGGGGTGAGGACCTACTTCAATTTCTTAGCCGCGTCAGCGATCGTGCGTAGAACTCCTTCCAACTTAGTCTCAACTTCGCTGTTCGTAATCCGCACCACACGCAATTCAAGCCGCTGTAGAACCTCTGTCCGCAAGGTATCTCGCTCTGCCTGGTTCTTTTCTTGATGAACGGCTCCATCTACTTCAACTACTAGTTTTGCTTCATGACAATAGAAATCGGCAATGAACCCTTCAATTGGATGTTGCCGCCTGAACTTCAGCCCGGCCAGCCGACGCTCGCGAAGATGTTCCCAAAGTATCTGTTCGGCGTGGGTTTGTCGCTCTCGCAATTGTCGAGCGCGAAATATAATCTCACGACTCGGTCTCTGCTTGTACATTTCTCCTCATCCTGCCATCCTCACCCCCGGCCCCTCTCCTTCGGAAGGAAAGGGGTGCCCGGAGGGCGGGGTGAGGATTTCATGGCCCGCTTACTTCTCAGAACACTCGAAAGCATTGCTACTCCCTGCTCGGTAAAGACGTAAGGCCTGTATTTCCTGTGCTTACCTCGGCCATTTTCTAAGATCACAATTTGTGATCCTAAAGAATCGGCCTCAAGTTTTGACAATCGAAACATGAAATCGTAGGGAAAGCGGCTGCGGTTTCTGGCCACCGCTTGGTTCAATACTCCGGTCTCGATCCCGTACAGATCCGCCAGGTCTTTATCCGGCATAACTCTCTGTTTCCGTATAAGACAGATCGATCTTTCTATCCGATCAGCGGGAATCAATTCTCCATTTGAACCCTGATCTCCAGCCGGTTCTTTGTATCTTCGACGAACTACTCCTTCTCTTCTTACCCCATCTTAGCTTTAAAATGGCTGACGTTAATCGCAATGTCAGTCTCTTCTTGACGTGCAACAACGCGCGCGGAGCCGACATGGTTGGCCGCAGACCAATTCACCGAATGCCCAGCCCTGAAGTCACAAATTGTGACCTCAAGATTCTAACACGCTGCACCCCAATATATCGCATCCGGCTAAGATCACAATCTGTGATCTCAGAATCCACTATATCGCCCGCCGCTCCGGGTCCGGGAAATCTCGATACAATGCCGACCGGACATTCTTCGCCGCGGAATAAACCGGAAAATGTCGACGTTCTATCTCGCCCGTACGCGTCGCCACCAACCGGAACGCATCATCGAGCTGCGCCAGGTTCTCGGCCGTGACAGTAATCTGAAACTCCCCCAGTTCCTCCGGACCGAACCCGAATTTCCGCCGCAGGAGCGTATACGAGGCGATCTTGCCTTGCTCCTTGAGATAACCGAGATAGTTGTCGATAGCCTGGCTGAACTCGAGGTCTTTCGATGATTCCTTCAGGTCGCACCAGATGATCAGATGGTCCATGTTGTGTCTCCTGTTTGTGGTTGTTGTCGAAACCCGAAGCGGGATTTCTACCTACATATCAAAGGTGTCACCCCTGCTCCCTTTCTGGCGCCCCTGCGAAGGCAGGGGTCCAGTCCCAGAAATACGGCAGCCCGCTCCATCCTACGGCGCGAACATCATTGACCTGTTGTATGAACGAAGTGCTCTCTGGATTCCCGCGTTCGCGGGAATGACACTGAGAGATGTGGGAATGACAGGCAGACGTGCGGGAATAACAGGACAACAGATGGATTGGAAAAACAGAAGCGCCGCGTCCGCCTACACCTCCTCCACATAGTATATCTCGCCGTCGATAACCCCTGCCCGCTCTCCGACCTCGGCATTCTTCGGGTCGGCCACGAACGCCTTGGCTTTGTCCATGTCGCCGATCTCCAGCATGAAAAACACTCCGTTCGGATCTTCCACCGAGCACCACATCTTGACGAGTTTCAATTGCGCCGCGTCGGTCGCCGACGATTGTTCATCGAAGACCTGTTTCCACTTATCGAAGTCTCGCACCTTGTTGCGAACTAACATGTACATCATAGTCTAAGGTCCCTTAGTCAGTTGAACAATCTTTATCGAAGCCCCTGCGGGGATTTCGGCCTACCGCTGTGCAGTCTCCTCATAGATCTCCACGACCAATTCACCCCCCGCCATCTTGCGCCCCCGGTACATCCCCTCGGTATTGAACGCCCAGGTCCAGTTGCCCTTCGCGTCAATCGCAATCAACCCACCCGTTCCGCCAAGAGCGGTCAGCTTTTCATGTATCGCGATCCTCACCGCTTCTTTCAGCGACAAGCCTTTATATTCCATCATCGCATGTACATCATAGGCCGTGACAGCGCGGATGAAGTATTCACCCTGACCCGTGGTCGATACCGCACATGTCTTGTCGTTTGCATAACTGCTGGCGGCATTGCTGGCCGAATCCCCCACCCGGCCAAACCGCTTGTTCGTCATGCCGCCGGAAGATGTCGCGACCGCCAAATGCCCATGCTTATCCCACGCCACCGCACCTACCGTCCCCAGCGTTTTGTCATGGTCCAGAAACGTCCCCGGCTCTTTCTTCTCCGTCCCCGTTTTCTCCCTCTCAATTGCTCTCTGGAGCTGCTGCCACCGACGTTCGGTGTGGAAGTACTTAACGTCCACCAACTCCATCCCGTGCGCCTTAGCAAACTCCTCAGCACCATTCCCGATCATAAACACATGCTCGCTTTTCTCCATTATCAAACGCGCCAGATCGATAGGCCGCTTAACCCTCCTGACACCACCCACTGCGCCGGTGCGGAGTGTCGCGCCATCCATAATGCAGGCATCCTGTTCATTTTTGCCGTCATGTGTAAACACCGCCCCCTTGCCCGCATTGAACAGCGGCGAATCCTCCATCACATTGACCGCCTTCTGAATGGCATTGAGAGCGGTACCACCGGCTTCCAGAATGCCAAAGCCTGCTTCCAGCGATTCGGTCAGCGCCTCGCGGTACTGGTCTTCCTTTTCCGGCGTCATCTGGTCGCGTGTGATTGTACCTGCACCGCCGTGAATTACGATGCCATAGCGACTCGTGTCGTTATTCTCCGCCATAACCACTTTGCTCACAATCAAAGAAGCTCATTGTCACGATTCCTGTCTCCGTTTGCCCAAATCCACGAATATCCGGAACGCCATGAAGATGATAACCACGAGAATAATAACTCCACTTACAGCGAGAAGATCATCGAAAACCCAATGGTACCCCTCACTGGTCAAACCTACCACATGCGCCAGAACCGAAACCCCAAAAAGCCAGAGACACAGTTTCTTGGTTTTGCGGGCAGTGGACGAGAAGACGAACACGAGCCCGATCGCAAAGAACAGCAACGTCTGCCCATTGATATGCGTATGCGCCAATCCCACGTTGTGCTCAAAATCCGGCTGACTCTCAGGATGATGCTCATTGTCGACAATCATCCCCTTTTCGACATAGAATATAAGCACCGCCCAAAGGCAGACGAACAGCATCAGCGTGGTGAATATACCGACAAACAGCTTGCCGTAAGGAGGGAGATTGGCCAGACTCACGTTTTGCAGCATGGGAAACAGTAAATCCGCAAGATGAGCTTAACTGACTAAGGGTGATCTAACCGAATGTCGGGCACCGATCATGATTTCTCTTTCACCGCATCCAGAATCCGCTTGATGATTTCCATCGTGTCGACACCGTCCGCCTCGGCATTAAACGATGTCACAATACGGTGGCGCAAAACGGGATAAGCAGCAAAACGGACATCCTCCGGACCGGGAGTGGGTCGGCCATCGAGAATAGCCTTGGTTTTGGCTGCCAGAATGAGATATTGTGAAGCACGCGGTCCGGCGCCCCAGTTAACCCAGTTCTTCACGAACTCCGGCGCATCCTTTTCCGGTGGGCGAGTGGCGCGGACAAGATCCACGGCATACTCAACCAGATGATCCGATACCGGAACCCGACGAACCAGCTTCTGGAATCCGATGATGTCTTCCGCTCCCAGCACTTTGTCCAGTTGGTAATCGAGAATGGCAGTGGTAGCCTTCACGATATCGCGCTCTTCCACATCCGACGGGTAGTCGACGAAAACGTTAAACATGAAGCGATCCAGTTGGGCTTCCGGCAGGGGATAGGTCCCTTCCTGTTCGATCGGGTTCTGCGTAGCTAGCACGAAAAAGGGCTCATCCAGGGTGAATGTTTCCCCGGCGGCCGTAACTTCGTGCTCCTGCATCGCTTGCAGCAAGGCGGCCTGCGTTTTCGGGGGAGTGCGGTTAACTTCGTCTGCCAGGATAATATTGGCAAAAACGGGCCCCTTCACGAAACGGAACTGGCGCTTACCGGTGGAATGGTCCTCCTCGATTATCTCCGTTCCGGTGATATCAGAGGGCATCAAATCCGGGGTGAACTGAATCCGGTTGAACTTGAGATTCAGCACCTGTGCCAGAGTCGATATAAGAAGTGTTTTGGCCAGCCCGGGGACACCGACCAGAAGACAATGTCCGGATGAAAGAAGCGAAATAAGCAGTTGATCTATGACTTCTTTTTGACCGATTATAACCTTTCCCAGTTCTGAGGAGATTCTCTTGTACGCAGCATTGAGATTCTCAACTGCCGTGATGTCGGACACTGTATCGGTGGTGGGCATGTATACCTCCGGAATAGGTTTGCGGGACTATCGTTAAATCTGCAGTCTTTAACTGGTTTATACCCGGATCGTTTCCTTATGTTCTTATAACTCAAACGGCATAGATAATCCGCGGTGGCCTATCTTAACACTTGAACCGCCGGAATGCAAGTCTCATAGTCAACTGTCAACACAAATGAGGAAAAGCCCTTGAAATCACTGTAATTTAACCGCTAGACCTTTGTACGTTGATGGAACGCTGTACCCCTGCAGAACTAACCGTTTGCTAATCAAAAACTTATAATTGGGCTGTACTTGTGGATAAAAGCCCTGATTTGGTCCTTCTTTACCGGACTTATTTCATTGCCAACTATGAAGATAAGGGATTATCCACATTTTGGAAGATTTTTCCACACACCATCCGGCTTTGTTAATAAGTCATTTCTTTATTTCTTTCTTTTCCGCATTCAGATCTTTCTGCTCCTTCTTCTCCGGAGTCAAAAAGCCCAGGTCCGGCTTGGTGTCCTTCATGTTGCAGGCGCCGCAGAATACCGCTCCCTGCTCGATAACCAGTGACTTTGTCCTCAAATCACCGTCCATCTCGCAATCTTTCTGCAATTCGACCTTCTCACTGCCATTGATATTGCCCAGCAGGCGACCGGCAACGACGGCTGTCTTCGATTCTATTTCCGCCTCAACGGTGCCGCTGGAACCTATCGTCACACAATCGGAACAGATGATCTTCCCTTTGACCGATCCGTCAACTCGAAGGGCGCCTTTTACATCGACGGTACCGGTGATAACCGTGTCTTTGCCAATAATCGTATTCATTGGACCTTCCGTTTCATCGAAGTCATTCTTCTTGATCATGGTTCAAACTTTCCATCGGATTAATGGGTTTCTCGTTAAGTCGTACCTCATAATGTAGGTGAGGGGCAGTTGACTTGCCGGTATTTCCGGACAATGCGATCCTCGCCCCGGCCGGAACCGCCTGCCCGACACCCGCCAGCAACGTATCATTGTGCCCGTAAACGGTTGTCACACTGTCACTGTGACGAATAATCATCATATTGCCGTACGTCGTATCGTACTGCGAGTATACCACTTCACCGGCTGCTGTCGCCAAAACCGGCGTACCAACCGCGCAGGCAATGTCAATTCCCGGATGAAAACGATCGGGATCGGATATTTCGAAACCCTGGGTAACAAAACCCTGAATAGGGAGACCATCGGGTACCGTGAAGTCATTACCGCCCGACCGGCTGATCACCGCCGGCGACTGTTGTTCGAGACTTGCAAAAATAGTCGAATCATCCGGAAGCTCCGCGAATTCGTAATCGATACCCGCCAGCTGTGTGAGGCGAGTCACGATCTCCCGCGTCTGTTTCAGGTTCTCTTCGAGCAATTGCACCTTGAAGTAATAGCGCTTCAACCGTTCGTTCTCCGCTTTCAGTTTATCGGTCATCACGGCGCGGGCAATAACCTTGGAATAAGCCGAGAAGAAAATAATTATGCCGAGCACGATCAAAACGAGCACGATGGCGAGCAGGCGCAACTGCCAGGTCCGCACCCGAATTCCGCGGCTACGGTCGGCGCCGTCCGGGACCATCATGATTGTCACATACTTCGCCTGACCCATTCTTACCCGTTCACCCGCTGCAGCAGCTCCAGCAGCCGATTGAGGTCCTCGTTACCATAGTATTCAATTTCTATACGACCCTTCTTCCGACCCGGTTTGATATGGACCGCCGTCCCGAGAATCCGCTTCAGCACCGACTCCGCCTCGGCCAGCTCCGGGAGGCGGCGACGTTTTGCCGGCCGGCCCTTACGCGTCTTCGTCACGGCCGCCTCGGCATCTCTGACGGAGAGTTCATCATCTACTATACGATGCGCCAGTCGCAGCATATCCGTTTCGTTGCCCAGAGCCAGTATGGACCGCGCGTGTCCCTCACTCAGCCGCCCGTCGCGCACGAGGCGCTGAATCGATTCCGGCAGCTGGAGCAGACGCAACACATTAGCCACTGCCGCCCGGCTCTTGCCGACCGTCTCTGCCAGCTCCTGCTGCGTCAGCTGACATCGCTCCATCAGCGTCCGGTACCCGTCGGCCGTCTCCATCGGGTTCAAGTCTTCCCGCTGCAGATTCTCCACCAGGGCCAGCTCCAGCATCCGGTTGTCCTCGATATCGTTGCGCACCACCACCGGGACCTGCGCCAGGCCGGCCAGGCGCGCCGCCCGCAGGCGCCGCTCTCCTGCAATAATAGTAAAACCGGACCCATTATTCTTTACAATGAGGGGCTGCATGACCCCGTTCCGCTTGAGCGAGTCGGCCAGCTGCGCCAGACGCTCCGGATCGAACTTCTGCCTCGGCTGGAACGGATTCGGACTGATGCGGTCTGTCGCCACCGTGACCGTCGCCCCCCGGTCCTCATTTATAGATGATTCTATCGGAATTAAGGCTTCCAGCCCGCGACCGAGCGCTATCTTCTTCATCGGCTCAATACCTCCCGTGTCAGGGACATGTAGTTTTCCGCACCCGTCGAATGCACATCGTACAGGATAATCGGTTGCCCGAACGAAGGCGCCTCCGACAAACGCACGTTGCGCGAAATGACCGTCCGGTACACTTTGCCGTTGAAATGCTTCTCCAGCTCAGCATGGACCTGGCGCGACAAATTCAAGCGGGTGTCGTGCATGGTCAGCAGCACGCCCTCGATCTGCAGCCGCGGGTTGAGATTCTCCCGGACCAGGTTGATCGTGTTCAGTAATTGCCCCAGACCTTCCAGAGCGTAGTACTCGGCCTGAATCGGTATGATGACCGAGTCCGCCGCCGTCAGGGTGTTGATCGTCAACAGGCCGAGAGATGGTGGACAGTCCGCTATAATATAATCATACGTGGATAACACCGGCTCGAGCGCCTGACGCAGGCGCGTCTCCCGGGATAACATGCTCACCAGCTCCACCTCCGCTCCCACCAGCGCCATGGCCGACGGTACCAGATGGAGGTGAGCGAACGACGTCGACAGCGCTACGCCCGCCAGCGGCCGATGCCCCAATATAACGTCGTAAATAGATTCTTCTATCTTATTTTTGTCCACCCCCATACCGCTGGTAGCATTGCCCTGGGGATCGATATCGATCAGACAGGTGCGACGTTCCGCCGCGGCCAGACAACAACTCAAATTGACCGCCGTGGTCGTCTTGCCGACTCCGCCTTTCTGATTGACGATCGCAATTACCTTGGCCAAGCACAACTCCTTTGCAACAAGTTCCTAACCGAATACCGGATCGGCTGATACGTCAATTGTAACAGAGTTCGATACGGGAATCAACAAAAACAACCGAATTCGAAAAGATCTACTTATAAAAGAATGTAACCCAATGGCTTGATCCCGCATCTGACCTGAACTCAATTACCCGGGCTGCAAGTGAATTCATTGGGGAATCAGCCCTATAGCGGGAGTAGTAAACGAATACCCCACCCACCGCCAGCAACGATAGTATCCGCCCAAGCAAAGCCGGAGTCAATTTCACCTGTCGAAGCGTGACCAGATCAAATGTCTCATTGCCCAGGTCGCATTGTTCGAAGGACTCCGGCCTGATTTCGGCTCTTTTCTCCAACGCCAGAAGTATCCGGCGCAAAGCCCCCGCTTTTTTTTGTGTTCTCTCTACCATACAAGCGTGACCGACTCTATAGAGAAGCAAAATCGGAACTGCCGGGAATCCGCCACCGGATCCTATGTCGAGGTAATTCTCAAAGGCAGTCTCCTGCAGGTTTTCGATCGGAACCAATGATTCTACCCCCAGTTTGAGTAGACCTTCAGGAATTCCTCCTGGCGTTACCCCTGATTTACGGCTCAGTGTTTCACGTGAAACAAGATTGACCCGTTCGTTTTCTTTCAGCAATAAGTGATAGTACCGATTGAGCTTACTCTCAGGGTCCAGTCGACTGATCACCTGCCCCGGATTGTAGGCTGCCATTTCATGATCGCAGTTCATGCCGGCAGAGACTTGAACTTGTGCAAATGAACCGACAGAACGGCTATATCGCCAGGTGTCACACCTTCAATTCTCCCCGCCTGCCCCAGCGAACGCGGCCGGTAATGTATAAACTTCTCCCGCGCTTCCATCTTCAAACCCGTTACGTTCTCAAACTCAAAGCTGTCCGGTATTTCCTCGCGTTCCAGCTTCCTGAATTTGTCAATTTCCCGTTCTTGTTTGTCGAGATACCCGGCATAACGTATAGAAATAAAGGCTCTCGTCAGGATTTCGGGATCCCCGGTTAAATCACCATCGAATTTCGCCATAAGCTCCAAAGCATGACTCTCTGTGACGACCGGTTGTTTCAGGAGATTCTCCAAGCTGATGCTGTCGACTCGCTTGAAACGAGAGGACAGCCCACCCAGATCGACCACTTTCACCCGTTTTCTCCGGAGGTGTTTGATGACGCTGTCGGTCTTTTGCCGGATCTCACCGAATTCTTTGAATTCTTTGTTCGGCAAAAGATTATGTCGCTCTGCGTATTTCATAAGCCGATCTCTGGCGTTGTCCTCACGTAGCGCCAGGCGATATTCGGCGCGTGAAGTGAACATCCGATACGGTTCAGTTGTCGAACGAGTCGTCAAGTCATCAATCATCACTCCGATATACGCCTCAGATCTGTCCAGGATAAACGGCGCCTGCTTTTCAATGTATAAGGCCGCATTGATGCCCGCCATTATCCCCTGACCGGCAGCCTCCTCGTATCCCGAAGTCCCATTGATTTGTCCTGCCAGAAACAAACCGCGAAGGCGCTTCGTTTCCATCGAGGGCTTGATTTGATAAGCCGGACAGTAGTCGTACTCGACCGCGTAACCCGGCCGCGTAATTCGGGCTCGCTCCAGCCCGACAATTGTCTGAATGGCAACATTTTGGACATTCTCAGGCAAAGCCGTCGAAAACCCGTTCGGATACACCTCGTCGGTGCCGTTGCCTTCCGGCTCCAGGAAAATCTGATGTCTCTCCTTATCCGGAAACCTGTGGAACTTATCCTCAATAGAAGGACAGTATCTGGGACCGGTCGATCTGATTTGGCCCGAGAATATGGGAGACAAATGCTCGTTTCGGGAAATCAGTGCTTTAGTTTCCGACGTGGTAAACGTAAGATGACAAGGCACTTGAGCCACCGATCGTTCCGGTGATCGGAATGAGAAGAACGGCGGCGGCTCTTCTCCCGGCTGGACCTCACACTTCGACCAGTCAATGCTCTTTCCATCCAGACGCGGCGGGGTCCCGGTTTTCAGCCGCCCAACCTCAAAGCCGTACGAAAGGAATGATTCTGAGAGTTTGTATGCTGCGTTTTCCCCGATGCGCCCGGCCTTGATTTTCCTGTCTCCTATATGGATCAACCCCCCGAGGAACGTCCCGGTTGCTATAATAACCGCGTGGGAGTAAATCGGTTGCCCAACTTCAGTTCGGATCCCTATGACACTGCCCTTTTCGGTGAGAAGCTCCCCGGCCAGGCCTTCAATGACTGTCACATTAGGTTTATTTGCGACATAATTCACCACGAATTGGTTGTACTTAATTCGGTCGGCCTGAGCGCGCGTCGACCAGACTGCCGGGCCTCGAGACAGATTCAAACGCCTGAACTGAATCCCGGTCGCATCAATAGCTACTCCCATAAGTCCCCCCAATACATCGACTTCCTTCACCAGATGTGACTTGCCGATTCCCCCGATAGCCGGATTACACGACATGAGCGCCAGCCTGGAAGCGTCCATAGTAATTATGGCGGCTGTCTTCTCCATGCGAGCCGCAGCCAGAGCCGCCTCGACACCGGCGTGTCCGC
Source organism: uncultured Ignavibacteriales bacterium (assembly GCA_964557855.1). GTDB lineage: Bacteria > Zixibacteria > MSB-5A5 > GN15 > FEB-12 > JAJRZL01. The sequence continues at coordinate 92,494 of CAZLBP010000011.1, read as the reverse complement.
CACCGACAACGATTATGTCAAAATCAACTACTTTCATTCACTTCTACTTCGCTTCTACATGGTAACGCGACAATAACCGCGCATGGTTGACATTGTTTCACGTGAAACACGAGCAGTTCCCGGTTCATTTCTCCTTGAATCATCAGTCCTTACGCTAACAACAAGTCCAAGTTGTTAGGAAGATTCAGTAATGACTGACAGTAAAACAATCTCCGGTTCCTTAACAAACTTCTGGTTACCTCACTCACTTTCCGATACAGAACTTGGAGAATATTTCCTCCAATATATCCTCATTATATATCTTTCCCGTGATTTCATCAATGGCATTCGCCGCTGACCTGAGATCAAACGCTATTATCTCCGGCGATTCATCATGTTCCAGGTTCTTCTTGGCCGCCTGCAGAGACTTCCGAGACTCTCTGAATTTCTGAGCGTGCCTTTCCGAGGTTACCACCAGACCCGGCGTCAAGTCCGGCATATTATCTTCGATCTGAGACAAGACCTGGTTCCTAAACTGCCCAATTCCCTGATTCGTCCTGCATGAAACGGTTAACATTGACAATTCGCGACCCGACTCAAGAACCTCTTCGGCACTTTGCAATAGGTCTATTTTATTTCCCAGTAATAACATGTGAAGGTCGCTCAACTGTTTCAGATCAGTTTTCAATTGCCGCTTCCAGTTTTTCATCGACAGATCAACCATCCAGATTGTCAAATCGGCCGACCTCATCAGCTTCCGGGCCGACTCCTGCCCGGCCTTCTCAATCTGCCCACCCCCCTTGCGAATTCCGGCCGTGTCAATCAGGTTTACCGCGTAACCGTCAAGATCAATCCACTCGGACAGATAGTCTCTGGTTGTACCCGCAGTGGGTGTTACCAGGGCGCGCTCCTGTCGCAGTAAGAGATTGAACAATGATGACTTCCCGGCATTCGGTCGGCCCCCGATCGCAATTCGAAATCCCTCTTTAAGAATCCGTCCGCCCGAATACGATGCCACGAGCTCCTGAATCTTATCAGCCACTGACCCTATGCTTCCAAGCATCCGCGCCTTGTCTTCAGTCTCGATTCCCTCATCGGGGAAATCAACTGAGGCTTCAACCTCAGCGATCAATGACACAACCGTGCTCCTGATCGAGTTCACGTGCTCCGTATATGCTCCCAGGAGGTGCTCCCGTGCTGTTTCGTAGGACATCCCGGTGTCGGCACGGACCATTTCCGCCACAGCTTCTGCTCGGCTGAGATCAATACGTCCGGACAAGAATGCCAGCTTGGTGAACTCCCCTGGCTCCGCCGCACGTGCTCCGGACTTCAATAACTCGTTCAAGATTCGCCTCACAACGTATCTGCCACCGTGACAGAACACCTCAATTTGTTCCAACCCAGTGTAGGATTGACCATGTGGCATATGGACCGCTGTAACTTCATCAATGAGCTCACCATCCAAATCCAGGAATTGTCCATAACGCAGCACAAAGGGTCGCATTGCGCCGGCTGTTTTTGGCCTGAAGTGCTTTTCAACAAGGCTCAAGCATGCCCCGCCGGCCAGCCGCACAGCGGCGATGCCACCCTCACCCGGAGGAGTGATTATCGCAGCGATTGTCTCTGAATTGTCGTCTTGTGGGAGTCGCCCGAGCTCTTTGAACCCTTCAAGCGGTCTTGACTTCGGCATTTTTCATCTTACCCCGTTTGAATACGAACCAATCCAGTAATGACAGCACCGAAAATATGGTCCAATAGAGGATGAGCCCGGAAGGTAAGCTGTATAACAAAATCCCCATCATGAGCGGGAAAATGTAGATCAAAGCTTTCTGCTGTTGCTGGCCCGATGCCATTGTCAACTTCGAAGAAACGAATTGAGTCACCACCATGAGTACTACCAGGATTATGTACGGATCAGTAGGTCCGGAGGCACCTTTTGAGAGATCATCAATGAACCAGACAAACGGTTCGGCCCGAAGGAGCACGGTGGCCTGGAACACACGGAACATGGCGATCATTAGTGGCATCTGTGGGAGCATGACAAGGCAACCCGACATCGGATTGACCCCACGTTCCTTGTACATCTTCATTGTCGCTTTCTGAAGCCCTTGGGGATCTTTCTTGTACTTTTGTTTCAGCCGCTCCATTTCCGGGGCCACATCCTTCATGGCCTGCATCGACTTGAACTGCTTCAAAGAAAGCGGTAACGTGATTACTTTAATAACAAGCGCAAACAGTATGATCACCAACCCATAGTTGGGGACAAGGTTATACATCTTCGGCAACAGCCACATTATCCCCAGGGCAAACGGCTTCAGGATCACGGTCCCCAGAAACGGCATAGTGGCGATATCCAGTATCGCCTCTAAATCTACGCCGTAGTCGTCCATCACCAGATAGTCCATCGGCCCTACAAAAACTGTGAAACTGTCGGTCAAGTTGGTCACGGCCGCGAACTGCAGCACCATACCGGCCGTGATCAGCCTCTGCTCTATACGTCCCTCGGGTGTCGAGATCTTACTTTTCTCCCCATGTGCCACCGCGCGATCGGCGACCCGATTAAGGGGAATCATGGCCGCGGCAAAGTACTTCGAACGCACCCCGGCCCACTCCGTATACCCATCCAGCGACTGATCCAGCGTGCTCCCCTCCCAATCATCTAATGCCTCACGAGATCCCGACATCATGGCCACCGCCTGCATCGAACCATAATCCTTGTCTTGCTGCGGCTCGGTTGGCATCAAAGGAGTATTCCACATCAAAGTGTATTGACGTTCCAAGCCCATCTTCTGTGGCTGATCCAATGTCAAGTACAGGTCAAAATGATATTCGTCCGGATAGAAACGGTATTCTCTATGAATAGCTGCCCCGTCGGCAGAAATATACGTGTAGGTCAATTCAATTGTGTCGCGGGTGGCATCGTATTCATCAGGTATGAGATCCGAGTTGAACATCAGTTCCGATGTTGCAAACGTGCCACCGGCAAAGTAGGCATCAGGTGTAACGGCATCAGCATCAGGGAGCATCTGGACCGGATCACCGTTCTTATAGTCATACTCTTTAAGGAGGATTGAAATCGGTCCGCCGCCTTGATTCGTCAGGGTCACCACATATTTGTTAGTCGAAATAGTAATGGTATCAACCGGGATAGTGTCAGCCGCAGGTTGATCGGTATCTCGCGGTGGTTTTTGTACTTCTCTGATCTCGGTGTCTGCGAAATCTGTGGGTTGTTGGTGAGTATCCGGAGCAGGAGACTCCTCTTGACTAGTCGTATCCGCTTGTTGAACAGGTTGTTCCGACGGAGTATACAGCCCCAGGAACTTGAGTATAGGTATGTAGAAAACGATGGCAAGTACAAGGAGGACAATAATCGGTAGTGTCTTCTTATCCAAAGTGCGTATCCTGACTCAATTAGTTGGCCCCGTCGGTCGGGCTCGTTGATTGTCCGGGTACCGGGTCATACCCACCGTCATGCCACGGATGACAGGTCCCCAGTCGTTTCAGCCCCATCATACTCCCTTTCAATGCTCCGTGTAGTTCGATCGCCTCTTGCATATAGACGGAGCACGTAGGATAAAACCGGCAGGAACTCCCTACTATTGGAGAGAGAGTAACTCGGTATACTTGGATAAGAAATACCAGAAACCTGGCTGCCGGTGAACGGTTAATTGGAGAAGGCTTCGTTGATTGTATCGAAAACCTGCGATACTTCAGCATTGATCACCTTGAATTCCGGCAGCCAACCGCTGTAATCGGGCAGAACTGCCAGATGAATCGGTTGACGTAGTCTATCTTTCTGGTGCCGGATTGCTTCACGAAAAATACGCTTTGTATGGTTTCGCTGCACCGCGTTGCCGTGCTTCCTTGTTAATAACACTACATAGCCAAACCACTCCGATCGCGCCCAGATGCATCGGAACCCCTCCGCGGACAGTCTGTCGCCATGTTTGAGGAGCTTCTGAATGTCTCTGTTTCGTTTGAGACTTTCCCGGCGCGGAAGCCTATTTTTTGCGGGCAACGCTGGCAGTCAGCCTTTTTCTTCCCCTGGCTCGACGACGGGCCAGAACTTTGCGACCCCCTTTGGTAGCCATCCGGGCCCGGAAGCCGTGGTCATTCATCTTTTTTCGGTTCGACGGTTGAAACGTTCTTTTCATATTTCTCTCACTTTAAATTACAACAGAGCCTTCAAGTATAAGAAAATATCCGCATCCGTCAAGGTAATTAATAGCGGAAATGCGTGACACGCTCCGCAACCCTTCTTCTCCCGCAATTACCTGTCAGCCATTAGGCGCAAGCTACCAGCGGAGGGTGACGGACTACCGGACTAATTGGTCAAATAAATCCTGGTGGCCGACTGGATTGAACATCCCTTTTTCCTTGACAAAATCTATCTTTTTTGCTATATTCTCCGCGTTATGAAGACGATAATCGATCACCTCACCACTGTTTTGTCTGACCTGTTAGGCTATTACTTTTTCTATTTTTATGCCCCTGAGCCGGACAGCGGAGGTGTTAACGTCTGACCCCTGATAGAAACTGAAATACCGACCCGCTGTCCGCAACGACAGCGGGTTTTTTGTTGGGAAAACCGACTTGGAGACGATATCTTTCACATAATAATGAGGAGAGTAACCGATGATTAGAGGCATCCGCGGCGCCGTACAGCCCAGAGAAAACAGCAAAGAAGCTATTTTCGAGGCGACCACCGAATTACTCCGGCAGCTTCTCGAAAAGAACCAGATCACCGAGGAAATGCTGGTTTCAATATTCATCACCGCCACTCCGGATCTCAACGCCGATTTCCCGGCTTACGCCGTCCGCGGCAACGGCCTCACGTACGTGCCGGTACTCTGCGCATCGGAAATAGCGGTCCCCGGGGCTATGACCCGAGTGATACGCATACTGCTCCACGCCGAGACCGGACTGTCACAGCAACAGGTGACCCATGTTTACCTCGGCGAGACCGCTAAGTTGAGGCCGGACTTAAGCAAGGAGTAACCCTGAAGTATGTCTGACTTGGGCGGTTTTACAGTCGGTATCATCGGACTAGGACAAATCGGCGGCTCCCTTTGTGCCGCACTCAAGAAACGCTCGCCGACTACCGAACTGCTTGGCTACGACCGGGACACCGAACTGTCTGACAAGGCCATTGCATCCGGCTTAATCAGCCCCCAAGTGCACGATGCTGCCTCTCTCATAGAGAACGCCGATATCATCGTTCTGGCCACCCCGCTCGACATGATAACGTATCACTTACAAACGTATCGGGACCCGTTCCGCACCCGGAAACTCGTCACCGATACCGGCTCTCTCAAAGACCACATTCTCTCACGGGCCAACGAATTGGGCTTCTCCAACTTTATCGGCGGCCATCCGATCGCCGGCACCGAAAGGAGCGGCTACGAATCCTGGAGTGCTGATCTTTTTGTCGATGTTGTCTACATGTATGCATCGACTCCCCGGACCAACCGGCAGGCACAAGAAACGTTCCTGAAATTCGTCCGTATCATCGGAGCCCGGCCGCAGGCAATCGACCCGGTCGAACATGACGCCCTCTTCGCCATCACCAGCGGTCTGCCGCATCTGACAGCACTGGCGCTAAGAAGATTACTGTCGGAACATCCGGCCGACCCGGCAATGAAGGCTCACATGATCGGACCTAGTTTTCGCGACGCGACGCGCGTGGCCGACTCCGACCCCGAGCTGGTGCGGCAACTGGTTAAACTGAACGGCGAGAACATGAAAGTTGCCCTGCGGAAGCTCACCGGACTGCTTCACGAGCAGGGTTCGACGTTCTCCGAATGAAGCTGAAATACGTATACATCGACGGAAAGTACCGACCGGCAAGTTCGTCTCATATCAGCATCACCACGCACGCTTTCAATTACGGTACGGCCGCCTTCGAAGGATTGCGAGCGAACTATCGGGATGATCTGAAGACGTGGGTGCTGTTCCGTCCGGACAAACATTTTTCCCGCTTGGGGCAGAGCGCTCGGATGCTGGAAATCAGCTTGTCAATGACACTCGCAGATTTTGTCGATATCATCGCTCATCTGCTTAAGAAAAATAATCTTAAGAGGGACATGTATATCCGTCCTCTGGCATTTCGTAATGCCGCGGGCGTCGGCCTGTTCAAGAAGTCCGGACACAGTCTCGCCGTCTATCTGCACGATATGCCGCTCACCAAACCGAAAGACTTCACGGCCTGTTTTGTCTCGAAACGACGCCCCACCGACGGCAGCTACTCGGCCAAAGTCACCGGTAATTACGTCCTGTCGTTCTTGTCTCAACGCGAAGCATCGAGGCGAGGCTGTGATCTGGGGATTCTGTTATCTTCCGACGGCTACGTATCGGAAGCTTCTGCCATGAACCTGTTCTTTGTCGATAACGGTAAGCTGTTCACTCCGGCACTCTCCTGCGGTCCCTTAGCCGGAATCACCCGCGAGACCGTAATAACGTTAGCTCGTGAAAAACTGAAGCTGACGGTCAATGAAGGCAAGTACCGCCGACAGAGGCCGATGGCCGCCGACGAGATATTCCTGACCGGCACCGGCTCCGGTATCAGCTCTATTACACGACTCGAGAAACGAAAGCTGCCGAAGGGGAGAGGCGACTCTGTTGCACGTGATTTGTGGCAGCTATATTCGGGCATCCTCCTGGGCAAATACCCCGACGAATACGATTGGCTGACTCCGGTTGAGTAGCCCGAGATACCCCAAGAGGCCTCGCCGGCCGACCCTTCGCATTTCCACCACTAACTCAATGTCGAATACGTTGCCACACCACGATATGGGAGACACTACTGAGCCCGAAGGCCGGAACCCCTGACGATCCGACAATGAAACGAACCCATTTTTGCTATCAAAACGCCACCGATTCTGTGAAACGAACCCATTTTCTATGAAGACTCATCCCGATCCGGCAGGTCACAACCCCTGCGGTTCCGACATATGCTTTTCTCGCTACCAGATTATGTTTGGGAAGGCGCTAATCCTACTCTGACCCCGGCTCAACAAACTCCTCCGGATCGGTCATTTCACCCGAGACCCGATGCAGGATCTTGTACCAGCTCAGACGCTGGTCGGATTCCATCCCCCATCCCGAGATCACCCCGTCCTCACTGGTGATACGGACAAAAGCATCCGTATAAATGCGGTCGTCTCTCGAATTCCAATGCAGGACATCGGTATCGAGCCGCGTATTATCCACGGTTTTGACAACCACATTGCCGAATATAGTGAATTCGCCTGATCCTTCATGAATAATCGCGGAGTCACCAACGACCTCGGTCTTGACATTTCCCAGCGAATCGAAAGCATCAATGTCCAGATTGTAGGCGATAGTGGAATCTACGGCGTCGTACTGGATTATCCGTTCCGCCATAACCTCGGTGGTGACCCGGCTGCCGTCATACAAATGTATCGTCGCCCCGCTTACTTCGGAGTCGGGTTGGGTACCCTTGTCAGCAACTGCTACCTGACTGCTGTCGCGGTCACTGTGACTACAACCGGCAATAAACGCCAAGACAAATAAAACCAATGATATCGTGAACTTCATCAACCTCTCCATTTCTAATGATACAAGTATCGGCTTGGAAGGACGAGAATACCAGCGAATTGTCAAGCGGAATCTTCTACCCTCGTGTGCCAACGATTGTGTAACCAGATCCACTGAGATTTGTTCGCTTCAATAATCCGCTCCAGTTCCCTGACACAAGCTTCAGTAACGGCACAGGCATCCCGAGATACGTCCCCGCTGGGCTCAATCGTGATTGCCGGTCGGATTATCACCCGGTATCGATTCCCTTCCGTCCGTACACAAGCCATTGGAAGGAAACAAGATCCGGCTCTAAGGCCGAGTATTGCCGGGCCGACGGGCGTGTTTGCCGGACGACCGAACATCGGAATGAAGTCTCCTCTCACCCGAGACGAATCCGTATCTATCAGCACCCCAAGACCGCCGTTCTGTTTCAGCCAGCGGAGAATCTCTCGCGGCGAACTCGTTGTGGGAAGAACAGTTAGATTTGTTGCGTAACGGTTCTCTCGGAGCAGGTGCTCCAGCCGAGAATCATGTAATTCGCGAGCAATCACAGCAGTCGGATATCCGTACGAAGCCAGGTAAGCGGCCAGCAATTCGAAATTACCTATATGTCCGGTGACGCCTATGATTCCCTTGCCCTCAGCAAAACCGGCGTGGAAATGCTCTATACCCTCAACCGAAACTCGAGATTTAATCTCCTCGAAGTGCCTCGCGAATCGAACAACTTCGGCCAGATTCTTGCCACTATTAATGAAGAACTCCCGTCCGATCAAGGCTCTTTCTCTGGACCCGATTTGGTCACCAAATACAAGCTTCAGGTGACGGGTTGTCTGATACCGGTCCCGGGGCAGAAGACTCCACGCGGCCAGACCGACCCACGCCCCAATAGCCTGAGCGGCTTTCTGGGGTACCATGTTCAAGGTGGTGATGAAGATCCTGGTCAGATGGAAGACGGCGCCCCGCTTTAGCGTTTTGCCGATACGCATGATCAGACCAGTTTTGATTTCAGGATATCATGCAAATGAATGACCCCGACCAGGCGCTGCTGACGATCCACCGTGGCGAGCTGAGTGATTGAATGTTTCTCCATTATAGCCAGAGCGCGGTCCAGAACAGCGTCCTCGGGAACCGTCTTCGGAGACTTGATCATGGCCTGCTGGGCCGTAATGCCGGAATAATCGTTGCGACTCTCGACCAGCCTCCGCAAATCTCCGTCGGTAAAAATACCGACCACACGCCCGTCACTGTCGGTCATCAGCACACAACCGAGCCGCTTCCCGGTCATTTCCAGTATCATCTCTTGCATGGTTGCGGTCGACTTAACCAACGGTATCCCCTCGCCCGTGTGGTGAAGTTCACGCACCCTCTTCAGCAGTCGAACGCCAATGAATCCGCCCGGGTGGAGATCAGCAAAATCTTCAGCGGAGAAGTCTCTCGCCTTTAGAAGCGCCACTGCCAGCGCATCCCCCATGACCAGTGTGGCGGTCGACGACGATGTCGGGACCAGATTATTGGGGCAGGCTTCCTGTGTCACCGAGCAGTCGATTACGATATCGGCCTTTTCGGCCATTTCCGATTCCGTTGTGCCTACCAAAACGATGATGGGCAGGCCCATTCTCCTGGCCGAAGCCAGAACCAGTTCCGATTCACCCAGACGGCCTGACTTGGAGATGAGCAACATGACATCTTCTTTGCGGATCAACCCCAAATCTCCATGGATAGCTTCAGCCGGGTGCAGGAAGAACGACGGAACACCTGTCGAGTTAAAAGTAGCCACGATCTTCCGACCGATCAGGCCCGATTTCCCCATCCCGGAGACAATCACGCGGCCTTTACAGTCGACAATGGCCTGTACCGCTTCTTCGAACGAGTGATCAAGCTTGTCGGCCAAGGCGGCCACCGCTTCGGCTTCGATCCGGATCACTTCCCGGGCTATGTCGATCAAGTCATTCATACCAGGAAGTCCTGCGGATCCCTGTCTATAGCCTCAAAGTAGCATTCCAGAATCTCTCTGACGGCGCCGTCGCCTCCGTTTCTTGTTGTAACGAAATCAACGACCTCCAATAGTTCCGGCGCGGAGTCCGCCACCGCCATTGACAACCCGGCTTTCTCTGCCAACTCGATGTCCAGAATTTCGTTGCCGACGAAAGCTACTTCCGAAAACTCCAGATTCAGCCTTTTGAGAAGCGGCTTGATCTGTTCCACCTTGTTCTTCATGGCCTGGAGCACATGTTCGATCCCCAGGTCTTTCATCCGCGTATCAGTGGCGGCGGAATACCTGCCGGACACGACCGCCAGTTCCAGACCGGCTCTCATGCTGAGCACCATATACAGGCCATCTGAAATGTTGAACCGCTTCAGCTCATAGCCGTTCGGTCCAAAGTAAATGCTGTCATCGGTCAGGACGCCGTCGACGTCAAGAGCCAGCAGTTTGATCTCCTTGAATCGCTGGACGCACTGATTTCTGGTGAGTTTGCTCATTGTTCCGCCTGCTGATCAGCCCTCCTGATTCTCATAACCCCTGCCATGAGTTCTTTCATCCGGTCCAGAGGCAGCATCGCCCCGGCATCAGAAAGAGCCTTGGCAGGTTCCGGGTGGGTCTCCACAAACAAGCCGTCGATTCCGACAGCCACAGCCGCCTTGGCCATCGGCAGCACGTAGTCCGGTTGACCGGTCGAAACCGCGCCTTCTCCGCTCGGACGCTGCAGCGAATGGGTGACATCGTAAACAACCCGACCGAATTGACTCATTGTTATCAGTGACCGGAAATCCACAACCAGATTATGATAGCCAAAACATGCCCCCCGCTCGGTCAACAAGACTTTGGTCGTTCCCGCTTTTTTCACCGCATGTTCCATGTCCTCCGGTGCCATGAACTGACCCTTCTTGATATTGACCCATTTGCCGGTCGCTCCGGCCTGGGCAATCAGATCCGTTTGCCGACAGAGAAATGCCGGTATCTGCAGAATATCAACGACTTCTGCAGCCCCCGATATCTCCACTGTCTCATGGATGTCTGTCAACACCGGCACATTGAACTGTTGCTTGACTTTCTGCAGGACCTTCAATCCCTCTTCAACCCCCGGCCCTGTGAATGATGACAGCGACGTACGATTAGCCTTCTTATAGGAAGATTTGAATACGTACGGAATATCCAATGCACTGCAAATCTCGAGCACCGATTCCGCCACTTGCAGACAAATCGCCTCAGATTCGATCACACACGGCCCGGCTATCAGAAAGAAGTCGCCTTGGTCGATTCTATCCAGCGCAGTCGTCATATGGCGAAGAATATAACTGTCCGGCAGGGAAATTCCAATGAGAAGTATGGGCTATTCACGAACGTATGGATTGTCCAACGGCTTACTCACTGAACTTGCGAAAGTGCCATCTCACCAGGTCACCGTCGGCAGTGATGTACTTATCCGAAGCCACCTGGCCCATGCTGTCGTTGACTGAATACATCCAATAGGCATCATCGCTGTTTGTGATCGAGTCAATCGCCTGAACAAACACACCCATAGCGCTCGATTTGACATCCACTTGATGATTCTCCCGGAGCAGATCAAACACCGACATGGAGTCGACCCCCGTCAGCTCGACTGTGATGCTGTCCACATGACTCGGTTTCGCCGCAGAATCGGCCGAAGATGGCTGATCTATTGCCGTTTCCTGCTTCTCGGAGCAGGAAACCAGCGACACAATAAGCAGAATACTGAGTAGCCAGTTGGCCTTTTTCACAAGAGTGCTCCTTACTGAATCGGTTCCGGTTCCGATACATAAGATACAAGAGACGTGGCGTACAACAATCTCAAAATATCTGTCGACGGTGAATGTTAAAGGTTGCCGAGACACACGGGGAATGAACAAGTTGATAACCGAATAGTATGAAAAGAACAGGCAGTTATGGACTACGGTGAGATTATACGGACGGCGTTCACGCTGGCGTGGCGACACAAGTCCCTATGGCTACTGGGTTTGTTTGCCTCCGGCAGCGCCAATTTCTCTTTTGACAGCGACTTCGACTTCCCCGGAACCGGGCTTGGAGAGTTCGGTGGCGACGGCCTGGGGTATCGCATAGGCGGCTTCTTTGAATCCAATCCGTGGCTGCTCGTTCCATTGGTCGGTTTAATTCTGATTTATGCCCTGACATTTCTTATTCTCAATTGCATCTGCTCTCCGGCCCTGGTTGATGCCGTCAATAATTTGACTCGCGGCGGTCATTACCGACTCGGCAAGTCATTCTTGGTCGGGGTCGGCTACTTCTGGCGATTTCTCGGCATTACGATTGCAGGCTTTCTCGCCGCGGCAGCTGCCGTTTTCGTATTCGTAATGATAGTAGTCTTGATGTTTGTCCTAAACGTCTTCCTGGGTATCCTCAGTCTGCTGGTTGTCATACCGCTCGGCTTTTTTACCGTTCTGTTCATCAGCAACGTCTTTGCGCTGGCCGAACGAGCTTTGGTCATTAGGGATATCGACATCGGTGACGCCCTGTCCGAAGGGTACTACTTGTTTATGAACAACAAGGTCCCGAATCTTATCATCTTCCTGTTGTATATTGTCTTGGTTATCGCTATTTCTGTGGGGGTGATGATCATCCTGGCGATACTGGCCGTCCCGTTCTACTTCATGGCTACTCACACTCCGTTTGGGCTGATCGGATCTTTGGCTGTCGGAATTCCTGTCTTCCTGGCCGTCTCATTGCCGGTCAGCGGATTTCTGGGAGCTTCATTCGAGGCCATGTACACGCTTTTCTATTTCCGCCTTGTCGAACCGGCCGGCGGGGCCGTATCGCCTCAAACCGGCTCACCCTAGTTTTGGCTTGCGCCGACACGCTCTGCCCGCTTTCTTCCTGGTATGATTGACAAACGTGTTGTCTGGTTCATGATGTTTCTCGCCGCTCCGGCATTGGCCCAGCAAACCTACTACTCCATTTTCTCCTATGACAACGTCATTCCCGAAGTCGTCATCAATGAAAACAGTGTTGCGCTCCAGGCCGATCTTTATCCCGAATGGTACCACAGCAATTCGCCGGTTCTGGATCTGCGGTGGGTCAGAGAACATGACAGCAGCCTGCTCGCATTCTGGCACTCCCAGGGTGATACGATTCTTCACATCCTGACAGAGTTGGCCGGTATCGAATGGCGAGAGCCAAGGCTCGAAATACGCTTGTTGCGCTACTTCCCTTCCCCGGGTACGTCCGATCCCCTGATTATCACTATGGGCGGAATGAAGAAAGGGGAATTAACTGAAGCTGCTCCGACCGGCAAAGTACAGCAGTTCAATCTGGTCTTCCGGCTGGCGGGACGCATGCTGGATCAGACCTCCTCGGCCGACGACAGTATCTTCATGGGGATAGCCCATCACCCCCTCATGAGGCACAGTCCGTACCGACGGGACAACCTGGCCATGCTGTTGGCCTATGAGACATGTCGGAGCGTGATCGGCTTGGATTCTACCGAAGCTGCTCTCGCGTCGGCTTGCTGGCAACGGTATGCGGTCGGCAGCGAGATCCTCAAACGTCACTTCCTGAACCACTGGATTCTGACACCGGACCAACCGCTGGCCTATTGGTTGGCGAGAGAACCGTACGGATCGCACCTAGTGGCCATCACCAGACCGCCACGGCCGGAAAGACGAACGACTACCGAGGGCGTGAAGTTCATTGAAGGCTTGCCGCTTACCGGCCGGCTTGGTTTCTCGGTCTCAATCGACGAGAACGGTTACTTGATGGTGGATACCATCGATACCTACCGTCTGGCCTATGCCTGTGGTTTGCGCGTCGGCGACCGGATTCTCACCGCCAACAACGCCCGTGTCCGCAATCACAGAAAACTAGTCGAGAAGATAATCGAGACATTGGACCAGGGAGGAGCCACGCTGCAGGTGCTGCGGGACGACGCTCATATCTCGGTTATCATCCAGCCCATGGTCCTGCCGGTATACGAAGACTATTTTGATATTGACCGGATGCTACCACCCGACCAGGATCCGAGCGCACGTGATTCGATTCCTGTTGACTCGCTGGAGTAGTCCGCTCACTTATTCACTCACAACTACGGGTGTAGTCAAGGTCATCTGACAAAAGCACCGCCACAAATTCCTCGTAGTGGCCAGGCTTGCCCCGGCCTTCAGACGACTCCTCATTATCAATGTGGGTATTCGATACTAATGCCGGCGCCAAAATCCCCGCAAAGCTTGCCGATCCTGGTGTTTCTGGCTATACTCCGGTCATTAGAAATGAAGTACGTATCAATATGGAGGACCACATGTCAACCGTAACCAGCACCAAGATCCCGCCGGCGCCGACCTGGGATCTGGAACCTATCTTTCCGAACGGCAGCAAATCGCAAGAGTTCAAGGTACATCGGCGGAAAGTCAAGACAGATTTGGAGCAGGCTGCAAGCATGCTCGGTTCGCTGCCCGACAGCATCGATAAATCCTCGTTGAGCAAGTGGGTGGAATTCATATTGACACTGCAGTCCACTCTTGCGGATATCGAACTCATACTGGCTTTCGCCGGCTGTGCCACCGCCCAGAACGTGGATGATGCCGATGCTCATGCGGCCGAGGCCGAGGGTGACAGGTTTCATGGAGAATGGAAGAAGCTGCTGGCGGGGCTCGAATCGCGCTCCTTGAAGCAATCCGACGAACAGTGGGCTATGCTCACCAATGCTCCCGAAATGACGGGCCTGCAATTCCATCTTGACGAATTACGGAGGATTGCCAGGAGCAAGATGCCCGTGGAAAAGGAGGAGCTCGCGCTGGAACTCGCGGTCAACGGCTACCATGCCTGGAATCGGCTGTACGACAAGATGGCCGGTGATCTCCGCGCCGAGTTCGAAGAAGACGGCGAGATCAAGAAGCTCTCCATGGGCCAGTTGGCTACCAAAATGTCCAGCCCGGACCGGCAGATTCGCAAGCGGGCTTTCCAGGCGATGGTGTCCGCCTGGGATACCAGAGCCGATCTGGCAGCCATGGTGCTTAATGCCCAGGGGGGCTTTCGGCTATCCCTGTATAAGCATCGCAACTGGGATTCGATCCTCTACGAGCCGCTGACTACGGCGCGATTACAGGAGTCATCCCTGAACGCTATGTGGGATGTGATTAACAAAGAAGCTTCGCGACTGCAACCATACATTGACGCCAAGAAGAAACTGTTGAAAATTGATAAGTACCGCTGGTATGACGAGTTCGCTCCCTGCGGTAAGTCGGACACACTGTTCAGTTTCGAGGAGACCGGAAAGTTCATTATCGAAAACGTGCGTCCGTTCTCCACTGACCTGGCCGATTTCATCGGCATGGCGCTGGAGAATCGATGGGTCGAGGCGGAAAACCGCTCGGGCAAAGCAGCCGGCGCTTTCTGTACCAGTTTTGGCCCGATTAAGGAATCCCGCGTCTTCATGACCTATGCCGGCACATTTGAGAACTTGCTTACACTGGCACACGAGCTCGGCCACGCATACCATCAATGGGTCATTAAGAGCAAACCGTATTTCGCCCAGCAGTATCCCATGACACTGGCGGAAACCGCATCGATCTTCAGCGAGACCCTGGTCATCGATGCCGCCCTGGCGCAGACAAGTGATCCCCAGGAAAAGCTTATGCTCCTGGACCAGAAACTGCAGGCCGCTTACGTCATGTTCACAGATTTGCGCAGCCGTTATCTTTTTGACCGGGCCTTCTATGCCGAACGCACCGCCGGCACCGTTCAGAAAGACAGGCTCAATGAGATGATGGTGGAAGCACAGCGACAAGCGTTCGGAGATCTGCTCGATGCATCCGGATATCATCCATTGTTCTGGTGCTCGAAATTGCATTTCTACATAACCGAAGCACCGTTTTATAATTTTCCGTATGTATTCGGATATCTCTTTTCGGGAGGAGTCTACGACCGAGCCAGGAAAGAGGGCGCGACATTCGCAGAAAAGTACCGGAATCTGCTGGCCGACACCGGAAGTATGACCAGCGAAGATGTGGCTGACAAACATCTGGGTGTCGACCTGACCAATACTGACTTCTGGAAGGACGCGGTTGACCGATCACTGGCCGACGTGGACGAGTTCGTGAGGCTGGCCTCCGGCCTTTAGCACCTCGTGGCAGCCCGGATGGCCGACAAGCCCAGACTCTGGAAGGACCGGCTGGGGCATGTAGCAATCGCCGAATTTGCCGACCGGGTCGCGAACGCACACGAAACGTTCGACCGAGCGGGATTTCTCGAAGCGGTCGAGTCTAACGGCTGCTACTTACTGGAATTGAAACAGCGCATTGATGCGGTCGCGGCATGCCTGAAGCGTTTTCTGCCGACTTCGTTTGCCCGAGCCGTCAAGATACTGATCGCAACTGCGCCGCACGTCGGTGAATTCGAAAACTGGATTCTCACTTCGTATGTCGAACAGTATGGACTCGGTCATTTCGAAAGATCCGTGCAAGCATTGAAGGTACTGACCCGGTATGGTACCTCGGAATTCGCCGTCAGACCGTTCGTGATCCGGTACACCGACGACATGCTCGAGGTATTTCGCGAGTGGGTACGCGATCCAAATGAGCACGTACGCCGTTTGGTCGCCGAGGGCAGCCGTCCGCGCGGGGTCTGGGTGGCACATGTCGACCGCTTCAAAAAGGATCCCCGCCCGGTCATCCAATTCCTGGAACACTTAAGAGCTGATCCTTCTCTCTACGTACGTAAGGCGGTAGCCAACAACCTGAACGATATCTCCAAAGACAACCCGGATCTGTTTCTGGAAACCGTCGGTAGGTGGAGTGAAGACGGCGCTACCGCCACGAACTGGATTATCAAACGAGCCTGCCGCACACTCCTCAGGCAAGGTGATCCCCGGATCCTGGCACTGCTGGGATTCACGCCCCATCCTCAGGCAACGGTTGCGAAAGTCACGTCGGCGAAGAAGCGTCTGAAGATCGGAGCCGAGGCCGTGGTGTCGTTCAATGTAGTATCGACATCGGAGACAAAGCAGCGACTGGTTCTTGACTACCGGGTATGGTATGGCAGGCCCAACGGCAAAGACGCACCCCGGATTTTCAAGCTGGGGGAAAAGGAGCTCGTGGCCGGAGCCACGCTGGATTTGACGATTCGTCACCCGTTCAAAAACATCAGTACTCGGAGACATCACCCGGGTCCGCACCGGTTAGAAATCAGAGCTAACGGTAAGTGTCTCGGCGATGTCACGGTGGAGCTGGTTGGGTAGCTTCACGAGCCGGCGAGACTGGACGGTCTTAATTCCCGGCCAGGTTTCGATGCTCTTTTTGAGTGTGGCTGTTGCAGTGAAGTGGGCCCGCAGACAAGAAGGGTAATATTCTTGAAAATTAGCTGAATTTATGTTTGATTTTTCAGCTTTTTGTATTATCTTTCAAGTAGTATATGGAAACATTAAGGGATATAGCCATAAATGAGTTTGGTGATTGTAAATTAGAGAGGGTGTAAGGGCGGGAACCCCTCGGCAGTTTCCTAGCCCCTCCTGCCGCCTCCTGCCCTTCCCCTTAATAATACCACCCTCTCACCCCTTGGATCCCCCTTTAGACCTTCAACCCCTCTTCTTCTGATATCTAAGACTGAATATATGTGAAAATACTGACGATTTTTGTCAGTAACTCCTCTATTTTTTGGTAAAATCAGCATATTATTGGACGACTTTTGCTCTCAGTACTTTTGACAATTTGATTTCTTTGTGTTTGGTGTTGGTGGTGCCTTGAATGAACCACTCTCCCTTGTATTTCAAGCTCGGGTTGGACATTGTAAGTTGTTGTTTCCCATTGTCTTTGGAGTTGGTTATGAGTCGTAGTTTGCCGCTAAGAACTACCGCGACCTTTGTCACAATTCGAGAAATAAAGCTCGAGAGATCGTCTTTTGGTTTTGCCGAAATGCCGTTTGACACCAATTCTCCCAGGATATCATCTACTGCCTGCGGCTGTCTCACGCTAAGTTTCCGGACAACCTCTGCTATCTCCTTGCCGTACTCCTCGTTAACTCGCTGTTTCAAAGACAGGAGGGCAATGTAGATCAGCAATGTGTCATGCAGGCTTATGTCGTTGAGATCGATGTTATAACCGGACAGAATTCGGTACGATTTGTATTCCCTGTCGTAGACTATCGGAATGCCCGACTCCGAAATGTCGTTGACTATTCTGTAGACAGTGCGCGGGCTGACTTCAGCCATCTTCGCTATATCCGAGAACTGCACCGTACTTCGGTGTAGCAGGAGATTAATTATCCTTATAATAGTCTTGGCTCTTGTCATGAGAAAACCGCTTCTTCAAGGTCCACAGACCATTAGATAGTCACCAGCACCATATATATGATTCGCAGGGACTCCGAAATTGAAATCTCTTCTGACTCAGTGTCTGACGGTTCGTCCGGATAGCAGTCACCGGTACCGCTAGTGTCATCCGGGTCACCATCCGGTGGTGGTGCCGTTCCGCCGCCTTCGGCTAACGCTCCGGGCGGCAGGATTGTTGATCCCAATAGGCTTACCATCAGCGCTACCACGCAGTAGCAACAGAGAGCCAATGTTGATCGATTTCTGCTCATCTTTTCCTCCTTCTCCGTTCATGTTTTGACCACGGTGAGGGCTAAAACAAACCCGGTGCCGGAAGGAGTGATTCCAGCAGATGCTACCTAAGTGTTTGACATAGAGGTAATTAGGAGGGCCAGATCAGGGCACAATTGACCGCGGGTGAGCTTCTGGAATTGTCGGCCGGTGGTGGCGTTTTTCTAACTACATATAAAAGAACGGGTTATCGCCTTGTCGGGCAATTACCGGGAAGCCCCAATAAAGGAGGAGTGGTGGGTTAGCGGTGTCTTCTGATATTGTATTTTTTGATTCTTCTTCGAAGCGCTGACAGAGTCATATTAAGTTGTCTCGCTGCGGAAGATTGGTTCCAGTTCACAGCCAGAAGGGTCTCTTCGATAATAGCCTTCTCGATAGACTCCAGTTCTTTGGTATTCCCGGCCTTTCCGAAGGCAGAAGATTGGATTTCCAGTGGGAGATCTCGGACGCGAACGGGCCGACCTGAGTAACTCAGGCAGAACCTCTCTACCAGATTCTTCAATTCACGAACGTTTCCCGGCCAGTGGTAAAGAGTCAGTATCTTTATCACTGTGTCACTGAATCGGGGTGGGTTCCCCGGATCCGTGAAAATTCGCGTAAAATGCCTTACGAGGAGCGGGATATCACCCGGTCTCTCCCTCAACGACTTCGTTTCCACGGTGAATCTGGCGACCCGATAGTAGAGGTCTTTGCGAAAAGTCCCCTCGTCAACCATCACCCGGAGATCTCTGTTCGTGGCATAGATGAACCGGGTGTCAATGAACTGGGTGGTGTTGCTGCCGACACGTTCAAACTCCTGGTACTCCAGAACGCGCAGCACCTTTGCCTGGATATACAGTGGCATATCGCCAATCTCGTCCAGGAACATCGTTCCCCCGTCGGCAGCCTCGAACTTACCCTCTCGTGGTTGGACGCCCGTGGCCACTCCTCGTTGGACACCAAACAGTTCGGCCTCGGCTATGCCTTCGTGCACTGAAGTGCAATTGAATCTAATGAGAGGCTTGTCTTTTCGCGGGCTCTCTTTATGCAGTATTTTACTCAGGATCTCCTTTCCCGTACCGCTTTCACCGGTAATCAGCACGGGAACTTTCGATGACGCCAGGTCGCGCATTTCCTGGAGCAATTTCAGCATGTCTTCATCCTGAGTCACGAACTCATTGTGACCGCCGACGTTCTTCAGCTCATTGATTAATTCGCGGTTGATCAAACGGAGAGCCTTGAAATCTTCAACAGAGTTCAGGACATAACCGATAAAATTCGCAATAGCCTGAATAAACAGGAGATCGTCCTGATGGAAAACCGACGGTATACAGTGGTGGTCCAGATAAAGTACCCCGACAACATCGTCATCGGTGATGAGCGGTACGGTGGTAACGGAAAGGACGTTGTGCAAAATGATGCTTTCGTAGTTCTTAGTTCGTTTATCAGAGAGCGCATTGTTGATTGTCAGCGGGTTCTTGTCTTCAATTGTCCTCTGCATAACACTCATGCTGAAATCTCGGATATCCGTCAGGCTCTTGTCGTCACAATTGACGTAGGCCGCGACTCGCAGTTTCCTTTTGACACCGCTGCCGACTCGCAACAATAACACGCCTCGTTCCGCCCCGGTCTGGTCTACGGCGAAATTCACCAAGGTATGCAGCGTTTTGTCATAGTCGCCGACGTCAGCCAGGATCCTGGAAATGTCGTGGAGTGATTCGATTATGCTGGTTTGGTTCTGAACATCAGAAGAGAGAGCATGAAGTCTTTCCTTCAGCCTCTTGGAATAGACCGTGTTGTTGAGAGCTTCGGCATGTCTATTGGCCTGAATCAGGAACTTCTGCGTGAATCGATTTAGCGACAGCCGGGTATACTCATCGGCAATACGTTCGGACACCAGCATGGCGAAAAAGTGGTTACTGGACCGGTTGAGCAGGCTGTACACCTGCTTGAGGATGTTTATCCACTCTCCGCCTTCACCCGGCGTGTCACTCAGACCTTCCCTCAATGTGACGACTGCCTGAAACAGGGGGACCTTATCCCGGGTTATCCGAGTCCAAATGGGTTTGACACTTTCGGCGGCGGCGCGACGGATTTCTTCGGGACATGACAGCAGGATATGGAAATATGACATGGCTGCATAATAGACGCAGTTGTGCTCCACAAGCTTATCCAACTGCCTGGTCAAGTCATGGTCGAGTTTTTCAGAACCGTAAATGTGCCGTTCCAGTTTGGCCAGAAATTCCAGTTCCTGAAGCGAGGCAAAGTCACGCGATGGCAGGAATTGGCTTCGTCCGATCTCCACGTACTTGCGGCAGCGCAGAGACTCTCCCTGTTGCAAGGCAGCCTCGGCGAAATTGTGGCTGTACTTCCCTGAGTTACGCAGGCTGACTCCGGATCGTTCCAGCTCATGGCCCTTGAGCAGGTTGGCCACGGCGCC
Source organism: uncultured Ignavibacteriales bacterium (assembly GCA_964557855.1). Classification (GTDB taxonomy): domain Bacteria; phylum Zixibacteria; class MSB-5A5; order GN15; family FEB-12; genus JAJRZL01. Next base: position 71,992 of record CAZLBP010000011.1, on the reverse strand, counting down.
GCTCGGGTCACCTCTGTTCAAAGACATGTAGCCGCGCATTAAGTAGTAGATGTATACGGCTTCAATACCGGTGGATTCTGAAATGAAGCTGCGGTATCGTTCCAACCAGTATTCGGCCTTACGAAAATCAGCTAGTCGAACATAGGCCAAAACCAGAACCGAAGCTGTGTGTGCAAGCCGATCGCTTTGATCTGCGGTTTTCGCCAGATTGAACACTTTCTTTCCATATTTTACGGCCAGGCTGCATTCGCCGAGCTCATAGTACAAGTTGGCCAGACCTGATACCGGCGATATCATCAGGTGATAAGCGTCGGATTCCTCGGCCGTCCGTATCGCCGCCTGCAGGTACTCGACAGCCTCGGTGAATCGGCCGCTTTGCCAGCAGATTATACCCAGACTGTACTGCGCCAGTATGGTAATCTCATAGAACTGGTTCCCCAGCGACGAGTCGAGTACGGCCGTCAGTTCATCTGCGGCAGCACTGGTTTCGCCTCGAAACCCCAGGATCCAGCCTTTCATGCGTCGCAGACGCAGTCCCTCTTCGCTGTCAGGAGAGTACTTTTCCCTCAAGCCGTCTTCGATTATCTGCAGGGCATCATTGATTTCACCCATAGAATACTTGAAGCGGGTCAGATCGTACATCGAGAAGCTGTGCCTATCCGCTTCATCAGCGAGGCTCAACAGCCGACGGCAGTATTGGAAAGCCTGCTGTGGGCGGTTAAACCGTTTCGTCAGGGCCGTCAATGCCTCCAACACCTGAACCTGCAACTTTCGAGAGTTCTGTCCCTGTTGATCACTGAGTCTCTTCTCGGCTTCAACCAAAAGGTGGTACGAGCGAGTAGGCTTGTCTTCCGACCTGTTCTGCAGACCTTCGCGAACGAGTTCGTTGGTGTCCACCTCAGATTCTCGTGAGAGCAGTCGGGCCAGAATGGAGTTGTTGCCACGGATACGATCCAATTGTGTCAGCACCTTTGGCATCCCGGCATCAGGGACCCTGACGTGCCAATAGTCGCCGAAACGTTCCACCTTACTGCTATCTATCACCGATTGCATTAAATCGAGAACAGCGTCGGGGTTCAGAGAATAGCAATCAGACAGCTCCGACATGACCTCCGAGGGCAGGCCATGGATTCGGCAGTCATCACGCAAGACCGCTTGGAAATCAACGTGATCTTGGGAATTGCCATTGCCCTCAGCCTGTAGATGGGCAGAGAGACATGTCTTCAGGAGACGACGGTTGACGGCTTCGAAAATGGTTTCGTCCAGAAGCTGGCTCCGGTAGGCGGCATGAATAAGGAGGCGTTCTCGAAGGAGAGGCTCGCGGTTGGTTAGTGCGTCGATGAGTTCATTGAAGTGATCAACCGGAAACCAGTCGCAATCTCCGGAACCTCTTTTCTCCGATTGGAAGTAATCCAGGCATTGCTGGAGTGACACCCCGATGGAGTAATTGTCCGATTGGGTGTAGATGCGGTCATTGGCAAGGATTTCCGGGGCGATGTGGTCGGGGGTGCCAAAGAGGATACCATGAGGAGTCGTGCCTTCAACGCAAAGGAAATCCGGATCCACCAGTAACAGCCTGGGCTTTTCGACATCGTGTCTGATCAGGAAATTGCTGAGCTTCAGGTCACAATGGACCAGTCCGAAGTTGTGGACGAAATCACTGATCATGAGGAGTTCGTCGAGACAAGAGCGATAAGTGGTACAGAACAGTTCCGGCGTCATCGACTGCCAGTACCGGGTATCAAGAAAGGGATATTCGATGTAAAGGCGGCCGTTCTCTCGCCGCTTATTGACGGCTTTCAGAACCAGATTGTCGGTGAGCTTTTTCTGATTGGCATACGACCGCTCCAGGATGTTTTCCCTGACTTTGATGTCGACAGTGGAATCCATGACCGGCGTCTTGACGAAGCATACCTGCCCGGTAGTCCGATTAACGGCCTGCCAGGACTGGCACAAGTTGTTTTCGCTGAGTAGTTTTTCTAGTTTATATGTCCTCGATTCCGGGACCCGTTGACCAGTAACCATGATGTACCTACCCTCTAATTCACCTACACAATTGGAGGGGATATTTGAACACTACTCTTACCGGGGATAATATAAACAAAACAGGTCCTTTGCGCAAGGTATTCACGCGCCCGACCTTACTTCTTGCGTTTCTTGAAGTTCCGTTCCAGGCAGGACAGCACCACATTTCTTCGTTTGGACAAAAATGTCTCTTTATCAATTGCCGCCTAATAGGTAAAAAAGCGTCCGGTTTTCTCACGGTTCAACAATCCCTTTTCGGTCAGGCGGTTCAGTACGGTCATGATTGTGGTGTAGGCGCGGTCAGATTTCGGGCCGAGCAGAAACAGCGCTCTCTTGACCGTCAGCCCCCCTTCCGCCCAGGCCAACTCCATCAGTTGGGCCTCGGTCGGTCCCAGGAACACTTCCGAGCCCGTGGCGTAGGGATCGAAGTAGAATGGCTCTCGGACGGGCATGGGAGCTAGAAGTATTTTTTGTTCTTGAACACCATCGAGGCTCCCAGCGCGACGAGAGCCAGGGGGAGGATGTAGTCCCAAACGTCGCCCGGCAAGTAGCCGAGATGATCCAGAAACATCACCACTCCGATTAGAATCAACAGCATGCCGATGAACATATGCTTCCTCCAGTTTTGTTCTTGATCAAGATAGGCGGAAGGTGGGGAAGGATAAAGGTAAATCTTGCGTAATAGAGCCCGCAAGCGTTGCCAGGCTGAGCGCGGTCAGGCTGCCCCTCGACTTTGTCATCCCCGCGAAGGCGGGAATCCAGCCGTTCCCAAGTGCAACTTGGGAACAAGGAATGACGGCAGATGTGGACATCTACCGCGCACGAATGTAGGGGCGACCCCATGTGGTCACCCAATCACGAGAATTCCGACATGGTCGCTCGTTTGGAGGGCGCTCACGTAGGGTCGCCCCTACGATATCGGGGTGTCCGATCTGCAGGAGTTAGGACCTACTGGCTGCCCTTACGTCTTCCGCTCCTTCCGCTTCGCGGCAGGGAACAAGACGTTGTTCAATATCAACCGGTAGCCCGGCGAGTTCTTGTACAGAGAAAGATCCGTCGGCGGGTCGTGGACCATGTGACGGTAGTCTTCCGGATCATGGCCGGACAGAAACGTAAACGTCCCGCGGCCGAGAGCCCCATGAATATAGCGTACTTCATCGAAATTGTCCGGCTGCCCCAGTATCGTGACGAAATCCTTCAAAAGGGACTTCCGAAATCCGGTCGTCTGGCCCATGAAGCCGCCCACTGTGCTGACATGGTTCTGCACCAGCATAGTCGGAACCGGGTCGAGTTTGGCGGCGAAATCGAACAGGAAGAAAAAGTCTTCTTCGGGCTGTACGAAACGCACCATCCGATCCGGATAGGTGTCAATGTCGGAATGACGGTAGAGCATCGGGTCAAAGGTCGGGGTGAAATTCTCGAAAGCGAAAGTCAGCGAATAGTCCAGCGATTCCATCGCATTGGGATCCACGGGGTCACCGTCGAATTCCTGAGGCACGATATCCACATTCGTGGCGGCCAGCGCGATATCGATTGTTTCCGGCGCCGAGCACATGGAGAACAAAAACCCGCCGCGTCGGACATAATCGTATATCGTCCGGGCCACATCGAGCTTCATGTCGGAAACCTTGGTGTAGCCCATCCGGGTGGCCAGTTCTTCGTTAGTGCGGACATCGGACTGATACCAGAGCTGATTCCGGAAGGCGGCATAGAACTTACCGTACTGCCCGGTGAAGTCTTCATGGTGACAATGGAGCCAATCGTACTCATCCAATCCGCCGGTCAGGACCTCTTCATCCCAGAGAATATCGTACTGGATCTCCGCGTACGACAGTGCCAGCGTCACGGCGTCATCCCAAGGTTGCGCCGAAGGCGGCGAATAGACAGCGATTGCCGGGGCTTTTTCCAGCTCGACCCGCTCCATGTTCTCGACTTCGATCTGACGATAAATATCGGCCTCCTGGCCCTGGGTGATCTTCTCGGCTGTGACGCCCATCAGGAGACAGAGGTCCGCGACTTCCTGGGCGTAATCGACCAGAAACGAGCCGCCACGGTAGTTCAAGAGCCACTGCCCCTGATGCCCTTTGTCCAGTGCTTGATAGACGACGCCGTAGGCCTTCAAGTGATCCGTCTGGACTTCATCCATCGGGATGAACAACGAAGCACCCTCAACGGAGACCGTCAAAGCCAATATACACAGACTACAGAGTAACTTCTTCATACGATCAAGCAGGTTTCTCGATTAACAACATGAGCTTGTGTTTGTACATTCCAATGCCTTACCAGTTTCTAACTAAATTGAGACCGGCCCACAGTCTATGACGGCATTGCGTATGCCGTTGCGACAGGTCTTGATCCCGTGTCATCGGGATTGTGACCTGATGCATCTCGACACTGATTGAGGCCGGATCATCGTCACTACCTAGAGCCATCCCTTCTTCTGCTTCGGATCTTCCAGCACCACCTGGACAATATCATCCCACTGAAAGAAGACGGTTCCGGACCTGGTCTCGGTGCAGAGAATATCGCGATCCTTAAGGTATATCCCGGTTTCGTACGTACAAGAGCCACGGCCTTCCGGATCACATCTACCCACCGAAACTGCTAGTTTGGCGCCGTCTTGGCCCCGAATGACGTCATCATCAATCCAGCCTTTCTCCTGAAAGAACTTCTTCCACCTATCGCCGCGTGTCATTTTTCCTCCGTTGTATCTCAGAAACGGTTATTCAGAGTTGCAGATATGGCCCAAGATAGGCACAGTTGTGATTCCAATCAATCAGTTTGTCGGCCCATGGCATTGATGCAGCGGATAAGTAATCAGTTACCTTTCAGAAAACTCAGTTACTGTTGTGACAAGTCCTGATCCCGTGGCAACCGGATTGTGGCCTGACACGTAACTCGCTGGAAGATAGAAGCGGCAGGTCTCACGAATCCACTGGTGCGGATTCGCAGGACCTGCCGCATCAACCGAATCGGAGTCTTCCAAGACCGGATAAAGTGTCAACCGGGTGGATTGAGGGTTTTGACTTGCATCGACCGATACGCCGCCGTATTCATTACCCTGTGAGCTTTCTGGTCTTCTACATCTCGGCTCTGCTGATCACCTTTCTCCTCACCAGAGCCTCAAATGCGATTTTCCGCAAGATGACCGGCGACAAGAACGCGGCTATCTTATCGTTCCTGGTTTTCGCCGGCCTGGCCTTGTTGCTGGGCGGGACTATGATCCTGCCGCTTCGTATTATGCTCTACTTCTATATTCCGTCGCTGATCCTCTGGTTGCTCATAGACCTCTATCGAGCTTCAAATCAAACCTGTCCTTATTGTGGCAAGCGAATCCAGAAATCACTGTTGTCGTGCCGCTACTGTGGCCGAGATATCGGAACCGGTGCCACATTGAGAGACGATACGTAACATCGGGGTGTTTTCCGCCGGCAAACAGTTAAGGGGCGCAGAGACAGGTTGCTATATGTTCAAGAAGCGGTTACCTGACCAGCCTTGACGCCAACGACCAGCCATCGAATTCCGTTGAATCCGAATCTCCCACGAGGTCCAGAATGGTCGGAGCGATATCGACTGAGCGGACCGAATCGGCGAACATGAAAGTTTTGATTCCTTTTCCGGAGAATATGAGTGGTACCTGCGTGTCGTATTGATACGGTGAACCGTGCGTGGTACCGGCGTAGTCATTCGTGACCAGGTAATTAGGCTTGAAGCGGATAAACAAGTCCGGTCCCCGGCTTTCACAGTAATTGTTCTGATACAATTTCCTGTACGGCCGTTGCTGAATCTCGTCCGGCGCCAAATCGGTAGTCAGAATGATATCTTCGATGTACGGCAGGGTCCGCAGCTTGTCCGCCACCAAATTCATGATTATCCCCGGCGTGAAGTCGTAAGCCGTGGCTACTTCGAACTTGAAACGTACATCATACCCGGCCTCGTCAATGACGTTTTCGGGAAGCTTCAGTTTGTCAGATACCTCCTGCCCGATCTCCAGCATCTCCCTTCTGACGTCATCCAGAGAGACTCGGCCGGCATCTTTTTCTTCGGCCAGGAGATGTTCCGGTAAAGGCAGGACTCCGTGATCCGATGTCAGGACGGTCAGGTAGTTCTCCTTACCGACTGTACTGTCCACGAATGCGAAAAAGTCAGCCAGGTATTGGTCGAGACGCAGATAGTAGTCCTGGACTTCGTGGCTGAACGGCCCGTAGCGATGTCCGATAGGGTCAGCGGCGGAGCAGCCGACGAGCAGCAGATCGGGAACGCCGTCCTGACCCAGTGCGTGCTCAATCAGCCCCAGCTTAGAGAACTCCAGAACCATTTTGTCACTGAACGGCGTATAGTACAACTCGTAGTAGTACCGATCCTGAACACCTTCCGAAACTGTGTCGAACGGATGGGGAAAGGCCGTGTGTACGGAATCATATTCCGTGTGGAATTCGTCTGTCCGAGATACGGCGTAAACCGAATCGGAGAACCCCTTTTCCCAACCTTCCTCCCTGAACTGCTCAACATAGCCGGATGAATTGAACGAATCGACCCGTTCCGGATACGATTCCAGGTAGAACTCCGACGATATCATCCGGCCATCGTCGCGGTTATACCAATAGGCAGCGTCAGCTTCGAAACCACCCATGAAAATGGCGGCGCGGTCCTTGAGTGCGGCCGAAAAGACCTTTGATCCGCGGTGTTTTTTCTTGAGAAGGTCACCGACTGACGGAGTCAGCATACGTCGCGGCGACCGGCCTTCCAAATTGGGGTAGCCGACAATCTTAGAACGTTCGTCCTGACACGAGTACACTTCTCTTCGTTCATCGCGGTCGTACCAGCCATTGGCGACAATGCCGTGGTGGGCCGGCAGCATGCCGGTCGCGATAGTAGCGTGACCGACCGCCGTTGCCGTCATGGCATGTTCATGGTACGCGTTGGGGAATACAGCTCCCTCGTCGAGCAACCGCGCGAAACCGCCGGTAAAATAAGGCTCGAACCGCTTCAAGTAATCGGGTCGCATCTGATCCACCACGATAACGACTATCAGTTTAGTGTCGCTTTTCTGCCCCGATATTCCTGAACAACTCCCACCTGTCAAAAGTACAGCGACCAATGCGAAAACGAGAGCGATTGCAATGCTCATCACCGAATATCGTGTAACATCTGCCATTTCGTTATCACCTAAGAATTATCTGATTCCTTGTTGACGATCTTTCGGACAAAATACGCCTCTGTCCGATGTCCGGCAAGTTAGACAATTGTTAGGAAACGGCATTTTGTAAAGTGCGATTTAAGAGGCTTTGAGGAACACTGCCCATCTTTCGTCTCTGACGACAGCAAAGAATGTCGAGCAAACTGTGCGATCAAATTGACTTTTACCGAAATACTGGGTAGAATAGTTGGATAATAGAGAAGGACTGTCCGGCCGGCAGAGAACAGTCTCTAACGGAGGAAAAGGTCTTACCAGAGCCTCGGCCGATCCAGTCCCGAGCGTCAAGCAAGAGGAGTCTTTCGAAAACATGTCACCGGTACATAAAGAAATCCGAAAACCGGCCGTGGCCGGATCGTTTTATCCCGGATCTCCGGGAGACCTCACCAAGGCCATAGCTTCCATGTTTGCAGCCGTCGACAAGGTCCCCATTGACGGTTATCCCCTGGCGCTGGTGGTGCCCCATGCCGGATATCCCTATTCCGGCCGGACCGCCGCCCGCGCCTACAAACTGCTGGAAGGGCGGGAATTCGATACCGTTGTCGTGATTTCGCCTTCGCATACGGTCTTCTTTCAAGGATCGGCGGTTTACGGCGGAGATGGTTATGAAACGCCGTTGGGGGTGGTCGAGACGGACCATGAATTGTCAAACCGCATCTCGACTATTAATCCATCGGTGTATTGCTCCAAAATGGGTCATGCTACCGGATCGGTCCGGGGAGAACATGCTCTGGAGGTGCAGTTGCCCTTTTTGCAGGTCGTGTTGGGGAAATTCAAGCTCGTGGCGATCGTCATGGGCGATCAGGAAATAGATTCAGTGCGTGCTTTGGGGGAAGTTCTGGGGTCGGCGCTGAAAGACACTAATAGCCTCATAATCGCTTCCAGCGATCTCTCTCATTTCCACAATGAGGAGACGGCCCGGCGTCTGGACGGGGAAATCCGCAAGGCGGTAGAGCAATATGATTCGGATCTGCTGATGCGGAAGCTTGAAGCGGGCAAAGGGGAAGCTTGCGGCGGGGGGCCGATTGCGGCGGCCATGATTGCCACCCGGCGATTGGGCGGCCGGAAAGCCCAATTCATACAGTACACGACATCAGGCGAGACAACCGGTGATTTCAGCGAGGTGGTCGGATACCTGTCGGCCGTGTTTCTGGGAGAGAAGGAACCGAAGGCGAAATCACCGACGGTGGGCACTCCGGCGGCGCAACCGGCTCGTAAGAGAGAGCTGTCCGAAGAGGACAAGCAGCTCCTGCACCGAATTGCCAAAGAAGCGATCGGCGCCCGCCTGATGGGGGACGAGTACTCCCCTCCGTCAAATCAATCTCTGGAACGAAAGAGCGGGGCGTTTGTGACCATCAAGCTGCACGGGGTGTTGCGCGGCTGTATCGGTCAAATCCGCGCCAATCAGCCACTCTACAAGACTATTGCCGAAATGGCCGTGGCGGCTGCGTTCGAGGATCCGCGCTTTCAGCCGATTACGATGGATGACTTCGAGTATCTGGATATCGTCATCTCGGTGCTCAGTCCGCTGGAGCGAGTTCATGATTTGAGAAATATCGGGGTCGGTTGCCACGGTCTGATGGTCAAGCTCGACTTTCATTCCGGCTTACTTCTGCCGCAGGTGGCCACCGAGAACGAATGGGGTCTGACCGAGTTCCTGGAACAAACCTGTCTGAAAGCCGGCGTGCCGAGAACCAGCTACAAGGACAAGAACGCCGAGATCTACAAATTCACGGCTGATGTGTTTTAGACAGCCTCGAGTCTGTGTGCCCATTCGGACTCCGGCGAGTCTAAAGACTCGTTCGGCACAACGCCTGAGTAAGTCACGACTACTTGGGGCGTGGCTAACCTTTGGGGCGTGATAACTCGTCCGGCAGCCGGGGCCTACTCGTCCAGCAATCGTAAATGCCCGCAGCGATAGAGACCATCGCCGCTGACCGGTACAATTTCGATTTGATTGAAGCCCCGTGCTCGGGCCTCATCGGGGATTGTAGCCGTATGCAGCTGCAAGTGGTCTCGTTTAACAAAACTCTCGGACTTCGGAAGCACTGTTGAGCCGAGTGCCAGACTGTCAGAGAAGAAAGTCAGCTGGTATGTGTCGGTTCTCTCGCAGGCCACTTCCAATCTGGCGGCATGACGCAGGCTGTCAAAACGAACAATCATGCCTGAGGAGGGCACGACCGCAATATCGTCCTGCTTCCAGTCCTTCGGATCTTTCACTTCCACATAAAGCTCGCGGGCGGATATGTGGCGTATGGGCGGGTGGAGATAATCATCAAGATAGTCATTGTACGCGCCTAAATTGAACTTCATGAGAGTTACCAACCTCTTCCACGAGAATATCTTGCCTCGAATGATCATGGACAGTCGGTCATAATACCGAGCCAGATTGCTATCCACTATGACATTTTCTCCGGTCTCGAGGGTCTCCTGATAGCCGAACGGCGGTGTCCGCTCGTAGTGCCCGGGGCGCCAGTCCGCTATAGAGATGGGTAAACGAGCCAGCAGCGGGTCACCTAAACCCAACAGGTCGAGTATATGGGTATGTGGTCCGGAACTGTAGCCCACGTATCCTATGGCCCAGCGCGGAACAACAACCGAAGTATCATTAGCAGGCTGGGTTGCCGTTCGCGACGGAGGCGACTGTGTCAGTAAACTGTCCGGTGATTTTCCGGTAATATTGGGTATCAACCCGTACCTCAGAAAATAGACGGCGCGTTCATCAACAACGCCGTGTCTCGTATTGACATCTTCTTGGAAGTCGTAATTAAACCTGTAATCAATGCAGGCTGTCACCGGGTTTCGTTCGGCCAGAAGTCCGACAACTAGTGTAGTGCGTCATAAATGTCTTTACGTTGTTAAAATGACCTTGACTTAACATGGTCGCACAAAAGCACATGAAACGCCGCGTCTTAGCAACTGAGAACAATTTCTGGCAGCCCCCAAATGCCCAGTTGAAATGTAAAGAAGTGTTAGACGCAGGACACTAGCACCAGTAGAAGTGGAACAGCAGTCCATCTGTGCAGAGTCATACAACGGGCCACTACGCAGATGGCCACAAAATAGGGAACCGACAGGAACCGCCCGATCATAAAATCACCGCCGATATAAATCACGTATGCCAGATAGACCCCGATGCCCGTAATCATCAGCTTGCTCTTAGTATCCTTGCGATAAAAGGCAAGGAAAGCCGCGAAGAACAAGATAACAAAAATCAAGGGATCTTCGCGTACAGTAATCCAGAGATAGTATCCCCCTTGTACCAGCAGATCCTCCTTGGGAATTCCTGTATTCAGTTTGGCATAAGCGGTGTTGGGAAACGGGAATCCATAGTACAGGACAGAAAACAACTCCCAGAGCCACAATAGTGCAAAACCAGCGAGTATAATCTTCAGGCTGTTGAGCGATCGTCGACTGTACCAGACGTAGGCAAAGACGGGCAAAATAAACAGTACCAGATCAAGTCGGGTCAGCACCAGCAACGATCCCATCAGGGAAAACCGAAACAACGGCATCCGATTAACGTGGTGTGTGTACAGCTCAGATACGATCCACGCCATCAGGAGAAACGCCAGGGGATTCTCTAGTCCGGAAGTGGAGAAATCTATGAATGATTTGGACAAAAATCAATGACAGCACAACGAACACAGCTGTCATATATTTATCGGCAATGCGAAAAATGACGATGGCAATGGCGGCGATGGTGAACAGTATGGATATTATTATCGAAGTAACAAGTACGTCTCCGGTGACCAGTCGAAGCACTGTCAGGATGATCATCCATAGGGGGTGAGTATAGGTCTGGACGCGCTCGGCGATGTTCCAGGTGAGGCCGAAGCCGTTCACGAAGTTTTCAATTGTGCGAAATGTGATAAAGCCGTCGTCACCCACCCAGGCGCATTTGACAATCACTCCAGCGGCCACGAGCAGAAGCAGGGCATAGAACGGCAGCCGAGGAACCGGCAGGGTTTGCAGACGGGTGGCTATCCGATTTGGCCTCACGGTTCTGTCTCCGGTTCCCGGACTAAGCGCTGCAGCGCCGATCGAAGTAGGCCGGTATTGAGAGAGACAGCGACTTCGGATTCGAACTCGGAATCGTTATGAGAAGCTGAAGCATGTTCTCATAGTAGTCAAGAACAACCGGAAGTCAAGCTTCGTGTAAGTTCGGTTTATTGATGTTTCAGACCGGCTTCATGTTCTGACTCCACTTCGCATGACTCTCGTTGCGTATTGCCCCAACTTACCATCTACTAGCGCGGGATCTCATACCCGCGGCTCTTCACCTCTCCCTCCCGCTCCGGTATGTAAATTGCGTTGTTTATGATCCCTACCCTCGCTCCACGGCGGCGCCGAACCGCCCATTCGAACAAAGACATCTACATACTCAATATACGACCACGTCGCGTTCGTACAAGTGGAAAATTGGTACAGGAAAGTAGGGAGGGGAAACGACGTCGGGCGGCGACCCGGTCGGCGCCGCCACACGAACAATTACAATCAAATCAGCTGACGCTCTACTCCTCGAGTATCAACTCCCCGATCGACTTCTCGTAATCCGCTTTCTCGGCCGGAGGAACAATGGTGATGAAATAGCATTGGCTACCGGTGGAAGCCAGATACAGCCGCTCCCGCTCGACTTCGTAAACGCCCTTTTCGCGAGTGGCGGGATCGTCCGAGCAGGCAGGAAAGACCTCGATGATTTCCGGCACTGATTTGTAGAGCGAGCCGAATCTCTTCTTGAACTGCCCGGCGGCGTGCTCGCTCTTGAAATGACCGTCATTGTCCAATTCAAAGACGTGCTCGAAACCGGCGATCGACGCAAACTTTTCCGAAAGCGGCTGATGCAGCACTATCTCGGGCGTGACGGTCGATGTTGCCGAAGGTCCGGCTAAATCCGATTCCCCGGGAAGCGAGCCCTCTGGGCCGGAAGCCGAGACGGGCTCGACGGCGAGAAATCCGTTTTGGTGAATGAACAGCTCCACCTCTTCGTGTTGCCGCTGAATGATCAACTCGGTCCGGGTCTGCTCTTCTTCGCTCTCAACCGCTCGTTCGAGCTTCTTCTCGATCTTATGCAGCACCTGACCATCGCTCAGAATAGTGGTCGTGATGCGCGGGTACGGACGGTTGGCGTATTCCGTCTGTACCTGCAACGGCGAGGGTCCTTTGCGAACCAGCGACGTCTTCCCGGCCGGTATCAATTCGGGCATACGGTGTCCTTGTTACACAGTAGGTCAGGGCTCTGGCGGTCCTGACTTTCCTCGTCACGAGCCCAGGGCTCGCGACGCATGACATCATATTTTATATCGGCATTTTTAACAGGTGGAATAACCGCAAGATGAACAGGAGAAGCAGCCCGACTCGAAAAACAAGCGCCCATTACACTCCGGGCAGATATCACCCCCCTGATCCTCTTTGGAATTCATAGTCTTAGGTTCCCCGAAATGCCTGTCCAAAATCTGCGCAATGGCGTCCGGAATCGAGAATATCTTGCTGCCCCCGGAAAAGGTCTGGCTGGAACCGCCGATTCCTCGAAGCTGCTTAATCACCGCCTCCACCGGCACGTGCGAACGCAGAGCCAGCGATATGAGACGGCAAATGGCCTCCGTATCCGCCATGGTCGTGTAACCGGATTTGCCGATATGGGCGAAGACCTCAAACGGTTGACCATCCTTAACATTGATAGTCACATACAGGTTGCCGTAGCCGGTCCGGATCTTCTCGGTAATCCCCTGTAACATCGCCGGCCGCTCTTCAACCTCCTTCGGAGTCGCGTTCACCTGCTCGGCTTTGCCTTTTCCTGTGGAGAGTACCTGATTGGGGCGGGAGTTGTCGCGATAAATAGTTACGCCTTTGCATCCCAGCTCGTATGCCAGTGTAAACGCCTGATAAACGTCCTGTTTCGTGGCGGATTCGGCGAAATTGATGGTCTTTGACACCGAGGAGTCACAGTGCTTCTGGAACTGGGACTGCATTCTGATATGATTCTCCGGGGCGATATCGGCCGCCGTCAGAAAAACCGCCTTAACGTGATCGGGAATACCGTCAATACTCTTGAGGGAGCGTTCCGAAGCAACAGTCGCGACCAATTCGTCCGAATAGAACCCCCCCTCCTCGGCGATCGCCTTGAAGAGCGGATTGAGTTCGGTCAGGCGAGTACCGTCCATAACATTGCGTTGGTAGGCAATGGCATAAAACGGCTCGATCCCGGAGGAACACCCCGCTATTATGGAAATCGTACCGGTCGGGGCGATGGTGGTCACTGTGGCGTTGCGCATCGCGACATTGTCGCGAGCATAAACCGAGTTCTCCCAATTAGGAAATTTCCCCCGCGTCTTAGCCAGCTCCGAGGACTGGTTGCGGGCTTCGTTCTCGACAAAACTCATGACCTCTTCCGCCAGCGTCAGCGCTTCTTCACTGTCATACGGCAGCCGCAGCCGGGCCAGGAGATCCGCCCAGCCCATAACGCCAAGCCCGATGCGCCGGTTCTTGCGAGTCTGTTCTTCGATTTCTCCGATAGGGTATTTATTTTGATCGATGACATTATCCAGAAAATGGACCGCTGTATGTATTACCGATGCCAGCCGATCCCAGTCGATCCCCTTGCCGGGCTCATTGATCGTGTAATCCTCCGGAAACGGCTCGAGTACGAACCGCGATACGTTGATTGAACCCAGATTACAGGAATCATACGGCGGCAGCGGCTGCTCACCGCAAGGATTGGTAGCCTCGATAGTCTCAAACGGCGAAGTCGGATTCCGCTCGTTCATGCGGTCCAGAAATATCACCCCCGGCTCTCCCGTCTGCCAGGCGTGACTGACAATATCGCCGAAAACCCGCCGCGCTTCCAGACGAACTTCTTCACCGTCCCGAACAAGTGTCTGACCGGTATGGGGATCAAAGAGCGGGTAGGTGGTTTCGTTCTTGAGAGCCTCCATGAAAGCATCCGTGATCCCCACCGAGATATTGAAATTAGTCACTTCGCCGACATCATCTTTGCACGAGATGAACTCTTCGATGTCGGGATGATCCACCTGGAGAATGCCCATATTGGCCCCTCGGCGCGTACCTCCCTGTTTAACCGTCTCGGTAGCCGCGTTGAACGCCTTCATAAACGAGACCGGCCCGGAAGCCACCCCCGATGTTGAGGCGACAATCGAGTTGCGCGGTCGCAGCCGCGAGAAAGCAAAACCGGTCCCGCCGCCCGATTTGTGAATAATCGCCGACTGCTTGATAGCCTCGAAAATGTCCTCCATCGAATCGCCCACCGGCAGCACGAAACAAGCCGAAAGCTGGCCCAGCTTGCGACCGGCGTTCATGAGCGTCGGGGAATTCGGCATGAAATCCAGATCGGCCATGATATCGAAAAACTTCTGGGCGGCCTGATCGACTTTGTCGTCATCGGCGCCATAAAGACGATCCGCCTCGGCTATGAATCTCGCCACCCGGACAAACATCTCCGTCGGCGTTTCGATAACCCGGCCTTCCCGGTCCTTGCCCAGATACCGGCGTTTCAAAACGGCCAGACTGTTTTCAGTAATGTTCACTTCGTGTGTCTTCATTTTGCTCACATACTTCCCTGATCGGCATTCATTCTTTCTTGTCGGTTGAACTGGTCGTACACATTATAACAGATCAATTCTCCATTCGTGCATCACATTTTCAGCCACAGCCACAGACCGGCCGGGTCGCCCACCGCTTGCGGTGGGCGACCGTTCGGCGATAAACTGCTCCACATGGGGTAATTCCGTTACCCTTTCATCTGCCACTGATCAAGTCACCCGGAGCGGAGTCAAAGGGTGAGAAGAGATAGGGCATCATACAAAGAACACTTGACATAAAGGGCATTCAGGGCGATATTGTGGCGAGATAAGCCGGGCAACGGCGCTCGTTGCAAACCGTCAGCCGGAGACAAATCATGTGGTATCCTTCCCGACCGTTTGCCGAAACCATCCAAAGGGCCTTGCTGCTCGCAGGCGCCAGTGTACTCCTTTTTACCAATACGGTGACGGCGCAGCAACTCGTCACCCGCGACGACTTCGTGTTTTATGACACGACCCATCCGGATCATCGGGATGCTGCCTGGCCCATGATCACCATGAACGAAAATGGCCTCATTGCGCAAGTTAATTACGTTCGGGATGCCTACGACCTTATGGATATCACGCAATTCAACCTCTTCGACCGCTTCGGCAATCAGATGCAGCCCGTGCATGAAATCATCCCCGATACGACAATTGACACTCTGCCCGTTGAAGCAGCGGGCTGGGTTAAGGTCTGCGGCGGAAACGCCGGGTACTTCGTTCCTTATCGCTCCGAGTGGGATGAACGGGTCTTAGCAAAAGAAATTGGACCTGACGGCAAACCCGATTCGGGCGCTATCTGCTTGTTATGCGGTACCGACTCGACATTTGGCGCCTACCGCGTACCGGATGGAGACGTGAATAACCTCGGCGCAGCGGTTACTACCTGGGAGGAACGCGCGGGGACAGTCGACTCCGTTCAAGTCCGCCAGTATTTCTTTGCTAACGACAGCGTCGGCCCTCGCATTGCCCCCCTCGATAATCTCTGGCCCCCACCTCCTGGCTGGCCAGACGAATACAGGATATACCTGGGTACTACCGTTGCGACCAATGACAGTGGACGCTTTGTCGTCTGTTGGTGTGGGCCAGATCGTATCGACCACAGTCAACGCGTTCTGTTCATACTCTATGACAAGTATGGTCAACCGTTAACGAACATTACTCGGGCCGAGTGTATTGGAGAATCGAAAGAAAATGACACTGAATGCGACTACGATTACCCCAATATAGTAACGGCCGCTATGGAGACCGATGGCGACTTCTATATAGCATGGTGGGGCTCACCGGCATACGAGGAACCCAGCCACCCTCCCCGTCAAGGGTGGCTGGTTCATGAGGCGGTGAGCCTCAATCCGTTTTTTTGGCATAAGAATCCCATTCCAGTGTAGCTCCCTTGTGGTGTGCCCAGGTTGCCCATCATAGCCAACGCTACCTATTTGTCGGGTTTCGACTTGACAAGACTTGCGCTCCGCTTTACCATTCTGTATTCACAGTGACGCAGACAAGTACCTACGTTAAACATGATGACTACACACCGCGTACTCGACATCAGGAGGAAACCATGAAGTCTCAGGCAGTGCTCGACAGCAACCCGGCATTTTGTCCAGGAAATAGGCTCAGTTCAGTTCTATTATTGCTTGTGACGGCGACCCTTATAATCGCTGTATCAGCGACAGCAAGTAGTGGACAATCAAGCGAACCAGCGATGAAAGGCAGAGGTACCCCGGCTGTTTTCATCAAGAACATGGGACAATGGGACAGCCAGATTCTCTACATGGGCAGATTCGACGGCGGCCAGCTGTGGATCACTAACGGCGCTTTTTATCTTCGGACGCAACGAATCGAAGAATCCGGAGACTTTCCGCCCCTGCCCTTTCCGGTTGCCTGCGAGGACTGCGACGATTGGAACGAATCCGGTCCAGCCCGAGCTGAAGCAAGTGTCGTTAAGATTTCAGTATCCGGAGTGGACTCATTCAATGAAGTATTCCCCAGTGATCGTCAGGACTATTCGTGTAACTTTTATATCGGTAGAGACTCCGCGCGTTGGCGGAGGAATGTGCCAACGTACAAGACGGTCGGTATCTCAATGGAGGATATCGAGATCACATTGAATGCCGATATGCATGAAAGAACTATAAACTTCAACGTCAAACCCCAGACCACCGTGGCAAGCGGACTCAGCCTGAATTTGGAATCGGTTTCGGCGGTATCGACAATTGAGCGAGAGGGCGACAAGTTGTCAATCAAAAGGGACTATGAATCCAGCGAAGTCTTCCGCATAGAGGCTTCAGACAACGGCCTCAGTTCGTTTTCCTCAACCCAGGACAATCGCTCTGCGGTCCTGTCCTTTGATATTACTGAAAACAATCGAACGGCGGGCGAAGACAGAACGGGTCCGACGCTATCGTTTTCCACCTACTTCGGTGGTACCGGTGACGACTACTTTTATGGAGTCGGTGCTAACCACAGCGCCGAAGTGTTTCTCGTCGGTCGAACCTCATCCGCGGACATCTTCCTCACAGATGATGCCAATGATTCGACGCTGGGTGGCGGTACGGATGCGATCATAACGAAGCTTGCGGCTGATAACAGCCCGGTCTACAGCACCTTCCTGGGTGGCAGCAATGATGACTGGGCTCACAACGTGAATATTGATTCCTTTGGTGATGTCTATGTGGTTGGCAGAACAGAATCCGACAACTTGCCGATTCTGAATGCGGCGCAGTCATTTCGAGGAGGTGGTGAGGACGTCTTCTATGCAAAGCTTTCGGGGGCAGATTACTCCCTTGTTTATTGCTCGTACTTGGGTGGCAGCGGAGACGAAATACCTGTGTCGCTTTGTATCGGTCCTACTGGAAAACTGTATATCATAGGAGACACAAAATCTCCAAACTTCCCGGTTACGTTGAATGCGTACCAGAGCTATCATGCCGGCGGGACATTTTACGTTGATGCGTATATTTCAATTATGAGTGTAGATGGTTCGTCGCTAGAGTACAGCACCTATTATGGTGGTAGTGAAGATGATTTTGGCAACTGTATTTACTTGGAAGAGAACGGGGCTATTTTGTTTGCGGGACAGACAAGCTCTATGAATCTTCCACTAGTAAACCCGATTTCCGCGTACAATAAAGCTGATTGCGCTGTAATGGTTGGCAGATTCGATTCCACTGGTACAATTCTGCAGAATTGTACGAAGATCGGTGGTGATCCATGTAGTGCAGCCTTTGGAATTGATCTAGATTCGGAAGGACGGATATGGCTCTGCGGAGCGGCATATTCAGGTTTTCCTTTCCTGGGCGGAATTCAATCGGCCTGCAATAATGGATGGTGTGGTTTCGTAACCTGCCTACATAGCAGTCTGACCTCCATCACTTACAGCACATACATTGGAGGAAGTAGCGGGGACAGTTTTGTTTGGGACATAAAATATTGTCCAACTGAAGGTGTCCTTGTAAGTGGTCAAACGAGCTCTGACGAGTTCCTCGTTACCGATGATGCATATCAATCCACATCTCAAGGATCAGTAGACGCATTCTTCTCCAGATTGAACTGGTCGGGATGCAAGCTCGTCTACTCTACCTACCTCGGTGGCTCAGGGCTGGACTTCGGGCCACGGTTGACGTTGCTTGGGGACACAGCAGTTCTGATGGTAGGCAACACTTCTTCTTTGGACTTCCCATTGATTGCTGCGTATCAGGATTCTCTTGCAGGAGGACAATACGATGCCTTCATGGCTAGATTCGAATTCGACCCTTCAGACTGCTGCATTGAAACCGCCGGAGATGTAGACAACGACGGCTGCGATGAAATCAATGTGGTTGACATTACATATCTAGTAGATTATCTGTTCAGAGGCGGCCCCGCACCAGTGTGTGAAGATGAAGCAGACGTCAATGGCTTGCCCGGACCAGTCGGGCCAACTGATGTCGCTGACTTGACCTATCTGATCGATTACGTATTTCGTGGCGGCCCGGAACCACCACCTTGCCCGTGACACAAAGACAATGTGACTTTGTGCCGGATTTGTGCCAACTCATAGCCAAAACAGATGCAATCGGACTAAACTAGACAAAAGTACACAAAAGTGCCTAAATCTATCCCCAATAACGGCTTATAGCGTAATTGGCTAGTGCACAACAGGTTACAAAAACATGGGTTGGAGAATCCCCACATCAGCACCATCGCCGTGCAAGGAGCGATTCCCAGCAGAATCGCGCCCGAAATGTAGGAACGGTGAAGCTCGACCGACTCCCCGTCGATTATCTCGGTTCCGGAGATCATGTCGCGAAACAGCACTCTCAGGAACAAATACGCTATGGCATACATACTGAACGGCTTGATCAGCCAGTTGACCACCAGCGTTAATCCCACCGGCTTGGGAGTCCGCGCCGCGGCCGTGATCCGGGAAAAATCGATCTTGACCATTATGGGGAACATCATGAAGAACAGACAGACCGCGATTGGAATCGACACCTGGGCATGAGACAACCGGTCCAAAAAGATCGCCACACCGGGCCAGAGCCGTCCGATCACTGTTCCGACAATGATTGATAGTGTCACCCAGAGGGTAAGATACTTCTCGAAAATGCTTAGTCCACGCTATGCCATACGTTCTCCTGCAAATATCATCTGCACGATTTGGTGTTCTGGTATACCTCCAGTCGCTGTCGATCCCGACGATATGGATCCTGAGTCGATACTTCGCTCACGATCTCAGCGATCTTCTCAAGAACCGGGGATGTGTTCTCAGCCAGGCGATAATGCACCCATTTGCCGTTGCGATGGTCTTGTACCAAGCCGGTCAATCGAAGGAGTGACATATGTCTCGACACAGTAGATTGAGGCAGTTGCAGGACCTCCGTCAGGTCACAAACGCATAACTCTCCTGAAGTTAACAGCGACACGATCCTGAGCCTGACTGGCTCAGACAGCGCTTTGAACAATCGAGTAATATCCGGTTTATTCATATTCACTAATCCGCATATATGGGATTGATGAACTTGGGTCAAGATATTTCTGCCGGACCGGCCAAAAAACACTGTCGCAATCGCGATAATTTTCGTATTTTTTGAAACGAATCTCGAAGGTCAAACGTTAAAGAATCAAATGAATCGGAAATAAGACTTAATTGATCCGGTTCATCCATAAAGTACTTCAATTGTGAGAGACAAAGAGACAGCAAATCATAATGGTCAATGTCCGTATAACCACACCGAAAGGAGTGCCGGAATGAGAAAAGCTCTAGCTATCACACTGGCCCTGGCCCTCTGTCTGGCGTTTGGGTCCATGCAGGCCTATGCTTGCGGCGGCGAGAAAACCTCCAGCGTCAAATCGGCGGCAGCCGATAAGGAAACTGAAGCGCAACTGGCTTCCTCTTCCACTACCAGCGAAAAGTCCTGCTCAGCAACCAAAGCCAAGATGATCGGCAGCAAGCAGTCCTGCTCCGCCGAGAAGACCTCCCAGGCCGCGATGGTCTCCGGCGAGAAATCCTGCGCCGCCATGAAGGGCGCTTCCGCCAAGGCTTTCTGCTCCCCGGAACAGTGCGCTGAATGGAAGCAGATGTGTGAAAAGTATGGTGAAGGCGCCGAAATTCGCTTCATGTCGATCAAGGGCATGACCTGCGGCGGATGCGAAAGCTCCGTTAAGGCCGGCCTGATGAAGATTGATGGCGTTCACGAAGTTGCTGAGGTCTCCCACAAGAGCGAAGTAGCTGTAGTCATCGTCGATGCCAGCAAGATTCAGGAAGAATCTCTGACCAAGACCGTCGTGAACAAAGGCTACCAGGCCGAAATCATGCCGGCCGTGGCTCATGTGTCCGACAATCCGTCCGCTACGTCTGCCTCTTCCAAGGCCGGCTGCAACATGCCGTGCCCCAGCAAGACGTCCGGAGCCAAAGTCGAAACTGCGAGTTCGCCTCAGTAATTACTGACACACCGAATTTCGAATTTCAGAGAAGCGGGAGATATAGATTCTCCCGCTTTTTTCTGTTTATTCCAACTATGTCCGATCATTAATGTTGTGTATAATGACTGACTGAAACGTCAATTTGGCGGAGACTCTCATTGCACGATGTGAAAGAGCCTGAATGTATTTGGTAAGCGGAAACGATAAGACTAGCTTCCCGGGAACTAAGGTGAGCCGATTTTACCTCGTATTTAGTGTTTTTTTGATTTTAAGTTCTTCTGTCTGCGCCGCCAAATATGCCGGTGACGCCTTTTCACTCGGAGTCGGAGGCCGCGGCTTGGCCCTGGGTGGCGCAGTTGTTGCCGGGCCGTTCGATGCCACGGCGGCGTACTGGAACCCGGCCGGCATGAACCGGCTGACGGGACGGAATGTCGTCGCCATGCACGCGGAGACATTCGGTTCGCTCCTCAATCAAGACTATGTCAGCTACATCGATGTCCGGCCGAAAAACAGCTCCTTCATCCAGAGCTTTGGCTTCTATCTGTATTACCTGGGCGGCGGCGGTATCAAAATCACACAACTCAACGAGTTTGACAGACCATACGTCGTGTCGGAAGAGTCCCACGGAGACTTCTTGCTCTCAGCTGCGTTGGCGGGCAAGCTCAGTTCCAGACTCGATTTCGGGATTAGTGCCAAGATCATCTTTCGTGACATCGGTACCGAATCCGGGAAGGGACTCACTGCGGACGCCGGTATGCTGTATGACTTGAACGAAACGATAGTCCTGGGACTGATGATCACCGACATCACAACCGGCTTCATCCGCTATTCGGGGGATACGTTCGGAGACGGGTCGAATACCGAATCGATATACCCCACAATCAAACCGGGCGTCAAGCTTGTCCACAGCTACTCGGATTTCACCGGCCGATTCATGGTGAGCGGTGATGTGAAGTTCGAACATCTGGGTGACGCGGCTCAGTATCACGCCGGTTCGGTTTCGCTGGACTCTCACTACGGATGGGAGGTCGATTACAGATCGATGCTTTTTGGCCGGGCCGGATTCGATATCGGACGGTTCACGGCCGGGGCGGGAGTCGATGTGAAGAACATCATCGTGGATTTCGCCTACCTGCACCACAGCGAACTCGATGAGACGTTTCGCGTCAGCGCCGCCTATCGCTTCTAGTGCTCCTGGCGATCAATCCCGACACAACAACTCGAGGGGATTTTAGCTGGCCCTTTCGCGCGGGTGACAAGAAGCGAGTCGGGTAGCCGGACGGTCAACACCCGCGATCACAGATCACGGCCACACTACTGCTCCTCTGCCGATACCGTGCTACCGCTCGCCCCCGCCGCCACCGGCTCTTTCAATCGCTCAATATGATACGCCAACTGGGTCAACTCATCGCGGGATTTGGCCAGGATGAGAGTGAGCGTTCGCGACGAGCCCTCCATCCGTTCATGAAATCTCTGAAGATGAGCGAGGCACTCCTGCAATCCCTTCACTGCGGCGGTGAGACGCTGAATATCACCGGCCAGTCCGACTTCGGAATACACGGCCGCAATCGACACCAGAAAGGCATACAAGTGTCCCGGCGAACTGGGGATGACCTGGCGGTTCAGAGCATATTCCAGCAGGTCCTGATTGTCACCCGTGATGATCCGATAATAGACTGCCTCGCTCGGAATATACATCAGAGCGAATTGCGTCGTCTTCTGATCCGGCTGGATGTACTTGCCGTGAATGGTGTCGATATGTCGTTTCAGCGTACGGTCGAATTCCTTCTGAAGCTTGACATCCGCTTCACCTTCATCTAAGCGCTGATACGCTTCCAGGGGAAACTTGGAGTCGATAGGCAACAAGCGGTTGCCCACGTTGATAGCGGCATCGACCCGGCTGCCGTCGGGAAATGAGAACTGGGTGGAGTAAAGACTCGCAGGCAGCACCTGCGAAAGCAGGTTGTCCAGTAGGAATTCCCCCAGATTGCCCCGAAGTTTGGGGGGTTTCAGCAGGTCGGCCAGGCCGCTAATATCGCGGCCGATACGCTCGATATTGCCCGTCTGCTGTTCGAGCTCACCCAGCTTCCTTTCAATCGTGCCGAATATGTCGAGCCTCCGGTCAAGTGACGAACTCCCTTCAGCTAAACGCTCGTTGATAAGCTTTCCTGCGGAATCGAGAGACTCCCGCAGCGCCAGCAGCCCCTTCATCTGGGATTCCACCAGTTCCGCTTTCAGAGATTCAACGGAACTCGTCAACCGATCCGTGTAATTCACTGTTTTGAGTCGCCGGTACGTGACGATCAGCAACCAGACCATGGCCATCAGTACCAAAGCCAACAGGACGACAGCGAGAAGCGATAATGTATCCATACATAACTACGATATGATCGGCGCCGCCCCGGCTGCCGGCTTAATAAGCCAACAGTTTGTATTCTCCTTCGCCCAGTGAAATGACATCGCACAGTTCCTTTCGGAACCTGACGGCGATACTGGTGCCGGCCTCGTTCTTGTAATCATCCGACGGCGTAATGCCCCAAATGTACTTGGCCAGCAGCTGATTAGTCACGTAATCGTATAAGCCGGCCTCGTTGACGTCAAACCGCAGACCATACCGATAACCCTCGAACTCCATGGCGCCCTGGTACTGTTCTTCGAATAGTATTGATCGTTGGCCGGCCAGGTTGTCGTCTTTACTGAAAAGCAGATTGCCCGTCGGCGGTTCGGAGCCGTTGGTCGTATACGTAACTCCCAGCCAATCCTGGTTCTCGCGAATGGCCAACTGCTCCGTCTGAGCCACGTCCCTGCCGTCGCTCAAGCCCCCGGGACTGAAGACCGCGCGACCATCATGGTACGTTTGTAAGTATTCGGCGAAATTCGCCATCAGATCCTCCCACGATGGCTCTCCCAGAGCCTCGAAGAGAATCTTCTTGAGGGTCGGTGCTTTCATGTTCACGAGATAGCCATAGGCGCCTGACAGATCTACGTACAGATCCAGAAACTTACTCAAACCCATATTCTCAATGAGAAATCTCACGAACAGCCCGGCTACCGGATAGGCCATGTCGGCTACCGCCTGCTGCTGGAACCTCCCCATGGTCAGGATTGAGTCCACTTCGACAATCTTCTGCTCGTGCAGGAAGGCGCCCAGGTAATGCAGCGTGGGCGGGGCCTTGCCCCAGCGGCCGCCGTAGCAGACAGCGATGCCCTCGCGGAGTATGGGCTGCGTGTACAGGGGCAGCTCTGTCAGCCTGATATTGATTAACAGATGGAAGATTTCGTGATAGTGGGGGAAGAAGGCGCTGATAACATCGTTGGTCGCCAGATCCAGTGTGCCTTTGATCTTGTGTCCGGTGATTGCTTCAACCGTGGAGTCCGAGTCGCAGTAGAAATACTCGATCTTGTTCTGACCGATCTTTCGCAGTTGCTCGGACGACAGTGACAGAGAATCAGCCATGGCTTCAATGAACCGGTCCGCTTCCGCCAGCACCAGCCCGTGCAGATACCCTTTGACATCGGGGTGATAGTGTATACGGAAGTACCTGGATTCGATTATGGGCCAGTGTCGTCCGTAGTACTCCTGCGGATGTGTCAGCCAGAAATACGAGCCGTCAAAATACATGTAGTACAGATGCGTTATCTTCTCACCTTGTACGACGGAGGAATACTCCAGCGTGTAATACTCACCGCCCGGCAGCTCGGTGACCGACTTGGCGGCCTGATAGACATAATCACGCATGACATCGATATTGCGGACAATAGGCGAGGTGCAGTCTACCTTGAGCGGCATACCCGTGTACGTAATGCCGAATCTTCCAGACCGCTCGACAACCGGCGCCGTCCAGAGACCCTGTGCCGACTCGAGGTTTCCGGAGACCAGCAAATCGAAATAGTAGGCGAGGTTTTCAACTGCCATGCTGGACTGGGATTGTATGGACGAACAAAGACAAACGATACTTACAGCGGCTGTCAGAACGGATCTTGCGCAATAAGACATTCGGATCATATAACATCTCCTGTATCAATTAGCCTTAACAGAAGCTATATATATCCCTTGTACCGCTTTTTGTCCAGTTCGGATACAAAAAAAGCCCCCCGTGTCCGAGGGGCTGATTTTGACTCTGAGGAGGAGTACTAGAACGTGAAACCAACCGAGAATCTCTGGGCTGTTTCCAGCCGTCCGAAATCCTGCCAGGAATAGTCTATGAATAAACGAGTTTCGCTGGAGATCGAGGTCTTCAGGCCGGCCCCGAGGGCCAAACCTTCTTCGTCATAATTGACCTTATAGCCGCCACGGAGGAAGAATTGTTCGGAGAAGCTGTATTCGGCTCCGATGGCGCCTTGCTGATCATGGTCGTTGGGATGCTTCAATTCCCCGGCGAAAGTCACCATCGACTTCGGGCCCATTTCCACGTCGTAGGCCATGCCGACCCGGAACACGAGGGGCAAATCGTACGGCGTAGTCTTGAGTTGAGCCCCGACCGGATCATTGGCGCCTTCGCCTTCCAGGTCATCGAAACTGACGTCCAGGTCCGGTCCCTTGAACTGGAGTTCCGGTCCCATGTTGCTGATGCTCATGCCCAGTCGTAGAGACCGGTACCCGGTATACAGCAAAGTCCCGAAATCAAATGCAAAGCCGTCGGCCTCTTCGTTGTGAATTCGTTCGCCGACGTATTTGGCCGTGGTGCCGAATGCAAACCGGTTCGTCAGCTGCCGGGCGAATGAAACGCCTACAGAATAGGATGAAGCCGAATAGAAATCACCCGTTCCGGATTGCTCTTCGAACGTCGTGATCTCCTGATCATCCATGGAGAGTATACTGGCCGACACGGCAAACGTACCCACGTCTTCGTAGTACTTGGCCAGGGCCAGATAATTGAGATCGACGTCCAGTACCCAGTTGACATTGGTGAAACCGACCGCCGAGCGGTCGATTTCGGCCAGGCCGGCCGGGTTCCAGTAGGCGGCATAAACGTCGTTGGCGACCGCCACCGAAGCTTCACCCATGGCCTGGTATCTGGGTCCGACACCGATCTTGAGGAACTGAGCACCGGCCGAGCCGACGTTGGCTACTTCCGCGACAGCGCTGGTGCTCACCATCAACAGCAATATGAGAAGTATGGTTCTTAGTGTTTTCACCTTGCGCCTCCTTTATTTCACTACTGAAAATCGACCCAGGTGCTCTCCATAGGGCGACTCGACATGGAAGAGATACACGCCCGAGGCTACCTGGCGCCGGCTTTCCGATTGCAGGTTCCACCGGGCTACGCCGTCACCGGCCGAATGGTTAATCGTGCGTACCAGGTCACCCGCCAGCGTGTAAATGCGGATCGTACACTCGTCCGGTATATTCTGGAATTCGATCACCGACTCGCCCTCGGATGTCTCCACCATGGCCGAATAGCGCGCAAAATACGGGTTGGGCACCACCTTGATATCCTTGAGCTGATTGCGCGCCACCGCCTCATTGACCCCGTCGACCTTGAACGTAAACCGGTCGTCCGGCCCGTTTAAGGGTGCACCGTAGATTGTCAGGACGTCGCCCGGCGCGGGATTGTAGCCGGCCACATCAAAGCCGAACAGCCAACCGTAGTAGTTCGGAAAGGCCTCTGGAGTTACGGTGGTCGTCGGATTGTACGGATAGTCCACGATAGAGAGCAGATCGTAGTCATTCCATACGCCGTCTCCCGGCCCACCGGTTCCGTAGTCAAAATCATACACGGCCAGTGACACGCGCTGATTGGTGGTTGTGTTCCAGCATTCGAACGGTACCCAGTAGACAGTTTCGATTCCATAGAAACCGTCGATTATCCAGGT
Organism: uncultured Ignavibacteriales bacterium; assembly: GCA_964557855.1. Classification (GTDB taxonomy): domain Bacteria; phylum Zixibacteria; class MSB-5A5; order GN15; family FEB-12; genus JAJRZL01. The sequence goes on along the minus strand of CAZLBP010000011.1, from coordinate 45,466 downwards.
GGCCCTCGTAGAATCAGTGGTGTAGCGCAGCTCGTAGGTAGCGCGATACGGCGCGTCGCCAAAGACGTCATTGGGGTCTCCGGTTAAGGGAGGCAGAGCCGGTCCATAGAATGCGGCCGGATCCAGCGCCAGCGTCGTCTCACCACCGGCGAAGGCGGTCTGCCCGAAGTCGCGCGGAACATGGTCACCGTTGTTGACTACGATGCGGAGCCCCTCGACCACATCGTATTCACCGGGTTCGGCGTTGGCTTTCGTCTGATCGGCCAACACCGTGTCACCGGTTGTTTCATTTATGAGATGCCAATAGGTCTTCTCGGGCGTGTCCTCGAAAACGACACTGTATTCGGCGCCCAGGAGTTCCCCTTCATCGAACACCACCGGGAAAACTTCGCCGTCGGAAGGCACTTCGTTACCAGTATACTCATGCTCAATGGTACCGATGGCATCGTAGTAACCGGCCGGATTGGGTCGCGGCGTGACCGCAATCACATTGCGCGCCTCGCCGGCGATGCCGAAACCCGACTGCAGGGGATCTACTCCGATCGCTGTATCTCCGGCATCAAACGCCACCAGGCAATACCAGTACTCCACTCCGTTGTAGAGCCCGGTATCGATGAAAGAATGCGGTATTGGGTCCTGGGGAGAGGTGATGGTATAGGTGGCCAACGGCCGGTAATCCACCGTCAGGCAGTTGTTGCCGGTCTGATAATTGACTATGCCCCAGGTCTTACCCTGATTGTCGCTGCGGTAGAGTTTGTAGCCGACAAAGTCGTTCTCACCCGACATGGGGTCCACGCCCGCTTCCGAAGTGTCGTTCCAGTTGATGTAGATTTTACGGTGTCCGGCGCGCGCCTCCAGGGTCGGGGTCGGGGGCGGCTGCGGGCCAATGAAGTCGTTGTCATACAGACTCTGTGCCAGAGCCGCGTTGTTGCGGAAATCTTCTTCGTCTTCACCCGCCACCAGGGCATACACCACGCGAACCGTCTTGCCCGCCGTCAGGTTGATCCCGCGCGTGCACTGGATATAGTACTGATCCGTCGGGGGCAGCGACTCGTCGAACTGGGCGCTGTTAATCAGGTCGTAGCGTCCCGGATCATCGTCCGGCAACACGTCCCACTCACCGGAACGGAAGGCGGTCATGCCGATGTCATCCGGTGTTTCGAGGAGTTTGGTACCCATGATACCGGTCCGTACGGTCGGCCCCCAGCCGGGATCGATGCCGATCGCGTCGTAGATCCAGGCCAGGTTTTCAGTGGAGTCGAACGCCACCATATCCTGCAACCGGCCGTTTTCACCCCGGCCGTCCTCTCCACCGACGTCGATATCCACATAGACGCCGACGGCAAAGTCAACGTAGTCTTCATCCGACGTGTTGGTGATGTCCAGCACGACGAACATAAAGTCTTCGTTGTAGCAGTAATTCCATTGATAAATCGTCTGGCTCATCTCCAGACCCATTAAAGGCGCCCCTCCTGCCGCGTCCCCGAATCTGTAATGGGAATCCTGCAGCGAGGTCGGCCCGCTGGGCAGGGCGGAATCGGCCAAAAGTACGTTGGACGTGCGGTTGTAATCCCAGGTTTGCAAGTCCGGATTCCAAACCCGCCAGCCGTACGCCGGGTTGCCGGTCCCGAGACCGACCGTATCGGTGGGATCGTAGCCCGACAGGCCGGGGCCTTCGACGTGGTACCTTGACGTATCGGTCGACAGGAGGATGTTGTACCGGTCGTTGGCATACGTATTGAACGGCAGCGCTTCGAAATCATCGAACGTGTTCGCTACCAGCGTGTCGCCATCGGCAGAAACCGTGCCCATCCAGTACCGGATTTCGGCCAGATAATGGCGCCCGGAATTGCGGGGCCATTCGCCGGACGGCAAGTCGTAATACGAGTAGCCGCCGATGAAGCCATAGTTGTCGATGGTGGTTACGATATTACCGACGTTGTGGGTCACCTGGTCGACGGTCACCGGTTCCGGAGCCAGGCTCAAGCCGCCTTCGCGCTCGTCGGCCTGATACGGGGCTGGAGGTTTCGCCGCCATACTGCCGGCTGCCAGAACCAAAACGGTTACGACTATGACCACGCTCATAATACTGAACTGTTTGTGTGTCTTCATAGGTATCGCTCCAGCTTAGAAGGTTAGCTCAAACCCGGTTCGTATCGTCCGGGGAGGCGAGAAGTTCTGCGGATCGTTATCATACAGTTGATCGAACCGGTCAACTTCCTGTTGGTCCAGAGCTAACCCCCCCTGAGTGTTCCACCCGTCGTTGTCGGGTAAACCGGTACGAGAATATACATTTATGACATTGCGTCGGTTAAAGAGATTGTCTACTTCAACAAAGAGACTGAGCATCATCGATCGGGCGGGCACTGCGAACTGCTTGTTGAAACGCAGATCAACCGTGTACGAGGCCGGCAAACGACCTTCGTTGCGTTCGCCGCGGCGATTGCCGTTCTGGTCGGTCGGCGTATACGGCAGTCCGGAACCGTAGTAACCGACGGCGCTCAAGCCCCAGTCGCCCGGCAGCTGCAGACCGAAGAAATTGGCTTGCCAGTCGGCCGGTACCCGGTAGTTCAGCACGCCGGTTACCGTGTGCCGCTGATCAAAGTCGAGCGGATACTCCGTGACTGGCGCCAGGGTATCGGTGGTTGAGGTCAGGTACGTGTAGTACGGTTCCAGAGCCGTGGAGCCGTTGCCGCGGGCCACCATATAGCCGTAGGACACGGAGCCGCTGAAGTAGCTGCCGGTCGGCAGTTTCTCCAGAGCCACATCAAAGCCGGTTACCGTGCCGTAGTCGTCATTGTCAAAGTGCGTTACCGCGTTCCCGGCCACTTCGAACGAAGATCGCGTCGTCACCAGATCTTCGATGTCTTTGTAGTAGGCGATCGAACTGATACGCAGGTCGTCGCCGACTAAGTGGTTCAGCCCCAGCTCGTAGGCCGTGGTTTGCTCGGGCTCCAGATTCGGGTTACCCAGCAGCGGGAAGCCGGAACTGATGTCGCCCTGCAGGTTGGTGTAGAGATACGTGAACCTTGGCGACTGGTAGTACAGCCCATAGTTGAAGTGCATAACCGAGTGCTCGGCGATCGGGAAGGAGACGCCCAGACGCGGCGACAACCGGTATTTGGACTCCGCCTTCTCCCAGGAAACGACCGTGTCCTGAGGAGTCGCGTTGTAGGTGGCGTCCGTATTGTTGTAGTCATAACGGAGACCGAAGTTAATTATGAAATAGTCGTATTCCAGCTTATTCTGCAGGAAAAACGAAGTATACGTGGGTTTGCTGGTGTACATTTCGCCGTAGGGATTGGGATTGAAAAACTGCTTGAAATCCCAGGCTATGTCATACTGCTTATACTCGACACCGGCCTTCAGTTGATTCCACTTGTTAAACTGATTGATGAAGCTGAGCGAGAGACCGTTGTATTCCGATTTGCGGTACCGGTACGAAGGATCGAAGTCATCACCGACCGTGAAACCGACTATCTGGGCCGGATCGGAGTAATCGCGGTCATTGCCGTAGTTATCTTCATGGATAGTACCGTCGTAGTTGCCGCCCTCGTCTTCGAAGTAGCCCGGCCAGTCCGTCCAGTAGAGATCGAAATAGTCTTCGGGTGCGCTCTTGGTCTCGGTCGAGAACCGGTTGACACTGGCTTTAAGAACGAATCGTTCGCTGAATGCGTAATCGCCGCCGATGCCGACCAGATAGGACTTTTTCTCGAAAATCGGCAGGCCGTCGAGGTTGAAATCATACGAACGACCGTTGACGTCGCGATGATCGTATACTTCCCCGTCGGCATCGTAATATGAAACGTTCGTCTTCAGCTTCATGCGGTTCGTGGGCTGAATGGAGACTTTCGCGATCCCGGTATAGGAGACAATACCGTTGTGGGGGAGGAAGGACGGGTCATGGAGATACTCACCGGCCGTAAAGAAAGTAAACCGCCTGGGATCGAAACCGGGCATCGGGCCGGAGAGATCGAACACCATCGAGCGATTCCCGATGCGCGTCAGCCCGCCGTAGTCACCGGTCGTAACGTCGAATTCTTGGGTCATGCCTTCGTACATCTTCAGGCCGCCGTGGTAGGTCGATGACCCCTCGCGGGATACGGCGCTGACGACACCGGACAGCGCCTCACCGTACTCCGCCGTATAGCCGCCCGACGTCAGGGAGAGCTCCTCCAGCGTGGAAGGCATGATCCGCATTCCCGAGCGGGCCACGAACGGATCCTGGATATTGAACCCGTCGAAGTAGTACGACACCTGGCCGGATCGACCGCCGCGAACGTGCAGGTCTTCGTTGCGATCGATAACGACACCGGGGTAGTTGGTCAGGACCGACTGAACACTGATGATATTGGGCAATGTCTTGAGCCGGTCGGACGTGAATATTACCTTGGAGCCGGTCAAGTCATGCTGAATCACGGGATTCTCGGCTTTGACGACCACTTCTCTGTTCAGTTCGATCGGCGAGGGATCCAGAGTGAAATCAACCGGCGTGGTCAGGTCCACCAGCACCCGGACTCCGGTCTTCAGAATCGGCTCGTAGCCCATACTGTTGACAGCCAGATCGTACTTGCCGCCGTTCAGGTTGATCATGAAGTACTCGCCGTCGATATCGGTCACGGTGCCGATATCGGTACCGACCACCCGCACCTGGGCTCCCACGACTGGCTCGTTTGTGGTCGAGTCCGTAACCACCCCCGATATCTTGCCGGTCACGCCGCCCAGGGCTGAGGAAGCCAGGATGCTTATGAAAAGCACACTTAACAGAGTACTCGATTGTTTAAATGACTTATTCAAGGCAGTCCTCCTCGGAAACTGTTGTTAACGATACTCGTTTATCTCTTCCATCGAACCCAGCATGGTTATAGTCATATCCTTCTGAGCGGTATTTCGCCGCTTATGGAAAGTTGTCGGACTACCGATGGAATTCTTTACAGACAAAAATACATCTGCAGGTAGATATTCTTTTCGTGGATTCCTTCATCGCCGTCAAGTTTTCATGACCGAATCCGATAGAACCTAAATACATACAAACGCAATGCCGGTCGCCCCCGTCCGGGGGAAGTTCCGGTGGCGTACAATATTGATCGAAAATGATTTGGCGTGAAAGGACCCGACCACCCGCGCTATGCTTCGCTTGCTTGGATATTCCGCAGTCTGGTTCGTGACGGCAGCGTGCTGCCTGATCCTCCCCGTCGAATCGCCCCGCGCCGAGACCCCGGTTAGCATACTTATCAGTGATTCCCTGACGTCCACCCAGCGTACGCTGCACGGTATCCGCAAAGTCCTGACTCAGAGTCATCAGGACGTCCGCTGCCACACGATCTTAATTGACTACGGACTGAACAGCAAGCCGCGCCTGGTCGATTCGGTTCGAGTTCTGAACCCAGCCGTAATCCTGACCGTGGGCAGCCCGGCCACCAGCTTCGCAAAAGAGCATTTTCACCAGACCCCCATTGTTTTTGCCGGAGTGCGGTATCCCGTTCTGTCCGGATTCGTCGAATCGATAGCCAGTCCCGGCCGCAACATCACCGGCGCTTCCCTGGATATTCCGACCGACGTTCAGTTCAAGTACTTCAAGATGATTATCCCCGACATGCGGCAGGTCGGAGTGATGTACACGAAAGGCACCGCCAGCCTCATCGCCCAGGCCCGGGTTATTGCCCAGGACATGGGCCTGAGACTCATGCCCGTCCTGGTCGAAAGCAACAAAGACGTTCCCGAGGCGCTGGATTCGCTGGCGAGAGTGGTCGACGGTATCTGGTCGGTGGCTGATCCGGAGCTGTTCGACCCCCAAACCACCCGCTATTTGCTGCTCAACACGCTGCGCAAGGGTGTGCCGTTCATGGGCTTTTCCCAGTATGTCGTGGAGTCGGGGGCCCTCTTTGCACTGGACTTCGACTACAAAGCGGTCGGCTTTCAAGCCGGCGAAATCGCCGGCCGGGTGTTGAACGGTGAGTCACCCGACCGTATCCGCGTCTCCACGGCCGACGTCATCTGGTTTCATTACAACGAGAAAACCGCCCGGCACATAAACGTAACCATCCCGGATGATTTGGTCGCCGTCGCCAAGGAGGTGTATCGATGAGCCTCTTCGAGCGCGTACGGCATCTCAAACTGCGGACCAAGGTCGCGGTCCCGATTGCGGCCCTCCTGACCTTTGGCATCATCGTGACCAGCGCCTACATGATCCAGCACCAGGAGGAAATCTACGGCCAGGAACTGCTGACCAGCGGCGAGACGATGATTCACATCCTGGCCAAGAACGCCGAGAGCGGGGTGTTGTTCGAGACCCGGTACGAACTCGATGAGCTGCTGTCGATACTGCCGGGATTCGATGCTTTCACCTATGCCGCCATCTACAATAACGACGGTGTAACTCTGTCGCAACTCGGAAACTGGCGCGAGGAAAACATCGCATTCAAGAAAGCCATTTCTCAGGTGAGACCGGAAGATTCGGCCCATCACTGCTTCTACGTGAAAACCTCCGCCGACGATGAATTCATCGAGTACACCTACCCCGTCGTATCCAGGAAAGAACGCTTAAGCCGCGAGAATCTCGGTATTACCGGCGGCTTCGATGATTCCCAGCCGCATCAGTTCGTGAAGGAGAAGATCGGTACCATCAAACTCATACTCTCTTTGAAGGCCGTAAATAAGACGATCGCCGAGGCCCGCTGGACGGCTACGTTGATGACTTTGTCCGTACTGGTTCTGGCCATCCTGATTCTGGCCATCTTCATCCGCGCCATTACCCGGCCGATCAAGATGCTGGTCGAAGTGACCGATCAGGTCAGTCGCGGCGATCTCAACCAGCGAGTGAATCTGGACCAGCACGACGAAATCGGACACCTGGCCGATACGTTTAACCGCATGATCGAATCCCTGAGACAGTCGCGCGACGAAATCGAAGAATACAATCGCAACCTCGAAGAGAAAATCGTCGAACGCACCCTGGCCCTGGAGGAAGCCCAGGCCCAGCTCATTCAGTCCGAAAAGATGAGTGCCATCGGACAGCTGGCGGCCGGCGTCGCTCACGAATTGAACAACCCGCTCGGGGGTATCCTCGGCTATGCCCAGTTCGCCCTCGAAAAGCTCAAGAAGATTACGACCGACGAAAGCGAGACCAAAGATACCGAAGGCTACATTCAGTACCTGACACACATCGAGGACCAGGCGCGGCGCTGCAAAACCATCGTCCAGAATCTCCTCCGCTTCTCCCGCTCTTCCCAGACGACGGAATTCGACCAGGTCAATGTCAACCAGGTCATCGAAGATACGCGCGCGTTCGTAGAGCACCAACTCCACATGAATCAAATTAGCCTGCGGGTCGACCTGGCCAAAGATCTGCCTGTTATCGAGGCCAACGCCAGCCAGTTGCAGCAGGTGTTCACCAATCTGATCATCAACGCGATGCATGCTTCGTCGCCCGAGTCGGTGATCACCATTACCACCCGCACCAGTCCGGCTATCGGTGAATTCGGCGGCGCCGTCGAAGTCAAGGTACTTGACAGCGGCGAAGGAATTCCGCCCGAACTGCGCAACAAGATCTTCGAGCCCTTCTTCACCACGAAGGAGGTAGGCAAAGGGACCGGTCTGGGCCTCTCCGTCAGCTACGGTATCATCCGAGAGCACGGCGGCGAGATCAGAGTCGACTCGACGGTCGGCGAAGGCGCGACATTCACGATCATTTTGCCCGTTCAGAAAACGCCGGTCAGTACCGATAACCCGGTAAGGAAGATGAGCGCATCGTAGTTTCCAAGACGGCTGAAAACGTATGGACAATACCGCAAAAAGAAGAGTCCTTGTTGTCGATGATGAGGAAATTATCCGCAATTTTTTGTACGAAGTACTGAGCGAGGAATACGACGTTTGTCTGGTGACCGACGGCGACGAGGCTATAGAGCAAATCAAAGCCGGGCAATTCGATTTGGTTATCACGGATTTGAAGATGGCTCGTGTGCCCGGGGAAGAAGTCGTCAAATTCGCCTGTGAAAATGATCCCCATGCAAAGGTTATAGTCATATCGGGCTTTTCCAGCCTGTATACCGTAAGTCAATCGATAAACAATGGCGCTTGCGCCTTTCTGTCGAAGCCCTTCTCCATCAAGGAGCTTAAACAGACCATTACAAGCGCCATATACGAATAGGACGCAACCGTGGCACGAATACTAGTTATCGATGATTCCGACGTAATCCGCACCCTGCTGGACGTATTTCTTTCCGATGCCGGACACGAAGTGGATCTGGCCGTAGACGGTGCCGCCGGAATAGATCGGGCGATCTCGAACAAATATGATATAATTATCTGTGATATTCACATGCCGAAGAAGAACGGCTATGAGGTCTACCAGGAGATTTCAAGACGGGTGCCGGACTCTTGCTTCATTATGACCGACTCGTTGCCGGACGAACTGGCCCAGCTTACTCTGGATGCTGGGGCCCATCAATGTTTGACGAAGCCGTTCGACCTGGAACAGCTTCGGGCCACCATCTTCAAACTGCTGCGAAAACAACAGAAAGTATGAACGAACGTGACGCCCACATACATCGGATTATCGTAGTCGATGACGAAAGCATCGTCCTGTCTCTGGTGCGAGACGCGCTGGAGGACGAGGGCTACAACATCCGGACCGCTGGCAGCGGTCACGATGCCCTGCGCCTGCTTCAGCAGGAGCCGGCCGATCTCCTCATCACCGACATCCGTATGCCGCATATGGACGGTATCGAACTCGTCAGGCAGGTTCGTAAAACCCAGCCGGGTATCGGCGTCATCTATATGACCGGCTATGCCAACCTGCACAGCGCCAAAGACGCCATTAAACAAGGAGCCTTCGACTACATTTTGAAGCCGTTTGAGCTGACTGAAATCAGACAGGCGGTCAACAACGCCTTCGTCAAGCTCGAGCAGCAACTGGCCGCCAAGAGCTCCGGCCAGAAACTGGCCCAGTTGTCGGACCTCAACCAGATGTTGCTGACCATGGGTGATCATAAATCTCTCAGCATCATGTCCCTGCGTTTTGTTATGATGAACAGCCATACCGACCAGGGCACCGTCCTCTACTGGGATCGAGAAAAGGAGAACTTCTGGCTGATTACCGTAGATCATGACGAGATTATGGAGCAGGCCTTTGCCGACGAACAGCTGGCTCAGGCTCTGGCCGACATCGATAGCGCGAGCTTGAAGGATCTGACTTCTGTCATGTCTCCCGAAGATCATCCCTTCGCGCCGGTCATCTCCGACGGGGAAGTACTGGTGCGGACACTGCCGCCGTGGTTCAACGAGTCCACGAACATGGTGGCGGTGCCCATCCATCGAGGTGATTCACTCTACGGGTTGATGATGATTCCCCACTCCGACCAACGGTCCGGCTCCGATGAGACCGATCTGAAACTGTTTGGCATTGCTGCCAATCAGTTGGCGTTGTCGATAGAAAACCTGTTCCTGCTGGAAGAAGCACGGCAGGCGTACGCGCGGTTGAAAGAGCTGCAGGATGAGACCATTCAACTGGAAAAGATGGCTGTGCGGGGTGAAATGTCGGCGGAGATCGGACACGAACTGAACAACTTCCTGGGTGTCGTAGCCGGCAGTCTTTCTTTGCTCGAAACCCAGTTGAGCAAAGCGAAGGTCGAAGGGGTTGATAAATCGTTCAGGGTCATATTCGACAGTATCGAACGCATGAAGAAATTCACGAGCAATCTCATGGATCTGACGCCCATTGCTTCCAGAAAAGAGATCGTATTCTTCGACAAATTACTCAATGAAGTAATCGACTATTTGAAGCCGCAAAAACGTTTTCAGGGGGTCGAAATAACACTGGCCATAGACGGTCAGGACATTCCGTTCGAGGCTGACAGCACCCACATACAGCAGCTGCTGTACAACCTGTTCAACAACGCCGCCGATGCCTCGGAGACGTGCGAAACCAGACAGATAAACGTCGGTGCAGCGGCGGACAAAACCGCCGGGCGTTTCTCGGTCACCATTTCCGATACCGGCGTCGGGATCGAGCCGGATCTGCTGCCCAGGCTCTTCAGCCAAAAGTTCACAACTAAGAAAAACGGTCATGGCTTCGGCTTGCTGGTCTGCAAGAAGATAATAGACAGTCATGGCGGTAATCTTAACGTCGAGTCGACTCCCGGCCAGGGCACGAGTTTGCACATCGATTTTCCTCTGGCGGAGGATGCATTCGAGCCGGTCCTCGTTTGATAGGTATTGGTGCCGGCAGGTTCGAGATTCCTATCTCCGCTATTCTGGATTATCCGTAAGCATTGCGGAGAATTCCTGAATAATTCCGGCCGGCGCATTTCACGGGGTCAATAGCGAAGGCAGGAATCCGGAAGTCGCTGACAAATGCACTCGGGTCCGTCAGTACATGGTCCCCTCAGCCGGAGCCGAGAGTTAATGAACCGGCAGCCCTGTTATGGCGAGGGAACGTGCGCGCATCTGCAACGGCCGGCGGGCCACATCCCCGCCGACGGCGAGGAAAAGACCTGCCGGAACGAACGTTTGGCCGTCTCCCGGTGGTCCTGCCTCGGTTGATAACACGTCTAATGACTCATAGTTCTGTTAACTGCTCTTCGTCGGGTGTCTTCTGTCTTGCGCTGCACCACCTCCTTTAATCCGTTTCTTGTCGTGTCACATGTGATCCACATTCATTGTCAGGTGACAATCGCACACGCTCATTAACCTGCCCTGTTGTTGGCGAGAAAGAGTGCTCTGCTTGTGCGCAGAACATGTGTCTCTTCCTGTGGCTCTCGCTTCGCAACGCATAGTACAAGAAGTGTGCCGTCTGGGGTACCATTGTGACGTTGCGCCTAAGAGGTTGTTCGGCAACCAGTTACAATGTGAAACATTATTCTCCTGGATTGCTGGTCTGTGATAAATTCTACGATTCCGTCGCAGGCCCAGTCGCAACCGTCGATCCGGGATGAATGTGTCGGATGTATCGACTATTCGGGCGTAGCATACGTGTTCCAAGTTTCATCAGGTTTAGATACACAAGCTGCGTGCGGGAATAAGCGAACGGGACCCGGATGCCAAGATACCCCGTTCATCGGCCAGGTCCCGTTCAGCTTCGAGAGGTGTCTCCCGCCAACCCCGAGGTGGTTGGCTGGTGTGAGTCAACGTGCTCACTCACTTATCCGAATCTGATCAACTATCATGCCGGTTTTTGCGCGTCGTAGTGATGAACGTACAAGTTGATGCTATGGCGTTACTTCGCGATATGCACCGGTCGGCTTCCACGAGCAATATGCGTCATTCTTCTCTGATGGGGTCGCAGTGCCCGGCGGCGTCCGGAAGCTGCCGCTGCAAGTTCTTGAGTTGTAGGGTATTGACCTGCGACGCACACCAGCGGCCCGGAGCCGCAACGTCGCAGGACTGATATGAAATGTGGGCTCGGCCTCGCTCCCGCTCCACGGCGGTGTCTTGCGAACTCAATTCACAGCAATTGATATTGACATTTCATACTTTATCGGTCCTATTTCTCCCTGATTCCAATGTCCACAGGTCAATCACGAACGACACATCATAAGGATGTGAAATACCATGAAGACGATCATGCCTATCCTCCCGATCCTCGCTCTCGCAACGCAGACTTCCCTACCTGTTGCGGCAGGTCCGGCTGGTGACGAAGTCGGCAGTGTGACCGGCCGCTCCGCAGCAACTACAAACCCATCCGCCTTCAACGACTCCGGCTGGACCCTCCTCTACCGGGAAGACTTCGACTCCGGCTACACCGCCACCGATAGCCAAACGTTCGGCCAAATCGACTGGCTCATCTACCAACTTATCAATGGCAGTACGATCACCGTTGCCAACGGCTACGCCCAGCTCAATGCCCCGGACTTCTGGAACGTTGCCCTCATTCGGAGCACGCATGTTCTACCCGACGAATACAAGGTCCGCACCAAAATCGGCTACATCAACTACGATGTCGACAACTACGAGCAGGCCGACTATGATCACCCCGATTTCAACACCCACAACGGCTACTACGAAAACGGCATGTACTTCCTGACAGTCACCGATGACACCTGTGTCGGCCATGAGTGCGCCGAGTACTGGTGGCACTATCATCGAACAATGGTCATCGATATTGACAATCATTTCAATGCCGGCGGCGGTCAGGAGTTTCATCCCTTCTACATGGTCTACATGGCGCCCGAGACCAACTCCGGCGGCAACCTCCGGCAAACGTGGGACGGCAGCGCATGGGATCCTACCGACTGGAACTGGAATGTAGCGTATACCTACGAATACGATACCTGGTATTACGCCGAACCGGAGAAGCGCGATGGTTACATCATCCTGCGGCTCTACGATGAAAACCAGACGATCATCGAAGAAACCACGCCGGTGGATATCAGTTTGGTGAATGCCATGGACGACAGTACCGAGTTCCTGTATGTCGGCGAACCGCATACCGATGATTACGAAGGCGATGCCCGCATCGACGAGATCACTCTGTTGATACCGGAGACGCACTGCTGCGACGGTCTGCGTGGGAATGTTGACGGCCTGCCCGGCCCGAGCGGCGACATTGATGTCGCCGATATAACGTACCTGGTCGCCCACCTTTGGCAGGGCGGCCCGGCGCCGACCTGCGTCGACGAAGGCAACGTCAACGGCCTCGAAGGCCCCTCCGGCCCGATAGACGTGAGCGACCTTTCCTATCTGGTTGCATACGTCCGGCAAGGCGGCCCCGCCCCAGCATGGTGTCCATAGTCCAGTAGGGCACAACCCGAAGTGGTTGTGCCACTCGAGTGGTTGTGCCGCCTCAGAAAGGAAGAACCAGTAACGGGTTCTGCGCTACAGGCTTCAGGCTGCCCGTAAAGTGGAAAACACCTTCAAACTCACTTGGGGGTGACTCTACAACCCCAAACGAGTTTGGGGTTGCCACCCATCGGGACCTGAGTAGCCATTGGTCTCGAAGGTTCAGGGAAACCAGACCGACACACACAAAAGAAACCGGCGGCGGAGTTCCCACTCTGCCGCCGGCCCTCGTAAGGCGATGCCGTCAATGGTACCGGATACTAGCGGATGCTACAGATTGGCCCGCCACCGCCGGGGACCTTGAGGTTCTTCTTCCTCCTCCTGACAGGCCCCGGGGCCGATTTCGCCCTTGTTGTACAGCCGCAGCTGCAGCGTCCACTGGAAGATCTGCTTCAACTGATCCCGGGTAAAGCGTGCCCCCCGGTTCCAGTTGGCCTCCGCCAGGAAAGCATCGACCTCAGCAACAATCTCCGCAATCTCGCCCTGATCGGCGCCGTTGGCGATATTCAGCTTCGCGGCCATCAACTGCGCCAGCAGCTTGCCGCATACGAACGTCCGCTGGGCGGTCATCCGCACCATCAAATACCGAGTCGCCTGGCAATTATCGACCACTTCGAAGCTGTTAGCCCCGCCGGGTTCGCCCAGCCAGATCGGCAGCAGCGAGGATACCTCGTCCTCACGTTGCCACTGGGCGCAACCGCTCTTCTTCAGCCAGTACATGCGAGACTGCGTGCAACCGTGGCTGGTATCCGGCGGAGGCGGGGGTGGCGCTACCGGCAGATCGAACCAGATCAACGTCTGGTTTTCTTTGCCGTCGGACGCATACCCGGTGAACAGCGCGGTGGCCGTACCTTCAGTGTTGTCCGGTTGGAACTCACTGATGTAAACATCCCTGGCCGGCCCCACCTGCTCGCAATTCACCACACCTGCCGACGAGTAACAGATTTCCAGGTATGGCGGGTTGAGCGCGCTTTCCCGGCTGAACAGGATATTGCGCGGATACGCCGACACCACCTGATCCAGCAGGAGGCCGTGATTTTCGTTCTTACCTTCCACCCAGTTCCGGACCGTCGCGGTCACATCAACCTCTCTCCAGCCCGGCACGTTGGACACGAACGACGCTTCTACATCCGACGCAAACGCGCCCCCGAACGAGTTCCAGGTCACCGACGTTTCTTCCCAGGGACCGGTCACCCGATGCGCATTCACGGACTGCATGCTCGGCGCCGCCACGTACAGATTGAGCATAGCCGACTGGATCTCGGCATCCTCCGGCAACTCAATCGTCGTGGCCAATGACTTGGTGCTGATATCCGGTTTGCCGTTAGGAATCGCCGAAGATTCCGTGGGGTTTTGCGAGGTGCTGCACCCCGCCGCCAGCAGCACCGCCAGCGCGCACAGTCCCAGAACAGTACTTGTCCTCACCATAATCTATACCCCCGTTTCGAGTTCTTGTCTTTGACACAAAAAGCCTATTCCGGTAATTGCAAGAAACGTGCTGGAAGGCAGTCATTCGGTCACTATCTGTAAGTTATTACGTGCCAATGGAGTACGCGACGCGCGCGATTCTCGTTCAGGGGCGCGATGGTAGTTCACTGTTCAACAGTTGGGCTTACTGAACGAGACTAGAACAGGAGCCCGGCATTTGTGGACGGCGGATGTCCCGGGGCCGTCTTAGAAGTGGCGCGGCGGAACTAATGCCTACGGAACGCATCCTGCGCGAGATTAACGTGGATCATAAACAGCAGCTTCGAATCGCCGCTTAGGTGAGAGTCTGTTGGGGGGGCAGATTTATTGCCGCGATGAGCTTCCGGAACGATAATCGCATGGCTCGCCGGTACGCGCGCCGAAGCCTCTCCTGGCTGCTTCCAAAACCACGGGCCAAAACTAGTTGCGCTCGGTCCGCAAAAGTGATACTTATTATGTTAGAGAGGATAGTGGAACCATAACTGTGGGAGAGTTTACCATGATTAATAAAATCGAACAAATGCTGGGCAGCGACAAGGACCTTTTGACATACGAATGCAAAGGGATCCCCAAGTCAGCCCTGTACTTGCCGGGGCCGAATTTCATCGATAACGTCGTTTCACAGTCGGATCGCTCGCCGCGTGTAATGGCAGCGCTGCACCGGATATTCAATCACGGCCGCCTGGCCGGGACCGGGTATCTGTCCATTCTGCCGGTCGACCAGGGTATCGAGCATTCCGGCGGGGCATCGTTTGCCCCCAATCCCGGTTTTTTTGATCCGGAGAAGATAATAGAACTGGCCATAGAAGGCGGCTGTAACGGCGTGGCTTCGACGTTTGGCGTGCTGGGCGCCATTTCCCGCAAATATGCGCACAAGCTTCCGTTCATTGTCAAGTTGAACCACAACGAACTGTTGACGTATCCCAACCGGTATGATCAGGTGATGTTTGCCTCGGTGGAGAGTGCCTTCAACCTCGGCGCGGCCGGCGTCGGCGCGACGATTTATTTCGGCGCCGAAGAAGGCATGCGGCAGCTGCAGGAAGTCTCGGAGGCGTTCAGCCTGGCACATGAACTCGGGATGTTCACCGTGCTGTGGTGTTATTTGCGCAACTCGGCCTTCAAAAAGGACGGTGTGGACTATCATACGGCGTCGGATCTGACCGGTCAGGCCAATCATATCGGCGTGACGATCGAGGCGGACATCGTCAAGCAGAAGCAGGCCACAACCAACAAGGGCTACCAGGCGATTGATTTCGGCAAGACGCACGACAAAGTTTACACCGATCTGACATCCGACAACCCCATAGATCTCTGCCGCTATCAAATCGCCAACTGCTATATGGGCCGGATCGGTATGATCAATTCCGGCGGCGCCTCGAAAGGGAAGGGCGACCTCGAAGCTGCCGTACGGACGGCCGTAATCAACAAACGCGCCGGCGGCACAGGGTTGATTTCGGGCCGCAAGTCGTTCCAGCGTCCGTTGAAAGAAGGGGTTGAACTCCTCAATATGATCCAGGACGTGTACCTGTGTAAGGAAGTGACAGTGGCGTAGGGGGCGTAGGGGGGCCGGGATGAATACTGCATGGCCGGGATCTCTGATCCCGGTACTTCCGCGATCACAGATCGCGGCCACACATCTGATTTGTTTACCCTTATTTCTCCCTATACACCCACCCCTCATTCGTTCTGTTATGCCGCGGGTTGGCCAGGCGCAGGAGAAGATCGACAACCGACGGCTCGGCGTGGAACACCTGCCGGAGCGGCCCGGTGCGGTGTTCCAACGAGTCGACATACGACGGCAGTTTGTCGGGCGTGCCGGGATAAAGGATGAAATAATCTACTGAGTCGTAGACGAACCCGCTGGTGTCGAAATGCTGCAGGTCGGACCAGTCGTAGACGTACCAGCGGTCGATCTCCTCGTAGCCGCCGTAATCCAACGGGAAAATCCGGTACTTCTCCGGCAATACATAGAAGACCGCGGCGCCCTCTTTCTGGTTCTCGACAAACACCAGGGGTTCGATAAGGCCCTTATGACCGTAGTTGATCGTGGCCGGGACGAGGAGGATGACGTTCACCGCAATGGAAGGTCCCGCCAGAAACATGAACAGTCGTCTCTTGCGCGCCAGGAGTCGTCCCTCCTGGAACTGGTGCCGAATGACCAGGACGAACAGGAGTATAAGCACCGGCAGTATCGGAAACATGTATCGTTCCTGGCGGCTCGGGGCGACGGTGTGAATGATGATGAAACTGAGGGTGGTGAAGACGAGCAGCTCGTGCTCGCGCCAAAACTTCTTTGCACTCGCCATCGCGAACACAATGATCGACAGTGGGGGAATGAACAGGGCCAGAATAAAAGCCGGATACACGAAGAGCGTTGTGGCATACGGAGCGGTCTCCGTTAGTCCCTGCCTCACATGATTGACACTGCTGGCCAGAAATGAGCCGAGTAGCCAGTAGTCGACAATGCCCGCCAGCAGGACCATAATCACGAATCCGACCAAAAACCGGGCGCTTGCGCGCACGCGGCGATATTGCCAGAGGAGAACGAGTGGGACGGCGACCACTGCGAACAGTATCTGAAACCGGATCATCCAGGCCAAACCGGCCACAATGCCGGCCGATATTAAGTCTCCCTTATTCCTCTCGATTTGGTACTTGTAGAGCAGATAAATGGTGAGTATCCAGAAATGCCCGCCGACAACCTCAATCAAGTTCCTCACCGCCAGCATCGGCACCGCAAAATGAGCCGCAGCGATCAGACCGCCCGCCAGAGCATAATCAGACGATTTCGTGACGAGCTTCACCGTTTGGAAGATCGCCCACACCGACAGCAGAGACAGGACCGCATGAATCGCGCGTACGCTGTACATCATGGAATGCAGGTCATCGATGCCGAACAGATAGTTGATCTGCATGATACCATGCAGGAACAACGTGTAGAGTGGAAACCGGGCGATATCTCCGCACGGAGTGTTGAGATACCCTTCCGGAGACAGGAGTCCGTATCGCAGCCAACTGTAGGCGACACTGGCGGTTTCATAGTGATCATCGGAGTACAAATACCCCTGCGAAGAGAGAACGGCAATTAGACGCAATGACGACGCAACGATCATTACCGATGCCAGCGGATGAGCGCGGATGAACTGCAACAGCCGGTCCGTTGCGGTTTCTCTCGTTTTCATTGAATGGGAAACTACCATATTGTGAGTGACTTGTCACCCCAAAGTCGCAGCCGCAGAGAGGACGGGTAATATCTTGAAGAGTGTGTAGACGATGCCGACAGCCGCTTAACCCGAGAGCGGTCGCTGGCCTGGAATGAGACTTCGGCAAATTGAGCAACATCTTTGGCTCTCCGAAACGACGAAACGGCACGCCCTATGGATACATCTTTTTGCACATTCTTCTTTACATTACCCCCCGGCGTCGGTACTCCGCCGGTCAGGATACCGGTCGTTTGGCCCGAGTGTTTATAAGTAAACACGACCGCCGCCGGGTGCAAAAACGTCTCTCCACTATTTGCATTTCAACTCATGTAACTTTGCTGTAAAAAACGTCGTTCAAATCGAAAAAGGTCTTGACAACTTTTCGTTTCCTGTTATTTTACGCCTCCTTTATTAAACATTTGTGTCGTGTTAAATGTGCACGATTGTGAGCATGCGAAACTATGAAAATGGCAATTGGCGGCAAAATAAAGGCGCTACGATTAGCCTCAGACTTGACCCAGGAGGAATTGGCCAACCGAGCTCGGCTGACTCGCGGGTTTATATCTCAACTGGAAAACGACCAGACCTCAATCAACCTTGATTCACTCGGGGACATTCTGGAGGCGCTGGGCGTGTCGTTGGGTGAGTTTTTCGCCGATACGAAGACTCCGCAGGTCGTTTTCGGGCCCAGGGAGCGTATTGATATGAATGGGCAGGGCGCCTCCAAATTCGAGTTGTTGGTGCCGGGTTCAACTAACAAGATTATGAATCCCATATTGATTAAGTTGAGGCCTGGTGAAAAGTTAGAGGAGCTGGAGCCTATGCCCGGAGAACAATTCGGCTTTGTTCTGAAAGGCATATTGACTCTAATTGTTAAGGAAACGGAACATACGGTACCCGACAAGCACTGTTTTTACTACAAGGCGGATCAACCCCATCAGTTCGTCAATGCGAGCGGCAGGGTAACGGAGTTTTTATGGATTACTTCACCGCCCCACATGTAATCGCAACCCTCAGATCCAGGAAAGGAGGGATACAACATGAAGATACTCGGACGTCATCTGGTCGTTGAATTGTCCGGTTGCAATAAGGGCAAACTGGATGATACGGAAGCACTTAAGGAGTGTTTGGAGGAAGCTGTTCGATTATCCGGTGCGACAATTGTCCGGTCGGTGTTGCACCGCTACAATCCTCATGGTGTATCCGGGGTAGTGGTGATTGCGGAATCGCATTTTTCCGTACATACCTGGCCGGAGTACGGCTATGCCGCACTTGACTTCTTTACCTGCGGTGAAACAGTTGATCCCTATATCGCTCTGGATTATGTCAAGGACAAGCTGGAAGCGATCGATGTTCACGTCAGTGAAATCAAACGAGGCATGCCCTCCCACAAGGATGAGATCATAGATCACAAGCCCTTCCGAAGAAGACAGCCGAAAACTGCTTCATGCGTGAGATAGAGAGGAATCAGAAATGACACCATGTGTCGATTTTGAGAGATTTGAGCAAGGCTCACGAAGGAAAGGTGGAAATGCCGACGTTCTCCGAGAGGTGTTTGGTCGCCGGGACCTCGTGACTCCGGTTTTGTTGCTATCGCGGTCGGCCGTTCGCCGCAACTATCTCGACCTGCACGCGGCGCTGCCTCGGGTGGGTATCCACTATGCGATCAAACCCAACAATCATACCCTCTTCATAAATGAAGTGCATCGACTCGGTGGCAGCTTCGATGTCTGTTCAGCCGGAGAGATCGACCTGGTCAACAAATACGACCTCGATCCATCGACTCTCATACACTCTCACCCGATCAAGTCATTGCCCGAGTTCGACTATGCTGTCGGAGAGGGAATCGAGACTTTCGTGGTGGACAATCCCGACGAAGTCTGCAAGTTGGCCAGGTACACGCACAAGAAGCTGAAGATCCTGGTCCGGTTTCGCATTCCCACCAACACCAACGCGGTCGTCAATCTACAGTACAAGTTCGGATGTCCGCCCGGAGATGTCATTGAGCTGGCCGGAAAGATCGAAGAAAACGGACACGAGTTCTACGGGCTGTGTTTTCACCTGGGCTCACAGTGCATATACAGCGACAACTACGTACTTGCGATTCAGGAAGCACATGCGCTTATCAATGAGCTGGACCTGGCCGGTTTCGACACGAGACTCCTGGACATCGGCGGTGGGTTTCCGGTGGAATACGTGGAACCGGTGCCTGACATAGAAGAATTCTGCCGACCCATAAATGACGCCCTGGACCGGCACATACGACGCGGCATAAGAGTCATCTGCGAGCCGGGACGGTTCATCGCGGCAACGCCGGTGACGCTGGTGGCGTCCGTGGTCGGCCGGGCATTGCGCGACGGCAAAATGTGGTACTACCTCGATGATGGTTTGTACTCGACCTTTTCCGGCATGTTGTATGACCACTGTCAGTATCCGGTTATCAGCAACCGCAAGGGAAACGAACTGTTGAGCGTGCTGTCGGGTCCGACCTGTGATTCGTTCGATGTGATGTACGACGGATTGATGCTGCCGGAGCATCAGGTGGGAGACAAGATCGCCTTTGCCTCCACCGGAGCCTATTGTGCGGTCTCGGGCTCGAATTTTAACGCGCTCAGGAGACCGGAATACCTGGAAATAGACTAAGCCGATGGAGAAGAAAACGACCGTGTCCGACGCATACGTTCGAGAAGAAGGGATGGAAAACCTTTGGAATGTCTGGTATTCGGAACTGCACGACGGCCTGTCAGGCTTGACGGTCAAAGTTGACCGGATTGTCGAATCCGTGCAATCGGAGTACCAGCGGATTGACGTACTCGAAACCAGAGACTTCGGTAAAATGCTGGCCCTGTACGGCTCTCTCATGGTATGCGACAACGATAACAACGCCTACAACGAAATGATCACGCATGTCCCGTTGTTCGTGCATCCTCAACCGGACAATGTCCTCATTATCGGGGGCGGAGATTGTGGCGCTTTGACAGAAGTCATGAAACACCCGGAGGTCAAGAACTGCACTATGTGCGAACTTGACGAACTGGTTGTGGAAACATCGAAAAGGCACTTTCCCTCGTTAACGAGCGGTCTCAATGATGCCCGTGCGAAGCTCATATTTCGGGATGGCAAGCAGTTTATTGAAGAGACAGATGAACTGTTTGATGTTGCGCTAATGGACCTGTCGGATCCGGTGGGACCGGCTGCCGACTTGTTTCAGAAGTCCTTTCACCAGCAAGTGCTCGACCGACTTCGTGATGACGGCATAATGGTGGCGCAATCGGAATCCCCCTTTTACAATCAGAAGACCGTCCGCACGCTCTATTGGAATCTGAAACAAGTGTTTCCTCTCGTGCGTATGTACATCTGCTTTATGCCGATTTATCCTTCCGGCTTCTGGTCGTTTGCGTTCTGCAGCAAGAAATACGATCCAGTGGAAGATTTTAACCAGGCGCGCTACGATAAGCGGGGCCTGACGACCCGATACTACAACGACAACGTGCATCGCGGGGCGTTTGCGTTGCCGGAGTTTGTGCGGAAGTTGGTAGCGGAGTGAATTTCAGCTGTGGGACAATGAAGTCCACCCGGAAGACCGCGACAGCTCCCGCCCTATGATATACCATCCATGCCAAAACCAATTCTGATCTCTCAAAACTGCGAAGCCGAATCGGCGGGAACCATCAGTGACTGGCTCGACAAGAAGGGTCGGTCATACATAGTGGTTCATACGTACCGAGACGATGCTCTGCCGGGTATAGATGAAGTCGGCGCTATTATCAACCTCGGCTGCCCGCATCCGGCCTACAGGTATTTCGAGCACGATTACCTTAAGAAGCTCTATGCTCTGGTAGCACAGGCGGTCAGAAATGACGTTCCCTATCTGGGCATCTGTTTCGGGGCACAAATGCTGGCGCACATGCTGGGTGCGAAAGTGATGCCGAACAAAGTCAGGGAGATCGGGACGTATCAGGTCTCGTTGACGAAGGCCGGGTTGAACGATTCAATATTCGCAGGTATCGACACTGGGTTCGATGTATTTCACTGGCATAATGACACGTTTTCCATACCGGCCGGTGCGGAACTGTTGGCGGAGGGCGTAGACTGCAAGAACCAGGCTTTCCGCAAAGGGAACGCCATCGGTTTGCAATTCCATTTGGAGCCGACTGTGGCAGATGTATCGCTGTGGTGTAAGACGTATCACCGTGAAGCGACTGAAGCGGGCAAGACGCAGGACGAAATCGTGACGGAGTTTGAAGCCGTGTCCGCGGACACGCGGAGAAACAACTTCAAGCTGCTTGAGAATTTTTTCGGATTACGGTGATATGCCTTGCAGAGCTTGCCTGTAGCGCTGATCGTTTTGCCAGTCGAGGAAGTATTTCCGGGCAGCAAACCGGTATGCCTTTTCCGAAAGACAGCTCTTCATTCGATTCTGACGTTCGTCCAACATGCGCTGCCAGAGACCGACATTCCCATTGTCCAGATCCCGGGATGGTATCACGTTCATGCTGGCCTCATACTGATCGGAATCGTGCAGCCACCAGTCGCCGCATGGAAACCGGCTGCCGTATTCTCGTTCGTAAAAGTTGCGGTCGGAATCGATAGCGCATCCGGGGAAATGCATGAACCCGTGACAGGCCCACATGAGATAGGAGTTGTCCACTTCCAGCGCCCGGTCCATATAGGCGAATGTTTCCCGCAATGTCTGGTGAGTTTCACCGGGATGGTTGAAAATCAGATTGGCGCGATGCAGCACCCGGTGTTCGGTCAGGAGCCGACTCACTTCCCGGAATTTCTCCAGATACTGTTCCGGTCGCCTGGTCTTTTTCATGATACGCAGCATCTCCGGTGAACCGCTTTCGAGACCGAATTGCACTTCAACGTTTAGATGGCTTAGAAGCGCGATATCATCTGGGTCGAGATACTCCGGTCTCGTCTCGAAAACGACCCAGAAATCAGGTTTACTTTCCACGAGCCGGCTCAGAAAATCTTTTCGCCAACCGGAACGCATACCGAAACAGGCATCCGATATGCCGATCGAAAACGAATGGAAACGTTCGTTTATTGACATAAGCTGATCGAGGGCTCGTTCGGGCGAGAAAGACCGCCAGGTGCGGTCTTTGGAGGGTTCCATGCAAAAGGAACAGTCGAATGGACATCCCCGCGACAGGTAGGGATAGACGGCGTCGATATTCCCGTCGAGATTGCGCTTCACGAAATCGGCGGTTAGCTGCCAATCGATGTCAACGAAATGTGCCGCCGTAACCGGTGCCCCGGTGACAACTTGCGGTGAGCTCGGTCGCTTCCCGGCGCAGGAGGCGGCAATTTCTTCCAGGGCCAGTTCCCCTTCGCCACGGATGATATAGTCAAAGAGGTTTCCTTTCTCGACGAATTCGTTGGGACGGGCTGATGGATGATATCCACCGACTACTATCAGCTTGTCCGGAAACAGCTCACGACAGATTTCAGCCGTGGCTACACTGGCCTGGTAAGAAAGGCTGGTCCAGCATGAGATCGCCAGAATGTCGAACTCTTGGTTCTGAAGGTATTCCCGGACTTTGCGTTTGAAACGTTTGATCTGTACCCTGGAATTGGGGCGGCCGATCTCGATTTCGAAATCGGCAAATGTGACTGGATACGACCGATTCAGGTACGATCCTAGCCAGACAAGTGATGTCTTCAACTCCACCCGTTCCATCCAGGTGGGATAATAGAAACATGAGGGGTAAAGCAGGAAAATTGAGGGATTCATGGCAGCCGGCTTCTCGAATCACAGTGAGGCGAACAAATGTCGCCCCACTGCACTTCAGAACCTTAGTAGTAGTAGCTGTAGCATGGCGGAACGCCATACAATGGCTTAATACCGCAAAAGCTCTTGCAATCCATAGAGGGTCCGTTTGCCTCTTTTGGATCGACCAGGTAAATCATAAAAACACCTCCCTCCAAGACTGTTGTTTATATACAGGCAGTGCACTCACAGGACCTCGCGTCGCCGGTCTTGGCTGCAACGACTCTTAGTCCCATGATTGCTTCAATTGGCACAAGATAGCCGGAGTGAGCGGTAGGCACGCAATGTTGAAGTCCCAGGGGTTTATCTTTCTGCACAAATTCCCTCACTTGTACTCAGATGCATCAATAATGTACTCCACCCCCGTTTGATTGTCAAGCTCTTCCTACGGGAAACCAACCCGCGGTGAGCGTTCGTCTCGACTGGGCCATCTGCTCAGCCGAATTGGCGCTTTACTTTTTCATGCAGAACAGTCATTTTGCAGGTAACCGTGGCTATAACAGGACTCACCGTGTGATGACTGCATACCCGGATTGGGAGGACATATACGAGTACCTGAAAGGAACCATGAAAGCGCCTTTACGCGAGCGGCGCATTCGTGGCGTAGTGGTCAATCCGGCCAATCACTGGCAGCCCAAAATGCACATTGAGGTCGGCAAGTTCTACTCCGATCTGGAATACGGTGCTCCCGAAGAGCAGGTCCTGGCCATTTTCGAATCAACCGTCTTTTACGTTTGTACGCCGACACGCGGCGGCGGGAAGGGATGCCCGTACCTGTTTGCCAAGGAGGATGTCAAGAAGGTGGCCTTCTTCGAAGATTAAGTGAGGCGCTGATCAGTGTTTCCTAACGGCTGCCTCCTTGAACAGCTGGTAACCCAGGTCATCGAATAGACAAAACTGGACTCTTTCCAGACTCTTGGCCAGATTCTCATATCCTTTCACGGCTGTTACCATTATGTTGGCGCACGCTTTCATGGGAAAGCCGCCGACGCCGGTACCGAAGGCGGGAAAAGCGAGCGAGGTGAGATGAAGCTTCTCCGCCAGATTGAGGCAAGCGATAGTCGTCTGTCTGATCAGCTTGTCCGTCGTTCTCAGATCCTGCCCCATTACGGCGGCGTGCAGGACATACTTGTACGGCAGCGTCCCGGCAGTGGAAAACACGGCTTTCCCGGGCATGACCGGGCCCTTGGCCATAGCGTCCTTCTCAATCGATTCTCCCCCGGCCCGCTTGATGGCGCCGGCCACTCCGGCCCCCATCCAGAACTCGTTGTTGGCCGCATTGACAATCGCGTCGACGTCTGCTTGCGTTATGTCACCTTTTACTACTTCGATATTCAGGGGCATGCTGCACTCTCCGGTTCACGGTTTGGCGCCGGGGACATTATGATGGAGCCATATGCTTGTCTGGTCTCCAAGCACAGGTCGTCTCGGTTTGGTCACACGCCGGCCTCTCGATCTTTTGCGTATTGCCCGGCGATAATCGCCAGGAAGAAAACGAAACTGTGTGACAGGTGTCCCCACATCCAGCCGGCTTCTATAAACATCGTTACAAGCAACAGAGAAGATACCATCGTCAATGCGACACCAAACGGCGCCAGCGAATCCGTTCGGTGACTTTTCCATATTCGGCGGCTATAACGAAACTGATTCACAAACAGCGCCACCAGAAAACTCGTTCCAACCACTCCTGTCTCGGCCAGATAATGGAAGAACAAGTTGTGGGCCGACAACCCTCGAACCCAAAGATAGTAGTGAGTCATGTGCAGAAGGGGAAAGACCTCGGAAACCTGCCGAAACACTCCCGGCCCGATACCCAGCACCGGATAATTCCGAAAGGCCGTCAAGGCTGTCTGCCAGAGTTCCATCCGGGTTCGAAGAGTGCCGGTCGGTCGGTCGGATAGTACCTGCCTGAATCGGTCCAGTACCCCGGTCAGAACATCCGGCATTGCAGCCACGGCGACGCCGATCGCAACCGTGAGTGTCGCAACCAGTGTCAAGGTTCGTCTTCTCCCGGACCTGGCGAAGCGCCGAAGTGTCTGAGTTTCTCCGGCATGTGAGGTTTGACTCTGCACCAATCTCAATTGAACTGCCGAGACTACGACTGTAGCCGCCAGAATGAATACGCCAAACATGATTGACAGACGTGACTGGGTGGCGACGAGGGCTGCGAAGACCACGGTCGCCGCCAAGCCGTACCAGGCTACGTAACCCGGTCGCGACCATACGTAAAGTGCCGCTCCCACGGGCAAAGCCAACATGGCCATATCATCGAACATGTGTGGTATAAGACCGAAAGACCGCATGCCGCCGCCGGCCGCGACGAATGGAATGAGTACTGCGACGGAATGCAGGACTGCCAACCAGAAGAATATCATCAGCAACCGTTTGATATCGAACTTGCCGGCCAGGTGATAAAGGGCGACAAAAGTGGTTATCATCAACGACAAGCGCGTCATGGAATTCGCGGCTGCTGTCACATCAAAGCTGAAAGCTGCGGCGACACAAACTGCTCCGAGGAGAAAGATCAGATTGAAGAAGAGCGGCGGGAAATGAC
Source organism: uncultured Ignavibacteriales bacterium (assembly GCA_964557855.1). Classification (GTDB taxonomy): domain Bacteria; phylum Zixibacteria; class MSB-5A5; order GN15; family FEB-12; genus JAJRZL01. The sequence continues at coordinate 19,689 of CAZLBP010000011.1, read as the reverse complement.
GAGGCAGCCGGTGATGCAACAGCACGTCGAGCATCGCCGCCAGGATTACCAAGATCGCGCTGAAGTCGGCAACCGAAAGGTTGATCTCTTCGACCACAACAGGTGAGTAGAACATGAAGAACAGGAACTGGTAGGCGGCCCAGTCGGGTCGGGTGAGGAAAAACACTGCGACGGGGGCGGCGCCGAGTAAGATCAGGAACAGGTATCTTTCGTTAAAGATAAAATATGCGATAATCGCCAACAAGGCAATGGCGGCCGCGCCAAAATAGAGCCGGAGTCCTTGCCGATTTTGGTTCAGGAAGTCTGCGTAAGCGGCTGTTGACATGGTCATGGCTTCTTGGGATCCGTTGTTTCGGTCTTTTCCCGTAGTTCAAAGCACTCCTTGCAGAGTCCGTTCCAGCGTCGCAGCACGGCTTCCGGAAACTCCCGTCGGCAGTTAGCGCATTTCAGATACAGGTTCCGATCTCGGTATATCAATGAGACCCAGTGGACCATTGTTCACCACTTCGCACGAGGTTGAAGGTTCAAATTCATCAAGCTCCGAAACACATGTTCATAATAGCAAAGTATCGACCGAACGGACAAGCCGAAAATCCAGCGAGCGATAGCGATTTGCTCGCTCAATTGATAACCGAGATACACCGTACGTCAAACATCTCTTCGATCTGTGCCGCTTCATCGGGAAGGTAGCAAAATGCAATCAAATGTTCATGCGGTATGGAGCCGATGTCGAGATCCCCCGGATATCGATATTCAGCCTCCTGGCGCCAATCGGTTTTCTTGCCACGGGATTGCGTCAGCCACATATCTTCGTCTGCGATTTCGTCCGTGCTGAGGCGGTCGTAGTAGATCACGGGCCGGAGGCCCAGCCGGAGGCCGTATTGTTCTTCAATACCCAGACCGTACGGCTCGAACGACATTTCCCGATAGCGGGCCCGCCAACGCATCAGGGAAACCACGTCCAGGGGCGGCAAGGCCGAAAACGACACCGTTGGCATTTGTCTCGGCATATGCCGGGACGAGGCGATGAGTTTGCCGGATATGAGGATATATTTAAGCGTGTCAAGAGCTGAGCGTGGGTAGGTGTCCGAGTCGAGAATATCGGACCAGTAATCTAAACTGCTTTCATCAGGCCAGGCCTTGTTGGCTGCTCTTGTCCAATGAGTAAGATACCGCCCCCCAATGGCGTGCAATTTCAGGTTGAGTCGACGAGAGTCAATTTCGTACGTAAGAGGCTGGGACCTCTGCCGGTAGGAAATCTCAAAGTCTCTGTCTATCGTTTTCGTGGTCCGACCGCTGCTTGTCAACAGCCTGCTCATAGTACCCTTAGGCCTGATCGAGACAGGCATGAGTATATCGGCACGGTTGACAATCATCTCATCCCGAGTCTTCATCAACCTTTCCCGGGACAGCCGGTGCGGCGGGATGACCGATTTGAATTCGGTAAGATCAGGATTCAACTCGAAGTCCTCAGCCACCAGTTTTTTACGTGCCTCGTATTCGTTCCGATCGGCGGCGGAAATGAAGACGGTTTGTTTCATCTGATTGAGACCGGCATATGCGACCTGAAATTCCCAGGTGGACATCCCTACTGATGTCAGCCAGTGAAGCCCGTGCCGCTTTATTCGGTCGGCCGCGGCGGCGACAGCGCGTATCCAGGGAGCCGAGCCGGTCGGACGCAGCGGTTGCCGTGAGAGAAGAACAGCCACATCTTTCATGACGATAAGATCGCGTCAGGCAGGTGGTCGTGTCAAGAACGACCCGATTGAGTCAACCAAAGAAAAACCACCCCCGGACGAACCGGGGGTGGTTTGATGTATGGTTAAATCGGTCTATTCAACCATGCCGTCCATTATGGACATTCCGGCGGCGGCGGACCACCTCGGAAGAGGAAATCAACCAGATAGGACAGGTCGGCGACATCAATCGGGCCGCCAGGACCGACTAGACCGTCAACGTTCCCTTCCGGTTCGCACGGCGGAGCCGGGCCGGCACGGAACAGGAAGTCGACAAGGTAAGACAGGTCACCCACGTCGACCTCACCGGCAGGGCCGACTTGATCATCGACATTACCACGTATGCCGTCACCGTTGCAGCAGTCAGCACACAGGTCGGGTGTGCACTCAGTGTTGTCACCCTGGTAGGTTCCACCAAGACCCAGGCAGTCACCGTGGGTTCCGCCACCGAAGCAGTCAAACTGAACACAGCAGGCGCCGGTATCGGGCGGATTTTCGCGGACACGGTGCTTCTTCTTCACGTAGCCGACCAGGTTACCGTCGTTGTCGTAAACCGGTACCAGTCTCGGATCGACATATGTATGTCCGAAGGGCGGAAGGAACGGATCGCTGCCCGGATCCCAGCCGGCGTCGCACGGCAGACGCATTTTGGCCGTGTCGCTACGCAGGGTATCCATCGGCGGCGGTTGATCAGTCGTAATGACGTAGATTATGTCGAAGAAGCTCTGAGCCAAGCTGTCGACACAACAGTCACACTGACGGATCCAGCCGCCGGAACTGGCTGACGGATCGAGCGCGATCTGGAAGTCGCCCAAAGTTGGGCTGGTTCCCGCGCCACCGAACTGGAGAATGTCCGTATCCATCTGCCACAGGTTGGCCTGGACTTCGTACGGAGCACTTCGCTGAACAATCATATCCTGACCGTAAGCGATCAGCGTCTCGGCCAGGGTGGAGTCGGTACCGAACAGTTCCACCTCGAACGTCGAGTATGGAATAGTATCCAGACCCGCTGTCCAGTCGGTGCAGGTATCGCGGCACGGATACGGTACACAGCTGGTGCCGTCGCCCTGGTACAGCTCGGTCGGGCCGTTACAATCAGCCTGGGTGGTTATGCGACAACCACCGGTGGCCAGATCGCAACAGGCGCCGAGACCGGTATCACACGGTATCGGAATCGTCGGCCGGTGTTCGGCATGACATATCCAACCCACGTGCACCGACGTGTAAGCGTCCAGCAGCATTATTGGCGGATTGCTCGGCGGCGGTATATATGGAGTGTCAATCGGAGGCAGTTCAGTGATGTACGCCTCCAGTCGAATCGGTACATCGCCGGTATTAAGCAGCATACACAGATCGGGCAGTTCAATTTCTATGAAGACATCAAAGAAACTGTCACCGCCGGTGAAGTTGCCGCCTCCGTCAGTAACGACATTGGAAATCTCACCCAGTGACTGCTTGTCGTCGCGCTCGCGCACAATAACGTCACCGAGGACGGGGTCGTTGGCCGTCAGTTCAAGCGCGACAATCTCGGTCTGGATCGTTTGGCCATCAGAATATGGACCAGGATCACGTTCGACGGTCGCTGGAGCTGTTAGAAGAGACGTTAAATCCAGATCAATTCCGTTGAGGCAGAGATTGTCTCCAGGATCAAGAGTGATAGTTCCTTGAGCTTCGGAATCGAAACAATCCTGTGACGAAGTATCCTGTTGACACGGATTCGGATCACAGAGGGTACCGTCTCCCTGATAGCTGCCGCCGATAGCGGCGCATTCACTTGGAGAAGCAACAACGCAGATCGTCTGATCAACACAGCAGGCGCCTAACTGCGGCGGTGTGTCTTGCACCCGGTGCCGCTTGAAGACGTAGCCGATGATCTGGCCGTTGTTGTCAAAGACCGGCACCAGTCGCGGATCGACGTACTCATGACCGTAGGGCGGAGTGAAGACGCCACCCGGGAACGGATTCCAGCCTTCGGAACAAGGCAGTTCCATCTTGGCCGTGTCGCCTCGCAGCGTATCCATTGGGAACGGCTGATCCGTGGTGATTACGTAGATAATATCGAAGAAGCTCTCGGCCCAATTGTCGCTGCAGGAATCACACTGTTTGATGTAACCGTGGGATGTCGCGTTGGGATCAAGAGCGATATCGAATGCGCCTAGCGTCTGGCTGTACCCGGAGCCGCTGAATTCGACCACCTGGGTGTTCATGCGCCAGCGGTTGGGCATGTCTTCGAACGGAGCACCGCGCTGGACGACCATATTGACGCCCAGAGCCTGCAGGACTTCAACCAAAGCACCACCGTTGTCATACAATTCGATCTCAAACTGGGAGAACTGTATCGTATCGAAGCCCGGCGTCCACTCCGTGCACGCACGGCATGGGTTCGGGAAGCAACTGGTGCCGTCACCCTGGTAGACTTCATCCGGACCGTTACAGTCGGATGCGTTGCTGATGCGACACGTGTGTGACAAGGTGTCACAGCAAGCGCCTTGTTGTTCATCGCACGGCACCTGGACTGTCGGCAGGTGTTCTGCATGACAAATCCATCCGATGTGCACGCCAGTGAACTTATCCAGCAGCATGACCGGTGGTTCGGAGGGAGGTGGGAAGTACGGGGTCTGGATTGGAGGCAGTTCTGAAATGGTAGCTTCAAGATGAATCGGAACGTCAGTGTTCAATATCAGACCCTGATCAGGCAGCTCGACTTCAACCCAGATGTCGAAGAAGCTGTCACCGCTGGTCAGGTTGCCGGCGCCGTCTGTTACGACGTTCGTGATCTGACCGGAGGATTCTTTATCGTCGCGTTCACGAATAATCACCGAGCCGAGTGTCGGGTCGATCGAAGTTAGCTCAAGAGCGACAATTTCAGTCTCGATCGTCTGACCAGTGGCATACGGTGGCGGGTCAACTTCAATGCTGGTCGCCGGTGAGAAGATCGATGTCAGATCTATTTCTATACCGTTCAGGCACAGGTTGTCCGCCGGATCCAGTGTGATTGTACCGCGACCTTCGGACTCGAAGCAGTCCTCATCCTTCGGAGGTTGCGGACAAGGATTTGGGACACAAGTGGTACCATCACCCTGGTAAACCTCATCCGGACCGTTACAATCGGCCGGTGTCGTTACACGACAGCCGCCGGTAACGGTATTACAGCAGGCGCCCACTGCACCTTCCGGCGGCTTGACCCAGTGAATGGGACGAATCCAGCCGAACGGCTGTGAGGGATTAAGAGGGTCATAAGCCGGAGTGTAGTTCTGATCTTCGTAATTCCGGTTAAACGGAGGCAGGGCCTCAACATGAGGCACCGCGGTCAAATGAGGCGGCTGTGAGGGTTCCGGCTTCAGCTGGAAGCCCAGATCGATCATATGAACTACGTACCAAATATCGAAAAAGCTGTCCATCGGCCAGAATTGATCTTCACCGAGCGAAACTGCTTCACCAGGCGCCGGTGGCATGGCCGGGTCAAGAGTAAGCTGCATGGCGCCCAACTCGGGATGGAAACCGGTCAGGTCCATTGCCACAATTTCAGTCTGCACTGTGGGTTGACCTGTCGGACCCGGCTGTGGGTTCGCCCTGTTCACAATGGTCGGCCCGTCGAATTTAAGAACATCATCCGGTGGCTGACCCGGAACAGGCGGATTCGGCCCGTAGATTATTTCCACAAAAGCGCATGTAACCAGTGTATCAACTCCACCTGGAGGAGGATTGACAGTATGTTTATGCCAAACATAACCGACCACCGCTCCCGTTATTGGATCGATTATTGGCGTCTTCCGCGGATCTACGTACTGACGACCGTCCGGCGGAATCTGCCAGATAGTATCGCGCATGATCGGCGGCTCTTCCGGTACCAAAACAGTGCCAAAGCACTCGTTGGCATCGCGATTAAAGCCTTCAGACCACAGTCGCAGGTTGCCGGGGAAGCTGTAAACAACCACCAGGTCCTCGAATCCTTCGGGATCCTGATAGTGGTTGTAGTTGGCGCATTCGCGTGGCGGAACCGTCACGGTGTCGTCAATGACAATATCCAGGATACCCGTCCCGAACGTCTGCGGGACAAACATCCCCGCAAAGTACGGTCCTTCGACACAGCAGTCGATAGGCAATGAGATGACAGCGCCACCTTCCGGTATCGTAAGTGTGAAGAAGTCGCCGGCACAGATCGTATCACCGGGCTTGGGGCACAGCGGATCCGTGCGATCCACATCAAAGATAATCGGCTGAATATCGACCGGCAACGGAGCGCCGGAATTGTTGGCGACAATCCACCGGACAACTTTGACTTCGAACGGGTAGACGGCCGGGCAACCGGTTTCAGAGGGATCCTGATACACGGCATACGATTCGTTGCCGGTGAACCAGTTGTTGATAATGAAGCCGGTCGGGCCCATCCATTCGGCGGTACAATACAGGTTCGGGTCCTTGTTGACGCCCGATTCATCGAGCGGAAACGCTTCGGCAACAGAACCTTCAAACGGGCTAATGGTCGTGCCGATAATCGGGCGGTCGGGCTTGGCCTGGATCTCAACGTCGAACTCGGCCTTGGCCGCAGTCAAGTTGGGATCATAGCCGAATGTCCCCGTGCCGGTGGCAGACGGCACATCGGCCGACTTGCTGGCCGGGGCGCCGATACCGATCTGGTAATGGACCTCGAACCAACTGTCAGCCGGGAAATCAAGCCCCGGAGTCTGTTGCTGAATGGCGCCTACCGACGGCGGGGACGGAGCCAGCGTGGCGAAAATCGAATCGCCAAATGTGGTGCTGAATCCGCGCAGGTTGAGCAAATCCATCTCCGTATCAATCTTCAACCGTCCGTCACCGGGGTCGTACTCCGCTCCGCGGGTGACCTGGGCAGTACCCTCAAGGACGATTACCTCCTGCAGAATAGTCGGATCATCCGGATCATACAGGCTGATCTCGGCCGACGTAGTCACGGTATCGGTACCGGGCGGAGGGAAGGCTGATGCAGACTGGATGCCGACCACAGCCAAAGCGGCCGCCATCAACATTAGTATACAATTTCGTTTCATTGTTATCCTCATAAATAAGATTACTTTTCTTTCGTTATCCGGTTCTTCCGGACAACTCTCTCGAATTGAAAGTAAGGGACCATTGAAAAGCACCGGCTAATCAATGGTGCAGATCTGAATTATGAGATCGGAGGGGCGCGGAGAGTGGGCTGATATGCCCAAAGATCACGTATCTTGAGTGTGTTTTCTTCAATTATGTAGCAAAGTCGTCTATAGTCGGGAATCACAGCCCCTTCACGAGTGCCCAGCTTTTGTTTGACATACCTGGCCGCAATAAGAATCAGGGTATTCCCCAAGACAATAACAGTCGACAGAAGCAGGATGCCCGACAACGAAGTAAGGCCCGTCGTGATTCCGGAATCCGCATAGGCACTGAGTAAAACATCACCTATTTCAACCGGCTGCACGAGCAAGTAACCTACCGGCAGCCATGAAGCAGCCAGTAATGACGGAGTGAGCTCTATAGTGTGCGCGACCAGATGTATCGCCTGACTTGTCAATCCGAGGAGGATATTGAAACTTGTGAACTTGAGAAGAAAGAGTACCGGATGCGTTGCGAGTTCATTCAGTCCTGTCGCCAGCAAGTAAGAAGATGCCAGGATAACACCAAGCGAGAAGGCCTCTCTTCGATTAATCTGGCAGAGACGTTTCAGGAACGGGACGAAAGCGACCAGCGCCAGGAACCACAGCTCGGCATGGATATGAGCGAACGCCAGCATGATAGCCGAACTGCCGGCATAGAGTATGTTCTCGCGGATATGGTTGTAGTATCTACCTGTCATAGGTCACAAATCGTGCTAAAAAGCTGATCACTGCATTCGGACGCTGTCCCGGCTGTGCCTGATCGGCATCGACTCAATTGCTTACAGATTCAGAAGTGAGACTTCGGCTCAGCCATCAGTAATATAACCTGATTCGGTCTAATTTGTCAAGTCTTAATTCGAAATTGTCAGAGTCGAGATTTCCGGGAGGAGCATCACTTTCTCTCGGGGATGGCATTCAGCCCGGACTCGACCAATAATCTGTTGAGCCGGGTGATATACAGGCTTTCCTCGTGGCGCCAGTCAAAGACAGGCTCCACAGGGGGAGCCGGTAAATTCACATACGTATATCCAGCAATTGAAACCGTATTGTTCAGGTTGTTACTAACCATTATTCGGGCGGGGAAATTCACTCCATCAATCTGCGTCGTTTCTTCCAGCAGGTATTTCTTAAATCTCTCACCTTCGGTGTTCGCATAGTCAATTTGCCGTATAACTCGCTCGCTCGTATCGATTCTGATATACATCGCCGTGAAGCCAACTCCGAGACTGATGCTGTCGGTCAGCGGTTTCGCCAGCACCAGAACTTCGTCGGGGGCAATTTCAGAACTGTCGTAGTATTGAAACGAATACTTGTCAATCGGGATAAATCCACGCGAATCTTCGTATGTCAGCGCTGTCCCCGGCACCCAGGCCCGGGCGGAGCGGATGTCCAGTTGCCGCACTTTCTTGATTGCCGAAAGATAGAGCCAGGTGGAGTCAGGGGCGGCCGTGTCGGCTTTGTCAGCGAAGAGCAGTGTGGTGCCGCGCATGCGCTCCGGCTGCGTTACTACGTACAGCATCCGAGTATCGGCGGTGTCGCCGTTGATCACGCCCCACATGGTGCGACTGAGATGGCGGTCACCCTTGGCGGTAAACGTCGTGTGAAACTCGATCTTGACCAGACGCGGTCCGGCCCGAAAGTCGTTTTCGAGCTGTTTCATCAGTTCCGGGGCTGAAACCGCATATGTTTCTGCTGATAAATCGCTGCATAAAGTCACAGCAAGAAGCAGTACCGGCAGCATGAGGAGATACCGGAACGGTACCCGAAGTAATGGAAGTGAAGGGAGATGTCGTTTTTCAGGCATACGTGTCCAGCGCGTTCTTGAGCGAATTCGGAATAGGTGTCGGTTGAAGCTGACCGTTTGCGATGGTCATGCATGCGATTTCCTGTTCTCCTCGCGCCACCAGTTCTTCGCCTTTGGGATCATGGCGAAAGTACTCAAACGACAGGGAGATACGGTTCTGTGTCCGGCTTTTCAGTCTCATGCGAACCACCAGTTCATCGAAAGCAGTCAACTCAGCCAAATAATCACACGCGCAACGGACCGTGACCAGACGCAGGTCTTCTTTCAGCGCCTGAAGAACATCCGGAGCATGCTCTTTGAGAAACAATTCACGGCATCGGCCCTGCCAGCTCAAGTGATTGACGTAATAGACGTTACCCACCAGATTGGTTTCCTCGAATCCGATCGTGTGCTGATACTCAAACGCGCGTTGGTTCATTCGGTTACAGGGACAGCTTGCTCGACGAGAATAGCAATAGCAACCGGATCAGCAAAGTCGCGCATGGTGGTCGCCAGACTGGCTATCGTCACCTGGCCCGACTTGAAGAGTACCCAGTTTTCCGGCAAAGCTTGCGCAAGCACCAGGGGACATCCCGATGGCCGGCCGGCTTTTTTCAGACACTCCCGGGCCGTCCAGACGCGAGTGGCAGATACCGAGATATCTTGTTTGGCCTCAAGGGTCACAACCGCGGCCAGATCGCGATCGGCCTCGCTGAGAAGCTCAGACCATTCTTCTTCTGTCCGTTCAATAACCGTTTCGATATCACCGGCCGTATTGCATACCGAAGCGACACCCATCGTGATGTCACGACAATGGCTGGCGGATATGTGCATATCACCCACAACAGTCGGCTTCCCGTCAGGTCTATTCAGGATCTCAATCGGTCGTCCTACTGCCCGTTCGATCGCCAGGTGGCTTCCCTGACGGCGGAGTTCGCCGTCACCCTGTTCAATAGCTACTCCTACGTCTGCACCGCCGAAGAAATCGCCGGCTTTTCGTTCAAGGTACGGACCCAGCAAAGACGGCACCCATTTGTCCAGCCGGTCGGTCCCGGCCATGGCCTGCAGTCTCAAGCCCGTCCAGCGCTCACAGAGGTGACCTGCCATGTCGGTAACGGTCATATCATACGTGTATATATTGCCGTCCCGACATCGCTCGCGCGCGTGAATCAACCGGGAGTCGGTACAGGCAGGCTTAAACACCTCGATTCTCTCGACACTAATCGGCAAAAGAGACGCGTTGGGCACGCAGGCTTGTATGGAGTGTATGGCAGCATCGCGCACAGCCGGATCTCCGAGAACGTTTTTCGGCGGCAGGTATCGACCATACCAGTTTCCGTTTGAAGCCGGCATCAATTCGGCCAGGCACTCCCTGGCCCGCAAGGAACGGTATGCCTTCAGCCGCTGAAAGCGCTCGCCGTGAAAGAGAACACCGCCATACAAATCCGTGGCGGGAGACAAAACGACGTCACGGGTCCATGTATCGAGGACCGCAGCCGCCTCTCTTCCGGGGACGTTTTTGACCTGATTGAAGCTGCAGACAGCCCGGAAATGATCAACGGCCATATTCGTTTGACTGCAACGCACCACTAACTCGACCGTTCGGGCGTCCCTGGCGAGGGCGGCTACGCGGATAAGCGTTTCCCCATCGTCGGGAATGACGATCGGCCGTTCGAATTGCGCCCGCTCGAACACCGGTACCTGATCCGTCTCCTGCAGTGTTTGAGCGGTTTGGGCCATGGCCTCGAGCCCCATCACAGCGGGAAACAGCCGTTCGCCGCGAAAAACATGATCATTGACATATGGATCCGCGTCAGCGGACAGCTTGGCGTCGACGATTAATTCGATTTGCGGATAGTGGACCCGGATATGTTCGACAAATCTCAACAGCGGCGGTTCTGTCCGTCTGAATCTTAGAGTCGGCGGCTCCCCGAAACGTCCGGCTACGACGATGCTCACGCTCGGCTGCTCACGCGTCAACAACTCTTCCAGGATCTCAATTCCGGCGTCAGCAGTGATCGGCGCAACCCCGGCCGCGGCCAGGGATTCGATTCGGCCCAGCCGTTCGCCCATGCCGAGCCCGGACCAAACCGACCACTCGATTGCCAAACATCGGCAGGTCGGCACGTCGGCCTGTATCTGCTCGGTCAATCGGGTCAGCCATTCGTTGGCGACGGCATAGTCAGCTTCGCCACGCAGACCGGTTCTGGCAATAATTGATCCGAACGTTACGAAGAGTTTCAATTTGTGCTCGTCGATCGCCGAGAGCACGTTCCGGGCTCCTTGTACTTTGGTATCCATCGTCTTTCGAAACTGGTCGGCTTTCAGCACGCGAATCAACCGGGGGACGTTCACTCCTGCTCCGTGGAGAAAGCCGGTTACGGAACCAAACGAACGCTTGGCGTCACCCAGTACTTTGCGTACTTCTGCAGCATTGGTCACGTCGGCGGAGATATAGGCAAACCGTACTCCCCGTTTCACCATACGAGCCAGATTTGATTTCAACTCCGGATCCTGCTCAGGTTTTGAGCGCCCCATGAGCAATAGCCGGACCCCTGTCTTTTCGGCAAGAGCAAGGGCAGCCTCGGCGGCAATCCCTTTTCCCCCGCCCGTGACCAACAGCAGATCACCTTTGTCCAGCGGCAGGCCGATCTCAGACAGTTCCTTTTGATGGATCGCTTTCAAGACGGGCGTATATCGGACCCAGTTGTTATCGTATCGAACTTCGGTATAGCCGCGAGCCGATCGCACTTCTCGTGCGACATAACGCACCGTTTGACTGTCCATCGGACAGTCGATGACAGTGGTCGTCAAGTTGCTTCCTTCCAGATGCAGCGTACGAGCAAATCCGGCAGCGCCGCAGCCGTGTTGGACAAACACGACTTGTGTCCCGGACGGGCGCTCCAGAATGCACTGTCCGGCTTGTATGAGCATTTCGATTTGCTCTGACGCGGTTTGCGGGGGAAGACAAATCAAGTGTCCGTCGACGCCGGTATCTTCCAAGGCGGCTTTAAACTCCGACGCCAGGGGGTAGTCGGCGGGCGCATGGACTTGCCACGCGCCCTTTTCGGTAGATTCGGTCATTGTTTCCGACAGAGGCGCTTCGTCGAATTCAACGGTGAAACTTCTGACCCAGGAATCGACCCCGGCCGGTGTGCCCTCGTGTGATTTGTCGCCTGCCGGATCGTGAGTACGCATCAGTTCTCCCAGCGCCTCGACCACCTGCGCAATAGTAGCGTCGGCGTACTCATTGGGCGACAACGGCGCCGGCAGACCCAGCAGTTTCGAGGCTCTGGTTATTATCTGGCTGACGGCTATGGAATTGAGATGCAGGTCATCCAGGAGACGGCTGCCGTCCGAAATTGCAGACATTGGCAGCTCTGTTTTAGCCGCAACCAGTTTCTTGACTACGACAGTGACGTCCACTTCGTCTCCCTCCGCCGGACCGGGAGCCAGTTCTTCATCGCCATCAGATAGGTCTTGCGACGAAGAGGTCTGATCCGTCGTTCGCCAGTCATCTGTCGGCGCCGCTTCACAGGGATTGGCAAAGAACCGGGGTGTGTACGCGAGATCAAAGGGTCGGGTGAAGCGATCATTGAATATGACATTGAATTTGACGTCAACTCCGACGGCAAACGCCGCGCCGGCTGCCTGCAGCAATCCGGCCAGTGACCTCTCTCCCGCATCGATCGAAACCACCGGAATGTCGGTGTTTCTGGCGGCTAAACCCGCCAGCACCTGCCCGGGGCCGATTTCGAGCAACAGATCGCTCTGCGCGGCGGCGATGTTGAGCGCTTCCTGGAATCGGACGGGGGCTGTCAGTTGGTCCGTGAGAAGCGCTTTGAGGTCATCTTTCTCCGTCAGCGGACTCCCGCTTATTGTAGAAATAATTGTCTTTTTGGGTGCCGAGAAGGCTGTTTGATCCAGATGTTCCTTCAGGGCATCGATAGCGCCTTCCATGAGCGGCGAATGAAACGCGTGTGACACAGGCAACAAGGTGGCCCGTATGCCCCTGGCAGCTGCCTTCGACACGACATCGGCTACCGCCTGCTCCGTTCCTGACACGACCGTCTGATCGTCAGCGTTCAACCCGGCAATGACAGCCCCTTCCACCAGGAGCTCTTTGACTTGATGCTCATCCGCCCCGATACCGGCCATGCTCCCCTTCCGATTCGTTTTGTCGGACATTGCTCGCCCTCGTGCTCGGGCCAGGCCAAACAGCGCCTGAGCATCATAAACTCCCGCCCAATGGTAGGCGGTCAGTTCACCCAAGCTATGCCCCACAGCAACGCTGCCATCAATCCCCAGTGCATCAAGCATTCGCAGGGCTGCCACGGACGAAGTCACTATAGCTGGTTGGGCAACCGATGTTTCGATGCCGTCACTGTTCGTTGGGAGGTCTGCCTCCTCATACAGCTTTTCCACCATATCAAAACGTCGTCGCATCGCGCCCCCATCCAGGTTTGCCGGTGAGCCCTGACCCGTGAACAGATAGCCCAATCGCGGTGATTCGGTCCGGCTGCCGAGAAATACGCCAGCTTCGGTATCCAGTTTGTCCGTTTCATGGCTCGAAAGCCACGTGCGAAGCAGGGCCAGTTGGTCCTGGAGTTCCGACGGAGAAGCCGTGACGATTGCCGCTCGGACCGGCGCCTGGGCAGCTTTCTCTGCGAGCATAACCGCCAGGTCGGTCAACTCGGCTGACGAGAGCAAGTTCGCCCGGGCATCAAGTGCTTCGACCTGCCGCAGGAGGTCGTCCGTATTCTCGCCGGCCAGCAGGAGCAGTTCGGCATCCTGGCATGGGGCGATTGTTTCATATCGGGCGCCGGAAAAGACACGTTTGCCGGTCCGGCGGCTGCCCTCCATGGTCAGATGCACGTTAATGCCGCCGAATCCCATCGAACTGACACCGGCGCGTACCGGCTTGTTTTCGAGCCATGGTTCGCCTTTCGCCAGAACACGCAACATTGGTGTCGAGTCTTCCAGTACCGGATGAGGTTTCTCCAACCCGCAATTGGGAGGAAAATATCGATGATGTACGGCCAGAGCCGCCTTGAACAGTCCGGCCGCTCCGGCGGCCGCTTTGGTATGGCCGATATTCGCCTTGATGGAACCGATTACCGCCGGCACAGCCGGTGCCCCGGAGTCCGAGATGGATGATGAGAGCGACTTCAGTTCGACCTCATCTCCGATGGCGGTACCGGTCCCGTGACCCTCGAGGTACCCCACCGTATCGATACCGTAGCCGGCTTTTTGATACGCACGCTGAACGGCCCGGCGCTGGCCTTCCACTTCGGGACGGGTCAAACCGCCGCTGCCGTCGGACGATATCCCCCACCCGGTGATTACGGCATATATGTCAAGATGTTGTGCGATGGCATCGTTCTCACGCATGAGCAAGGCCAGTCCGCAACCCTCACCGGGTAAAAAGCCGGTCGGTCGGGCATCATACACGCGCATGTCGCCTTCGGCCAGCGCGCCAACTCGTGAAAAGCCCACCAGCTCGAATGGATCGAGGCTGAGGTCGACGCCGCCAGCAATAGCGACATCCAAATCTCCAATAGCCAGGCCGGTACAGGCATTGGCTACCGCCAGGAGCGATGAACTGCAGGCGCCGTCAATCGTGTAGCCGCCGCCGCCGAGATCATAGAAGTTGCATATTCTGCCCGCAATGGTGTTGGACAGTCCGCCGGCCAGGGTCTCATCACCGGTCGGTGCAAAGGGGGCTTTATACCGACCCTCCAGATCATTGATGAATTCGGCCCGTGACTTTTCATCTAACCCGTCTTCTATCAACTTCGCATTGAGAATCCGCCTCACGTAGGGCCAGCGCAGCCGCATCACCGAAGCACGGGAGAACTCCCCCGTCAGAGTGTTGCCGATCAAAACGCCAGTCGTATCCCTCGGCAAACCAGCCGCGTCCGCAAAGCCGGCATCTTCCAGTACTCGTGAGGCGACGTCCAGAGCCAGCCAGTGGGCAAGGTCGGTCGAGCGGTACGTGCTGCCGACAATGCGGAATTTCTCACGATCGAATTCGTATCCCTCGATTACGGCGGCCCTCCTGGCATACGTCAAATCAGTGGCACGGCGATTCGAAGAATAGTAATCCTCTAAGCGAAGGCGTTCCGGGGGCACAGCGCGAAAGGCCCGCCTGCCGGCGACCACATTCTCCCACAGTTCATGTTGGGAATGTGCATCCGGATATTCGCAGGCCAATCCGACTATAGCGATTCGGGATTTCATTATCTTGCCTCTTTTAGAACGGGTTTGCCGGTTTCGGCCGCCACGGCAGGAGCCGGCGCCGGAACCGATACCGGCTGCTCTTGTCGCAGAGCCGCCAGATACAGGTAAGCGCCGCGAACCGCGCTGACCGTTACCAACGCAAAGAACAAGCCGAACACAACATGAACGATCATAAGCACGCCATAGACAGTCGCTACCGCCGCCCCGAACAGTACTTGATTGCGCGGTTGAAAGGGTGTGGTCGGCGGATCGGTCACCATGTAAAACGTGAACAACACGAATGCCACACCGGTCATCGGCAGTAGCCCTGCCTCGAGCGGGGTACCGAATATCGCCGACCGGATAAAGGCCTGGGCGAAGAAACCGCATACCCATCCGAGAATCAGCGGGATTTTGCGAGTCAACTTCAGGTTGAGGAACGAGCCGGAAATAATAATGATGGCCGGCAGAATCCAGTCACCGATACCGGTCAGATTCTCCACGAAATGATATGGTGGCGCGATTCCCACCCACGGGAAAAGAAGCAGTGTTACTGCAATGCCGGTATTGGAAGGGTTCATGAAATGCCGGCTGGCCTTTTTGACGGGGATACGGAGTATCGCTTTTGATCCGACGGCTACGGCGGCCGCAAACATTATGGGCAGAAGCCTCTCGTTGGAGTACAGCAGCATGGCCACCGCCAGGCCGCTTATGTGCGCCGGCAACAGGAATCGCAGTACACCCATGAATCCGCCCGTGAGGAATTTCGGTTTGCGGTCCTGCCAACGGGCTACGAAAAACTCGATCATAATTTCCATAAAATAGGCCGTTGTAAGAGAAGCCAACGGTTGAGCGATCGACTGCTCGAATCCGAATACTGTATGTCCCAGGATGTTGAAAACGGTGATTGCCGCTGCGAATCGATACAAAGCGGCTAAACGCACGTCCTTCTGTTTCACGAAATCTCCTCCTCTCTCGACCCTCCCAGTAATATCGTGTACCTGCCGGGTTGCAGATGGAGGATCTTGTCAAATATTCGGCCGGACACCCCACGCCATTTCAGATCGACGGCCACGGAGCTCATCTGGGAAGTTGTCCCGAGACCGAAGTGAATCTCAGAGCTGCGGCACCCGGAATGGCCGTTGCCACCGTCGACTTGCGCGGTTACTACTCGGCCGTCATCGAAACGGATAGTTGCGACAGCGCCAACGGCGGGACGACCTGTGAAGGGACTCCCTTCGACGCCGGCGTAAACCTGCGTCTCGGATGTGCCTTCACCCTGTACGGGCAGCAAGAGCCGGAGAATGACAGAACTGTGGTCTCGTTCCAGGTCGTTTCTGTAGAAATAGGATCGATCCCATTGATTGGCGACCGCAAAATCAAGATCACCATCCCCGTCAACGTCGGCGGTCGCTATACCGCGACTTACCATCGGCGCTCCGAGGCCGATCTCCTTGGCGATGTCGTAATAGCGTCCGTCGCCGGCCATCGCGAAGAACGGATTGTGCGCGTCGCCGCACAAATCGTCGCCCGGTTGAAACCGCGGCCATGAGTCGGGATTTTTCAACAGCTCGTCGTTGCCCATCGCCAGTTCCTGCAATTCCGGCCAGCGGTTGTAGTCTCCGGCCAGGAATCCGGTGGCCTGGACCGCTTCCGGCATGCCGTCGTTGTTGAAATCGGCCAGCCGGCTGTCCCAGCCCCAGTTGCTGCGCGATACGCCCAGCTTTTCGGCGCCGTGAGTATATGGAGCAACTCCGTCGGCTATTTTTCCGATCGGGCCGGTGCTAAGAAACAGAAAGTGGCTTTCGTGTAAGGCGTAGTCAGCTGCGATATTGCTGACGTAGATATCCGGACGGCCGTCACCGTTGATCTCGCCGAAATCGACGCCCATGCCCTTGAAAGAATCCTTGCCCAGGGTACAGGAAGAGGGAGTGGCGAATCCTTCCTTGCCCTCCAGCAGGCTGAACTGGAGTCGGTTCGGTTGCGATTGATTATGTAACAGGCGATCCGGCCCGAAGTCGTTGGCGAAATACAGTTCCGGCAACAGATCGCCGTCAAGATCAGCCGCTCCCAGTGCTAACGTCCAACCGTGGTTGACGTCTTCAGGCAGATTGTGCTCGGCCTCGGTAAAAGTCACCGATGGCTCTTCCCCGTGGACGGCACTTTCCCAGAGGAGAAAGCGACTGCTGCCGGCGTTATGAGCCCGCGACATGGAGTGCTGCATTTCCTGATCCACGTGTGCTGAAGTATCCAGGATGTGGGCGCCGTCCTGGAAGTAATTGCCGATTACGAGGTCAACGTGTCCGTCACCGTCGATGTCGGCCATAGTGGCCGCATTGGTAAACCAGCGTTCACCGGAAGGATGAATCTCGCACGGCACAAAGCTGTCTTCATGGTTCAAGAAGGCAATCGGCGTACGCCCCCAGTAATAGACGATGATATCTATAGCGCCATCCTCATTGACGTCGCCGGGGACACATCCCATCGGCGCCATCGTGTCGTCATCATAGGGCAGCGGGGCCGGATCCAGAACAAACGGTTCGAATCTCGACGGCGTGCCGGGAACCGGCGCCACAATGACCCGGTCAATCCGCGTGTCCACCCAGCAGATATCGTTCGATAAACCGTCGCCATCGAGGTCGTTAATTGCCACCGCGGCACCCACTGATGATATCCAGGCGGAAATGTGTTCCAGATGCGGATTTACGTGCCGCACGGTGTTATATTCGTAGCCGCTCAGTTCAGGCAGCGGCATTTGCTCGAACTGATACTGCCCGGCCAGTTGTGCTCGTTCTTCGCTTGATAGTTGCGGAAGTTTGGCGCTGACATACAGCGCGATTATGACCAGCAGTGCGGCGATACGGGCCGCATGCCGCACCAGCAAGCCCTTCGCTTTGTTCATATTCTAATTCCCTCCTTAGAAATTGCGTGTTGAATTCGTTGTCGCCAGATTTCGTACGCCGGTACGTCGCTCTCCGACGGGAGACCTTGCATCGCCCGGTCCGTAACGGCGGCGGCTTCTTCGGCGGAAACGCCGCACAGAATCCGGCAGGCTGTTTCCGTGGACGGAGTCAGGTTGCGAGCCCGAATGCGGGCCTTGGCGGCAAAAGCAGCGCCCTGCGCCAGTTGCGGGAGATAGTCGGCCGCCGGCGACTTCAGCATCAAAATGTCTTCCTCGGCTACGCCTCCGGCATACGTGCACGCCAGACCGACACCGCTCCATAGATCGGCCCGACGCTCTTGTGAAAACCTGGCGATAACTTCTGAAATGCGTGTAGCGTCCGCGCCCTGACTGAACCACAGACTTCTGCCAAGACCCTGATCGAATGCTTTGCGGCCGTAACCGGCCAGACCTTCCGGATGTTCCTGCCGACTTACGAACTTGTCGGGAAGAAAGTACCCCTCGTGAAATCCGTAACCATCGATCGCCAGCCAGCGGTAAACCGGGTGCATACGTTCCAGCGCAGACTGGCTGCGTCTCCGCAGCCGCGCCAGCGCCCAGCCGGCGCCGACGTGTACCATGTAGATGTGATCATCGGCGGCCTCGCGCAGAAATCGCGCCAAACGGCCGCGGTTCCAGGGGGTTAGACAGTCCAGCAAAGTCAACGCCATGGCCGCGCCTTCATAAGCAAAACCGGATAGCTCAGTCCTGGTTTGGTCGAGTTTGGACGATAGCCTCCGGGGGTCGGTATCCCGCAGGGCCGCGTGATACCCGTCGATAAAGGTCCGTCCCACCGTCTCCAGATACCGGCGGGCGTCTTCGTCTTTGCTGTGGAACTTCCGCCGGGCAAACGAAGCCTCGTCGGGAGATATACCAAGTACTATTTCGCGTAATGATCCTGTCATTGCGTCTAATCCACTACAGCTTGCGCTGGTTCTGTATGATTCATTAAACCAGGAATACGTCCATGTGCAGGCGAACGGATCGCTCCCGGCCGCGAATCGGGCCGGATAAGTTGACAATTATTGCGACCTGTCCCTTAATAATACTAAATGCACCTATGAAGTCAAGTATTTTCCGTGAGTTTTTTGTGGGATTTCGTTAAGTGAAAAAGCCCCGATGAAGAACCGGCAGGTCCTGACCCCCGGGGTTCGAACTGTCCGGCAGGTCGGAATCCCCTGCGGATCCGACTCTATTCTTGGCCGCCTGCAATACGTCACTGCGAGGAGTCCGCTTCGGCGGACGACGAAGCAGTACCCATGTTGTGGCAACGACAGTATAGAACGGTCAGACGGAGTAGTCCGACGGACCACAAAGGCGGGCAGATGTGGACATCTGCCGCGGACTGGGGTTTACGACTGTTTTTCCCCCTTTCGGCCCCGGGCCGAAAGCCACATCGTGTTTTCCCGAGGCAGCGACTCCACCCGCTCTACGAACGCCTTCTCACGATTCGAAGACTGCCCGTACTCGCCGATCTTCCAGTCGTAATAGTGCTTCTCTTTCTTGAGCGTCTCGCACGTGGTCCGGTAACTGATCCACGTCTCCTGGAAATTGAACGTCTTCAACATCGAGGTTCCGATTGCCACCAACGCCGAAACCACGACCGTGATTACTTTCACCCGGTCGTTACTTTCCACAACAACCAACACCGGCGTAATGGCCGCCAGGATGAGAATCGGAGCCTGGAAGATATTGTACAGCCGCTTGTATTTCTGCGCCTTACCGTCATACCATTTGATCTGGTCCTCGTACCGATCCATCAAATACGCGTCAAACTCTGTCACATTCATTGTATGTTCCTCTCAATCACAACCTACAATATCATATTGTGCCTACGTTTGACCCGGATTTCCCATTTGAATCTGGGTTCTGGGATCAAGATGCGTTATTTTCGGG
>CAZLBP010000010.1:0-115041 GCA_964557855.1 uncultured Ignavibacteriales bacterium | reverse complement strand
GATCCAAGTGCAACCCGGACGACAGGTGTGTTCCCAAATGCAATTTGGGAACTAGGACAACTTTTCTGGCCCGTCTGCGTATTCAGGGTACACCGCGCAGGACAGCATTGGACCGAAATCGAACGCCGGCCGCCCGGCTGAAATCTCTAGAACCGCAAGGAGACTCAATTATGCGGATGAAAGATCATCTCGCCGGTAACATACCCGTAATCGAACTGTTCGGCAAGATCATGGGAGGCAGGGAAGCGACCATGTTCCAAGGCCGTATTCAGGAATACCTGAATCTCAACATGAAGAACATTCTGGTTGACATGTCCCAGGTGGCCTGGACTAACTCGCAGGGGTTGGGCATGCTGCTGGCGGCTCACAAGTCGGTCAGGAAGGCCGGAGGCCGGCTGGCTCTGACCAATATCGAACAGGTTGAGTCATTGCTGGCCATTACGCGGCTGGCAACGATATTCGAGCATTTCGAGAGCAGAGCCGATGCCGAAGCCGCTCTAACCGATGGCGTATGATAGGGTTAATTAGAAAAGAGTAAGGGGAATCCGACTGCGGGGCATAACTCGCCTTTGCCGGCGAAAGACCCGTTTTTCGCCCCGTAAGAGCACGACTGCCTGCTGACTGCAAGCTGATTGGGTACATCCGAAATACATCTATTCTTCGTATTCGGAGTCAGAGTCCGAGGTGAAATCATCGCTGTCATTGGTGTTATTGTTCTTGAATTTCTCGAACAAACCGGTGTTTTTCTTGCCCTGGATGCGCGCTTTGGCTTTGGTTGCGGCCAGGGAATCATTGGGCCGCAACGGCATGCCGCACAAGCGCTGCAGGGCGATTACCTGATCGCGATCATGCTCGCGCCGCTTGAAACCGGCGACTCGCATTTCCAGTGTCTGTAATCCCGCGATATGGCGCGGCAGGAAGATATCCCATATCTCTTCGGGAATTCGTTCCAGCATCTGTTTCACATTCGGAAATCTGTGCAGTTGTTTTTTCACATCATCCACCATCTTTTAGCACCCCCGTTACTCAGACAATCACGGTTCCGACCCGTCGGAGGCGATCCGCCTGATTTCGTTCGTCGCTCTTTATAACAACGGTGCCCCGGCCTATTGTTCCAAATATTGATCCATGTGACGATATTCACAAGCGTACGGGCCGGCCGGACCGGAACCCGGAGACGGCCCAAAACGTTTAAATAGAATACCCATTAATCCGACTGAATCTTAGGTGAGGGTCGCCCGAGCTCGGCCCATGTGCGGGCGGAGCAGAATAAAGGACTATTTTATCCAGAGATACTCTACAGTCCGAGTTCTTTGATTTCCAGATCGAAGCGGGAGGGTTTGAGGCGGATGAGCCACCCCTCGCCGAACGGATCCTGGAGCGTCAGCTCGGGGTTGTCCAGTATCTTTTCATTGACTTCGACTACCGTCCCGGACAAGGGAGACAAGACGGTATGGGCACGAAGATCGGTGGAGATGATATGAACGTAAGCGCTGCCCTGGCGAAGTTCATCCCCTGCCGAGGGCAGCTGCATGCTCTGGATGCGTCCGACCGTTTGCAGAAAGGAGTGCTCGATGCCCAGGAGTACGATCCCGTTTTCTTCGAGCATCAACCAGGCGTGTTCGCCGACCGCTTTGAACCGGCGGCCCCGCATATCCGGTGCGGTCGTTGCCTGAGCCGGTACCAGCGTTTCCGCAGGGGTACCCGACGGTGTGGCCTGCACCAGTTCCGTGGCGCGCCGCAACACGGCGACCAGTTCCTTGCGGGTGAAGGGTTTGGCGACGTAGTCAAAAGCGCCCAGCTGGGTGGCCTGGAGAGCGGTGTTGATGGTGGCGTAGCCGGTGATCATGATGACCGGCAGGAGCGGTTTGTCCTCCTTGATTAAGCGCATGAATTCCAATCCGTCCGTATCCGGCATCATCAGGTCCGTCAACACGATATGAATATCCAGTTTCGCCAGTTTCGCCTGTGCCTCGTTGACGTTGAGCGCGGTGTGCACCGTATACGGCTCGCGGCGCAGGAGTTTGTCGATACTGTCGAGTACGATTTGTTCGTCATCCACGACCAATATATTGAGTGTGTTATCCATATTCTTTCTTTCGGCGGCGCCCGCCCGCTTGATGACTACGATTCCTCGGTTATGGTCGGCAGCACGATCCGGAAGATGGCACCGCCCTTGTCGGCCATATCCACTTCAATCACCCCTCGATGCCGCTCGACAATACCCCAACTGACAGCCAGCCCCAGGCCGCTGGTGCCTTTGGTCGAGAAGAACGGTTCGAAGAGCTTATCGATGAGGTTTTCCGGTATGCCGGGACCGTTGTCTTCAACAGAAATAACGCATTTGTCGGATCGGCGGTTATATTCTGTCTTCAGGACGATCCGGCCCTTGCCCTGCATGGCGTCCTGGGCATTGAGCATCAGATTCAGGACGACTTGCTGGAGTTGATGCAGGTCACACCGGATCGAAGGAATATCGTTTGTCTTCATGAACTCAATACTAATATCTCTGAATTGAGGCAGCTTCTCGATGAGTTGCAAAGACTGCTCGACGATACTGTTGGGATCGACCTGTTCCAATTTGAGCGTATCGTGACGGGCGAAATCCAGCAAATTACGGACGATGTCCCGACAACGGAGGGTTTCCCGGATAATGACCTCCATGTCAGCCCTCAGCTCGCTGCACGGTTCCAGTTGTTGCCGCAGTTCCTCACTGTAGGCGAGAATTCCGGTCAGCGGGTTGTTGATTTCATGAGCCACGCCGGCGGCGAGTTTACCGACCGCGGCGAGTTTGGCCGATTGGGCCAGTTGTTGGCGCAGTTCCTTTTCCGAGGATACATCTCGGGAAATAGTACAGACGCCGATGATGTCGCCCTTGTAGTCCTGCAGCGGGAAACGAACGGTCTGAAAGTAGTGATCCTTGCCGTCAATGGCGAAGATCTCTTCATACGTCTGGTACCTCCCGGAGCGGATTACTTCCTTGTCATGGGCGCGAATGTCTCGTGCCCGATCCGGGCTGAGGAGATCTTCCGGCCGTTTCCCGGTGAATTCTTCCGGTTGTCTATTGAAGGCTCGGGCGCAAACGGGATTGACGATAACATAGCGGCCGTCCAGGTCCTTAATTGAAATCCAGTCACTGGCGGAATAAATGAAGCTGCGGAAGCGCTGCTCCGCCGTCCGGATCTGGCGCTGCAGCATGACGCGCTCCGTAATGCGATGCCAGGAACAGAGCACCGCCTCCAGCGTTTCGTCGCGGTCGAGGATCGGGATGCGCGATACTTCCCAAAAGGACTCCGTCGGAGAGTCGATTTGCCATATCGATGTATTGGGTGTGCCGGTCGAGCAGACGTAATCGAGTTCGTTGGCGGTTTCGCGGCACCTGTCAGCCAATTCGGTATGATCGAGCAGTTCCTGACACGTTTTGCCGATAGCGCTCTGCGATGATACTCTGGCGAAGGCGGCGAAGCTGGCATTTATTTTAATCGCTCGCTGGTCTTTGCCCAGGACAACCACGAGGTCGGGCAGGCTGTCTACCAGACTTTGCAGAAACAGCCGTTCGTTTTCGATGCGTTCTTCAAGCGCGGTGATTGCCTGCAACTGGCGAGTCGTCTCCTCTTTGGCGCTGGCCACTTCCCAGAACAGGCGGGCGGAGGTATGATCCATCAGAGTCACGCCTTTCGGAATGATTTTGCGGATGCGCTCCAGCACTTCATCCTGGCCGGTCAATTCGATTATCATCTCGATATTGGGCAAGTTCAAGGCATCCGTCATGCTCAAGGACGTATCCAGATTGTAGGATCGGGCCAGTCCCATGCCGGGTGCATCGGGATCCGGGTCGGCAACGCAAAGTATTTCCAGGGGCAGTTCCCTGAGATACTTACCGACCGCCAACTCGATTATGGCGCGTGCGCCTTTGCCACCGCCGATGATTACAGTTCGCATGTTCTACCGCAGTCGTTTCAAAGTTTGCCGTATAATGAAACCTGTCAAAGCGGCTGTCAACATTTGTCAAATTCCTTTTCCAGCATTTCCTCGAAGTCGTTGATAAGATCATCGCAGTTGGTGTAGGGATTTGTCGTCTGCAGGCTGAAATGCATCAGGATGTCATTAAGACCCGGGGGAATATAGGGATACAGTTTACGAAGGTTGATGATCCGGTACTCATAGAACGCGGATGCGTCAGCCTGTGTCAGTCCGGCTTTAACCTCGTCCGACCACTGTGCATCTCTCATGACGGACTGAAAGGAGCATATACCCTTTGCCACTGCATAGCCGATTATATTACCCAAGGACCAGACATCGAAGTCAGCGACGTGCTGGTTCAGATCAAAGTCAATCCAGCGATAATGCCCCGTGTCATTATCGATAATGATGTGGTCATTTCTAATATCCCCGTGGCAGGTACCCTGTTCATGGAGGAAGGCTATCGCCTTGAGTGATTTCACGAGACGGCAGAGGATGTCGGGCAGGTCTTCATAGAAATACTGTTCATGAGATTTCTGAATCAAGTGCACCCTCTGGAAGATGGTCGGCCCCTTAATGTAATCGAGAATCCTGACATTCTTGTTTTTATCGTCGAAGACTGTCTGGCCCTGCATGAAGCGTGAGTCGCCCCTTACCAGTTGCAGGACCTGGGTTTCTTTTTCCGGACTGCGGTAGCAGTGAATCCGCAAGAGGCCAATGTGAACATGAAAGTCCTCGTGGAATTCGGTTTTCAGGATTTTGGGCTCAGCGGAATCGAGGTCAACGGCAGAGAAGACCCAGTACTTGGGTTGGTACTCGATGCCGAAACGTGTTTCGTATCTGTTGCCCTTGATTATGAAATCACGACCGCCGACGCGAACGACGTTACCTCGCTGTATTCTCATACAGTCGGAGGTGTCCGTGATGACAGCCACGCGATCGACCTGATCCCAACCGGTCAATGCCCGTATGCGTTCTTTAAGCTGCGTTTGGTCGCCGGTTGTCATCGAGGACTCTCCGTCCAGCATGTATCAACGGGAAGCGCTTCATATACGTAATATATCGGATTCTTGCTGAAAGCATAACCGACAATAGAGAAAGGTCCGTCTTTTCCGACATGATGATTACCCGACGGATTTAACCAGGCATGATTGGTTATGTTTGCCGGAGAGAATCGAAATGTGAGGGGGCGGGCCGGAACTCGTTATCTGACGATCTTGTACACCATGGCTGCCTCGGATCCGACGGCATACAGGCGGTCGCCGATCAGAGCCATGTCGAGCACACTGAATGAACGAGCCATCAGTTCTTCTTTCCAGGTCTGGCCGCCATCGGTTGTCACGAGCATATGGGAACCTAATCCGCCGATATAGGCAGTCTGCTCATTGACGACTTCCACCGCCACGAATGTCCTATCTTCCTCTATCTGCAGGTTAGTCCAGGTCTGACCACTGTCGGTTGAACGAGCGCACATGCTCTCCGGGCCTACCAAAAAGCCGGTGCTGCCGGAAAGTGAGAGGGCTCGCGCCCGGCCCCGTATTCCCAGATGCCTCGTTTGCCAGGTCTCACCCTGGTCGGTCGATACGTGGAGCTGGCCAAAAGACGGGAGGAGGATTCGGCCGGCATCCGTAGAGATCAGTTCACTGTATCCCATACCCATGGATTCTTGCCCGAGCCATGACCGGCCGCCATTGGTGGAACGGAGCAAAATGCCCGCATAGGGTACATTTGCGCCGCGGTCCATACCCGAGACCAGGGCGATCCGGGTATCTACCATCAGAACATCGAAATACATGTGAGCGCTGTCACCGGGAGAGACATTGTCCCAGGATTGGCCGCTGTCTTCGGTTACGTAAAGCGCCCCGTATCCACCGCATACAAGTCCGTGAGCGGTGGAGGCGAATGACACGTCCTCCAGACGCGCAGTCTTGTCCACAGTCCCGGTCTGCCACGTTGCGCATCGGTCGTATGTTCGCAAGAACGTACCTTCCCGGGTGACAAGGAAGCCGGTGTCCGGCGAAATGAACTGAATGCCGGTGATTGCTTCATCGACGGGCAGTTTGACTGCCTTCCAATCCTGGGCCGGTAGAGCCGTGACCGCTGTCAACCCAAGCAGGCAGCCGGAGATGAGTCGACTGATAAGAGTTTTTACATTGTCTAGTCGGCTCGAGGATTGTACAATTTCGTAAGATGCCATCGCTGTCACCATATGATGGCAGTATACGATTTGATCGGTAGACGGTCAAGTCTGTACGTTACAGAAAAGGACGGATAATCACTGAGCCGGACGCATGACTGAATCAGCCCAACTTGTTGTCTCACTTGACAATGTATACATTACGTCAGGTGCCGGTGTGCCGGTCTTCCAGAATCTCTGTTTTGCTCTTGAGGCGGGGAAGAACGCCTTCATAGTTGGAGGGGCCGGTTCGGGGAAGACGTCGCTGGTAGAGTTGATAACCGGTTTGCGATTCGCCGAGAGCGGCTCAGTGGAAGTATTCGGCGAGAATCTGCGACTTCGGCCCCGCGCCATCAATCGCGTCCGGCGCAAGATCGGGGGAGTGGGGGGATTGTTCGATTTGATGCCGTCGATGACTGTGGCGGAGAACATCGTATTTCCGTTGATACTGACGGGTGCGCCCAAAGCTCGTCGGCAGGAGCGTTTGCTGAAGATGTTGTCCGAGTTTTCGCTGATGAAAAAGGCATCCGAATACATGGACTCTCTAACACGGGTGGAGCGTACGCTGGTGTTGTTCGCTCGCGCCACCATTGCCAACCAGCCGCTGGTGATTCTGGATGAGCCGGCTGCGGGCCTGGATCAGGCGACTTCGGCCAGGATTTTCGAATACCTCGTGAAGGTGTCGTTGTCCGGACGCTCGCTGATAATTCTGAACTCAGATGCACAGACGCATGAACTGCCAAACAGCAGCTATTATGAAATAAGTAACGGGGCGTTGCAGTGACTAAGACAGCTCACGTATTCAGAGAGCTTGCTCGCAACATCTATCGCTACCCCGGAACGGCTCTGGCGTCACTCTTGTCACTGACTCTACTTTTCTTGTTGTTCGATCTGTATTGGATTGCGGCATCGACATCGGAAAACCTGTATACTCGACTTCTCTCCGAGATTCGCATGGAGGCCTTTATTTCGGAAGATGTGGTAGAGGCGGATATACCGGCCCTGCAAAGCACTCTGGCTCATGAAGAAGGGGTTTTAGCGGCGGAGTATATTTCGAAAGAGGCGGCTCGTGAAACGTTGCGGGAGATACTGGGAACCGATTTGCTGGTAGGCTATGATACGGTCAATCCTCTCCCGCGTTCATTTCTGCTGGAGTTTCAAGCCGACTTTCTTAATCCCGAGGATCTTGCGGCTTTTGAGCAGTTACTGGTCGACAAACCGGAATTCACGGATATCGCTTACAGCAAGGAATGGCTGTCGAGCGCCGAGGAGACAAGGTGGATTATCCAACGAGTGGGATTGGGGCTGGGAATTCTGATTGTGCTGACAGCGCTGATCAGCTTTATCAACAATATCAGGCTGATATCTCGGGCTCGTGCCCAGGGCTTCCAGCAGATGCGATTGCTGGGAGCCGGTAAGCTATTTTTGGCTTTTCCGTTTCTCCTGGAGGGTTTCCTGATCGGTCTGCTTTCTGCGGGAGCGGGTTGGGGAGTGATCCTTTACGGAAAAACCCGAATCAGCTTATCCCAGATTCAGATCATCTATCCGACTATAGAAGAAATAGCGGTTTTCTGTGGAGCGACAGCCGTCCTGGGTGCGCTGGCGGGATTCCTGGGTATAAAGAGACTGTTGAGGTAGCCTTATGTGTTTCAGAACCATCTCTGTTGTTGTTGTCGTCGGCGTCTTTGCCGGAACTCTCGATTCGGCGGCGCAGCAGCGAGATCGTATCGTAAACGATAAGGCCGAACTGGATAAGGTTCAGAGGCAGGTCGAGCAAAGTCAGAAGACTCTGGATTCGCTGAAAAAGGAAGAACTTTCGGTGCAGAAGCAGATGGCGGAGCAGGATCAGAAGATCACGACCAATCAAAAAGTGATCAAGCGATTGAACAACCAACTGGGCAGCCTGCGGCAGGAGCTGACGGCGACGGAAGAGTTACTCGACCAACAGGAGACGCTTCTGGAACGAACACGACGCCGCTATTTAGGTGATTTGAGACGCTACTATTTACATACGGCCCACGATATAAAGGCTCCTTTTTGGGAGCCGCCCCAGCACGAAATCGAGAAGCAGCGTCAGACCGTGTATGTGGCAGCGGTGGCGCGGTTCGAGTCGGATAATGTGCGGAGAGTAGCCTCGGAAGTCTCGGAGGTAGAGGAGCAGGTCGGTCAGCTGACGAGTGAGCGGGAGCGAGTCTCAACGCTGAAGAAGAAGAAAGAGGTTGCCACGGTCCTGGAAGAGAGCAAGAAAGAAAAGGGAGAGAAACAGCTCGAGGGCCTCAGGCGAAAGAAATTGGCCGAAGGGGACAAGATGTTGTCACTCAGACAGGCGGCCGAGGAGATTGAACGGGTTATAGCGCAACTCGAAGAGGCTCGAAAAGCACGACAGAAAGACCAAGTACGGCCCACCGGACCCTCCGTGTTTGCCACGCTCAAAGGGCAACTGAAGGCTCCTTTTAAGGGGAAGATCGTCACCCCATACGGGCATATGCAGGATCCGATAACGCGGCTGAAGTCTTTTTCTCCGGGAATTGCGGTTCAGGGCAGGGGTAATACTCCGGTGACGGCGGTGTCCGGCGGGTATGTAGCCTTTGTGGGGAATTTGCGCGGGTACGGCAATTTCGTTATAATCAACCATGACGAAGAGTACTACACGACATACGGTAATCTGGGTAAGACCTTTGTCCAGCAAGGAGAATACGTGGCTTCCTCAGCCAAACTGGCTGTGGCGGGTGAGGACGGCCTGGTGAAGTTCGAGCTCCGCAAAGGGCGGGAACCGCTCGATCCGGTACAATGGATACGAATTGATTCCTTTTGATATTACAGAGTTTCAGCCCAAAGCCTGGAGCATCCTGTCAAGGTCATTCCAGTCGGATCGGATTGCCGGCACCTACCTGTTGTATGGACGAAAAGGAAGCGGTCGTTGGTCGGTGGCCTTAACGCTGGCGGCGTTGCTTAATTGCGAGTCTCCGATAAGCGACAGGTTATACCCTGATCTTCTGGTCCCTTGTGGCAAGTGCCGCGACTGCAACAACGTATTTCATTTGAATTTCGCAGGACTCATTTTTGCCGTGCCTCTCCCGCCGCACAAGAACCCTGGTGAGGCTATTGAGTTAACCAATGAGTTCCTGCAGATGAAGCGGAAAGAGCCCTTTGCGCTCATGACCTACCGGGACAACACCGTCATTCCGATCGAAGTGGCTCGTCAGATCAAGCGCGATCTGGCCACCCGTTCTCAGGAGGGCATCACACGAGTCGTGATTTTTCATCAGATGGAGCAGATGCGGCAGGCCTCCGCCGACGCACTGCTCAAGCTGATCGAAGAGCCTCCATCGCAAACGGTGATCTTATTGACCGCCGAGAAGCCGGAACTGTTGCTGCCGACAATTCAATCCCGGGCGCTGAAAGTGAGGATCGGTACTACGCCGCCGACCGTACTGGAGACGTATCTGCAATCCCGCTACAATCTGAACGAGAAGCGAGCTGCTCTTCTGGCCCGCATTTCGCAGGGAAATCCGGGTGTCGCGATCACAATGATCGAGAAGGAAGAAGATACGGAAGATTTTCAACGGGAGCTCAGCCTGCAGTTGTTCAGGTCGGTATTGACTGAATCCGGTCCGCAGACATTGTCCCACCTGGTTGAACTGGTGGGAGAACGAAACCGCGGTGCGGCATTCACTCTTCTGGAACACTGGCAATCGTTTATCCGAGATTGCACCAACCTGGCGTTGACCGGTGATGACAATACGATCACCAATGTTGATCTGCTCGGGGAATTGCAGAAACTGGAGAGATATTTCGTTGTTCCTCAGGTGGGTATTCATATGACCGACCATATAAAGAATACGCTTGCCGATCTTCGGCGAAATGTACATATTCACGGGGCATTGGCGGCTCTGGCTTTGCGGGTTAAATCCGACGTCGCGTATAACTGATAAAAGCCGGCGACAGGCCGTCAGGAGAATATAGATATGGCTAAATTATACCTGGTAGAATTCAAAGGCTCCCGCAAGGAGTTTTTCTATAATCAGTACTATCACGCGCTGCGAGAATCCGACTACGTGGTAGTGGAAGTGGAACGGGGGGAAGACGTCGGTTTCGTGAAGAAGAAGATCGAAAGCGAGGTTGATTTCTCGGATAAGGACAGACCGGGGACAATTCTCCGACCTGCCAACCAGGAAGATGTCCGATCTCTGGACGAGATTCGGCAAAAGGAACGGGACTACGAGCGTGAAGTTATCGACATGATCAAGCGCCATGGTCTGCCGATGAAAGTGGTTGACGTGGAATGCCAGTATGACGGCAACAAAATGACGGTATTTTTCACCGCGGATCATCGGGTGGATTTCCGTGAATTGGTCAAAGACCTGGCGGCTCGCTACAGGACACGGATCGAACTGCGACAGATAGGCGTCCGCGATGAGGCGCGCCGAATCGGGGGCTACGGTGTGTGTGGTCGCGAACAGTGTTGTACCAGCTTTCTACGTGAGTTCGAGCCGATTTCAACTCAGCAAGCGCGCGACCAGGATTTGCCGCTCAATCCTTCCAAGATATCCGGTAATTGCGGTCGATTACTCTGTTGTCTCAGGTATGAAGCGGAACTTTACACCAAAGTGAAGAGTCGATTTCCCACGCCCGGAAGAAGAGTGAAGACCAAACATGGTGATGGCGTCATCGAGAGAATCGACGTATTCAATGAAGAGGCGGTTCTCCGGCAGGATGGAATTACCTTCTTTCGGAGCAGCGCCGATGATATACTGGAATTGGAGGGGGGGCCTGACCCTGGGCAAACGGCCGGACGTGATCAACTGAAATCCAATCTGGATGCGGCTGAGGGAGTTGATGTTGAGGAGCTGAAAAAACTGGAAGACGAAGGCAGTTCCGGCACGTAAACGAGAAAGCGCGGAGAATAAGTTTGAGCCAGCCGTTTTACATAACGACACCGATTTACTACATCAACCGTGAGCCGCATATAGGCAATGCGTATACCACAATCGCGGCTGATGTTATCAACCGTTTTCACCGGTTGGCCGGTCGTCCCACCTATTTTCTTACGGGCACGGATGAACACGGCACCAAAGCGGCTGAAGCGGCGGCAGAGGCCGGGTTGTCCGAGCAGGAGTATTGCGACAGAGTAGCGGCGTTGTTCAAAGAAGTGTGGAAGGAACTCACGATCGAAAACGATGATTTCATCCGGACGACGTCGAAGCGACATGAAACCGCCGTGCTGAAGTTCCTTGATGCTATGCGGGGGGCCAAAACGGAAGACGGACAGGACGTGATCTACAGCGGTTATTATGAAGGACTCTACTGTGTGGGGTGCGAGAAGTTCATAACTGAAAAGGAGCTCGTTGACGGTTTGTGTCCGTATCATAACAGGCCTCCGGAAAAGGTTAAAGAGAAGAACTATTTCTTCCGACTTTCCTCGTTTCTGCCCGAGATCAAACGTCGAATAGAGGCGGAGGAGCTGGTGATTCTGCCCGATGAACGACGTCGCGAAGTACTCGGCCTGATCAAGCAGGATTTGCCCGACTTTTCCATTTCTCGGGAACGTGTCAAGTGGGGCATTCCGCTGTCTTTTGACAAGACTCAGGTAGCCTACGTTTGGGTAGATGCCTTGAGCAATTATATCTCCGCGATCGGCTACGCCGATAACGCGGAGACCTTCGGTAAGTGGTGGAAGGAGGCGGAAGTCGTTCATCTCCTTGCCAAGGACATTTTGAAGTTCCATTGTATTTACTGGCCGGCCATGCTGCTGGGTGCCGGTGTGCCGCTGCCGCATATACTTTATGTTCATGGGTTTTTCACCGTCGATGGTCGGAAGATGTCAAAATCACTCGGTAACCAGATCGATCCCAACGAAATGGTTGCGGAGTTCGGTCCTGACGGAACGCGCTACTTGCTGCTGACACAATTCCCGTTCGGTATTGACGGTGATATTCAGGCCAGTCGCTTCATCAAGCAGTACAACTCGGATCTGGCGAATGATCTGGGGAATTTGGTGTCGCGGGTCGTCAAGATGATCGGCGTTCATTTTGACGGTAAATTGCCTCGACCCGAGAAGGGCGTCGACGGTCTGGATGAACTGATGGAGCAGGCGGAGAAGCTTCCCGGTACAGCATACGGTCACATAACCCACTTCCGCCTGGACAGCGCTATTGCCGAGGCGGTGAATCTGGTGCGAGCCACCAACAAGTTTTTCAATGATCGCCAGCCGTGGATACTGGCCAAGGAAGGGAAACGGCAGGAGTTGGGTGGAATCCTGTACGCCTGCTGCGAAGTCATCCGAATTATCTCGATCATCCTGTTTCCGGTCCTGCCGAACAAGATGCGTGAGGTTCGACGGGTGCTCGGCCTGGACGACTCGACACTCGATCTGGATCATGCCCGGACGTTTTTCGATCTCAAGCCCGGGGCAGCGATAGAATTGGGAGATGCCATATTTCCGCGGCTGAAGCCGTCCAAGCCGGACCAGAGCGACGGGACGGCTGATGCAACTGGCGCCGATGACGGCCTGCTGGATATCTCTGAATTCGCCCGCGCCAAGTTGTGTGTGGCGCAGGTCCTGGAAGGGGAGCGGATAGAAGGCGCCGATAAGCTGCTGAAGTTGCAGGTGGATCTCGGCACGGAGAAGCGGCAGATTGTCGCCGGCATCGCCGAGCACTATTCCCCCGAAGAAATCGCGGGCAAGAGTATTATCGTCGTCACGAATCTCAAACCCGCCGTTATCCGCGGGCATAAGTCCAACGGCATGCTGCTGGCGGCTTCAAAGGGAAAGAAACTGAGCCTCGTAACTCCCGATGGTGAGCTTCCGCCCGGTTCCAAAGTCAGCTGATGATAGATTCCCATTGCCATCTTGATTTCGATGCGTTCGATGGCAGGCGGTCCGAGGAAATCGAGGAAGCTCGGCGCCAGGGTGTCCATACGATCATCAACATCGGGACCGACATAGCATCTTCGGAAAAGTCCATTCGCCTGGCCGAGGAACATGACAACGTGTATGCCACGGTAGGTATTCATCCGCACGATGCCCGGCATCTTGATGATTCGGCCCTGAAGCGTCTTCGGGAACTGGCGGCTCATGCGAAAGTCGTGGCGGTCGGTGAAATCGGGCTGGACTACTATCGCGATCTGTCGCCGCGCAGCAAGCAGAAGGAGGCCTTCGTCAGGCAGCTTGAGCTAGCGGCGGAAGTCAACAAGCCGGTCGTGATTCACACACGGGAGTCGTTCGACGACACGCTGGCAATCGTACAAGGATATGCCGGAGCAATTCCGGGAGGTGTGTTCCACTGTTTTCCGGGGACGGAAGATGACGCCCGGGACGTATTCGCGGCCGGATTCATCATCTCGGTCGGCGGCGTCATTACTTTTAACAAGGCCAGAATGGCGACGGTAGCGGCGGCGGTTCCTCTGGACAAAGTCATATTGGAAACGGATGCCCCCTACCTGACGCCGGCGCCCTTTCGGGGGAAGCAGAATCGTCCGGCCTATGTCAGGTTCGTCTATGAGAAACTGGCTGAATTACGCGACATCGGCAAAGCCGAAGTAGAGAGGATAGTGGACCGCACCTGCCGCAAGCTGTTTCGACTGGTGGAAGTGTTCGGGGGCTAGGTATGCCCTATCATCCCAAGAGACGCCTGGGTCAGCATTTTCTCAAGTCCGATCGAATAATCGACCAAATTATAAGTGTTATAGGGCCGCAGGCAAATGACACGATTGTCGAAATCGGTTCCGGCCAGGGTGTGTTGACGCTCCCGCTGGCGCAGTCGGGGGCCAGAGTTTTCGCAGTCGAATTCGACCGAGATCTGGTAGCCGCTCTGCGCGGTAGATTGTCCGAATTTTCCAACGTCACGATAATGAATCAGGATTTCCTGACGTTTGAACCGGAAAAGCATCATCTGACTGATTTCAAGCTGGTCGGTAACCTGCCTTACAATATCTCGTCGCCCGTTTTAAAGTGGTTGATAAACCACTGGGAGAATGTACCGAAAGCCTGTTTCATGGTTCAGAAGGAAGTAGCCCAGCGGGTTTGTGCCGTACCCGGTACCAAAGACTGGTCACCGTCGGCTATCTTCACTCAACTCGGCTATGAGGCGGACATCCGATTTGATGTTCCTCCGGACTGTTTTCACCCGCCGCCGAAAGTGACGTCGTCAGTGATCGAATTGAACCGCAAACACCGGATTGAGGTTGACGATTTTCAATCGTTTGAGGCAGTCGTGCGGGCGTCGTTCAGACATCGCCGGAAGCTACTTATCAACAACCTCGTGCCCGATTTAGTCTCGGACGCAGAGACCGCAAGGACGAGACTGCGACAATTGAACTTGCCGGACAACTGTCGTGCGGAACAACTGTCAATAGATGACTTTTTGACGTTGACGGCCGCCATTGGCGGCAATACCATGCGATAGTACTGTTTCAGCCGGTTGAACCGATTCAATAGGATGCTGTAGTGATGCCGTTATTGTCCGTAAAGCTTGATATGATCGCGGCCATGCGAGAGGCGGGACGGTCAGGAGAGCCGGATCCGTCCCAAACGGCCGTACTGGCGGAACTGGGGGGAGCCGACGGGCTGGCGATACAACTGCGGCGTGATCGCAAGTACATTCGGGATCGTGATCTGTATCTGCTGAAAGGGATCAGTAAGACGAAGCTCACAGTGCTCATGCCGCCTACCGATGAGAACATCGATCGAGTTTTGGAAGTAAAGCCGTGGCTGGTGATGCTGGCTGCCGATCATGCGGACAGCCAGACCCCGTTTTCGCCTATCGATTTCGGTACGGCGGCGGTTGATTTCCGGGACTTGAGCGGACGACTGACCGGTGTCGGGATCAACGTCGGTTTCTTCGTGGACGCGGACGGCGACCAGATTAAGAGTGCGGCCAAGAACGAGGCGTCGGCCGTTCTACTGAATTGCGCCGGGTACACGTCCGCGCGATCGATGAGTGAGGCACAAGCCGAACTGGATCGGATCGACAAGGCCGTTCAGGCGGGCGTGAAAGCAGGCGTCGAAGTGCATTGCGGTAACGGCATTACCTATAAAAACGTCTTGCCGCTGATTGAGTTGGGGCAAATTGACGAGTTCTGCATCGGTCAGGCGATTTGCGCCCGGGCCGTTATGACAGGTATGGAGCGCAGTGTTCGCGAGATGGTCGAGTTGCTGCGCCTGCCGACGCATAGTTAGAGTTTGCTTTCTTACCGCTCCTGAAATGGTATGAATAGTCCTGCAGCAGAAAAGGCTTCGTTCAGAATAGTTGTTCCCGCCGATTGTTCACGACAGCGCATTGACAGTTACCTGGCTGATCATCCTGATTTGAATCTTACCCGCAGTCGAATCCAGAAGCTCATTGACGAGGCTATGGTATATGTTAACGGCCGCGATGTAACCAAGAGATATCGGGTTCAACCTGACGATGAGATCTGTATTACCATACCCCCATCGCCACCGAGTGAAGTCGAGGCAGAAGCTATCCCGTTGGACATCGTGTATGTCGATGATCATCTGGCGGTTGTCAACAAGCCGGCCGGCCTGGTGACTCATCCGGGGGCCGGGAATCGACGGGGAACTTTAGTGAACGCCCTGAGGCATCATCTGGGAAAACTGGCAGCGGGATCGCAGTCCGATCGGCCGGGCATCGTCCATCGATTGGATAAGAACACTTCCGGGTTGCTGGTTGTCGCGCGATCGGACGAGGTGTACCTGAAACTGCAAGCGCAACTCCAGGCGAGGTCCATGAAGCGAACATATCTGGCGCTCGTTTGCGGGCACGTTGGCGATGACAGCGGCACGATTGATGCGCCGATCGGACGGGCCCTTCGCAATCGCAAGAAGATGATCGTTACCGACGTTCACAGCCGAGAGGCGGTGACGCACTATCAGCTGGTCGAGCGCTTCCGGACATATGATTTGCTGGAAGTATCACTGGGGACCGGACGGACCCATCAGATTCGGGTCCATATGGCTCACCTGGGTCGCCCGGTTTTCGGCGATCCGGAATACGGAGGACGCGACAGGTGGCATCGCGGCATTTTCGGCCCCGAAAGACCGTTGGCCAGGCGGCTGCTGTCGTTGATGGCACGGCAGGCGCTCCATGCCTGGAAGTTGGAGTTTACCCATCCGGTGACATCGAAGGAGATGCAGTTTGAGGCAGAACTGCCTTCGGATTTCGTATCGGTGCTGGAATTGTTAAGAAGAGAAGGCGTATAGATTAATTGAACATCACAGGGAGATTCAGATGTCAGACAAGAAATTCGTTACGGCCATAAACTGTATGGACGGCCGTACACAGTTGCCGGTTATCGAGTGGATGAAGCGGGAGTATGATGCCGACTTTGTGGACATGATTACCGAGCCGGGGCCGGATAAAATACTGAGCGACCCGTCTCACGAACTTGCGGGTTCGATAAAAGACCGGATGGAGATCTCGGTAATGAAACATCAGTCCGAGACGATAGCGATAGTCGCCCATGGCGATTGCGCCGGTAATCCGGTGACGAAAGAGGAACATCTGAACATGCTGCGGGACGCTATGAAGACGGTGGCAGCCTGGGGATATAGCGTGTCTATCGTGGGCTTGTGGATCGACGGTGAGAAGTGGCAGGTGGCGCGTGTGGATGAAGTGAGGGGTTAGATCGCATCATTCATGAATTCTGCGCAGGCGCTGCCTTTTGGGCGGTCGGGTTGCGTAATGTTTCAGCTTCGCTCCGGGTGACTCAAAGTTGTCATTCCTGCGAAGGCAGGAATCCACTCCCGTTGCAAGGAAGACGGACCCCGGCCTTCGCCGGTGTGACAGAGCCATGCTTCGGCTTCGCTCCGGGTGACTTTATCCATAACGGACGAAGACGTGACGCAATTGTACAATGTGTATTAGTTCGTCGCTGAACCGACTCCACCGCAAGCGGTGGGCGACCACCTTACGACCCTCACACAAGGGGTGGGTGGCCAAGGTTCTATCAGTAGTCGGAGCTGGAGTTCATGAATACACCGGACTATTTTATCTTAGATGGAACGCGTGGAGCCGAAACCCAGCACCAATTGCACGAGCGATATCAGGTTGCCGGTGGTCTTGCCCTCGAAGTCGCGCCCGAAAGTTACGGCCAGGGACTTGTTTTTGCCGACAAGGTAGTCCGCGCGGAGCGCCAACCGCCAGGTGTCTTTGTTTTCCGAATTGTAATAGTTGACGTGCCGGTAGGCTCCTTCAAGTGATCCTGAAAGCTTGCTGGAGAAATCACCGACAATTCCGGCTCCGATATCAAAGGCGGTCTGGTTGCCGGGATTTTCGTCGGCCATCAGCCGGGCCGTGAGCAGGGCGATGCCTCCGTTCCAGCCGTAGCCGCCGGTGAGCCAGCCACCGGCTGTTTTGAAATCGGCGTTGTCGAACTCGCGTCCGGGGAGGTCGTACACGAGACCGCCGGCCAGATCGAGCTGCCAGCCGATTCGGCCCGCCGGCAGATTGTTGATCTGTTCGCGGAGTGCTTGCAGCTGGTCTGCGTAATTGGCACTTATCAGATTTTTCAGGGCGGCTTCCCTCTTCTCCAGTGAATTCTGGTGAGCAGATATCAGGTTGGCTATGGAATCAGGGTTGTCGGAAGTTTCTTGTTCAGCAGCCAGCAGGGCGATATCGGTGACAAGTTCCTGATACCCGGGATCCGTGGCTTTTGACCTGGCCAGATCGTCACTCATGACGCCTTCAAGGACGCGCAAGGCATCTTTGTGAGTATCGACTGCCTGCACCGCTTCTTCTGTGCGTCGGCCCCTGAGTATACTTGCATTAAAACCTGCCCCAATCGCCGTCGATTGAAAAGTTGTCATCGAGTCCGTTGTTGACATAAGAGTGTCGGTACGTGACTTAGTCGCGATAGAGAACTGAACGCTCTGCCAGATGGACTTACAGGTTGTTTTGCCGCTGGCCATTTCGTTGAAGTCGGCGCCTTCGCCTCCGACTACCCAATAGGGCGAGAACTCCATGGCGAAGTCTCGTGGAAGTTCGCTGAACTCGCTTGTCTCCTGGCGAAGCGACACGGTCAGGTCTGTCACTGTCTGGGGTCTGGGAACGGTGCTTGACTCGATATCCAGAAGGAGAAAGCCCGGCGAGGAGGGGGTTCGTAACAGATTGAGATCCGCCTCTACACTTTTGACCGATGATGCCGGCGTGACCATGAACAGCGTCAGACATGCAATCACAATGGCCGGGCAGGACAACCTGGATTTTCGTGGTCGGTAATGGGGTATCATAAGTAAATTCTCCTTCCGGCTCGATTAGATCATTATGAATGTAGCGGTGTACCAGACAATTTCGCCGTCATCACTCACCACTTTCTGGAGTTTTTCGTCCAGAGGCTTCTTGCCGCCGGTCAACTCATATCGAGCCGAAGTCTTATTCGTTTCTCCTCGCACATCCTGTACTAAGGAAGAACAAATGACCATTTTGCCTTTCAGTGAACCGCCCTGGCCCAACTCAACCTGGACTTTTCCCTCCTGACTGTCCACTATCCGCTCCGTCCCCACATGAACACTGGTGGAGCCGAGTTGGCCGAAGCCGATGGTTATCTTCAGCTCTACTTTCTGGTTGGCTTTGACGCGGTACACACGCGTGATCTCGGTTTTCATCTCTTTATTCTCCCTACAAGGCTTCGACTTTTGATGCCGGACTAATTGATCCGGAACGCCTTATCGATAATCTTCAAAATCTGCCGGCTCTCAACAGCCCTGAATTGCAGTCAGACTGTTCGCCTGGCGCGGAGACTCCCGTGGCGAGGCCCTGCCTCTGATCGCCCAAATGTTTCAGTCTTGTCTATCGTGCCTGCATGACGCGGGCTACCATATGTAAAGAACGGCGGCGGGGCAAGGTTTTTTCTTGATCTCCGGTGATTCTGCCAGGCTCAAGGAACAGTGTGAACTACATGATATGTTGGAATCAGGGAAGTTTTGTGCAGGAAATACCGCTTGACAGGATTGAAGAACGGCCATATATTTAACTAAACGTTTAGTTAGACTAACTGTTTAGTTGATAATGACACGATACAAACGACCAAATCAGGGTCCCTTGAATCTCTCGGAAGCGGATGCCCGCGATCGGATATTAGGGAGAGCTCTGGAGGAATTCGCGGAACACGGCATAGAGGGTGCGCGCGTTGACCGGATCGCCCGGAATGCCAGAATCAACAAAGCCATGATCTACTACTACTTCAATTCCAAAGAGAATCTTTATGCCGAGGTTCTCAAGTGCCATCTGGTGGGGATCCTGGCGACAATCGAAATGAAGGTATCGGATGATTCGTCGCTGGAAGAGTTATTGGGAGCGTTTGCGGAGACGTATCAGCAGTTTTTCCTGACTCAGCCGAGCCTCACCCGGATATTGCTACGAGAGCTGGCCACCCCCCAGAGCAAGGTGATCCCTCGGTTGGCTCAAGTCATTTCGGAATCAGGTTTGCCGGGGCGTTTGCAAGAGGAGTTTTCGAAGGGTGTCAAGAACAGACATTTCCGACAAGTAGATTTGAAGCAGACTATAGTCTCATTCATATCGCTGAATCTTGGCTATTTGCTCCTGGCGCCGATGGTTGACCGTATATTGGGTATTACTGATCGCGAGGAGTTCGTGATGACGCGACAGAAGGCGGTTGTTGACCTCTTTCTGTGGGGGGTGCGGACCAGATGAGGGCATTACGGCTGGATGCCTGGGTGGTGTTGACGGTACTTGCGGCGGTCACTTTGGGTTCGAGTTCTTTCTGTCGTGAGATTTCGCTCCAAGAGGCGTTGGAAGCGGCCAAGGCATATTCACATCGACTCCAGCAGGCCGAGGCCGATTTCTCGGCGACAGCAGCACAGGTCAGCAGGGCGAGGGCAATACGATATCCCAGCCTGTCGGTCAGCGCTCGCGCCTATTACAATGACGAGACGCCCTCTTTGGAAGTGGACTTGCCCGGGTTCTCGCTTTCTCGCGAGCTGGGGTCCACTGATAACTACCAGGCTGATTTTCGCCTTAGTCTGCCGCTTTTTACCGGAGGTGATATATCAAGCAAAATCGAGGAGGCGGTCGCAACAGAGGACTACAGTCGCGCTTTACGAGATGGTGAACTCACTCGTCTTCTCTTTGAAACACGAGTGGCCTATTTCTCGCTTTATCGGTCGCGTCAGCAACTGATTTCGGCGCAGGCGTCATTGTTGCGGGCCGAGACCATAAGACAGGAGGTGGCAATGCTGTTCGAGGCCGGGGCGGCTGATTCTCTCGACGTTCTGGATGCCGCCGAGTTGGTGGCTTTGGCCAAGCTCGGCGAAGAGCGGTCGCGCGGGTTGCTTAAGACAGCTCGGCTTAATCTTCAGGTACTGACGGGATTGTCGGACGATGGGCCGCTCGATCCGGTCGATTCATTGCCGTACATGCCGCCGCATACCGAGGCCGAGCCGATCTCACAGATTTGGGAGCTTCAAGCGGCACGAGCGACTATCGGTCGGATGCGCGCCCAACTATCGCAGAGTTATTCGAGCTATTTTCCTGACGTGTCGGCATATGCCGGCTATTCGTACGGCAAACCGAATCTCGATTTTTTCAACGACACCTGGAACGACTTTTGGACGATTGGAGGGCAACTCACCTGGTCGTTCAATTTCGGAAGGGAAACGCATCATCAGGTGCGGGCGGCTGAGTTCAGACTGCGGGCGGTACAGAGGAGAAACGACAACATCGCGGATGAAGTCAGGCTGAAGACAGAGACGGCCTTCGAGGAAGAGCAAATAGCTCACCAGAACTACCAGACTTCGTTATCACTGTATCGCATCGCCGCAGACCGTTATCGGCTGGCTGTTAACAAACATCGAAACGGAGCCCTATCGACCAATCGGCTGCTTGAAATAGAAGCTGCGCTTACCGAGGCGGAGTCGCTTTCGGCCACGGCGCTGGCCGATTACTATATCGCCCGCAGCAGGTTTTACTTCGTTTCCGGGTCGGAAGAACTGGAGAAAGGCTGGTAGTATGACCAAGACCGTCCTATCTGTTTTGCTGGCTGTGGCGCCTGCTTTTATTGGCTGTAGCGATGAGCCGGACGTCATCGGGGGCTCCGGTCTCATAGAGGCGAGAGATGTATTGGTATCGGCTGAGGCCTCGGGTCGAGTCGTTGAGATGAGATTCGATGAAGGGTCGGTTGTCGGCGCGGGCGATACGCTTCTGGTGATCGATACGACCCGATTGAAGCTGGAGATTGCCGCCGCGCTGGCCGGCCGTGGGGTGGCCGAAGCCCGGTTGCGATCGGCTCGAGTAGAATTGCAGAAAGCGAAAGAAACGGAGGGTTTCCTGCAGCGCGAGGTCGAGCGGGTGCGACGGCTGGTCAACTCAAATACCGCGACGCAGAAGGAATTGGACCGGATTGAATACGAGCATGCGGTGGCGGTGACCGGTCTGGAGGCGGCAGAGACCGGGATCACGACACTGAAGGCGGAACTCACCAGAATCGATGCCGATCTCGACCGTCTGAAAAGGCAGTTGGAAGACTGCTTTCCGTCAGCACCGCAGTCCGGGGTAGTTCTTGACCAGTACGTGGAACAGGGAGAGTTGCTCGGTCCCGGGCGTCCAGTGGCGAGGATAGCCAACCTTGATACGGTTACGGTGGAGATCTATCTGCCGGCGGGAGATTTTGCCACCGTCACATTGGGCGATCAGGCGCAGGTAGACACGGAAGCCGGTGGGACCAGTTACAAGGGAACGATAATATGGACCTCCGACGAAGCCGAGTTCACGCCTCAAAACGTGCAAACGAAACAGGCCCGCGCCAACCTGGTTTACGCCGTTAAAGTGCGCATCCCCAACACGGACAAGAAGCTTAAAGACGGTATGCCTGTCTTTGTTACGATTGGAAAACGATGACGGCAGTCGAAGTCGAGAACCTGAGCAAATCGTACGGTGATATCACGGCGCTTGCCGGTTTCACCTTTGCCGTGTCCCCGGGTGAGATTTTCGCCCTGGTGGGTCCCGACGGCGCCGGGAAGACCAGTCTTATGAGAATACTGTGCAGCCTAACCGGGCCGGATACGGGACGTGTCCGTATCGGCGGCGCCGATGTACTCACGGAGTTCGAGCGGATCAAGCCCGCGCTCGGCTACATGCCGCAAGTGTTTTCGTTGTATCCGGACTTGAGTGTCGAAGAAAATCTGGTTTTCTATGCCGGGATCTATGACGTTGTGGGCCGGGAATACCGAGATCGCCGCGAGCGGATGTATGAATTTTCACGGCTCAAGCCGTTTGCCGGGAGGCGGTCCGGGGATCTGTCGGGGGGGATGAAGCAGAAGCTGGCTCTGTCGTGCGCTTTGATGCATGATCCGCAGGTGTTGTTGCTGGACGAACCGACCACCGGTGTGGATCCGTTGTCACGACGACAGTTCTGGGACATTCTGCTTGACCTGAAGCGTCAGGGAGTGACCATCGTCGTGACCACGCCATATATGGATGAAGTGGCCAGGGCCGACCGCGCCTGCTTCATTTTCGCAGGAAGCAAGCTGGCGGAAGGCACCCCCGAGGAACTACAGCGGCAATATGAGGGCCGGGTGTTCTATGCCGAAATCAAGCCGGACGTCACGCTGCTGGACAGACTGAATTCAGTACGGGGACTTCGCGCTCATCGTTCGGGCAGTGGCGTCCACCTGTATTTGAGCCGCGAGGATTCGATCGAGAACCACGCGGACGACCTGAGCGGACTCGGCATTGACCGACACCGGATTAAACCCGTGGAACCGGATCTGGAGGATCGCTTCATCCAGCTGATGGGAGAAGCCTCGTGAACGAGATTGCCGTATCCGTGACGCAATTGTCTCGTCGTTTCGGCTCCTTTACGGCGGTGGACAATATCTCGCTGGAAGTGGCGCGCGGTGAGACATTTGGGTTTTTGGGAGCCAACGGCGCCGGCAAGACGACCACTATCCGCATGCTGTGCGGCCTCCTGACACCGACCTCGGGGGCGGGGACGGTCGGTGATAAGGATATCATGTCCCAGTCGGAAGAGATAAAGAGGATAATCGGGTATATGTCGCAGAAGTTTTCGCTCTACGCCGACCTGACCGGCAGAGAGAATCTCGAATTCTACGCGGCGGCCTACGGTTTGAGTCCAACAAAGGCCAGATCACGCCTAGAGAGCCTGACCGAAGAACTACAATTGGAACAGTTTCTTGACCGGCTGACGGCTTCGCTGCCGACCGGATGGCGGCAGCGACTGGCGCTGGGGGCGGCGTTGCTGCATGAGCCGGCCATACTCTTTCTCGACGAGCCGACCAGTGGGGTAGACCCAATGTTTCGGCGGAAGTTCTGGAGGGTTTTGTACAAGCTGGCCGATCGGGGCAAAACGGTGTTCGTCACCACGCACTACATGGACGAGGCCGAATACTGCGACCGCATCTCTATTATGCATCAGGGGCGGATGGTGGCGATCGGTCGGCCGCCGGACGTAGCGGCCGAGCACGGGGAGCGAAACCTCGAAGACGCGTTTATCAGGCTGATTTCCGACCAGGGCAGGGCGAATGAGGAGAATTAGATTCATTGCCCGGAAGGAGTTGTATCACATCCTGCGCGACCCGCGATCGCTGACCATTGTCCTGATCATGCCCATAATGATGACGTTTCTCTACGGGTACGCGATAAACCTGGATGTTGAGAATGTGGTTCTGGCGGTCATCGACTATGACCGGACCGATGAATCCC
Organism: uncultured Ignavibacteriales bacterium; assembly: GCA_964557855.1. GTDB lineage: Bacteria > Zixibacteria > MSB-5A5 > GN15 > FEB-12 > JAJRZL01. The sequence goes on along the minus strand of CAZLBP010000010.1, from coordinate 91,221 downwards.
GGGAGTTGATTGACCGTTTCTATCATTCGACCTATTTCAGCCCGCCGTCACGCCAGGTTGATCCGACTCGGCCGGAGAATATCCTGCGATCCTCTGAAGCTCATTCCGTGCTCGTGATTACGGCCGGTTTCGGGGAGGCTCTCCAGCGTCGGCAGGAATTCTCTCTGGGGATGTATATCGATGGTTCCGATAATACGACAGCCGCGGCTGTCCAGTCGTATTCACAGGCATTGCTGGGGGAGATGTTGGCGGAAGGGATGTTGTCGGACCGGTCTCGGTCGGGTATTTCAATTGCGCCTCGCATCCTGTATAACCCGGATCTCGAGTCGGCTGTCTTTTTCGTGCCCGGTTTAGTGGCACTGATACTCATCATGATTTCGGCGCTGCTGACTTCAATTACAATCGCCCGGGAAAAGGAGACCGGGACTATGGAACAACTGCTCACGGCGCCGATCACACCGCTCCAGATATTGGTCGGCAAAGTCTTGCCTTATATTCTTATAGCATTGATAGACGGTCTTTCTATCCTGATTCTGGCGCGTCTTCTCTTTGACGTTCCGTTCGTGGGATCGCACGTGCTCCTGTTGGCATTCGGGCTCGTCTACATTATCACGTCATTGTGTATGGGCATATTTATCTCTACATTGGTGAAAACACAGCAGGTGGCCATGATGTCGGCTCAGTTGGCAACCTTACTGCCTTCGGTCATGATTTCGGGATTCCTCTTCTCGATCAAGAACATGCCCCAGGTGCTGCAATGGCTCAGCTATGTTGTGCCCGCCAGGTATTTCGTGACCGTCATCAGGGGCATCATGCTGAAAGGAGCCGGCTGGGACGTCCTGGTTTGGCAGGGCTTGGGGTTACTGGTGCTGATGTTCGTGATGTTAACCATTGCTACGAGGAAGTTTACGACTCGAGTGGTCTGATCGTTATGCGCGCGTTTCGAGGTTTGGTAAAGAAAGAGCTGATCCAGGTGTTTCGTGATCGAACGATGGTACGGCTCATATTCCTGGCGCCGATTATCCAGCTGCTGATATTCGGTTATGTCGCCAATCTGGAAGTCAAGAATATCAGACTTGACATCTATGATTATGATCGATCTGCCCGGTCGCAGGATTTGGTGACCGCCATGCGGGCGGGTGAGTACTTTGTCCCCGTTCATACGCCGGGTTTTCTGTTCGATCCGGAAGACCGGTTCCGCCGCGGTCAGGCCGATATGTCCTTGATACTACGCCGGGATTTCTCGGAGCGGGTAATACAGTCGCGAGAGACAGTCATCGGGCTGGTTGCGGACGGCTCCAACTCGAACGAAGCTGCGATCGGCATGGGCTACGCCGCTCAGATCGTGTGGCAGTATGCCCGGGACGCGACCGATGTCGTCGTTCCGATAGATATGCGTCATCAGGTGTTGTACAATCCGGAAGCGGAGTCCAAGTACTTCATGATTCCGGGACTGGTGGCGGCGTTGTTGACCATGATAACCGTGATGCTGACGTCGATGGCCATCGTGCGTGAGAGGGAGATCGGTACGCTGGAACAGCTCATGGTCACGCCCATATCCAGGACGGTGCTGTTGCTCGGCAAACTGTTTCCGTTTGCGGTTTTGGGGCTGGTGGAACTTTCGATTGCCCTGGCGTTCGGGATCGTATGGTTCGAAATCCCGTTCGTGGGATCACCGCTTTTGATATTCGGTCTTTCGGGGGTGTACTTGCTGACCACTCTGGGTATGGGGCTGTTTTTTTCGACGGTAACATCCACCCAGCAGCAAGCGATGTTCTTTGCCTGGTTCTTTTTCGTGTTCGCCATGCTGACGTCGGGTTTGTTCACCCCGATCGCCAATATGCCGGAGTGGATGCAGTACCTGACCTACATTAATCCGATGCGCTTCTTCATGAACATCACGCGCGGCATAATCATGAAAGGCGCCGGCATCGGGGACCTTATCGAAGATATATATATCCTGTTAATTTACGGCGCCGCGATATTCATTTTCTCCGCGATGCGTTTCACGAAGCGTCTGGTGTGAGGGGGGACGATCAGGTGCCCATTTCCCAACTGGATAGATACTTTTTCTGTTCCTTCGTCAGGCGGTCGGCTTTGATGCCCATGGCTTTCAGTTTCAGCGCCGCTATTTGCTGATCAATCTTTTCCGGCACAACGTAGACTTTGTGTTCCAGTTGGCGGTGGTGCTGCACCACGTACTCGGAGGCCAGGGCCTGGTTGGCGAAGGACATATCCATCACCGTGGCGGGGTGTCCTTCGGCCGCCGACAGGTTGATGAGCCGACCTTCCCCCAGAACAAAGAGCTTCCTGCCGTCGAGGATGTACTCCTCGACATTGGGGCGCACCAGACGCCGTTTTTTGCACGCTTTGTTCAATGATTCGAGATCGAGCTCGACATTGAAGTGGCCCGAGTTGCAGACGATGGCGCCGTCCTTCATCTTGCGAAAGTGTTCCATGCGCAGGACATGGATATCACCGGTCAAAGTGACGAAGAGATCGCCTTTGCCGGCGGCCTCGGACATGGGCATCACCTGGAAGCCGTCCATAGCGGCTTCGAGCGCCTTGACCGGATCTATCTCGGTCACGATGACGTGAGCTCCCATACCCTTCACTCGTACGGCGAAGCCGCGACCGCACCATCCGTAGCCGGCGACGACTACCGTCGATCCCGCGATCAACATGTTGGTTGCGCGCAGTATGCCGTCGACCGTCGATTGTCCCGTGCCATAGCGATTGTCAAACAAATGTTTGGTCTTGGAATCGTTGACCGCAATCACCGGGAAGAGCAGTTTGTTGTCCGCAGCCATAGCTTTCAGGCGAATGACACCGGTGGTGGTTTCTTCGGTGCCGGCCATGATCGAATCGGCCAGTTCCTGGCGGTCAGTGTGCAAAGTCGAGACGAGATCCGCACCGTCGTCCATGGTGATGTGCGGCTTAAAATCGAGTGATTGATGTATGTGCTTATAGTAGGTCCTGGTGTCTTCGGCATGGATGGCGAAGACCGAGATGCCGTATTCTTTCACGAGTGCCGCGGCGGTGTCATCCTGGGTGGAGAGCGGGTTGGAGGCGCAGAGGGCGACATTGGCGCCGCCGGCTTTGAGCGTTCTGGCCAGGTTGGCGGTTTCGGTGGTAACGTGCAGGCAGCAGGCCATGTTTATGCCGCGCAAGGGCTTCTCATCGGCAAAACGCTTTCGGATCAACCGGAGCACGGGCATACTGCGCTCGGCCCATTCGATCTTGTTCTTGCCGTCTTTGGCCAGTTTCGGATTCTTGATATCAGCTTTGACAGTCATGAGTTATGCTTCCTTTGCCAGGGTTTTGGCCATGTTGGTGCGTTCCCAGGTGAAGTTTCGTCCGTTTCGCCCAAAATGTCCGTAGGCCGCTGTTTCGGTGTAGATTGGTCTTAGAAGATCGAGAGTCTCGATAATTCCGCGAGGTGTCAGGTCAAAGTGCTTGTTGATAAGCTCGACAATTCTTTTTTCGGGGACTCGGGAGGTTTTGTCGGTGAACACCATCAGTGATACCGGCTTCGGTATGCCGATCGCGTAAGCGACTTGAAGGGTGCACTTGTCGGCTAAGCCTGAGGCGACGACATTTTTGGCGATGTATCTGGCCATGTACGACGCCGAGCGATCCACTTTGGTAGGATCTTTCCCCGAGAAAGCGCCGCCGCCGTGTGAGGCCATGCCGCCATAGGTATCTACGATTATCTTGCGTCCGGTCATGCCGGTGTCTGACTTCGGCCCGCCGATGACGAATTTGCCGGTCGGGTTGACGAAGAACCTGGTTTTTTTATGCAGCATATGTGGAGGGATAATGGGAAGGATGACTTGCTCGATTATCTGGTCGCGCGCGTCGCGCGTGATTTTCTTACCGGAGCGGATGAGTATGTCCTCGGTATGCTGGGTCGAGATGACGACCGTGTCCACACGTTTCGGTTCGTTGTCGATGTATTCCACGGTCACCTGTGACTTGCCGTCCGGTCCCAGGAACGGCAGCACTTTCTTTTTGCGCACTTGTGCCAGCCTCAGACAAAGCTTGTGCGCAAGCATAATCGGCATGGGCATCAGTTCTTTGGTCTCTCGACAGGCATACCCGGACATCAGGCCCTGGTCTCCGGCGCCGCCGACGTCGACACCCTGCGCGATATCCGGTGATTGGGACCCGATGGCATTGAGCACGGAGCAGGCATCGTAGGCGAACCCGTACGCCGGGTCAATGTACCCGATTTGTTTCACCACGCGGCGCACCAGCTTGTCAATGTCAACGTAGCCGTGGGTGGTGATCTCACCGCCGACGATAACCAGTCCGACGGTCACGAATGTCTCACAGGCCACCCGGCCGGTTATGTCCTGGCGCAGGACATCGTCCAGAACCGCATCGGAGATCTGGTCACAGAGCTTGTCCGGATGACCCTCCGTTACGGATTCCGACGTGAACAGGAAATTACGAACCGACAAATCGTTTCTCCCTCATCTCTTTATTCAGATTCAGACGGATAGTGCAGGGTTTATATGTTTTCTATTTCAGTTGCTTCACCAATGTTAACTTTTCTGATCGATCCCTGGATGACAGCCTTGTGGCCGACCAGGGATTCATCCAACACCATGTTGACCACGCGGGCGTTGGATCCGATGATACTATTAGTGACAACGCTGTTGCGAACCACCGCACCATCGGAAATGGATACGTCCGGTCCAATAACACTTGCCTCGACCGTAGCTGTCGGTGCCACGAACACCGGCGGTCGGAGGACTGTGCCGGGGATGGCCTGAGGTTCCGGAAGCTTTTTCAGGATGTTCCGGTTTGTTTCCAGGAGCGTTTCTTTCTTGCCGCAGTCGTACCATTCCGGTACTTCGAAGGGGGTGAATTTCATACCGTTGCGAATCAACTCATGCAGGGCGTCGGTGAATTGTATTTCGCCGCGAGTTGTTTTACCCGATGATATCAGTTTGCGCAGTTCTTCTTTCAGTCGGGCTATCTTTCTGAAATAGTAGAGCCCGATTAGCGCCAGGTTCGTCTTTGGATGTCGCGGTTTTTCTTCCAAGCCGGCAACGTAGCCGTCGCGGATCTCGGCGATTCCAAACCGTTTCGGGTCATCGACCTTCTTGAGCCCCAGCACATGGTCGCCCGCGTTGAGGAAGTCGTGACAATTGCATTCGACAATCGTATCGCCCAGAATAATCAAGGTCGGTTCATCGTCGTACGTTTCCAGTGCCAGATGCAGGGCGTATCCCAGTCCGAGCAGTTTTTCCTGCGGCACAAAGCGGGACTTGAAAGGATAGTTCTTTTTGATATGTTCGATGATCATTTGGCCTTTGTGCCCGACCACGAAGATGACTTCTTCCGGCTTGAGGTTCACCAGCGGCGCCACGATGTGGTCAAGCATGGCTTTGCCGCCCACGTGCAGCAATGGCTTGGGCACGGAAAGTGTGTGTGGTCTTAAGCGCGTCCCTGATCCGGCAACCGGTATAACTACTTTCACTTGCAGTCCTGTCTATGGGTCAATTTACTACACCAATGTTCTACCCGGGGGTAAGTAACGGATTCATTTGGAGAATGTCAACCGGAGTGAGGCAGGTTATTTGAGCAATTTTGCTTCAGGAAGACCGGTGCCAATCGATCTGCGCCAGGTGACGCGACAACCAATCGGGATCCCTCAAGTAAACGACCCGATCCAGTCCTCGACCAGGAACTGCACCCGGCCGATCAAGAGGGAGACTCGGCCCATGACCGTGTACCCAAAGTGTGCGCCGAACGAGATCATGATGAACCAGATACCGACTTTGGCCGTGACTCCGAGCAGTCCGGAGTGCTCTTTGGAATAGTAGAAGTAGATCAAAGTGGAGACTACGCCGACTACTACGATAACAGCCATTAATGCCGCTTTCAGTCCGCCGCCCCCGCCCAGGGGCAACATGGTCGATTTCATAGCCGGCAGGACCAGCCCGTGAAGCTGAGTCGTGAGAAATACTCCAGCCGTGACCGCCATGACGAAGGCCAGCGATACGCGTGACACCCACGAGTATGAACTCGAAAAGCGGGCAAACATGAGTAGTCCCAGTATACCCGGCACAAACAGCCACCAGTCGCCGCCGAACATGGGGTCCCAGAGCTTTTGGAGAATCACGGTATCCCAAATGAGGCCGACCTGGTAGCCCGCTGTCAGACCGGCGAACACATGCTCGGCCATCTTGTAGACCGGGTTATCCTTGTACAGAAAGGAAAAGAGGGCCAGGGTGAAGAAGGCGATGAGCCAGGTCTGCAGGGTTTCCATGTCTGCTATACCTTGATCCTGTTTTTGTGCCGGCGGTTTACGAAATAGCCGACATTCCCCATGACGACCAATGTGATTATAAGCAGGTGTACCAGTGACTGGACGTCCATACCTCGAAAGGCGTCGTCCGGCTTGTTTATCAGCAATTCGTATTCGGCCGCACCCTTCATGCCGCCCAGGAGCCCGACTATCTGGCCGGAGCCCACGAAGGCATAGAATTTCGGCGCCATCACGGCCGTGGCACCTACGCCCATCGGCACCCCGTATCCGGCATTGACGATGGAAATCCAGTAATCGGCCGTGGCGTTGTCGGCCACCTCAAAAATGAACGCTATGTCCTCGTAATTCTCGACCGAATCCATAATAGGCAGTTCAGAGAGCGGCGTTCCGCTGTTGTCCGTGGGAAAGATGTCTTCGATCGACATGCCCATGCCTTTGAGGACCGAAACATACCCATATTTGTAGCCGAGATTAACGTAGTCGACACCGTATACTTTGTCGTATTCCTCGGCGATGCGACGAGTCACGGCTTCGGCCATCGAGGGCCCTCCCAGCGGGATGTTGCTCAGGGTGATAACCCGACAGTCCTTGCTGAAGAAGTGTCGCGCGGCGGCGACGGCCATCGGTTCGGTCTCCGCCATAGTCGAGGGATAGTAATCGAAGACGAGCATGACAGTCGAGGAATCAGGCAGGGCGTCAACGGCTTCATAGAAGAGTCGAGCTTCGGGTTCGATACTGACGGGGAATTTCACGGGGATGATGAAGGGGATAATGACGGCCAGGCTTACCAGAAGGTATACCCAGCGACGGTCCAGCTGCTGGATTTTGTCCCAGAAGTTCATGGAGTTACCCACGACCCATATAGGTTCGTTCGATTCCCAGGATAATCCGCAACGACATCGAGGCGGCTCCCAGTGCGGCGCCGATGATAATCCCTCTCTGGACGGCCAGGTTGGCGCCGTTCATGATGTAGCTGTTGAGAATCTCAGGTATATTGCCGGGAAACAGGCGGAGGAAAGCTTCACCCATGGGTACCCGCCAAAGCATAACGGCGATGGCGGTAATGAGCAGGATGGTAGCTTCGGCACTGCGGGCTCGAAACGCCCGGTAGGCCGCCGAGGCGATGTAGAAAGCCAGCGTGGCGAACATAGTGGCCATCATGGGCATTTGCAGATTGATAAACAGCCAATCATAGATCGAACCTTCGGTCCGACCGAAGAGTGAAGACCAGGAATTAGGCAGAACCGCCGGAATGGCCATGGCGAAAATCGAAATGAGGGTGATGACATTGAAAATCCACCCTTGTTTCTTTCTCCGGACCGATTGCCAGTTGACGCGGGTAATTGAAACTACCCCCAAAAGCAGAGTAAATCCGCCGACAATAATGAGCCAATCAAGCATCTCCTGGGATATGACACCGACAAATGTGGTCTTCTCGTTGAAGAAGAAGGAAATGACCATCAATAGTCCGGAAACAAATGCGACGGCAACAGGTAGAGTGGTCTTCATCAGTCAGTCAATTCCTTATACGGCCGTAAACCAGCTCAGGAAAGTCTCTCCATATCCGATCGTAACCAGGATAACTCCCACGATAATCAGGACTACAATCAACATTTTCACGAGGTCCTGTCCTTTCAAGCCTCCCAGCATGATCGGTTGGTGGGAGAGGTAAGCCGAGGCGGCGTAGAGTTCCTCACCCATCAAGGTGTAGTCGCAGGCGGCGATAAAGAACGGCAGTTGTTCGGGTTTGGTGGTGCCGGCGATCTGAATGGACCCGGCGGCATTGCCGGTCTCGGCGAGAAGCAAGGATTCGGCGAAGAATGCTCCCATGTAGATATTAGTGGCGGGTCGCTCACGCATCATGTAGCCGTTGACGTTGGCAGTGAAGGCGAACTGCTCGCCGGCGACGTAGCGGACCGTGTCGCGATCATAAGCGTCGCGCTTGCCCATCTCGACGTACGCCTGCTCGACAACTTCCTGTCCGGCCGCGAGTACCAGCGGGTATCGAACGGGAACCATCAATGGGGTATCATATTGAGCTGTAATTTTGGCCACCCTGCCCAGAATGGAAATGCCGGCAATCGTTTCCATTTCATCGAGCTCGGAAATCCCGGGGATATACAAAACGGGGCGGCCCATTTCTGTGGCACGTCCGACGGCTTCTTCGACGGCGTCTAAGCCGGGGATCTTCCGGAGAAAGAGCGGCTTACCCTGTTTGGCCCAATTGGTGTAAAGAATGACAGCTATCGAAAACACAGCCACCAGAATAACGGCGTTTATCCGATCGGTTCGAAAGTAGCCTTCCGGTTCCTGGGCGACAGCAATACCAAAGTCGCAGATCAGGCCGGCGGCAAATACCGGCAGGCCGGTAAGAATGGTTCTTTTCAAGAATTCGAGCACGGCAGAATATACGTAATCGGTAGAAATTGTCAATTATGATAAACCGGCCCCGGCTGTTGCACGACCGATTGTAGTCTTCGGTTCTTCGGAGGTCTTATTGCCCGGACAGCAGTTATGATATTGTTGTTATTTCGTGAGATTCCAACCGATCTTTGTTTCCTAATTCAATCAAATGTGTTATTATACGGATAGGAAACATGAGGTGTGATTCAATGAGCGCTTGGAGACCGGATAGGCAGAAGATGATCGGACTTTGGGGGACCATGAGAGTGGACCTTTTTTTCTGCAGCCTGAGAGTTACTGCCGCTTGTAATGGAAATGCAGGTGAGGGCATTTAGGGAATAACCGTTGAACCGATTTATAGGTATATCAGATATATCAGACAAAGCTCTTTTCAAACCCCGCATGAAAAGGAGACTTCAGCCATGCTGAAAAAAATAACTGCCCGTCATTTTGATTTGACTCCAGAAATGAAGGCACGAGCGGAGGAAGAGATGGAGAGCCTGACGCGGTATTTTGACAATATCGTGTCGGCGGAACTGGTCCTTGATACCGAACGACACCGGCGAGTGGCAGAACTGAAAGTCAATGTGTACAATAACACGATCAGCGGCACCGGCGAGACGGACGACATATACAATTCCATTTCCGTCGCGGTGGACAAAGTCAAGAAGCAGTTGAAAAAGCACAAGGGCAAATTGAAAAACAAACGGCCTGAAGCCATTTCCGGGGTCAAAGAGGTTCTTACTCGCCCCAGCACGAACGTCGATGACGTGGATATTTAACGGCTGAATTCGATATCTTTTTGTTTCACGGCCCGCCTATCCAAGGCGGGCTTTTTGTTGCATCCGGTTGCGGTCGCTTATGTAAATGGATTCACTTATTCGAGTGGCAAACCCGCCGCCTCCCTCCTTCAAATTTGTTGCAGTCCAGGCGATTAGCTATCGCTTACCAGTAGGGCCGTTTTTGTGGCACGGCGTTCACAGACAGGTTTGGTGGAGAATACTGAAATGGAACAGACCATAAACAACGTCTTTGCCGACGGTTCTTACGTCATGCTGACGGGGCTCATTGCCGCCGCCCTCTTTTTCGCCCGGACGGGGCTGCAGGAACTGGGCGACAACGTGCTTGAGGGAGTCCTTTATGTCGCGCTGGCGATTTTCTTTGTTTGTTTACACATGTTTTGTCTTCTCAATGTTGCTGAGTCCAGCCCACTGGCTGCTGCAATATCCGGTTTGACCTTCTGGGAGTGGTCGCTTCTTTTCCTGGCCCCTTCGGTTATCGTCTTGTTTTCGATGCTCGGTCTCTGGAGCAGTTTTGCCGAACATTTTCGGAAGGGACTCGTCAAGCTGTTCTTTGGGTTGACGCTTCTATGTTATCTTTACCTGCTGGGAGCAGATTGGCCTGCCGACTCCAGAGCTATACTCACTCTCTGCTACTGTGGGGTCTGGTTCAACCTGGAATTGCGCAGAGCCTAATTCCTGAGAGTCGAGACATACTCCTGAGCCAGGTAGAAGTTCATGCGGGCTTCATGGTTCAGAGTTTCGATCGTGTCCATAGAGAGACAGATATCCTTGTCGGCAGCCGCAAAGAGGTAGTCACTGAATTCTCTCGGCGGAGGAACGGCCGTCAGCCGATCTTCGATGACAGTTTCGTTGAGATCGGTCTCCAGCAGGCAGAAGAGCTGGGGTTTTTCGCCTCGGAAGATCTCGCGAGCATAGGCTAACGGAATAACGCGAAGTTCAGAAGGCCTGAGGCCCAGTTCTTCTTCCACTTCCTGTTGCATAGATGACCTGATCAATTCGGCCAAGGTTTGAAATGTCCTGCTGTAGTCAACGGAACCTGCGGCAGAGGGTCCTGTAGAGTTCTCCAACGAAGCCAACTGACTTGACCGATGCATGAACAGAAGCCGCGGGCCGGTATCGCCGGTATCCCTGATTCCCAGCAAGCCACATATGCCCACACATGCCGGAAGGGGAAGGCGAGAGAGTCCGTCCTGTGTATTCCGGGCAATGTAGTACTCCCTCAAGGTCTCATATTTGCCAAAGGAGTCATCGGGATAATCCAGCGATAAGCAGGTCCCGGCAAACAAGGCATAGTCGCAGGGCTGCAATGTAAGACGGAACGGCTCTGACACCAGTTTCTCTTCAACCACGCAAGCGACTTTCGGTCCGTCATACAGCCGTCCCTGGCTTCGGAGAAGTCCAGCCATCTTTTCGGCAAATTCTGCTATTGTTCTGTCGGAGAATCTGAATTCTTCCTGTTGATAGTGAATCTCAACAAGTTCAGGGTCAACGTGAGATTCGCCGAAGAAGCGGACGATGTCTGAGTAGCCGGAGTCAACTTCTCGGTCCGGGCCAACCAGTCGGGCTTCTCTATTGGAAGACGAACCGAAGTGGTTGTCCAGAAACGTCACAAATTTCTCGTAATCGAGCAATTTCATACCAGGGAGTCTCGTTTCACTTATCTCGTCATCCCAGGAATATGATCGCCACGCCGGTAACAGCGACAATAGCCCCGGCTATGGCGCGGACCGAGATCTTTTCTTTGTAGTACAGGATCAGGAGAGGTATGACCATGACCGGCGTCATGGCGTTCAGTGTTGCGGCAACGCCGGTTTCGATCAGCTTGACCGCCACGAGTGACATCCAGACGCCAAGGAAAGGGCCGAAAACGGTACCGCCGAAACTGAACACGAGTGCCTTTCGGTTTTTGATCGACTTGAAGGTCTTCCTGAGGTGGCCGCGGGAGGCAGCAATGAGCCAGATAGCGGCGGTGGCGACCAGCATCCTGATGAACGAAGCGGCCATAGGGGTCACGGAGCCACCGGCGTGCAGCATCCCTTGTTTGGCCAACACGAGTCCGACCGCTTGTCCCAGAGCCGCGCCGAGTCCGAGCAGGACGCCCGTGAACAGAGATCCTTGATCGGGATGATCGACGGCCATGGCGTTGAGTTTGAGGTGACGGTACCTTCGTTCGGCGACCACCCACGCGACGCCGCCGATGGCTACCGCGATACCGACAATATCCGGAGTTGTCAAGGACTCGCCCAGGAATATCCAGGCAATGACGGCCGCCATTATGGGTGCGGTCGAGTAGAGCAGTGTCGTCAACCGGGGACCGATCATGACCAGCGCTTTGAATCCGCAGCCGTCGCCAAATACCAGGCCGACGAATCCTGAGAGCCCGAGCCAGAAGACCTGCCGGCCGTTGATGTCGGCTGGAACGGGTGAGCCCTGGGTGAGGCTCAGGACGATAGTGTAGATAATGACCGCCATAGCCAGCCGTATATTGTTGACATGGAACGAGCCGATCAATTTTCCTGCTTCGGAGAAAAAGATCGACGTGAAGGCCCAAAGGAGGGCGGTCGATAGACCGGCTATTTCGCCCAGATACGGCATGAGCGAATATAGGGTAGCGGCGAAATCCCTGCAATGGCTAACGGATAGACATTGTCCAGACCATCGATTATGCGATCAGGGGCGGTCCAGCCCCGCCGGCATGTGATCAGGGGATTACCGACGGGCGAGCTTGTCGCTAACATTCTCCTGATCTGACAGACATACCTTTAGAGATACGAGAAGCGCTTCCAATTCTTCAATTCGATCACGCAATTCCGCATTTTCTCGGGCCAGTTGCTGGACGCCGGCCAGCGCGACGCCGGCCACATCACTGGCTGCCAGGTAATGGTCCTCGCGGTGTCCATCCTGTTCTCGGATAACGCCGACATCAAACGCGTTGACAAAGTCTTCAGCGACCGGACCAATGTGGCGCTCATCGGTATGCTTGTAACACCAGGCCCGGATCGGCATCGCCATGACTTTTTGAAGTAGATTGTCACCATCAAGACTCTCAAAACGCTCCTTAAAACCGCGGCTGGATCCGTTTGTCCAGGTTCCGCCATTGGACAGATAAGCTCCGTTCCCGTTGGAGGTTGTCGTACCTACATGAATCGGGTATGAAATACCGAGTTGACGGTCATCGCGGTTTATGCCAAATCTACCGTGGTTGATGCCGTCGAAGAATACGACTCGATAAGAGTTGTTTAGATATATTCCATTGCCAAACGCCATCGAGTAGTCCGCATTCATCGTGAGTGTATCTTTCTCGCCGCCCAGGATAACGGAGTAACTGCCGATGGTTTGATTCTGGTACCCTCCGCCGGTGAAGGCGTAGGAACCATTGCATTGATTATATTCACCTCCGGCGACAGTGGCTCGGTAACCATAGGCTCTGTTACGGATTCCGCCGCACACGACACTGCCGGCGCCGGCGGCAGTATCATTAAGGCCGCCTGAAACGACACTATAATGGGCGTCGGCGTTATTATTCACTCCGCCGCAGACCACGCTGCCAATCCATTCCGCGGTATTTCCTTCACCTCCACCGACCGTACTGTTCTCTCCTCCCGCGGTGTTATCGCGACCTCCAGCCACTGTGGCTTTAAACCAGCCGGCAGTGTTGTCGCGACCGCCGCCGACGGTGCAGTCATACTCGCTGGCTTTGTTGCCAAATCCACCGGCCACGGTGCTGTAGTTGCCTTTCGCCTCGTTTCTTCGTCCGCCACCTACTACAGAATTGTCGCCATCGGTTGCATTGCCGTAGCCGCCACCGACAGTGTTGTAGACACCTGTGGCCGTATCATTGGAGCCACCGGCAATGGTGCCGCCATAGCCGAAGACCTTATTACTCTGTCCTCCGCCGACGGTAGCATAGGCATGACCGGCGAGGTTGCTGCTGCCGCCGCCGATCGTGCCTCTCAATGTATCCGCGACATTGTTAAAGCCGCCGCCAACGGAGCTGTAATTTCCCAGTGCCTGATTGTAATATCCGCCGGCTACTGTACCGCCGGTGTGTGCAATGTTATCCTGCCCTCCGCCAACGGTGCTGTTGAGGCCGTGCGCTTCGTTGCTGTTGCCGCCGGCAATCGTAGCAAAGTTTTCATTGACGGTGTTGTTCAGACCACCGCCTATGGCGCCATAAGAGTCGGGGGCGTTGTTGTTACTGCCGCCGCCGATTGTGCTGGAATGCCCGACCGTATTACTGTATCCTCCGCCGATCGTGCTGTAGGTGGAATCGGCGGTATTGAGATAACCGCCGCTTACCGTAGAGAAGTCTCCCCTGGCGGTGTCGTTTGTACCGGCGACAAAGGCGAATGCGCCGGCATTGCTGTTTTCCGATCCGAGGTTGGCTTTGCCGTTCACTCTGATATTACCAATGACCTCGAGTTTTTCAGTCGGCACAGTCGTACCTACGCCCAGGCTGTCAGTGACGGTCGTTAGCCGTACCTTGCTGCCGTCGTCGGTCCAACCGCTATTGTCACTGCCTGTCAGGTCATCGGCCGCATACCACGTTTGACTGAGATCGTCCCACTTTATGACCTGGTCATGACCGGCCGAATTTTGATTCAGGTCTTCGAACAGGATGGTGCCGTTGACAATGGCGGCAGCAGTAACACTACTATCAGCCACGGTTTTGCTGAAATCGGCTGTGTCTGCATTAAGGGAACGGTAAGCATAGGCCATGCTCGTAATCGGTATCAAAGGATCCGAGATCGGACCGCTTCCGATCCGTATTCCCAGACCGCGTATACTACCATTGAATACCGATGACGGCAAGGGATTGGTCGAGCCTAACAATACTTCAAACAGTCCGTCGTGTATTTCAACCGCCGTGAAACTCTCTGTCCACAGTGCAGTTGTGGTGGGAACGGAATCGGTGAAAATGCTGAAAGTGAGCGGTACCGTTGTGTCCAGCGGTACGCCCATATTGTCCGTGAGTCTTCCTTGATACTGCACCAGATGCGGTACTCCGGCCTGAACCGTCAACGTAGGTGCGAGGCAGCCCAACAAAGTCCCACAAAACAGCAAAGACAGCTTGCGTTTCATCTGTTCACTCCGAGGCTTTTCATTACTTACTGATTCTTCGTTTGTATATTGATCGGTCAATGACAATGCACATTTATAATACATAACCATTTCAGACTGCTTTGTCAAAGATTTAACCAGACAATTGGGTAGAATTAGCCATAATAACGGTCGGTTACCTGGGGGCCTGTATTCGAATCAGCTCAGTGCAGGCGCCAAGGTCACGGGCAGGAAGGGAAGCCGGCGTATAACTATGAGCGGTGAGTCAATGGAAAAGTCAGACGGTCATCCGGTTGCATATAACCGGTGGCTGCCATGGGTGATATTGATTGCCGTCATTCCCGCTCGCCTCCAGTCAGCGGCCCTTTTGGCCTTAAACTATTGCATGTGATTAGGACCCATAAGCGGTTGGACCACAGAAAGAAAAATGCGCCATCAGGGTCTCGAACCCCGGACCCGCTGATTAAGAGTCAGCTGCTCTACCAACTGAGCTAATGGCGCATTATCGGGCAACGTGGTTGCCGTTCTATAACTGTCAAGCTCCCGGAAAAGTTCTCACCGGGTGTCATAACTAACCGGGACCCGGAATATAGAGAGTGAGCGGAAAAAGGCAAGTGGTTTTGTGGGAATAACGGCTGGCCGACCTTGCCAATGAAGTCAGCCGGGCAGAATCTGTCGGTGGTTCTGCCAAGATCAGTTGGCACAACCGCTTTGGGTTGTGCCCAACTGACTTTTGGGTGGGGTACCAAGTGTCGGGTCACAATCCCGCTGGCGCGGGCTCAGGACCCGACACAACAATACAAAAGCCCCGGGTGGCACAACCGCTCCGGGTTATGCCCTACCGATCACGAATTGGACAATTTCGGGTTACTCGTCCGCTGAAGCGGACTCAGAACCCGACCTGTTTTGTGTCGGAGCTATATTGTCGGGGGATGGTTCTTCTATCGGTTCGTTGACGTGTTCATCCCGGAAGAACAAGGAGTTTTCATCGGGGATTTCGTAATCATCTTTGATATACCGGAGCACGACATACCCCCGGGTCTGGGCCACGGCGACGGTTGCGAGCGCATAGCCGATGATGGACGCGAATATCAGAAAGAGCATAACCGCCATGACGTGCCCGGCCGCTTCGTCTGCGCCGCCTCGCGCCCACTGTGAGATAGAGAACGAGAAGTCGATGCCGGGGAAAACACGCAGTGTTTCTTCCACGAAGTCGGACCTGACGGGCAAATGCGACAGACCGGACTTGACCAGATTGACCGCCCGGTCGCCGGCCGAAAGCGACGTGCCCCAGGCCAGGAACTGGACCGCGCGGTAGCAGAAGTACGCATAGACAAAGCTGCACACTTTGGCGGCGATGAGGGCGTAGACCGTGTACACGAGCCAGCGCACGGGCTGGCGGATGATGGTCGAGAATGTTTCGAGGATAGCGGCGAAAGCTTCGCCTTTCCGTTCCGCCGCCGCCACCGCCGGAAGCAGGATAACCGAGACGGACAGCACGAATAGTATGAAGACGGAAAAGAGGGCTAAGATGAAGCCGGGAAGGACGAAGGTCAACGTGTAGATCCATTCGCCGACCACCGGTATCCGGGTGATGAGGCCGTAAATGAGGATAAGAACGACGATCAGCAAGAGGAACAGGAGAACGGAAAGTTCCGAGACTATTATTTGTCCCACCCGTTTGACGGCAAACCGCACAGCGGCGGTGGCCGAGAGGAAGCGATTACCCCGGATTTGTTCGATTTCGATAGCGGAGACACCAAAAAAGCCGATCATGAGCGCCAACAGACCCAGCGCCAATCCGATACCGTACAGAAGCCCTGCCCAGAAACCGTTCAGTTTGAACCATGTCAGGGGCGACAGACCATACAGGGACCAGACGCTTTTCAATGAGCCGCCATCGGCGGCGACGGCGGCATAGGCAAAGAGATCATAGATAAGGATACCGACAATAAGGAAGGACGTCATGACGAGAATTCGCTTGGCTGAGAGGGCTCGGGCCGGAGCGATGAGGACGTCGCGGATGTCGTAATGCAGTGACTCTTCCATAGTGGGAAGGTCGTAAGGGGGCTTGGGGCAAGTCAAGTTTATATTGGGGGGGATGGGAATCTACCTCACGCCCGGCCCGTCTCCTTTGAAAGGAGAAAGGGGCCGACATATTGTAGGGCCGAACCGGGCAGTTGTGCCGAGTTACAGAGGCAGAACCGCTGAAGGCTTCTGCCCTACGGCTGCTACAGTGGAGTCGTGTGACCTGCCGCTCTTGCCCGTCAACCAGTTTCGTTTCGGGTCACAATCCCGCTGACGCGGGCTCAGGACCCGACACAACAGTAAATGATGTTCTTCAACAAGCCCCTACGCAGGGGTGACTTGTCACTACAATTCTTGACATCAACCGGGCGAAGGGATATATATCGGCCAAGATGGAGGATATATCATGGAGAGTACAATCATGAAAGTCAGAATCCTGATTATCGTACTGCTGGCATCTTTCTGCCTGGTGAGTTGCTCGGGGATCAATTCGAGCGATGAGAGTCTGTTTCACGAATTCGATGACGGCCTGAGTTTCAAAATAACGGTATCTGAAGACGTGTTCCAGTCGGAGCAAAGTGTGGAGATTACGTTCGCGCTGCCCTCAGCCGGCGGCTATGTACTCGAGATACTTAACGCCACCGGGTACAACGTGCGGGCGTTCAGCGGCACGGGCGGCCCGGGCCGGGTCATGGTAGTCTGGGATCTCACCAACAGCGACGGGAAACCGGTCGACCCGGCGATCTACATTTTCGAGATTGCGGCCGGTGCTTTTCGCGCGCGTGACGTGGAAGTGATCATGGGGGAGGCGCGATGAAGTTTGTACGGAGATTCAAGGGCGGGCGGCGGCGGCGGACGGTTGCTGTTGCTACCGCAGTTACACTGCTGTGGGTGTCGGTTTCATCGGCCGGGCCGCTGCAGTTGACGATTCCGCAATCGTTCGACAAGGTACGGATGAAGGTCTCGTTCGGGGTGGGGTATTTCACACCGTCGCGGAGCGCCATGCGGGATTTGTACGGAGACGCAGTCAATACGGTGGGAGCGATCGAGTACCGTTTGCACAATAAGTTCTTTGCGGGAGTTTTCGGCGGCTATATCGAACAGGATGAGCTGAGTCCGCTGTATCTCAAGTTTCGGAATCCGCATTTGGGGCCGACGGTGACGTATTTGATCAAAGAAGGATCGCGATATCAATTCTACGGCCAGGTGGCGGCCGGGTTGAATTTCCGTAAGGTCACGACCCTGAAGCTGCTGGCGGAGCAGGAAGATTTCGGGGTGTCATCGCATCTGACGCTGGGGTTCGATTATCTCGTGAAGGCGCCGGTGTATGTCGGCGCGAAGGTGACCTATGATTACACGTTTGACTCTGATCCGACTCTGGGGGCATTCGGGAATACGGGGGGATTTAATCTAGTCCTAGTTGTCGGAGGAGCTCTTTAGAGGATTCAGAGGTGTCGGCACGGAGTTGTTCGATAAGGTAGTCGGGGAGGATGGTGGTGGAGTCGACGATGGCGGACGCAATCTGGTTAATTGTCAGACCGGTTGCGGATTCCAATTCAACTCCTTCCAAACGTGCGAATTCAATATTGGTCGACGCCATATCGGCGAGAGTCAAACTAGCGCCTTCAAGTCGGGTGTAGCTAAGATTGGCGTCAACTAAGCTGACTCCGAACAACATCGCGTTCTCCAGATAGGCGAATCTAAGATTAGCCGAGTCCAAATCGGCCCCCAGCAAATCGGCGTGCCTCAGACTGGAAAATTTTAACGAAGATTGACTCAGGTCTGCGTTTCTCAGATTGGCCCGTCTTAGATTTGACCGGTCGATATCGCAGTTTCTCAGGTCGGCTTTCATAAGAAATGAAGATCTGAGTCTGGCATATCGTAAGTCTCTATCTTTCAGATTAGCTCCTTTGACCAACGGAAACTGCGTGCTATCCCCGGTCCAACCCTCCGGCTTGACCGACACATCCTTCTCTCTGAAATCCGCAAACGGTTCGCAGCCAAACAGCCCCAAGACATAAGGTACATATGTTCGATACCCTTCCCCTCGGTCAGGCGGTACGCCCTTGATTGCTCCGGTTGATCCTATGTAGAAGACGACCGCGAGCAGGGCAGTTACCGCTACGCCCTTGTATGTTCTCGTATCCTTCCAAACTGTCTTCCAATATAGAGACCTGTGGCCGACGCCTCTCAAGCACTTCTTCGCTACTAAATAGGAAAACAGTGTGAAGGCAAAGCCGATAGTCAGAACGACTACGTGTATCCACGTCACTGTCCAGTCATGTCTCGTCAGGAATCTGGCCCACAAAGCCAGCAGCGTAAACGGCACGGCGCCCCAGGCGAGGATTATAGAGATGAAGTACTGCAACAGCATCATCGGGGGGCGGGTGGTGTTGAGGAGTTTGGAGTGAACTCGGACGAGGCCGTTTAGCAGCCAGGGGTACGCCTTGCGGTCGAGCGGACGGCCATCGGGGAAGAAGGCGGGGAGGGTGGCGAGGACCTCCCAGTTGCGCTGCAGGTGGAGTTGGAAGTAGACGAACAGGCCCAGAAGAATCAGCGGCGCGACAATGTAGAACCCGACTATGGGAATCTCGGTGCCGATGATCGGTAGCGGTGAGGAGGCGGAGTTGGTGAGCAGGCGGACATCGTCGGTCGTGACCACGGTCAGGAGCGTGTAGGCGCAGCCCAGGAGCATGGCCAGGAACATCTTGCGGGCGTTCTGGGAGAGTTCTTTGGCATGTTCCAGAGCATCGAACTTAGCTATATCGTCGGGCAGTTTGGCGCCGGCCAGGCTGGCGCCGGCCAGTTGATTTGCCAGGAGGTTCTTGGCATCTGTCAGGTCGGCGTCCTGAAGATTCGCCCACTTGAGGTTTGCATGACGCAGGTTGGCGCCTTTCATTTTGGCACCTGAGAAAGCGGCGTTACGGCAGTCGGCGTCGTTGAATTTGCTGTCGATGAGAAAGGTGCCGCGCAGGTTGGCGTCTTCCAGATCAGCATTCGTGAATTTCGCACCGTACATATGAGCATCGGTAAATACCGCCCGGCGCAGGTCGGCGCCGGTGAAGTCGGCCTCCGTGAGATCCGTCCAAATGAAATCAGCCTGTGTTCCCTCCTTGCCGTTGGACTTCAGCCAGCGGGCATGGTCTTGCAGGACTTTCTGCAGGTCCTCCTGGGAGAATCGTCGACGCGCGGTACTTTCTGATTTGTCGGTCACTGCACTGTGCTCAGTAAACGGGTTTGTTTTAGTTCAAACTGCAGCGAAAATGTAGGTTATTGAAGTCTAAAGATCAACAATCACTTCTCTCCTGCCGAAGAACATAGATGTTGACATTCAGGAGCTTCCCTCTTAATTACGTACCATGTTTATTAGTAAGAACCATATTTCTGCGACAATTGCGAAGAAGACCCATGGCAGATAACATCATCAAAACCGCATTTCATAATTTTCATGTGGCGGCCGGGGCGAAGATGGTTGATTTCGCCGGGTACAGGATGCCCATCCAGTATAAAGGCATCACTGAAGAGCATCTGGCTGTGAGACGGAATGTTGGTATGTTTGACCTGTCGCACATGGGAGAATTCGAAGTCAGCGGGAAGGACGCGGTCGAGTTTCTGCAAGAAGTCACCACGAACAACGTCGACGATCTGAATGTCGGCCAGATTCAATACACGTGTATGACCAAGCCGGACGGTGGGATTGTGGATGACCTGCTGCTGTATCGTCTTGAGGGCGGATATCTGATGGTGGTGAATGCCGCCAATATCAAGAAGGACTTGGCGTGGCTGCAGGAGCATCTGGAAGGTGGGGTAGAGCTGAATGATCGGTCGCTGCAAACCAGTCTACTGGCGATTCAGGGGCCGAATGCCGAGAGAGTGATGGCATTGCTGACCGATTACGAGTTGGATAATCTACCATACTACAATTCCGTCGTTGCCGATGTTGCCGGGCAGGATACGCTTTTCTCACGAACCGGATATACGGGTGAGGATGGTTTTGAGATCTATATCCCGCCGGATCATGCGGAAACCGTGTGGAAAGCCGCCGTTGAAGCGGGCAAGAAGCATGACATGGCGCTGGTCGGTTTGGGGGCGCGGGACAGTCTGCGCATGGAAATGAAGATGGCGCTGTATGGTAACGATATTGATGAAACAACGAACCCGGTCGAAGCTGGTCTGTCCTGGATTGTTGACTGGGACAAGGAGTTCATCGGGCGTGAGGCGCTGCTAAAAGTGAAACAGGACAAACCGAGCCGTCGGCTGGTGTGTATAGAGCTGGACGGGAAAGCGTTTCCGCGGGCCGGGTATGAGGTTTTTGACGGAGAGAGGAAAATCGGCAACGTCACATCAGGAACGTTCTCGCCGAGTCTGCAGAAGCCGATCGCGATCGGGTATGTAGAGCGCAGTCATTCGAAATCAGGGTCTGAGGTGAGAGTGATGATTCGAGACAAAGAGTTTCCGGCCGTCGTGGTCAAGCCGCCGTTTTATAAGGACGCTTCTCACAAGTGAGTCTGCTCTATGAATATTGAGCTCTACCTGACCCCGTTTCCCCTTGAACGAGCGCGTTTAGCGGGCAAGACGGTGGTTGCAATCGACGTCCTCCGGTCATCGACTTCGACGTGTGCCGCCCTGCTGGCGGGCGCCCGGGGTGTGATTCCCACGGCCGGTCCAGGGGAAGCGGCCGAGTTGCGGGCGAAGATCGGTGGCGATATGGCCGTTCTGGCAGGCGAGCGAGACGGGGTTAAGATAGATAACTTTCAGTTGGGGAACTCCCCCTCGGAGTTTACGGCTGAGGCGGTGGCCGGCAAGTATGTCATAATGACGACGACCAACGGCACCGCCGTCTACAGCAAAGCCCAGGATGCGGGCGTAGTGATTTGCGGATCGCTGGTTAATATCTCCCTGGTGGCTGACAAAGTGATGCAGGAAGATCGGGACGTGGTGATTGTCTGTTCCGGTCATGAGGGCGGATTTTCCGTGGAAGACACGTTGTGCGCCGGGATGCTGATAGACAAACTGAACGGTCGGCTGGTTCAAACTGTGGCATTGAACGATGCCGGATCACTGGCACATTTGCTGTATCTCAACTATCGGTCCTCCCTGACCCAGGCCATTGAAGAGGGGGAGCATGGTCGTCGGTTGGCCGCGCTGGATTTCGCCGAAGATGTCAAGACGGCCACGGACGCGGATTCGATGAACGTGCTGCCGGTGCTGGTGGACGGTCGGCTGGTGGTGGTCGAGCAGCCGACGAAATCCGCCAAATTGTGAACGAGCCTTTCTTCGGGTTAACCGTATAACTGAATAATGCGACTCATCATAGTTTTCATAGCGCTGTTGTGTTTGACGGGCACGTCCCTGTCGGCAGCCGAGGCCGTGGAATGCGTTTTGAAGGTCCATCAGGCCGACGTTGGCGACGAGATACTGTTACTGGAGGACACGGTAACGGTCGTGCAGGGAGTACCGACCACCGGTTTTCTTTTGGCGTTTTCGGTTGATGTGGAGGTCACGGAGGTCGATTCGTCGCGTACGGCATTCGCCGTCCACGTCGTGACGCTGGGACCGCCCGCGAACACGTATTCGCAGAGTTTCGCCGTCGAATACGGTCTGCCGGCGCACATGAAGGGTATTCGCGGCAAAGCCGGCGCCGAGTATGCCCTGACGGTCCTGCCACTGCGCCCCGGCGATGTGGATACGACTATCTGTTCTTTTATCCACAGCGACAGCGGCACGTTCAGTTTCAATCCGACCGCGCATATGGATATTCATTATGTACCGAATTCGCTGGCCGATTTTTACTGGACTACGGTGAAGAGTCTCCAGGAGTACGAATATCGCAAGTTCAAGACCGTATTCAGTCTCAATCTGCCGGGCAAGTTCCAGTTCTTTCTGTGCCCCTGTCCGATACGATCGGTGATCTGGGATGACCGATTTGGCCAGGTGATTATTCCGACGCGGAATATCGGCTTTGCCTTGTATACGAAGGAGTTCAACTCAGCCGATCCGTTTGCGGCCGCGCATGCGGCCGTACTGCGGACTTTCGGTTATGCGCCGCCTTTCCTGTCGGAAGGGATGGCCGGGTATCTTTCGTTTGCGATATTCGATATGAAAGAGCTTGTCGCGGAAGAGAAGAATTTGCCGCTGGCGTCGCTGCTGGGAACGTACGACTATCTGTACGCGGATCCGGTCGTGGCGGACCGCACGGCGGCCACGTTTGTGAAGTTCCTTATCGACAGTTACGGGTTGGGACCGTTTCGCGACCTGTACCGGGCAGCCACGGACCTCAATCTGGCGGAGAAACTGGCCGAGCAATACGAGATAGAGATAACGGAGCTTGAAACACAATGGCTGCACTATGTCGACACGCTGACGATCCCGCTGACGGTTTTCAGCCAATTCGTGGAACAGGCCGAGGCCATGATGAATTACGGAGATATGCTCGATTACTCGCTGGCCATGGTTGATCGTTCCGTCTCGCATGAAGATTCATTGATGAGTTTATCAATGTTAAAGCGAGCCGGTTTTTACTCCGGAGACTACTACCGTGCGCTCGAGGCCCAGGAGGGTCTGCTGCGCCTGAAGCCGACCTCCGCCGTCGACTGGATGACGCTGGCCGCTTACGAGATGATGAACGGATCGTACGAGGCCGCCCACCGTGACCTGGCGCAGGCACGCGAGCTGGAGCCGGATAACAACATGATCAAGTTCAACCTCGGTTTGTACCAGGTGCTCAGAGGGGAGACGCATGAGGCGCGAATGTTGTTCACCGAGATAATCCACAGCGGCGCGGATCCGGCCGCTCAGATCGAAGCGCGTATCATGCTTGGCAACATACTGCACAAGTCCGAGGACACAGGGGACCAGGAGCGGGCATTGACGTACTATCGTGAGGCGTTGGGTCTGGCCGAGCAGCAAACACAGCTTGAGTCGGCGGCGCCGACGGCTCACTTGTGGATGGGGATCGCATTCCTGGGCCTGGGTGATGCGGGAAGCGCGCTAACGCATCTGGAATCGGCCCTGTTCCTCGAGACGCGTCCGTTTTATCTGGGCATGATTAATCTGTGGCTGGGGAAGCTGTACGATGCAGGCGGCGGTCACGGGACAGCACGTGATTACTACGGCGCGGTGCTGGCCGGTTCCTCGGCGGCCTATCACCAGGAGGAAGCCCGGCGTTATCTGGAAAGGCCGTATCAACCTTAACCGATTATTATGTTGAATTTCCTTAATCCCACCGTTCTGTTTGCCGCCGCGGCGGCATTGGTGCCGCTGATAATTCATCTGTTTTCCAAGAGGCGGGTGAAAGTCGTGGAGTTTTCGTCGCTGAAGCATCTTAAGGCCATGCAACGGCGCCAGGTGCGGCGACTCAAGATCCGGCAGCTGCTTCTGTTGCTTCTGCGCATGCTCATTCTTCTGGCGATAGTGCTGGCGTTTGCGCGCCCGGCGACTGAGGGAGGCAATATCGGTTCGCACGCGTCGGTGTCAGCCGTTATCGTCTTTGACAATACGGCCTCGATGAACCGGTACACGAAGGACGGTGATCTGTTCGAGCTGGCCCGCAAGCGCACCGCGCAACTTCTGGAGACATTCGGTGAGTCCGACGAAGTAATGTTGTTGCCGGTGAGCCAGGCCGAGAGTGCGGAAGGATTGTCCGAGTTTACTTCGGCGGGGGTGGTCCGGGATCTCCTGTCACGCTTGTCCCCGGGGTACGGAGAGACCAGTCTACAGGCGGCGCTGGAACAGGCTGATGACTTTCTGAGTGCGGCTTCCAATTTGAACAAAGAACTGTATTTGATAACGGATTACCAACGGCACGCTCTCCCGGACAGCGCGGTGTTGCGTAACAGCGATGTCAGAGTCTATGCAATCGACTTCCCGATCGATCAGCATGACAATTGCGGTATTACCGATGTCAGTTTCGGCGGGCAGTTACTGCTGCCCGGTCATGAGTTCACGGTTACGGCGACGATCAAGAATTACGAGGATCGCGATCGTGACGACCTGATAGCATCTCTTTTCATCGACGGCAACCGGGTGGCGCAGTCCGACGTGCGGGTGACAGCCGGCAACGAGACGACTGTCCATTTCATTCGTGCCGTGTCGAGCGGCGGTTTTCATTCCGGTTACGTGGAGTTGTCCGACGACAAGTTCCCGGGCGACAACAGGTACTATTTCAGTTTCAGAATTCCGGATCAGTTCACCGTGCTGATTGCGAGTGACGACGAGGCCGCGAAGTTCATCAGTCTGGCCCTGGTACCGTCGTTGTCGCTCAATCAATACTGGTCGGTCAAGGAAAGCTCGTTCGAGGACCTGGCGGGTGTGGATTTGAGTCAATATGACGTGATCATTCTGACCGACCCGGGCGCTCTGTCCGACAGCTATGCGGCGCGGGTGAAATCATACGTGAGAGGGGGAAAAGCGCTGCTGGTTGCCTATGGCGCGGTCACCGAGGTCAATCGTATGAACAGCGTGTGGTCCGAGGTTACCGGTGTCGTGTTCGACGAACCGATCAGACAGGATTTCAGCCGGGCCGGTTTCTATACGCTGGAGACGGTGGATGTCAATCACCCGGTGTTTTCGGTATTCGACTTTGGCGGCGAGGAAATGCCGGAACTGAAGTTTTATACGCTGCCGAAAATGCACGTGATCGGTGAAGCCGAGACCGTCGCTCGGTTCTCGGGGGACAGGCCGGCTCTGATCGAGGCGGAGTACGGGTCGGGACAGGTGCTGGCTTTTACCGGGCCACTGGCTCCGCAATACTCGGACCTGACCGGGCATGCTTTTTTCGTGCCGTTCATTTCGCGTATGACCGAGTACCTGGCGTCCGATCTGTCTCTGTTCGATATGGAACTCTACGTGGGTGAGGATATCACGCGCACGCTCAGCGTAAGGGGCGCGCCGGCCGGCTCCATGGAGATGGTGACGCCGGACAGTAGTATCTACTATTTGACGGTGGATGAAGAGAAAGGCAATGTCCTGGTCCGTGCGGCTCCGGTTCGCCTGCCGGGCATTTACAGTATCCGTCACGTCGGGTTCGAAGTGGACCGGTTCGCGGTCAATATCGATCCGGCCGAATGTGACCTGGCCGACGTGGACCGTGATCGTCTGGCCCAGGCAATCGGCGCCGACAGCTTCAATGTTCTGGAGCCGGAAACCAACCTGGCGGCCGCCGTGGGCGAGTTTCGGTACGGCAAAGAACTGTGGCAGCTTTTTCTCTGGATCGCCGTTATCCTGCTGGCCGTGGAGATGATCTTGTCCCGCGGCGCCTCGACCGAGGGGTGATCATGACACTGCTCTCGGCGGAGAACGTCTCCAAAAGATTTATAGATCACGTTATCTTTGATGGTATCTCGTTTACGGTCGATTCCAGCGACCGCATCGGTCTGGTGGGTAAGAACGGGATCGGCAAGACCACGCTGTTCGACTTGATTGCCGGACATCTGGCGGCCGATGCCGGCAGCATAACCTGCGCCAAGTCTTGTGTCATAGATTACATCGGGCAGGACAAGACAGCGGTGCTCGAGCAGACGCTTTTCGAGTACGTTTCATCGGCTCGGGAAGACCTCCTGGCCATGCGTCAGGAGATAGCGGCCCTGGAAGAGCATTTGGCGGCTCACCCGTCGGACAGCAGCAGCCTGGAACGGTTGGGACAGCTTCAGCCCCGTTTCGAAGCCGAGGGCGGATTTACTTTCGAGCATGAGGTGCGCACGATACTGGCGGGCCTGGGCTTCGAGCGAAACCGCCACCGCGACCGATTGGTCAACTTTTCCGGCGGTGAGAAGAACCGGGCAGGGCTGGCGCGGGCTCTGGCCGGGCGCGGCAATCTGTTGCTGCTGGATGAACCGACCAACCATCTTGATATCGAGTCGACCGTGTGGCTGGAGGAGTACCTGGCTTCGACGGACAAGGCTTACCTTGTCATATCTCACGACCGGGCTTTTCTGAATGCGACCGTTTCCAAGGTGTGGGAAATACAGTTCGGAAAACTCCATTTTTACAGCGGCATTTTCGAGAAGTACCTCGAGGAACGTGCCGAGCGCAAGCGCTTGCACGAGCACCGATACAAGCACCAGCAGGAAGAGATCAGGCGGCTGGAAGACTTCGTACGCCGGAATATGGCCGGTCAGAAGACGAAGCAGGCGCAATCCAAGCTGAAGTATCTGTCGCGGATCAAACGATTGCCGCCGCCGCGTTCCGAGGGGCAATCGCCCGTAATCAGCGTGGCATCGTCCGGGCGCTCATTTGCCCACGTGCTGGAAGCGAAAAACGTGAGTCTGGGATACGGCGGGGATCCGATCGTTTCCGATGTCAGTTTCGACGTCTACCGCCGCGACAAGGTGGGTCTGATCGGCCGCAACGGTTCCGGCAAGACGACCGTGCTGAAGGCGCTTATCGGTGAACTGTCACCTATGTGTGGAGAAATCCGCCTGGGCAACAAAGTGGACGTGGCCTATTTCGATCAGGAGCTGGCGGAACTGGACGGCGAGAGCACGGTACTGGACTGTCTGTGGGAAATGGACCCGATGGCGGAGATCGGGAAGATTCGGTCCAATCTGGCGCGATTCGGGTTTACCGGCGAGGACTGCTTCAAGCTAGTGAAATCTCTTTCGGGCGGGGAAAAGACGAAGCTTTCGCTGGCTCGCCTGCTGTACCATCCGGCCAACTTCATCATCTTTGACGAGCCAACCAATCATCTGGACATTGATTCCAGGGAGGTGTTGGAAGAGGCTCTACGCGACTATGACGGCAGTTGCCTTATCGTGAGTCACGATCGTCACTTCCTCAAACAGGTTGTGGACCGGGTGTTTCACATTGAGGATGGTCGGCTGACCGTTTACGAGGGCGGCTATTCCTATTTCAAGGGAAAGAGTGCCGAATCCGAACCGACGGTTAATCGGAAGCCGGCCAAGTCGAAGGACGCTTACCTGGCTTTCAAAGAGAAGTCCAAACGGATTGCGCGACACAAGAAACACATACAATCGACCAAGTCGAAAATCGCCGACAAGGAGAAGGAACTGGCGGGACTGGAAGAGGAGATTCGGCGGCACATACCGCGCACGGACTGGGAGCAATTGAATGCGGCCTCAGAAAAAAAACGGGAGCTGGAGGACAACATCCTGGAACTGTACGGTGAGCTGGAGAGACTGGAGAGGGTTGAGCTTGATTAAGGTACTGACCATATCCGGTTCGCCGGTCGAGGGATCGTCGACGGATTTTCTGCTGCGCCATTTGGGCGGGGAAATAACGAAGAACATCGGCGACGTCGATTCGGTGACCGTCGAGTTCGTCAAGCTCAATGATCTGCAGTTCATTCCCTGTCAATCGTGCGGTGACGCGCCTACCCCGGAGTTCTGTTTCTATGATGATGATTTATCGTATGTCTACAAGCATCTTGCGGATGCCGACTGTGTGTTACTGGGTTCGCCGATCTATTTTGATTCGGTATCGGCTCAGGCCAAGCTCTTTATCGACCGGTGCAATTGTGTCCGGCCGGTCGACTGGGATAACATTGACCCCGATCACGAGTTTCTGAAATTGCTGCCTCACAAGAGGCCGGGCGCCATGGTGCTGGTGGGGGGTGAGCAGGGCTGGTTCGAAGGAGCCCGCCGGGTGATGGCGGGATTCTTCAAATGGATCGAAGTGACAAACGAGGGCGTATTGGTTCATCATGCGTTCGGATATGAGCCGGAGTCGGCAAAGGAAGACGCGGCTGTTCTCAAAGAGGCCGCCACGCTGGGCAGAAAGCTGGCTCGAAAGATCCTTGGCAACCGATGAACGATAAGGAACTTATTGAGTATTACCGGCAGCGAGCGCCGGAATATGAGCAGATTTACTACCGCGACGTCCCGGATCGAAGGCGAGAAATAGACGACGAAGCGGTCTTTCTCAGGCAAGTGGCCGCCGACAAAACGGTACTGGATATTGCCTGCGGTACCGGTTACTGGACGCAAATCGCAGCTGAGACGGCCGGTTCGGTGATCGCTTGCGATATTTCCGCTGAAATGCTCCGGGAAGCGGGCAGGAAGGAGTACCATACGCGACCGTCTTTCGTGAGGGCGGATTTGCGACACCTTCCGTTTGCGGCCGGCCAGGTGGATCTGGTGCTTCTTGGTTTCTGGTTGTCGCATCATCCCAGTCAGGACTATCACTCTCTGTTCGCCGAGCTTAAACGTCTCCCCGGGCCTTCGGGGCTTATCTGGATGATAGACAACAATCCGCCGGCGGAGGGTCCGCAGCAGCATTCTCTCGGTAAGGATGAACACGGCAACAATTACAAGCGTAGATATCTTGACGACGGCCGGGAGTATACGATCCTGAAGAACTATTTCGACCGGGATGAGCTGGAGGGGATCGTGTCGCCGTATTTCTCGGTGAAGCGGTTCGTGTATAAGAGACACTATTGGTCATTGTTGCTGGGGCTTCACGAGGGTTCCTAGTCCGGTTGATTCATAGAATCACATAACAGCCCGCGGTCTATGAAACGGTAATCGTTCGATAGGGGGCAGCTGTTTCCAGGAACCATAGAGTTTCCGAGCTATCAGGGCTGAATGTATCTTAGTTGCCTTGTTTGCTTTGGCCATTTAAAAATGTCTTGCGTAAACACTGATCATGTATTAGCTTATCTATATCAAATAGTACGTTCACCGACATGTGCGGCCGTAGAATATGTCTAAAGTGTCAATCAAGAGCAGTTCTTTGCCACAAGTGCGTGGCTACCAACCGACATTTCTCAAGGGAGGAGAGCGATGAAGTATGTGATTCGCAGCAGTCTCGTGTCAGTCTTAATCATACTGTTTGCCGCTCAGGCGCCGGAGGCGGGCGCCGGCGTTTATCTGGATGACATCACGCCCGGGTATGGAACCGACTATGTTCTGGCCGGGTGTGCCAATCGGTTTACGTTTCGTTTAGAGTATACCGGCTTTTTCCCGACCAGGCTGATTGCCTTTTCCAACGGCTTTCACGTGTGGACGCATCAGGGGGGATTCTATACGAATCAATTCAGTCCGATCCAGTATGATACGCTATCACATGATTGGCTAACCCGGTTCGATTTGTCTTTCCATATGTCGGCGTACGGGGTCGACGGAATTGGCGCCGATACGATTGGGTTCAACGGCGTGCAGCTCATGGGACCGGGCATTTTCGAGGATTTCATCGAGCCCGTGTGGTGGATCCAGACCATACCGTACCAGCATGGCGACACGCTTTGTATCGATTCGACCTATCTCACTGCAGGTGGCGCCTGGACCTGGAGCCTCGATCAACCGCCGCATGTAATTACGCCGGCCTGGGGTGGTCCGTACTGTTTCGAGGCGACGATGTTGCCCTGTGGGCCGCCGGAATTCGTCGATTGTCCGGGCCCGATAGTCGCCTATCCCAACGTGGCCATAGTTGATACGTTCACGGCCACCGATCCCATCGGTGTGCCGGGCGAGCCATTTGAGTTTGCCCATCTGTGGGGTCCGGGTACAATTCAGAAGATAGGCGATTCGCTCGTTGTCTGGAGTTATACTCCGACACTCGACGAAGTCTGTGAGCAACATCAGGTGGCGATTCAGGTGTTTCGCGAATGCAACTGCGCCCAGTGTGTTTTCGAAGTCTTCGTGGCTTCCGGTGATATCGGCTTCGTGTCCGGTTGCGATGATACGGCTGAGATCTGGGCCGGCGAGAGCGCTTCGCTGCAGGTCACGCCCAAGGAAGACGAATGTGCGCCCACCGAGCTATATATCGGGACCACAAATCAGCCGCCCCATGGGGCATATAGCCTCACTCCAGGTGGCCTGTTGACTTTTGACAGCGACACGCTTGATCGCGGTCATGTGACGTTCGATATCTGTATCACCAACGATCTTGATACCGCCTGTTGCCCCGTGTCGTTTTTCGTTCGGGATACTTTCTGCAAAAACCGGGGTAATGTCGATGGTGTCACGGGTCCGGGCGGACCGGTTGACGTGGGGGATTTATCTTACCTGGTCAACTATCTGTTCCGCGGCGGACCGCCCCCGGCCTGTATGGAAGAGGGCAATGTTGACGCTACCGTGGGACCCGGCGGACCGGTGGATGTAGGCGACGTGACGTATTTGGTCGGCTGGCTGTGGAACGGCTATTATATACCGCCTTGCCCGTAGGGATGTGAGTAATTGTCCGTTTCTTCCCGAGATACCTGTCCCGGGAAGAAACGGGAGCAAACTGTTCAGGACTGCAGTGCCGTCTGAATCACCGCCGTATCTGTGTACTGCACGAATTTCACCGCTTTACCGTCACGAAGAGTCCAGACGTGCGCGAAATCTGTCTCGACGCTCTTGCCGGTAGCCTTGTAGGTACCGGAATATTTGCCCAGGACTACGATTTTATCTCCGTTTTCCATGAACTCGATGGGTTCAGCGTGCCATTTATCCCATTCTGATCCCAGTTTCATGAAGACGTTTTCTAATACTTCATCCGGTCCGTTGTACTTGCCGCCATAAGGAAAACCTTCCATTACGGTCCAGTCGATATTGGCATCAAACATGTCCAGAACGGCCGGGATGTCTCCTTTGGCGAAATTGGCGTACCCCTTTTGCAGTAGTTCCAGGTGATTGTGGCTCATGACCATTCCTTTCCAGTAAACGGGTGGTAGATTGGTGCGACGCCATAAGTTGCCGCATTGACAATTGTTATCGAAGTCAGCGTCCAAATATATATTCATAGACCTCTCTAATCAACTAAATTCACCACCCGAAGCCCGGTTAATCAGGATTATACATCATACCCGACAGATTCACGATTTCCTATTCACCGATCGACCGGTTATTTGCTAAATCACACGGAATTCCTATATTCCCCCAATGCAAACGGCGCTTCACATGTTGTCATTGGTTTCCGAGCTCGGAAGCGATGCCGTCGGGGCCGAAATAGTCGCTACCGAGTTCTATAAGAAGGAGCGAGCGGCCTACATTTTCCTGAAGCGGGACAAATCGCGCCTGGCGTTCGGTTTCATTTACCATCCCCACGGTAACGGAGTTTTTCTGGCGCCGGCTTCCAAGATCAAGATCGACACGCGGGAGAAGCCCTGGCCGTTCTTTGATATTAAGGGCGCGGCCGTCAGACGAGTCGAACAGGCAGGTTTTGACCGAATTGTGCGGTTCACACTGGAGGTCAACGGTAAGACCGCTTATCTCATTTGCGAAGGATTGGGGCAGAACGGCAACCTGTGGCTGCTTGATGAACAGGAGCGGATAACGGCCACTCTCCGGAAACGCTCATTCGCATCGGAACAACCGTATCAGCCGCCGTCGCCTCCTGAAGGGCTTAACCCACTCGACGTTACGGAGTCCGAGATAAGTACACTGTTCGGGGCAGAGGAAACCGGATCTCCGGTGCAGATATTGTCGAAGAACGTGCTGGGGTTAAATCGCGCGTTGGCCCGGGAAGTTCTGGTGCGGGCGAACGTTGAATCGGAATCGGTCGGGCGAGATGACGTGTCCAATATCTCTCGCAGCATTCGTGATCTGGCGGAGCTGTTCATGGAGACTTCAACCGGGTACCTGTACCGCATTGAGGGGAAGCTGCAGGCGTTTCCTTTCAAGCTGTCGAGTCGCGATGAGCAGCCGGAGAAGTTCAAGTCGCTTTCGTTAGCCATACTGCATCTGTGTCTGACCCGTCAGACACAGGTGGAGGAGGCGGATGAGCGCAAGACGGTCCTGCAGGCGGTAAGACGGGCCGTTAAGCGCTTAGAGCGACGATTGGACAAGATAGAACAAGATATCAAGTCCGCGCGTGACTATGAGAACTACAAGCGGCTGGGCGAATTGCTGCAAATACACTTCACCGAAATAGCCAAAGGAGCGCAGGAGATTAGGGTGAAGGACGTCTATTCCGAGCCCCACGAAGATGTCGTTATATCGCTCGCCCCGGCGCTATCGCCGTCGGAGAACGTCGAATCCTACTTCAAGCGATATCGCAAAGGACGGGAAGGACTGCAATTGCTGGAACGTCGGATGGAAATCAGCCGGCAGGAACTGGATGCCCTGAGACAGATGCAGCGGGAACTGGAGGACAATTTCGAGGCCGCTTACGAGCGGTATAGAAACGAGATCTCGTCACTTCTTCCCGGTGAACGTGAAAAGGCAGAAGCCGGTCCCCGGATGCCGTTCAGGAGGTACGCTTTGTCGACCGGGTTAACTATATTGGTGGGGCGAGACGGCAGCGACAACGACCGCACCACTTTCGAGTTCGCGAAACCGTACGAGCTCTGGTTTCATGCGCAGCAGTGTCCCGGCTCGCACGTGGTGATCAAGTATCCTAACAAGTCGTTCGAGCCGTCGATGTCGGAGATTGCAGAAGCCGCTTCGGTGGCGGCCTGGTTCAGCAAGGCGCGCAACGAAAGCGTGGTGCCTGTTATCTACGCTCCAAGGAAATACGTGCGCAAGCCGCGCAAGGCCAAGCCGGGGCTGGTGACGGTGGAGCGGGAGAAGTCGGTGATGGTGGAACCGCGGAAGCCGGAGGGGTAGGGGGCACGGCTCGATCTCCTTCATCCTTCGACTCCGCTCAGGGTAACCCAAGTGTCCGTTTCGTGTGCGGGGTGGGTCCGTTCAGTGGCCGGCGTTTACACTGTCCCATGCCTGTACATATGGTTAATATCGTCCAGGATGAAATTTGCGACGCTCGGCGTGAGGCCTTGTGCCGCATCGGCCTACCGGATCGGCGGGGACAAGCTCGGCCGCTACGCGAAACGAGGTTCGTTCGGTTTATGTCTTTTGCAGCTGCGTTGGCTTAAGACTTGCTTTTCAGTCGAAGTGCAACCTACTGGGTGGAGTTTTCGGATGGCGGGGAGTCCTCATTCGGTAGGGTGGGCGGCGGGGTCGGGATGGGCGGCGGGGTCGGGATGGGTGGCGGCTTGGGCATGGTGGGCGGTTTTTGCGGTTCCTCGGGCTGTTGGGGTTGACTCGGCGGCGGGGGCGCCTCGCGTTCTCCGGCTTTGAGCTCGTTGATGATGCTGTTGAGCTTGACCAGTTCCTGGCGGGCCCGCTGTGCGAAATCGGCTTCGGCCGAAGCATAAAGGACCGAGCGGGAGACATTTATGACGGCTATCTTGCGGAAGCCATCGGTGCCGTACTGGGCGGCGGTTTCCAGGGATCCGCCCTGGGCGCCGACGCCGGGAATCAATATGGGCATGGCGCCGGCGATCGCGCGGATCTCCTTGAGCTGCTCCGGAGCCGTTGCCCCAACCACAAGACCGCAGTTGTGGGCTTTGTTCCAGTAGTCTACTTTTTCGGCCACAACCTGGTAGAGCGGCTTGCCGTCGACATTAAGAATCTGGAAGTCTTTCGAGCCGGTATTGGACGTGAGGCAGAGGACGAAAACTCCCTTTTCCTTGTATTCGAGAAACGGGCGCAGGGAATCATAGCCCATGTACGGATTCAACGTGACCCAATCGGCGTCGAACTGTTCGAACAGCGCCTGGGCGTAGTGAGCCGAGGTATTGCCGATGTCTCCTCGTTTACCGTCTATAATGACGGGTACGTCCTTCGGGATTCGCTGTCGAATCATGCGCAAAAGAGAGATGCCTTCCGCTCCCAGGGATTCGTAGAACGCCAGGTTCGGTTTGTAGGCGCAAACAAGATCGGCAGTCGCCTCGACAATGCGGGTCGTGAAGTCGAACATACTCTTGACGGTTTTGGTGTAGTCGGTCGGCATTCTCCGGGGGTCGAGATCGAGACCGAGGCAAATCATCGACTTGTTCTGCGATTGTATCTTCTGTAGTTGATCGAGTGCAGGCATTAGTACTTCCTCACTTTTCCTCTGAGATCGTTTATGGAGAGCAGCCCTTTTCGCTTGAGGTAGTTTCTGAGGCCGGCAACCAGTTTCACCGGCAGGTCCGGTTCCACGAACAGGGCGGTGCCGACCTCGACTGCCGTAGCGCCGCAGAGAATAAATTCGATAACATCCTCGACTTTAGCGATGCCGCCGATACCGATAATCGGCAAGCGACAGTTGTGATGAACGGTATCCACCATGGCCAGGGCGATCGGTTTAATAGCCGGGCCGGTCAAACCGCCTTTGTTGTTGGTCAACCGAGGTTGCCAGGTTTCGATGTCGATGGACGTGCCCACGACGGAATTGATGAGGGACAACGCATCCGCGCCGCCCTGCTCGGCCGCTTTGGCAATGTCGACAATGCTGGTCACATTGGGCGACAGTTTGGCGATCAGCGGTACGGACAGGACTTTCTTGGCGGCGGCCACGGCCTTTTCCGTTTGTCTGGGGTGGCTGCCGAATTCCATGCCGCCCTCGTTGACATTCGGGCAGCTTATGTTGAGCTCGACCATGTCGATGCCGCCGTCGCATTGTTCGAGGCGGGAGCAGATGTCGATATATTCTTTCAGTGAAGAGCCGGCCACGTTGACGATAATCTTCGTGCCGCTCTTCTTGAGGAACAGGATTTTCTCCTGTATGAAACGATCAATGCCGACATTGGCCAGACCGATGGCATTGAGCATACCGGAGGCGGTTTCGGCAGTACGGGGCGGAGGGTGGCCGAGCCGGGGTTCGCGAGTGATCGACTTGGTGACGAGGGCGCCCAGCTTTTTGAGGGAGAAAACGCGAGCGAGTTCTTCACCATACGCGCAACATCCGGAAGCCGTCATGATGGGATTTACGAATTCCACGCCGGCGATATTGACACTCAGGTCCGTCGTCACAGGGCGACCTCGCCGATGTCGAATACAGGACCGTCGACACAAACGCGGGCGTGCCCACCGTTCGTGAGCGGCACGACACAGGCCAGGCAGACGCCGATTCCGCAGGGCATGGGCGCTTCCATTGACAGCTGACCGGGCACATGGTACTGCAGTCCCAGCGTATTGACGGCTTTGAGCATAGGTTCCGGTCCGCAGCTGTACAACCGCATTTTCGCGCGCGCGTTAGCTTGCAGGAATTCATTAAGTGGCTCCGTAACGAGGCCCTTTCTGCCCAGCGTCCCGTCTTCGGTGACCCAATAACCGTGGACACCTGCGGCCTTGATTCGTTGCCGGTAGACGATATCTCCGGCCGACCTGCCGCCGTAGAAGAAGTGAACTTGGCGCATGTCGAAACCTCGGGCGGCCATGGCTTCGATGAAAAACAGCAGGGGCGGCATACCCACACCGCCGGCTGCCATGACGACGCACTCGTTTTTCCGTGGAAAAGCAAACGGCGTTCCCAGGGGTCCCAGCAGGTTGAGGCAGTCTCCCTTTCGCAGGCGGCTCATTAAACGTGTCCCGTGTCCGGACGGCCTGAAGATGATTTCAACGGTATTGTCCGCAGTGGACACGCCCGCGACGGAGAAGGCGCGCCGAAAGAAGATGTCGGTTGCGGGCAGTTGTACGTGAAAGAAGTGGCCGGGTCGGCACAAGCCGGTTCGTGGATACGGTCCCAGGGTCAGGGAGTAGTAATCGTTCTTGAGGTCTTTTTTACGTAGAACATGGGTGTCCTGACAGGTTGGTTTTATCATCGATATTGATCCGGCACAAAGATCCTCAGTTTATACACGAACCACGAGTCAGCATATTCGGGCGGGATCAGCCGGGTGTCGAAGACCAGGCCTTCCACATGTTCCTCAGCTCGGATATTGATTTCGTCAATGTCTGACCACGTCTTCTGGATAAGATCTATGACAGCGCCGGAAAAATCAAGTTTGATTTGAAAATAGAGTTCGCCTTCCCATCGATCGGCGATCGCCTCCGTGGGATACTCGAAAGGAAAGCGGTCTTCCAGGACTTTGACTCCGGAGGGAATGCTGAGTGCGGTTTCTCCATTGGGATCGATGTAGAGGGCGCGTTGCGGATCGATATAGCCTGTCGTGTCGCCTTCTTCGGTAGCCACGAAACCGGAGTCAGCGAATTGGCCGGTGTCAGCAAATGCTCCGAGTGTATCGTCGGGTCGGGGATTTCGGATGTCCCCACCGGTACTTCGGTAGTTTATGAGTTTCTGGACTTCCGATGCCCACGGAGTCGATGGAAAGGAATCGGCAAAGTCCTTGTACGCGTAGTAGACGGATGAATCCCCCGGGTGTTCATATTGGTCGGTCAACCAGATCTGCGCGAACCGCGCCTGGAGATAGAAATTCGATTCCGGAAAGTTGTCGACGACGTATTGATAATAGGCTCGAGCCGAATCGACGTTTTCTTCGTCAACGAGGAAATCTTCGGCTTTTTGCAGATATTTTTCGGCGTAGCCCGTGTCGGCTTCGGTGCCGAGGAGATCCAGAGCTTCCAGCGCCTGGGGTACGAAATCGGAATGCGGGTAGCGATTGAGCATTTCGTGAAGGATGCTGTCGGCCCGGGCGGTATCTTCCTCATGCTCACGGACCATTTCGGCCAGGGCGATCATAGCCTTGGGGGCGTCGAATGAAGTGGGGAAGGAGTCAACGACATATTGCATTTCGAGGATGGCCGTATCGGGCTTAACGAGCCGAAACCAGTAGACTTCGGCCAGTTGATACTGGGTGTAAGCAGCTTCATCGATCATGGCCTGGGTTGTGGTCGAGTCGATTTCTATTGTTCTGGCGAAGGTTGCCAGCTTGCCGATATCGGATGAGCGTTGGAGTGCGTCCTGACCGAATTCTGTTGAGCGCCCGGCTTCGACCGCTTTGTCATAGTACTCTTTTGCTTTATCCAGCCGGTCGTAATCGAACTGGTAGATCAAACCCAGATTGTAATAGGCCTCGGCCACAACGTCATTTCTGGTTGCTTCGGAAGCCACTTCCTCATAGACGAATTCCGCCTGTTCCAGTGCTTCATCATACTCGTATCCTTCGGCTACCCTGAGTTTGAGAACATTGACAGAATCGAAATACACTGCATCTTCGATGAGTGTATTGAGATAGTCCAGACCGTCATCGATTTTCTGAAGTCGGTAGGCGCAGACAGCCGCTTGATAGAGGGCGTGGTATTTTTCGTCCTGGTCCGGGTCCATGCCCAGTATCTGGAGGTAGCCGCTCAGGGCTTCCTTGAATTGGAACCGTTCGAAGTAGCTGTCGGCGAGGAATCTCTGGGCCACCTTTTTTTCCTGACCCGACCCGAGAGTATCTCTGACAGCCAGGTAGTAGCGCGCCGCTTCGTCGTAGTTCCAATTTCTGAAGTTGAAGTCACCGAGGGCCATGGCCGCCTCGGCCCGAAATTTGCGGTCGACGTCGGCCTTGAGAATCTCCTCGAAGATCTCCATCGCATCCGTCATCTGTTTCTGTTCCAAAAGGGCCTTGGCGAGATAGAGCCGAGCTTCCTTGGTGTATTTGGAATCCTGATAATTGGCGAGGATTTCGCGAAAGCGTCGCTCCGCGTTCCGGTATTGTCCAACGTAGAAGTAGGAGACCCCGAGCACATAAAGGGCATCATCATACCATTTGGAATTCGGGTGATTTTCAACTACCAGCAGAGATTTCTCGATAGCAAGGTTGTACTTGGCCTGGTTAATTCGCGGTTGTCCGTAGGTGCTCTCTTTGCGGGTATTCTCAGCCTCGTCAAAGGCCTTCGAGGCGTTGAAAAACGTATTGTAATAGACGCAACTGAGAATACTCAGCGGAATCAGGCAACATGCGATAATGGCTGTAGTTCCGGAAAGATACCTCATCTGACAATCTCGCTGAATATTATTTTTATACCGTTGCGACCCCGATTGGTTTCTGCCAATAGTCATGGGACGGTCTGCTTCAAACGTTCTACAACTTTGGGCAGGAATTCGCCGGACGGCGCCGGGACGTGAAAATCGGCGGCGAAACTGAGTGGGGTCTTTTCGACGTTGATTTCCACCAACAGGGCCTCGGCACGCCTGGCCTCGATCGGCAGTGATGCCGCCGGCTGAACAACGGCCGAGGTACCCACACTCAGGAATATATCGGCCCGGGCAGCCTCGTTGAAAGCACTGTTGATTATCTTCGGATCGAGCATTTCACCGAACCAGACGACATCCGGTCGAATCTTCCCCCCGCAGTGAGGACAGGCAGGGATTCGATGGGGATCGATTTCAACATCTTCCGGGAAGCTCCGGGAACAGTCGATGCATTTGTTGCGATTGATATTGCCGTGCAATTCCAGGATTTCCTGCGAACCGGCCATCCGGTGCAGCCCGTCCACGTTTTGGGTAACCAGGGTGAAATTGTCGAACCAGGTTTCCATCTCGACCAGTGCATAATGACCGGGATTCGGTTTGACATCAGCGATCAGTTTTCGCCGCCAGTTGTACCATTCCCAGACGATTTGAGGATTGGAAATGAAGGCATCCATGGTGGCCAGTTCTTCCGGTTTGAATTTTCCCCACAAGCCCTCCTTGCCGCGGAACGTGGGTACGCCCGATTCGGCGGAAATACCGGCTCCCGTCAGTACCACACACCGGTGGTTCTTCCGTATCTTGCTGACGATTTGGTCGAGAACGTCATTGTTCATAGATGTAGTATACGGTCCGGCGAGGAGTCAATCAATGCCTTTTGCGCGGCTGGGGTCGGCCGGTGTGCGATCATGTGTCAGAAGATTTCAACGGTGAGATTGATGTATTTGCGGGGGTTGGCGCGGATATCGTTGATAAGATCATCGATGTTATCCGCCGTGCTGCGCAGATCATCGTACAAGCGCCGGTCTTCCATGAGGAGCTGCAGGGTGCCGTCGGAGTAATTCAGGCGGTCCGCGAATTGGCGGGCGGCTTGCGACAGGGTATCGAGACGGTAGACGAAGTCGTCCAACCGTCGGGAAATGCGGTCGAAGCGATCTACGGTCGAGTCGATTGCGCTGGAGTTGTTGGCCAACAGGGTCCGTAAGTTCTTGCTGGCAACGGCCAGATTTTCAATCGACTGATCAACGTTTTCCTCGTTTCGGTCCAGGTATTCCGCGACCGAAGCCGAGACCTGTTCGAGACTGGTGATGGTTCTGTTGAATTTGGTCAGAAAGGATTCCGAGCCGACGTGTTCCCTGATGCCGGACACTAATTCTCTCAGTTCGGCCACCATTTCGCCCATGAGGCCCATGACGTCGGGGAGCCCCGTGTCGTATTGGCCCCTGGCTACCTGAGTGGTGTCGAAGCGGGCCGAGTCCTCACCGGGATACACGGCGACGAACCGCTCTCCCATCAGGCCCATGTTCTTGATAACGAAGCGAGCGTCCTCTCTCAGGGCGACGTCATCGCTTAGAAGGAGATCGACTTTCACTCCGCCCTTGACCAGAGTCATGTCTTGTACTTTGCCTTTACGTACGCCGTGCACCGTTACCCGGTTGCCGATTGCCAGCGTGCCGACGTCGCCAAAGAGCACATGAATGCGAAAGGCGTTCCGCTCCAGCGTGTAGCCCTGCAACCAATATAAGGAAACCGCCAGGATGGCGATTCCGACCAGGACCACGATACCGACTTTGAATTCTACATTTGATCTGGCCATGTTCTTTCCATAAGTATCGGTAAGATACGGAGATGGATTGAGATAACAAGGTCAAACTGGTTAAATCGACTCCGCAATAGCAACATAATTGTCGTAGCGGAAGCTTCGAATGTCGCCTTTTTTGACCGCCGTTTTGACCGCGCAATCCGGTTCGTGGGTGTGGCTGCAGGGCTGGAAGCGGCAGTTATGGGCGTATGGTTCGAAGTCGGGGTAATAGTGCGGCAGGTCTTGCCGGTCAATGTCCCACAATCCCATCACTTTGAGACCGGGTGAATCCACGACAAAACCGCCGTCGGGCAGCGCGAACATCTCGATTTTGGTAGTTGTGTGTTTACCGCGGTTGGTGGCTTTGGAGAGTTTCTGGGTGGGGAGATCCAAGCCGGGAATGAGGCGGTTTAACAGGGTCGACTTACCGACCCCTGAATGGCCGACGAACAACGTGCGATGATCGGCCAAACGCCGACGGAATTTGTCCAGGCCAAGTTCGGTAACGGCGGAGACGGGGAAGACCTCGAAATCGATTGAGCGGTAGGCATTGATAATGACATTGAGGTTCGGTGGTGGTTTCAGATCCATCTTGTTCAGTATTATGAGGGGTGTCAGATTACCGATAGCGGCGGCAATAAGGAAGCGATCGATCAAGCCGGTTTTGAGGGGAGGTGATTTGACGGAGACAACGGCTGCCAGACAATCGAGGTTGGCGGCCAAGACCTGTTTTTTCGATTCTTCGCTGACGGTCGGTCGGAAGAACGCGGAGCGTCGCTCGAGTACTTCTTCGATTGCCCCTTGTTCGTCGCCGCCCCGTGTGAACAGGACATCATCACCGACGGCAACCGGTGTGGTGGCGTCGGCGCGGTGCTTCACTTTCTGGCGGACCTCGCACTTCAGGTGCGCGCCGTCTTCGGCGCGAACTTCGAACATCCGTCCGCCGGTGCTGATTACGATTCCTTTCTCAACTTCACTCATAGCCGAAAAAAGGTAGATTGCGCAGGTTGAATTGACAAGTGAATTAGTGCCGGCAGTGGATTATTCTGCTTTTGTGGTGGTGGGTTGGTACGTATTGTCTGGTGGCGCCGGATTGTCGGCCAACGCGACAACGACCAAGTGAGGTTCAGGTATTGCAGAATAATGACAACAGAGATCTGAAATCTGCTTTTCAGGAAGTTCAGTCATGGCAGGCGCCTGTTAGTTCCCTACCGGACCACGTTTGGGATATAGCGATAGTCGGTGCCGGTCCGGCGGGAGCGGTATGTGCGTGGAAGCTGGCCAAATTCAGACAGCGGGTTCTACTGATTGACAAGAGTCAGTTCCCCCGGCATAAGCCGTGCGGAGATTTGCTGATATCTGATTCCATCGAAGTCCTCAACAGAATCGGCGCATCTGATCAGATAGAGACTGCCGCCCATGAAGTGGGGGCTATTGAAGTCGTCAGCCCAAACGGGACAAAGTTCAGTATCCCGGAGTACTGTCTCACCATAAGACGCAAGGTAGTCGACGCCCTATTGGTTCATCACGCACTCCGGAGCGGTCGAGCCGATTTCTTAACGTTTGCACTCGGCCTGATCCGACATGTCCGGCATTCAGAAGCAAACGGGCCGGTGACATTAGAGACTTCCGACGGCGATCGTGCAGGGTTGCGGGCAAGGATCGTCGTTCTTGCGACCGGGGGCGTGGCACAGTTACCGTATTCTATGGGAGTGGTTGAGAGCGAAAGCCCATCGGCGCTTGCTTTTCGTGGTTACGTGCGGTCACCGTTGTGCATCGAAAATGTAGTTATCGCGTATTATCGGTCGATTCTGCCGGGGTACGGGTGGATAATACCTCTGGGAAAAGCGGCCGATGGAAACTACGTTTACAACGTTGGCTGCGGCGTACGGCGACAGAACGGCAGCGATCATGGTTTGAAGCGGATGCTGGGTAAATTCCTGGCTACATTTCCGGCAGCGAGAGACTTGATGAAAGACGCTGAAGGACCGGTGGCGTGCCAGGGTGCGCCGCTTCGGTGCGGGCTGCCTGAGACCGAGCGAATCCGGAAAGGGAATTTGTTGGCTATCGGCGAAGCAATCGGGACTACATATCCGTTTACTGGTGAAGGGATCGGCAAGGCGATGGAGTCGGGATTGATTGCGGCTGAGTGTATACAAGAAGCACTGGAGTCGGGTAATCTTGAGCACCTGGGCGAGTATCCTGACAGGCTGCGAGCGGCTATCCGGAATCGCTATGAGGCGTACCTCAAGGCCGAGAAGTGGCTCTCGTATCCATGGCTGAACGACTTTGTCTCGCGGCGAATCGCATCAAGTGCGTATCTCCGTGACCGGGCGCGGAATCTGATTCGGGAGACGGAGGCGGCGGACTCGTTGTTCAGCCTGGGCAGTCTGGTGAAGTCGTATTTCGTGTAAGTGATTATCTTGCTTGAACCTATCAACATTGCTGCAGCGTCTGACGCGGGCGGCATGCACTAGAGTCTAATTGCGTACGTCCCTCACATTGCTTATTCTGTATACAGAAATAGATATGGGAGAATTGTGAAGAATGAAAAACATCATTACGAAGATATTCGGGACGAAACACGATCGGGACGTCAAGAAGATGATGCCGCTCGTGTCCGAGATAAACGAACATTTCGATAAGCTTGGGAACCTGAGCGAAGAAGAACTGGTCGGCAAGACCGACGAGTTCAAGCGGCGCCTGGCCGAGGGCGAGACAGTCGATGATATTCTGGCCGAGGCGTTTGCCGTTGTCAAGGAGGTCTGCCGCCGGCATCTGGGGCAGACCTGGGACGTCGTGGACCTGCCGGTGGAATGGAACATGGTTCATTTCGACGTCCAGCTTATCGGGGGTATCGCGCTGCATCAGGGGAAGATCGCCGAGATGGCGACCGGTGAGGGGAAGACGCTGGTGGCGACGCTGCCGTGCTATCTGAACGCGCTAACAGGCAAAGGTGTTCATGTCGTTACGGTCAACGATTACCTGGCACGCCGTGACAGCGAATGGATGGGGAAGATTTACGAGTATCTCGGTTTGACGGTGGGTGTGATTCAGAATCAGATGACCAACGCCGAGCGGCGTGAGATGTACCTGCGCGACATCACGTTCGGTACCGCTAACGAATTCGGGTTCGATTACCTGCGTGACAATATGGCCCAGCGCGCCGAGGACCGGGTGCACCGCCATTACCACTATGCCATCATCGACGAGGTGGACTCGATTCTCATCGACGAGGCCAGGACGCCGTTGATTATATCGGGGCAAGTGGAGTCGAGCGTGCATGATCGGTACCGCGAGATGAAACCGACGGTGGAGAACCTGGTACGCAAGCAAATGAATCTTATCAACGATATGTTGCGCAAGGTGGAGCAGATGCTGTCCGATGGCCAGGAAGGGGACGAGTTCGAAGCGGGGATTCTGCTGCTGGCGGCGAATCGGGGCGCGCCCAAGAACAGGAAGCTGTTGAAGGTACTCAAAGAGCCGGGCATGAAGAAGCTCATGACGGACGTCGAATCGACCTTCATGCGCGACAAGAAACTCCACGAAATCGACGACCGGCTGTACTACTTCATCGACGAACGGGAGCACAGCATCGCCTTAACCGATCTCGGTACCACGCAGCTTCCCAAAGACGAGCAAGATCTCTTTGAAATACCGGACATTTCCACCATGCTGTCCGAAATCGAGGGGGACGAATCGCTCACGCCGGAGGAACGGCAGAAGAAGACCGACGAGGTGTATCGGACTCATGCCGAGCGGTCCGAAAAAGTCCACGCCATCAACCAGTTGCTGCGGGCGTATTCGCTCTATGAACGGGACGTCGAGTACGTGCTGCAGGACGGCAAGGTGATGATCGTGGATGAGTTCACGGGGCGCGTGCTGCCGGGGCGGCGCTATTCCGACGGGCTGCATCAGTCGATCGAGGCCAAGGAAGGGGTCAAGATCGAGGCGGAATCGCAGACCCTGGCGACGATCACGCTGCAGAACTATTTCCGCATGTACGACAAGCTGGCGGGAATGACCGGTACGGCCGAAACCGAGGCGCAGGAGTTTTTCGACATCTATAAAATGGATGTCATGGTCATTCCGACCAATATGCCGGTCGTCCGTGATGATGTGGAGGACCAGATTTACCGAACGCGGCGCGAAAAGTACAACGCCATCATCAATGAGATCAGCGAGAAACAGAAGGCAGGGAGACCCATATTGGTGGGTACCACTTCCGTTGACGTTTCGGAGACCCTGTCTCGCATGCTGAAGCGGACGGGCGTGAAGCACAGCGTGCTGAATGCGAAGCACCATCAGCGCGAGGCGGAAATCGTGGCGCACGCCGGGGAAGTCGGGGCGGTAACGATCGCGACGAACAT
Source organism: uncultured Ignavibacteriales bacterium (assembly GCA_964557855.1). GTDB lineage: Bacteria > Zixibacteria > MSB-5A5 > GN15 > FEB-12 > JAJRZL01. The sequence continues at coordinate 46,917 of CAZLBP010000010.1, read as the reverse complement.
GGCGGGGCGCGGTACGGATATTCGGCTCGGTCCGGGCGTCAAGGAAAACGGCGGACTGCATATCGTGGGTACGGAACGTCATGAAGCGCGACGTATCGACCGTCAGTTGCGCGGGCGCTCCGGCCGTCAAGGGGACTCGGGCTCATCGATTTTCTTCCTGTCGCTGGAAGACGACCTCATGCGGCTGTTCGGCGGAGACCGGCTGGGCTCTATAATGGACCGGCTGGGTGTTGAAGAGGGCGAAGTCATCACGCACAAGATGGTAACGAAGGCGATCGAGCGGGCGCAGAAGAAAGTGGAAGCCCAGAACTTCGCCATCCGGAAACACACGCTCGAATACGACGACGTGATGAACGTCCAGCGGTCGTGGATCTATGAACGCCGCCTGGCCGCCCTCGAGCGGCCTTCGATCAAGGACGAAGTGGTCGAGCTGATCGAGGACGTGCTCGACGGCTTGATCGAGACGTATTGTCCCGAGAAGATGCATCCGGAGGAATGGAATCTCCAGGGTTTCGCCGATGAGGTGCGGAAGATCTATCTGTTGAACCTGGAGTTCAAGGACGAGCAGATCCCGGATCTGACGGCGGCCGGGCTCAAGGAGCGGGTGCACGGCGCTGTAACGCACATATACAAGCAAAAAGAGTCGGCCTACGGCGAGGACATCATGCGCCAGCTGGAGCGGTACGCGGTGCTGTCGACGATTGACCGGCACTGGCGCGATCACCTGGCCGAGATGGACGAACTACGGGCGGGCATCGGACTGCGGGCGTATCACGGCAGCATGGGTAAGCCGATCGATATTTACAAGCGGGAGGCGTTCAAGACGTTTCAGGAGATGGTGGGCACGGTCGACAAGGAGATTGTCAATCTGGTTTACAAGCTGCAGGTGCAGCTGCCGGAGAAATCACGCGTGGATCGTCGGCGCGACATGGTCACCCAACACGCCGACCCGACCGGCATGGGCCTCGCCGGTGGAGGCGGCCAGGCGCCCGCCGCGGCCGCCGCAACCGCCGGCACGCCGATAGGCGGACCGCGCGAGAAGAACCCGATGGCGGAAGCTTCACAGGCGGGCCGTCAGAAGCGCACGGTACGGCGCAACCAACCAAAGGTTGGCCGCAACGATCCCTGTCCGTGCGGGAGCGGGAAGAAGTACAAGAAGTGTCACGGGAGGGAGGGGTAGGGGGGGCTATGTCACAAATAGTCAATTTTGACCATGTATTAACAGTCATTAGCGGAGTATCGTACTTATACCGGGTCAAACTGATGGCTCCGCCTGATGATACATCGAATCCGCTTGACAGAAACCCATACGTCTATGCCTTTGATGAAACAAGCAAAGACAATAATCGGGCCGAAATGCACTTTGTTGTCAAAGTCACTCCTCAGGTGGCCGGCGAACACATCGATATTATCCCAAAGAAGGTTCATTGCGATGCGATCAGATTTGGACTCCGTTCAAAACAACAGAGCCCGGAGTTGAATGACTTCCAGTTAGACTCAGCGCAGTACGAGAGTATGAATCGTGAAACGAAGTTGAAGGGCCAAGCGTTGAAAACGGAGATTCTGCGGTTTATTTTTACTGTCAACTCACAATGGCCGGCGCAGGGAGTTAGCATTTATGACTTGATTGACAATTTTAACAATACGTACGATGAGATAACGGGATGGTGTCTAGATCTATCTGAAGCGGAACTACTGACGCGAAAGGCACAGGGACAAATCTATTGGAGAAATCGAGGACAAGTTAATGCCAATCCGTTCACAATAAATCCGAAGAACTACGAAGATGTAGAGAGGATACTTGAAAAAAAGCGGCATAATTCAGAAGCAAGATTGCAGCGTTCTGAGCAGGTCAAGGTTTTTCTCAGCTATTCGGTGCGCAACAAGAAGGTGGCAAACACTATAAAGACCCACCTGGAGTCTGAAGGCATGGAGGTATTCTTGGCGCACGAGGCCATCAAGGTTTCTGACAGATGGAGAGACCGAATTCTTCAAGAACTCAAGGAGTGTGATGTCTTTGTAGCAATCCTGACTGACAAGTTTCGCGAATCGTCTTGGTGCGACCAAGAGGGCGGGTTCGCAATGGCGTATGGCAAGAAGATAGTTAGCCTGATGGTGGGGCAGCATCCACATGGCTTTCTTGAGAGTTATCAAGCAACGAAGTTAAACAAAAAAAATGTATCAAATGCATGTAGTGTTATCATAGATGCTATTTCCAGTGATGCGAAACTTAGTAAAGCGTATTATGAAGCTAAAAAACTATATAAACGATACCTAAAAGCTCTAAGTACAGGTAAGGTATAGAAGTATGTCGGTTTCCGAAATCTAGTTATAACTGGACAAGAAACCCGACATATTATTGATTTACCCAGTACTCTTCAAATCATCTATTAGCATTTTCTTCCAATCGGCATCCTTAACGTTTGCTGCTAATTCATTGGCTTTCTTTAATTACTCATCTACTTTCTTACGGTTGCCTGCCACCGACTCCGCCCGGGCTAATGCCTCATACGCATACCCCACGTAGAACGGCTCCTTTTCTCTGCTATTCTCCAAACTGAGCTGACCGTATTTACGAGCAGCCTGTGGCTGACTGACCTTCCGCAGCGACCGAACCCGTCCAAATCGCTTGCCCTTATCTCGTTCTTTCCCTATCCTGCTTCAAAGTAAATATCCAAATCCAGGAGTCACAGCAATGACACTACGCAAAGTATCACTCATAACACTGATCCTGTTGGTAGCATCGGCGTCGTTGCTGACGGCGCAGGAGCCGGAGCAGAAGTACATGATGCCGCCCACGGCTATTGCCGAGCTGGTCGATGCGCCGTTTACACCGCGGGTTTCTGTCAGCTATGATAATGAATGGATGCTGCTTCTGCATTACCCGGGGCTGCCGTCAATAGAGGAAGTCGCTCAGCCGGAGCTGCGGCTGGCGGGGATTCGCATCAACCCGCGCAACAACGGCCCGAGCCGCGGCTGGTACTACCACCGGCTCACGCTGAGAAAAATAGACAACGGTACCGAGTATGATATCAGCGGGCTGCCCGCGGAGCCGCATATTACGAACGTGGAATGGTCGCCGGACAATAAGCATATCGCGTTCGTGCTGACGTTCGATGATCATCTCGAACTCTGGGCGGCGGAGGTGAGGAACGGCCGGGCGCGGCGGTTGACGACGTGGGCCGTCAACGATGCGATCGGTACGCCTTACTACTGGGTGTCGGACAGCAAAACGATTATCGCGAAGACGATCCCGACCGACCGCGGCGCACCTCCGGAAGAACCGCTGGTGCCGGATGGGCCGATAATCCAGGAAAATATCGGCGGCAAAACGCCCGCCCGCACCTACCAGGATCTGCTCGAGAATCCGTATGATGAAGATGTATTTGACTACTATAGCACGAGCCAACTGGTGAAGGTGACGTTCGACGGCGAGAGTGTGCGGCTCGGGCAGCCGGCGGTGTACACCGCCTCTATGCCGTCGCCGAACGGCAAGTTCATTCTGGCCGAAGCGGTCCATAAACCGTATTCGTACACAGTGCCGTACTATCGATTCCCGCTTCGTTCGGAAGTATGGGACATGACGGGACAGGTGGTGACTACGGTGGCGAATCTGCCTCTGGCGGATAACATCCCGGTCCCGTTCGGGTCGACCCGCACCGGCCGACGGGATATCGACTGGCGCAATGACGCCGACGCCGCGTTGCACTGGGTCGAGGCGCTGGACGGCGGCGACGCCGGCAGGGAAGTCGACCAGCGCGACCGCGTCTACCTCTGGCCGCAGCCGTTCGAGAATGAGCCGAGACCGCTCATTACACTCAGTCAGCGCTACAGCAGGACGAACTGGGCGGACGGTGATCTGGCGATCGTGTCGGAGTGGTGGTGGCCGACCCGCAATTACAAGTACTGGCGGGTGAAGCCGGATTCTCCGGAGAGTGAACCGGAGTTATTGTTCGATTTTTCGTGGGAGGATCGCTACAATCATCCGGGTGAGCTGGTGACCCATCTTGATGAGAGAGGGGAAGCGGTGCTGCTGACGGCTGACCGGGGGCGGAAAGTGTTTTTGATCGGGGACGGCGCCTCGGACGAAGGTGACCGTCCGTTTCTCGATGCATTCGACCTGACGAGCAAGGCGACGGACCGGCTGTTTCGTTCCCAGGCGCCGTACTACGAACGTCCGGTGCGGCTTATCGATATGGACAAGGGTATCCTGTTAACACGGCGCGAGGCGGTCAAGGAGCCGCCCAATTACTATCTGCGTAATCTGAACGAAGATGAGTTGACGCAGCTGACGGAGTTCCCGCATCCCACGCCGCAGCTGGCCGACGTTCACAAGGAATTGGTCAAGTACACGCGGTCCGACGGGGTCGAGTTGACGGCGACGTTGTATCTTCCGCCGGGATACGATCCGGAAGCGGACGGGCCGTTGCCGATGATCATGTGGGCGTATCCGCGGGAGTTCAAGAGCGCCGATGCGGCCGGACAGGTGCAGGATTCGCCGTATCAGTTCGTGCGCATCAGCTGGTATTCGCCGCTGTTGTTTCTGGCGCATGGCTATGCCGTGCTGGATCATCCGACGATGCCGATCGTGGGTGAAGAAGATGAGGAGCCGAACGACACGTACGTCGAGCAGCTGGTTATGAGCGCGCAGGCGGCCGTGGACGACATGGTCCACCGTGGGGTAGGTGATCCAGGTAGAATGGCGATCGGCGGGCACTCGTACGGGGCGTTCATGGCGGCCAATTTGCTGGCGCACTCAGACCTTTATGCGGCGGGCATCGCCCGCAGCGGTGCGTATAACCGGACCTTGACGCCGTTCGGGTTTCAATCCGAGGAGCGCACGTACTGGGAAGCACCGGAGGTGTATTACGCCATGTCGCCGTTCATGCATGCCAATGATATCGATGAGCCGCTGTTGCTGATCCACGGCGAGGCGGACAACAACAGCGGGACGTATCCGCTGCAGAGCGAGCGTTTCTATGCGGCGCTGAAAGGGCACGGGGCGACGGTGCGGCTGTGTATGCTGCCGCACGAAAGCCACGGCTACCGCGCCCGCGAATCGGTCATGCACGTGTTGTATGAAATGGCGAGTTGGTTGGACACGTACGTGAAGGATGGATCCGTAGCGACGAGTGAGTAGAAGGCTTGGGTAGGTCAGGACCCCGGCGGTCCTGACGCATAAATTGCCGCGCATCGGTGCTTGTCATTCCCGCGAAGGAGGGAATCCAGTAAAGACACGGACGAGTACTACGCAGTGTCCTGATTTCCTGCAGAAAACGGAAAGATGGTGCACGAAGGACGACTGGACCCCTGTCTTCGCAGGGGTGACAGGTTGAAGCCGGGTGACAAAATTGGATGTTGCGGCAGGTCCTGCGTATCCACCAAAGTGGATTCGTGTGACCTGTCGCTTTTATTCTCCAACGAGTTACGTGTCAGGTCACAATCCCGCTAAGGCGGGCTCAAGACCTGACACAACGATGACCGGAGTTATTCTACGAGCCCCTTCGCAGGGGTGACACGAACAGGAAGCACGGTCAAAAGCAACAAAGAGTGGCCGTGTGAGAGTGAGAATCATAGGTATTTTCAACCTACCATTTCATTCTATCCGGCTGTATCTTAAGACAGAGACACAGACAACACGTCCGCTTACAGGAGGTATAGTATGAGTTTGACCGATCATCTCAGCCAGGGACTGGACGCCGTGAGCAGCACGCTCCAGTATAAGCTCTTCGAGCTGAATCAAACACCGATCACGCTGTCATCGATACTGATGTTCCTGCTGGTAGTGCTCATCTTTTTCGTCGGGTCAAAGTTGCTGGACCGGATTCTGTTTCACCGCGTATTGCCTCGTTTTCAGCTCGACACGCACACCCAGTACACGCTGCGGCGGGTCAATCATTACATAATTGTCGCTATTGGCGCTCTTTTTGCCTTTCAATTCGTGGGCATCGATTTGAGCGGACTGGCCGTGATTTTCGGTTTGTTGTCGGTCGGTATCGGTTTCGGTCTGCAGAACATCACGTCCAACTTCATATCGGGTTTGATACTGCTGTTCGAGCGGCCCATTCGGGTGGGGGACCGGGTGACGGTCAGCGGCACGGAAGGGTACGTGATCGAAATAAACATGCGAGCCACCACCATTCGCACGCTGACGAATATCGCCATCATTGTCCCCAACTCGGAGTTCATTTCCAAGAACGTGACCAACTGGTCACACGGTGATCCGCGGATACGTCTGGATATCTCAGTCGGCGTCTCGTACACCTCGGACCTGGACAATGTCCTGGAAGCGCTGGCGGAAGTGGCCCGGGAGCACGAGAAAGTGCTCGATGCACCCGCTCCTGACGTGCTGCTGAGCAGTTTCGGCGATTCCTCCTGGGATATGCTGTTACGGGTCTGGATCGACAGTCCCAGGAAGTATCCGGTGATCCGCTCGGAGCTGAATTGCGCTATTGTACGCAAGTTCCGTGATCGGGGGGTGGAGATTCCCTACCCGCAGCGGGATTTGCACGTCCGAACGCCGCTGCCGATCCCGATCCATTCCGGGCAGGGAGCGTGAGGTTCTGAAGTAGACAATCTCTCTTGCGGACGTGCGGGACGGTACGTGAGATTGTCGGAGTGATTGTCAAACGAAAAGCAGGTGAGGAGATCATGAAAACAAGAGTTTGGTTGACGATGGTACTGGTTACGATGTGCGGCGCCGACGCATTCGGCAGTGAAGTTTCGGAGCGAAGGCGAGCGCACCTGGCGGAGAATCCGGTACGTTTTGCGATTCTGGGGGATCGGACCGGGGGACACGTAGAAGGGATTTTCGGTCAAATCGTGAACGAAGCTCATCGGTTGAAGCCGGAATTCGTCATGACGGTCGGTGATATGATCGAGGGATACACGGAGGACACGACCGTCCTAAATGCGGAATGGCAGGAGTCCTTGTCGCTCCTGGAGCCGCTCGACGTCCCCGTCTACCACACGCCGGGGAACCATGATATAACGACGGATCCGCTGGAGGAGCAGTATCGACGCTATATCGGAGAGCCGGTTTACTCGTTTGAGCACCGTGGGGTCCATATTATAGTGTTGGATAACAGCCGGGTGGATGTAGAGGACGAGCTACCGCCGGAACAAATGGAGTGGCTGGCCGGTGATCTGGCGGCCAACCGGGACGCCGCCTACACGTTGGTGTTTCTGCACAAGCCGTACTGGTACAATACTATCGCCGTAGGTAAGCCGCATGCGCTGCACAGTCTCTTGGTCGAGCATGACGTCGATGCGGTTATAACAGGTCATTTCCATCTCTATTTCAGCGGAGAATACGACGGCATAGTGTATACGTCTATCGGGAGTTCGGGCGGAGGCATGACGGACCGGCTGTCCGGACTCGGGTACCATTTTGCCTGGGCCACCATAGACAATGAAGGTATAGTCATAGTGCCGGTGGCCCTGAACGGTGTACGGCCGTGGGATGAGTTCACGGCGGCGGAGTACCACGTGATCGAGGATGTCAACGATCAGGGTCTGGTCACCGGTGCGGTTTCGATCCCCTCGCAAGTCTCGCCCGTGGAAGCGAAGGTGGCCGTGGTCGTGCAGAATATCAGCCGCGAGTTGACGGTAGAAGACACGTTGCGGTGGGAGGTTCCGGATGGCTGGTCGGTGGATGAAGCGGCGACTCCGGTACACGTGCCGCCGGGGCAAACGGTGCAACTGCAGTACCGGGTTACCAACACCGGGCCTCTGTACCCGGCGCCGCGAGCCCGGTTGAGCTTTCCGTACGCCGAAGGAAAAGCCTATACCGTTGCCAAGGCGATCAACATAAAACGAAGGGTCCTGTGTCGGCCGGCGGCAGAGCCGCCGACGATTGACGGCGTACCGAGTGATGCAGTTTGGCGGGAACCGGTGAGTCGTCTGTACCCCCCCGATGTGGACATGGCGATCATAGACTCGACTGCCTTTTTCTTTGCCCGTGACGACGACTATCTCTACCTGGCGGCTTACTGTCACGAAAGCGAAGCGGATGCCATCCACGCCGCCACGATGGAGCACGACGGGGCCGTGTATGGCGAGGATTGCGTCGGTTATTTCTTCTCTCCCGATACCGCTGCCAACACTGTGTATCAGCTCTATTTTAATCCGCACGGGGTGGCGTTTGACCAGAAGATCGTCTGGAGCGGCGAAGGCTACGAGTACGACGCGGATCCGGAGTGGAACGGGAAATACGACGTCGCGACGACGCGGGGAGAGGATCACTGGAGCATTGAGGTGGCTATTCCCTTGTCGGAACTCGGTATTGCAGAGGAAGGATCCTCGGAATGGCTGGTGAATTTCCGCCGCAAGCAGAAGCGCTTGAACAGCTCAGGCGACTGGCAGGTGCCGATCGAGTATGATCCGAAGACGTATGGGGTTATGGTTATGAAGGAGTGAGGCGCGGGGAGTAGCGCCGGCCCATGCCGGCCTCTGTGCTCCGCCCAGGGTGACGGGGGGCTTGCGAAGCAGCACATTAATCCGTTAATTGTCAGTATGCCTGCTAATCTGCCGCCACAGTATTACGAGCTGGAGCGGGAGTACCGCGCCGAGAAGGATCCGCGTGAGAAGCTTCGTCTGGCGCAGGAGCTGCTGCGAATCATGCCCAAGCACAAGGGGACGGACAAGCTCCAGGCGGACATGAAGGCGAAGATATCCAAGCTGAGAAAGCAGATATCCGGTACGGGTCCCAAGCACGGCGCCCGTCAGGCCCAGGGGCATGATTATGTCGAGAAGGAGGGGGCCGGGCAGGTCATTCTGATCGGTGCGCCCAACAGCGGCAAGTCATCCCTCGTGGAGGCGCTGACCAACGCCAAAGTGCTCGTGGCGGACTATCCCTTTGCCACACGGGAGCCGGTGGCGGGTATGATGGTATTCGAGACAGTCCAGATTCAGCTGATCGACACACCGCCGATATCGCCCGATGCCTTCGAGAATTACCTGACCGGGCTTGTTCGTAATGCCGACCTGGTGGTTCTCGTCTGCGATCTCGAGGCTGACTCCATGCTCGATGACCAGCAGTTCATTATCGAGACGCTGGAGGAGAAACGGATCATACTCCAGCCGCAGGTGACCGAAGAGCCGGACGATGCGCGATATTCGTACAAACCGACCGTTCTCTGCGCCCACAAGGAATACGAAGACGAGGACGGCGCCAAGCGGGCGCGACTATCCGAGCGGTTCCGGGATTTCGCCATGGTGGCCACGTCGATAATAGATGAGAACAGCCTCGATGCTTTTCGCAAGTGTGTGTTTGACGCACTGCGCATTATGCGGGTCTACACGAAGCCGGTCGGCAGGGAAGCCGACTTTAATGATCCTATAATCCTTCGGATAGGCGGGACGGTGGCCGAGGCGGCCGAGCACTTACACAAGGACTTTGCGCACAAGCTGAAGTTCGCCAAAATCTGGGGGCACAGCAAGTTCGAAGGACAGCGCGTGCAGCTCGATTATGAATTGAAAGACGGAGACATCGTCGAGTTTCATCTTTAGAAAGTCGTGTCACTACTATAGACAGGCGAAACCATGCTAACATCGATTCACTTTTTGCTAACGTACACCTGCCCCTACGAATGCGATCATTGTTTTCTTTATTGCGGCCCCGACAGTAAAGGCACGTTCACGTTGAGTCAGATTCGGCAGGTGTTGGAAGATGCCCGAAATATCCCGTCGATGGATTCGGTCTATTTCGAGGGCGGGGAGCCGTTTCTGTACTACCCGGTTATGGTGGCCGGCATGAGAGTGGCGAGTGAACTCGGCTACAAGAACGGTGTCGTCAGCAACGCGTACTGGGGACTGGCCGTGGAAGATGCGGAGTTATGGCTGCGGTCTTTCGTCGAACTGAACGTGTTCGATCTGAGTGTGAGCAATGATCAATACCATACTGGTGAAGACAAAGTGAACCCAGCGGTCCATGCCGCACAGGCGGCGAGCAATCTGGGCTTGCCGGTGGTCAGTATTTGTATCGAGCCGCCGACCGTGAAACCGGGCGGCGAGAAAGGCGAGCCGGTGGTCGGCGGCGGCGTCATGTTTCGGGGCCGGGCGGTGGAGAAGCTTACCGAGGGTCTGCCCCGGCGTCCGTGGCAGGAGCTGGACAGTTGCCCGCATGAGGAACTGGAGTCACCGAAGCGGGTGCATGTCGATTGTTTCGGTCACGTCCACATCTGTCAGGGAATCAGCATGGGCAATATGTGGGAGACGCCGCTGTCGCAACTAGCGGCGAGCTATAATGGTTATGAGCATCCGATATGCGGTGCGCTCCTGAAAGGCGGCCCGGCCGAATTGGCGCGCGCAAACGGCGTTGAGCCGGAGGAAGGATATGTCGATGAGTGCCACATGTGTTTCCTGGTCAGGCAGGCGTTACTCGAGCGCTATCCTCAGTATCTCGGACCGGCGCCGGTGTACGGCAGGTAAGATTGGTTCTGCCGTCGGTAGTAGCCGGTCAGTGTGTATAGGACGATCTTTTCGCGGTTATGAACCTGATCATTTTGACTGAAGCCGATAGGGAAGACGACGGCCTCTACCGCCTGACAGACCATCGGGCGGACCATATTAGAGAGGTGCTGCGCTCGGAGCCGGGGGATTCCGTCGAAATCGGACTGTTGAATGGCCCGGTGGGGTCGGGTCTGATGGAGACTGTAACGGAAGCCGAAGTGGTAATTCGGATTGCTCAGCTGCGCGATGTCACGCCTTCGCCCCCTGAAATTGACATCATTTGCGCCCTGCCGAGGCCGCAAATACTCAAGCGGGTCCTGCTGACGGCAGCTATGATGGCGGTACGCAGGCTGTTCCTGATCCGCGCCAACAGAGTCGAGAAGAGCTATTTTCAGTCACCGCTGCTGGCGCCGGAACGATACGAACCGCACCTGTTGGACGGCCTGAGCCAGGGCAAATTGACGCGAGTGCCGATCGTCAGCGTGCATGAGCGTTTCCGTCCATTCATGGAAGAAACGTTGCCGGCGGCGCTCTCGGGCGGCCGGATCCGTTGCATCAAGCTGTTACCGGATTGGGAGGCAGCAGACGGCATTGTTGGGGTCATACGTACGGAGAAGCTTGAGAACTTGATCGTCGCTATCGGCCCTGAGGGGGGGTGGGTGCCTTTTGAACTGGAGATGATGGAGAAGCAGGGCTTTCAGCGTTTCACTCTGGGGCGCTCCGTTCTTCGGGTCGATACGGCGCTGGCTGTCGTGTTGGGGCAGATTGAACTGGTAGCGAAGGCAAGGACAGGGCTTTTCGGTAGTTGAAGGCGGGTGCGTGGACTGACAAGCGCGATATGGCCGGAAATGTGGACTTCGTTTGTCCGGCTGCAACTTTATCTTGCTGCAAGAGCAGCCGGTTTTACCGATACTCATATGGGGGAGACGAACTAACGGAGATAGAGAGATGCATCGATTCGAGAAGACGGACTACGGATTCAGAATAACGGCCAGAGGCACCTATACGGCCGAAGACGTTGAGGTTTACCAGGTAGAGTTGCTGGAGACGCTTTCACAGGCTGACCAGCCGTTTTCGCTGGTAGTTGACGTTCGCGGCCACGTGCCGTTCGATGCTGCTGCGGCCCGGGCCATGGAACGGTTGCACGAGGCGGCCCGGCAGATGAGCCTGCAGCGAACGGCTATCGTGGTCGATTCACCGGTGTTGAAATCCCAGGCATTACAGATCGCAGACAACTCAAAAACTGCCCCCATAGATCGAATCATCGACGCCTCCCGCAACCCCGATTGGGAGAAACAGGCGATAGGCTGGGCTGCGGAGGGCATCGAGCCGGGGACCGTATTTGAGGAGTCGGTGGCAAAGCAGGGTTGAGCAAGACCTTATTGACGATTGTACCGGCGGTAATCTCCGTGACCTTGCTGCTTCGGTTAAGTGTCAATTCAGCTTGGCTAATTCATGGTGTGCGGTTGTGGGGTTGGGGAAGTACATTGTGTTCTGGCAAGTCTGCCAATCAAATTAGAAAATACCCCCGGCAGGACTCGAACCTGCTACCCTCTGCTTAGAAGGCAGATGCTCTATCCAGATGAGCTACGGGGGCAAAATCTGTTGCCGCACAACAACTTACAGGATCACGTTTTCGCCAGAGCCGTGAAAAATCAGAGGCCCTATTTTTCGAGGCGTCGATCACGGCAAGCGTGATTCCCTGGGCTTGATATGATCCTAAACGTCTCATGGTTGGAATCAATTACGCAAAAGAGCCTCTGCTTTTCAACAAGAAAGTATCTGTTCGGTTTGCATAGAAAACCACATATATATCCGGCGAATGTACGGTTTCGTCTTGACAAAACTTCGCAAAATTGCGAACTTAACGTATAGCTTGAGGTTATAAGTGCCGAAGACTGAAGTAGTCATTTATTGCGAGACTGACGGTACAGCGCCTTTTCTGAAGTGGTTCGACAAACTGACGGAAAAGGTGCAGGATAAGATTGTCGTACGGCTCGAACGGCTGGGCGAACTCGGTCACGAACTTCGACGGCCGGAGGCGGACTACCTGCGTGATGATATATACGAACTGCGAGTCAAGGCGCAGTCGGTCAACTATCGAGTCTTGTACTTCTTCCACGGTCGGCAGATGGTCGTGCTGTCCCACGGATTCTCGAAGCAGCAGGCGAAGGTGCCGGAGAAAGAAATCAAGACTGCGATCAGGCGACGCAAGGCATTCCAGGAGTCACCCGATCGTCATACATATAAGGACTGAATATATGAAAGAGAAGAAAACCAGTGACGCGGTTAAGATGCTACATGACCGCTATTATAAAGGGGACGCCAAACGACAGGCAGCCCTGGATCAGGAGCGAATCAACGCCAAGATTGCCCGTGACATTTACCGGCTCCGTCAGAAGCACAAACTGACGCAGAAAGAGCTGGCCGCGAAAGTGAAAACCACGCCATCGGTAATCTCAAGGCTTGAAAATGCAGATTATCCGGGCCATTCTCTCGACATGCTTCAGCGTATCGCGACCGCGCTCAATCAGCGGATTGAAGTGAAGTTCGTGCCGACCCACGAAAAGAGACGAGCAGCTTCAGCGACTAGGTAGCGGCTCATGTCGCTCTGACGCCTTATTTCCGAATGGCCCATAGCATTGACAAAGTTACTTGGTCAGGTCAGATTGTGTCGGTCCAGCCGCGCATCCGATTGATCAGGTCGTTCGATCAGCGATACCATAACTACCTTGGATATGTACTTACGTTGAAGGGTGTAGCGGACAATCAGGAAGGCCGGTACAAAGTGGCTGTGGGCAAGGGCACGCATGAGAAGCACAACTTCTGTGTGGGAATGATCGTGCAGGGAAAAGCAGTGCCTGTCTCAGACGCTCGTCTCGAAACTGCCACCTATTACAAAGCCAGTAAGATCAAAATCGGGAGTGACAGCAACTTCCCAGAATCAGACGCTCCGCCGTTTCTCGGCGTACCGCCCGATTTGGAGAGGTACCGCGGGCGCGGCCACCGTCGGCTCGATCTCAGGACATATAATTCAAAGTGTCGCTCGTGCATCTGGGGTTGTCAAATGTCGGTCGAGATCATCATCGACCAATGGAATCCTTCGAAGAAGAAATACAGATTCGAAACTTTCTGCTATGGCCCCAAGAGCTGTGCGTTTTACCGCGCCGGAGCAACTAGGAAAGTACCCGGACGTAGTGGCATGTCATGGGAAGAAGAGGACTGGATCGATGATGAAACAACCGCTCATCGCGGACCGGACGACTGATACTCCAGCCAAACAGTGCGGAGATCAGCAGAGAAGGGCTTTCTGCTTCTGTGTTAGAGGCTCGGCGAGTAATTAGAAGGCAGATGCTCTATCCAGATGAGCTACGGGGGCGTTTGCTATTATCTCACAACAACTTACAATGTTGACGGTTCCTATGAGCCGTGAAAAATCAGAGGTACCAGAGTGCCTTCCTGTGCGTAGCCTTATAGGGCTGCTGCGGTCCTCTTCATTTCCATGACATGCTCAAGATAAGCGCACCTACTCTGACTCACAACAAGAATTCAAGGCTCAGCAGGATTTTGAAAACAGTTACGTCGGACCTGGTTCAACCACCGGCAGTGAATAATCAAAAAAACAGAAAATCAGACCAACAGACTTGAGACTATTCGCGTATGAGGTTTGAACATCGAGCCCATATTTAAGAGGCACATTGTAAAAATCGGGCTCGGTGTGTTTGCCCGGCAATTGGGGCCGGAAACCAGATAAAAAACCGAGGGTTAGCGTTTTGCCACTACCAATATGGCAAGCAAATGACGGTTTGTGGATATCTCTTTCCAGATTCTCCCACGAACCGATAAGCGCACTCCATCAAGCACTTCTGTCCCGGAGGAACACAATCGACAACTTAAGAAGATAATGCCATAGAAAGGAGTAATTGTGTCAAAGTTCTACATGGATCCCATCAAGGCGGCCGAAGATCATTTTGCGTCCCACCTCAAAGCTGTGGCAAAACCAATAGTCCTGCGTACGGACAGCGAGCTTCTTGAAGATGCTCAGACACACTCCGATGCCGCCGTGCGTGAGCATGCTATCTTCGAGTATTCATACCGGTATGATACTGCAGCTTTCGGCGTAATCCTCGATTTGTGGCAGGGTGAGGAAGATCCTGAAGTCAGGACTTCGGTCTTTGAGGAACTGGTGCGGCTGGACTACTCGGCTTTTAAGCAGTTCCTTGAGTGGCGGGGTGTTCCCGAAGATATGCTTCCTCTCGCTCTGGCCTATTACGACGGTCCGCAGCGCTTGAAAGAACCCGAGACCAGGTCAGACGGAGAGGAGTTATTCGATCAAACAATACCGTTGCGGGTGGCACTGCGCGAGTATGTCGAGGTCGAGCCGGGAAAGTGGCTGTATCATCTGTTTGCCCCGATCCAGGAGAAGCGTGTCGCGGGTCAACTCCTGGCTTGTACCCGTGCGGACACTCGGATGGAGCGCGTTGTCCTGACAAAACATCTGGAAGGGCTTCATTCTGATGGCTCGCTCCATATTGAGAGTACCCTATTCAGCGGCCGCACTGTGATGCGCGATGAGCGAACGGGGGTCGCGTCGATGCGCACCCTCATGAAAATACCCTTCTATCCGTCCGGTCGCGTGGGCGACGAATCCGAGGGGATAATCCCGGACGCAGGTATCATGGTCGGCCGTTCGGCTCTTTGGGAGCTCGACTCACAGGTCGCAATCAGAAGCGCGCAGGCAATACAGCACGTGACCGGAATCATTCATGCATGGGGCTACACGCGGCCGGACCGAGCGACCTTCGATCCCGCAGGACGGATGGATCTTATAGCA
Organism: uncultured Ignavibacteriales bacterium; assembly: GCA_964557855.1. Taxonomy (GTDB): domain Bacteria; phylum Zixibacteria; class MSB-5A5; order GN15; family FEB-12; genus JAJRZL01. The sequence continues at coordinate 31,631 of CAZLBP010000010.1, read as the reverse complement.
GGATTGTTTCATCTTGGCGACATAATCGATGAACGCGTGCGGCCATATATCAACACCTATACTGTAGGTGCCTACTACGGTCATATCCATCCGGATCCCGACGGCGCCATAGGGTTGAACACCCGCCCGTCCTATACTACTCTGGATGGGGAAATCGACAGGGATCGAGACGGTAAAGCAGAGAATCCGGGAGAACACTATGACAGATGTCCCGGCATCTACCCCATTTCGTACTATGTTAAGGACGATGCCGAGAGAAAAAGTGGACCAGATACACAGAATCCTCTGAAAAATGAGTAGGGCGACCAGTCCTTTAAAGGAGGTTATAGGCATGAATGTTCGATTCCTGCCACATATTGCAGTACAGGTGGGCAATTACACCGCCGCTGTCGAGTTCCTGAGCGAATTCCTGGGAATGGAATTGATCGAACGCGGGAAGCAAGAATCGCAACTGCGACTGGGTGACGTGACTTTCTACGTTGAGGACAACGACGCTGGCAAGGTCTTCTTCGCCTTCGAAGTCGATTCCTTGTCGGAGATGCGCACTCGACTGGAGGGGGCGGGATGCCGCGTTACGTCAGAAAACAAGGAGGGAGTTATGTTCGCAGACCCTTTTGGCCTCAATTACTTTATCTCGGAAGCCAAGAGTCGATGATGTTTCAGCCGGTAGACCGATTGTTGGACAAGTGAACATGCCGGGTCCAGAACTGAGAGTGGCCGCCGTCAATCCAGGCTTTACTCACTTGTTGTGTCGGCTTGGACTGGCGGCCAGGTGTGTCCGCAGGCTGATCCAGGTTTTCGGGTTGACAGTATGGCACACCATCCCATTGTTGACCTCGCATGTTCGCGATCAACTTTCTACTGATGTGGATGGGAAACGGTTTGGGACCGCTCTCGCTTCGTTCATGGAATCCCTTGGGCCGACCTACATTAAGTTGGCCCAGCTGATTAGCGCCAGGCCTGATCTGCTCAGCCGTTGCATCCGGGAACCACTCTCTCGCCTTCAGGATCGGGTTCGTCCAGCGCCAAAGGTATCGATACGACGAGAGTTGGAGAAACAGTTTGGCGACAGATTGGACTTGATTTTTGACCGGATTATGCCAACCGCGGTCGCCGGCGGTAGTATCGCCCAAGTTCATCAGGGTTACCTTGCAGACGGAACTGAAGTAGCAGTCAAGATACGTCGACCGGAAGTTCTTAGGCGGTTGGAGTGCGATCTGGTGATAATGAGAACGGGCGCGCGCCTGCTGTCGTTTTTGGCTCCCTTTCGATCGGTACCCATGCAACAGTGTTTCTCCGAGATTCAACAGCTCTTGTGGCGGCAACTCGACTTTCGATTAGAAGCCGAACACCTGCGTGCCGTTGGTGAGAACCTGGCGGATTTCCCTTCTGTGCAAGTGCCGCGCTTGATTGAGGCGGCATGTACTCCCGGTGTATTGACGATGGAATACGTGCGCGGTCTGACTCGGTTGGAAAGCGTCAAACATCAAGACCCGGAATCAGTCCGGCAGTGTATGACGTTGGGAGTTCGATGTCTTTACAAAATGATCTTCGTGGATGGCCTGGTTCACGCCGACTTGCACCCGGGCAACATATTGTACTCATCCGGGAGTCTGGTCTTTCTTGACTTCGGCATCGTTACGGAGCTGGATACAGCCACGCGAGAAGACTTCGTGACTTTCTTCTATGGGATTGTCACCAACGACGGTTCATCGTGCGCCGAAATAGTCTTGCGACAGGCGTCCTCGGTTCCCACCTGCTTAGACAGACACGGGTTCACCGCGGCTGTCGCTGATCTAGTAAATGACCACTCTGGCATGACGGCTGCCACCTACGAAATCACACGCTTTGTATCAGGGTTGTTTCGGATTCAGCGAGAGTTCGGCCTAGTCGGGTCCAGCCTGTTTGTTTCGGTGATCGTGGCTCTACTTAGTTTCGAGAGTTTGGCCAAAAGCGTTTGTCCAACATTGAATTTCCAGGCTGAGGCGCGTCACTATTTGCCAGGTGTTCGGGCCCAATCGTTCCCGCGCAGGCCGTGGCCAGGCGAATGGTACTCAAACCTCAATTCGTGGACCAACGAAAATCGAATTACATGACACACGACGACAGATACCTAATACGGCTGCTGCACCAACTTACTTCCGATCCGTGGCGACAGTCCTGCGGCTTCTCCAGCGAAATTGGTTCAACTCAGCGCATTATGTGGTCGAACGCGGGCCGACGTAACCGCACCAGGGCTCTAATGCAATGGATCGGGTCTCATCAGCCTTGCATGTTTGCGCGCTACGCGGCCAAAAGTGGATTATTCGAATGCAAGATTATAGATGAAGATGACCTGCTTTGTGGCGACGACCATATACGGCGAGCGATCCAAGGCTCCCACCGCGTTTGGTTGCGTGGCGCTTTCGAAGGCACCAAGCTGGGCTATGTCCTGGCGGTGAGTTCACCTAAGATTGCTCAGGCGGTGCCCAATGACGCCGTCCGAAAACTTGCCATGCGCATATTGTCAATCATCTTGAATCGCCAAGTTGAGTGTGACGCACTAATGCTAGACCGCGTGTTTTTGCAACATCCAAGTAACCCCAACCTGGCTCTGTGTTGGGAAACACCCGTCAATTTCTTCAGTGTCCACGGGGACAAAAGATGGTGGAGTGATCGGCGGTTTCCCTGCGGCTTCGGTTTTTCTATTAATTCGGTCGGTCTGGGCGTTGCCAGCGGTCTGCTTGACAAGGACGTTGCGGTCAAATGGGCGGAACGGACTATATTGGCGTCGAACCAATGTGAGATGACAGACCGGCATACGTACCAGTCGAAATTTCACTCTGATCACGCTCTGCCGTCGGCATTCTTCGATCCGATGTCCCCAGCGGCAGGCGTCAGAAGTCTATCATTGACGACTAGGTTTGACACCCACCAACGCGATAACTCTGCCGGACGTAGTTGGGACCATATCGATGAGCGTTCCGACGGTAGACCGCTTGTAGTAAGCCGAAGAGAAGCCCTTAGACATTTGGAGGAAGCAACGTGATTGAGAGATTCAGGTGGACAACCTTTGACGTTACCAGCCTCTTGCCGAAATCATGGAGCGAGGACATGATTGCTGTGGCGAGGAAATCCGCAGATGATCGGATACTGTTGCCACGCCATAGTTCATCGCGAGAAGGAGATTCCAATCTGACGATAAACGTCGCTACCGTTGACGGCTATTGTGTGCGAAACGAGTTACCCTGGCTGTACGATCTATATCATAATGAGTACCTTCATCTGGCGCAGAGCATATGCCATGAGTCCGTATCAGTCGCCAGGAACGATCTATATGGCGTCGTACTGAACGTTCAGCGTGGGCAGCGTATGAGGTATGAGGCACATGTTGACAGCAATCCGATTCAAGGTCTTTTCTTCGCCACGAGCCATCATTCGCAAATCGGAGGTGAGTTGGTGATCTCGAATCGCTCGGAATCCAACAGTGTCGACGAAATTGACGACGACTGTTCAATACTGTATCCAGTAGCTGGCTATCTGATCTTCTTTGATGCCAGATTACATCCACACTATGCACGCGCCCTGAACTCTCAGGACGGTATACGGGTCGTAGCGGCGATGAACTTTTATACCGTTTCTTGTCCGGAGGATGCTCGCCCCGCCGACCTTAGTAAACACCTCGCTGGGTATCAGATCTAAGTTCGACTCGGGCACACCAGGTATGGTTGGATATAGGGTAGATTCTGGTTGGCTCTGAACTCTAGAGTCTGTGGGCAAGCACTAGTTTAGTGCCGGCGCCAGGAGCAGAGATTCAGACCGGCAGCCTGTCCACAGAGAAGGCCGTTACAACCACGACTCCATTGATTCTCCACCGGATGGCAACATGCGGCTCCATACGTAAGAATAAGATTGCTTATATTACAGAGCCCGACGACATCAGCGCGACACCGAAAAGTGTCCATTCCGACAGAGGCTCGGCGAGTAATTAGAAGGCAGATGCTCTATCCAGATGAGCTACGGGGGCATAATCTGTTGGCCATTTTTTATTGAAAGCGATACTTAACTCAATCGCGCACGGCAGGCGCATTCTGAGACGCTTCCGATACCCCAAAATAGGTCAGTGAGACAGTCACCGCAATACAAAATCAGTCACATTTCAGGGTTCGGCCGACAATCGGGGCACCGGGACTGTTTTTGCCTTGCATACCTCGAATTATGTGCTATTTTACGTGCTAGGACGTATAAGTTGAACGGAATATGAGAAACAGAATACTAGAGATTGTAGTTTTCCTCATTGATTACATGCAGGGTAGTAGAGGCCACTTGACCAGTTCTGACGAACTCTCATCGCTTCTGGAGGCCGAGGGGTATTCAGAGGACGAGATTTCGTCGGCGTATTCCTGGCTGTTACACCGGTTCGAGAATGCCCCGGAGCAGTTTTATGCGAATTTCCCGCGTTCGACATCATCGGTGCGCATACTATCTCATTCCGAAAGGGTGCAGGTAACGCCGGAGGCTTACGGTTTTCTCATCAAACTCTTGAGTCTGTCACTGATAGACTATGAGCAATTCGAGGCCATTCTGGAACGATCGGCCATGATAGGCGCTCGCAATGTCACCCTGGACCAGATGAAGCTGATTGTGTCATCGATGGTCACGACCGATTTCGAGGATCTGGAGAGTTTTGGCCTGGATGACGAGGTCGAACCGGATTCCTCGCGTCTCAATTAGCGCAGATGTCTCTCAAGAATCAGAAAATCCTCATCGGCATGACAGGCGGGATTGCCTGCTACAAGATTCCCTATCTTGTGCGATTCCTTCACAAAGAACAGGCTGAAGTTCAGGTCGTAATGACCGAGGCTGCCACCAAGTTCATAACGCCGCTCACACTCGAAACCGTCTCCGAAAGGCCGGTGCTCACGAAGCTGTTTGACGATAACAGTTTCGTCGCCACGCGTCATATTGACCTGGCGGTTTGGCCGGATCTTATCGTGATTACGCCGGCTACGGCCAACTTCCTCGGCAAAGTCGCTTCTGGTATAAGCGATGATCTTCTGACAACAGTCGTCTGCGCGTCGGACAAACCGATCATGATCGTCCCGGCCATGAATCCGACCATGTGGAACAACCCCGTCACTCAGCGCAACTTTAACGCGCTTAAGGACCTGGGGTACCTTTCGGTTGACCCGGGCGAGGGAGACACGGCTTGCGGCCACTTGGGCGTAGGTAGGATGGCCGAGCCCGAGACGATATTCGACGCGATACGGACATACTTCTCCCAAGGAAAAAAAAAGTCCTCCGGGGTAAGAAAGTCCTCGTAACGGCGGGGCCGACTCAGGAGGCGATTGATCCGGTTCGGTATCTCTCCAATCATTCATCCGGTAAGACGGGCTATGCTCTGGCACAGGCGGCTCATAGGCTCGGTGCCGAGGTAACTTTGATCTCAGGGCCGACGTCGCTTCCCACACCAAGGGGTGTGAGAAGAGTCGATATCGTTTCGACAGAGGATCTGTTCAATGCCGTGAAGAATGAGTTCGGTAGAACTGAATGCCTGATAATGGCCGCGGCGCCGGCTGATTTCCGCCCGAAAGAAGTCTCAAAGGGCAAGCTCAAGAAGAGCACACGGTTATCTTCTCTGGACCTTCGGCCGACCGTGGACATCCTCAAGGAGATTGGCAAACAGAAGCGGAATCAGTTGATTGTCGGGTTTGCATTGGAGACGGACAACGCCAAACAGAATGCCGCGCTCAAGCTGAAAGAGAAGCAGCTCGATATAATCATCGTCAACCAGCCCGGACCTAACACCGGGTTTGCCTCGGACACCAATCAGGTTCTTGTTCTCACGAGAGACAAAGAGGAAATCGCTTTCCCCTTGCTGAAAAAGTCTGAACTAGCCTATAAGCTTCTTGAAATAGTCTCAGAAAAGCTGTAGTTTGGGTTTTTGAGAGTACGGGAAGAATGAAGGAACATCCGTCGGATATCGCGACATTGCTGCGGCGTGCTTTGCAGGCGCAGGTGGATCTTGGACTGGGAGAGATGATCATTGAATCCCGACCGACTGCGGAAAACCATGCGGAAAGCAGATCATCCGATCCATCCACGCTGCCGGTTGATCTGTTTGGAACATCAGAAATGACAACGAAAGAACCGGAATACGAATCGTTGGCAGCCCATCGGGCGGCCATCTGCGATTGTCAGAAATGCCTGCTGGGGGCAACGAGGACGAAGTTCGTCTACGGTGTGGGAAATCCAGACGCCGACATCATGTTCGTGGGCGAAGCTCCCGGCCGGGATGAGGATTTACAGGGGGAGCCCTTCGTGGGCCGCGCCGGCAAGCTGCTGGACAAGATCCTCGCGGCTATGAAGCTCTCACGCGACCAGGTGTATATCGCCAATATCCTCAAGTGCCGGCCGCCCAACAACCGGGATCCGTTACCGGAGGAGATGGAACAGTGTCTGCCATACCTGCTGGAGCAGATTCGGCTTATTAAGCCGAAGGTGATCTGTGCACTGGGTCGGATAGCGGGGCAGGCGTTGCTGAAGACTTCAACGCCCCTGGGCAAGCTGCGCGGGCGGTGGCATGAGTTCGAGGGGGTACCGTTGATGGTCACCTATCATCCGGCGGCCCTTCTTCGGTTTCCGTCGTACAAACAGGGTACGTGGGACGACATGCAGATGCTGATGACTAAATTGAAAGAGATGTGAGGTGATGGCATACCGGGCTCAGACAGACACGAGATCCCAGGAACTCCAGCCGCCGCACAATCTCGACGCCGAGAAGTCGATACTGGGTTCGATCCTGAAGGACGAGGAAGCCCTGCACGATGTCATCGAACTCATCGATGATGCTGAGGTCTTCTACATTCCCAAACATCGTCTCATATTCAATGCCGCTCTGGAACTGTTCGAGAAGCACGAGCCGTGCGATATCACGACAGTTGCCAGTGTTCTGGCCGACCGGGGCACGCTGGACCAAGTGGGGGGACGCGTCTACCTGGTAGACCTGGCCGAATACGTGGCGACGACGGCCAATGCCGCGAAGTATGCCGGCATCGTTTTGGAGAAGTACTTGTTAAGGCGACTGATCCAGACTTCCAACGAGATAGTGCGCAGCGCCTATTCCGTCGAAGGGACAGTCGATGAATTGCTCGATGTTTCGGAACAGAACATCTTCGCCCTGTCGGAAAGGCGACTGCGCAAGGGCTTCATCTCCATCAAGGAGCTCATTCCGGCCACGTTCGAAGATATCGAAAACCTGCAGTCCCCGGACAGCGGCCTGGTCGGCATCCCAACCGGCTTTACGGACCTCGACGTCATGACGAACGGCATGCATCGTGGTGACCTGATCATAGTCGCCGGGCGGCCGTCGATGGGTAAGTCGGCTCTGGCGATAAATATAGCCGAGATGATCAGTGTTTCGCGTGGCAAGGGCGTGGGGGTGTTCTCTCTGGAAATGTCACGGGAGCAGGTCGCTCTCCGGATGCTCTGCGGACGGGCCAAAATATCGCAACAGAAGCTTCGGGCCCGGAAGCTGCGCGATCAGGACTGGAGCAGCCTGACGGTGGCGGGCGGCGCGCTGGCCGAGGCGCCCATATTTATCGACGACACGCCCACGCTGTCGGCATTGGAAATTCGCGCCAAGGCTCGCCGCTTGAAAGCACAACACAATATCGACTTGATTATAGTTGATTATCTGCAGATGGCGCACGCCTCGGGCCGGTTCGAGAATCGCCAGCAGGAAATGGCGACTATCTCGCGCAGTCTCAAGTCCCTGGCCAAGGAGCTGGAGATTCCGGTGGTTGCCTGCTCACAGTTGTCGCGCCAGGTGGAACAGCGGGGCGGGGAGAAGAGACCGCAGTTGTCTGATCTCCGGGAGTCCGGCGCTATCGAACAGGATGCGGATGTGGTCATGTTTATCTACCGTCCGGAGCATTACCTGTCTCATCTGGGACGAACCGATCCCAAATACCAGGAAGTCGAGGGGCAGGCGGAGATCATCGTTGCTAAGCAGCGTAACGGGCCGACCGGAGTCGTGAGGCTGGCTTTTGTCAAAGAGTTTGCCCGTTTCGAGAATCTGGCTCCGGGTTATCGCGACGTCCCGCCCGACGTCGAGCCGGTCGATGGTACGGATGTGCCATTCTAGGAAGCATATATGAAGTCCTCACTGGTCACTCTGGGTCGACACGGAGTCACATTCATCTCCGAACTGGGGGGAGTGACGGTGATGCTCGGGCGATTCGTCGTCTCTTTGAAGAAAATCCACGTGTCACTGGGGTTGATTGTCGAGCAAATCTATGTGCTGGGGGTTCAGTCGCTGCCCTTGATTGTCATTATCTCAGTGTTTGTCGGGGCGGTGTCGGCCTGGCAAGCGGCGTATCAGTTCAAGTTCATCGGCGCGCCCCTCATCTATCTCGGCCACGCAGTCGGGAAAGCGGTGGTGATCGAGCTGGCGCCGGTGCTGTCAGCGATCGTGTTCGCCGGGCGCGTGGGAGCCGGGATCGCGGCCGAACTGGGGACAATGAAAGTAACCGAACAAATCGATGCTCTGGAGTCAATGGGTATCAATCCGGTGCGATACCTGGTCATGCCGCGGATCGTGGCCTGCCTGTTGATGGTTCCGTTCTTAGTCATATTCGCCAATTTCGTCGCTATTCTGGGCGGCGTGGTGATCAGCGCCGCCGGTGTCGATATCTCCAGCGAGATATTCCTGTCGGGATTCAAGGAGTCATTCAAACTGTCCGACTTCCGCAACGGGCTGATCAAAGCCGGAGTCTTTGGGTTCCTGATCGGTCTGGTGGGTTGCTATCAGGGTTTTCAGACCAGTGGGGGCGCCCAGGGAGTAGGCAAAGCGACAACCAGATCCGTGGTGGTCTCTTCCGTCCTGATACTCATCTTCAACTTCATCTTCGCCGTCATTTTGTTCCGGGTGTAAGGTATGAGCGAGCCGTTGATCAAGATCGAAAATGTGTATCGTTCATTCGATGAACAACCGGTGTTGAAAGGCGTCTCTTTTGACGTACCGCGGGGAGAATCCATCACGATCATCGGTCAGTCCGGCTGCGGCAAATCCGTTTTGCTGAAACATATCACGCGGCTGCTCGAGCCCGATTCCGGGCGCATACTGTTTGACAATCAAGATATAGCGACGCTCAATTCCAGCCGGCTCACCAACCTGCGTCGTCGGATCGGCATGCTCTTTCAGTCGGCGGCGCTGTTTGATTCGATGACGGTAGCCGAGAACGTCGGACTGGGACTCAAAGAGTCACGCAAGTACTCGAAGAGTGAGGTGGCAGAGATCGTGCAGGAAAAGCTCGAGATGGTCGGTTTGAGTGACGCCGCCAACAAGAGCCCAGCGGAACTTTCGGGAGGGATGCGGAAGCGGGTCGGTCTGGCGCGAGCCATCGCCGGTAACCCGGAAGCCCTGCTCTACGATGAACCGACCACCGGACTGGACCCGATCACGGCCGATGTCATCAACGATCTCATCCTGGAGCTGAACCAGATGCTGAATGTGACGTCGATTTCCGTAACTCACGATATGCGATCGGCGCTGAAGATATCGAATCGGATAATCATGTTGTATGAAGGTGAGGTACGCTTCGATGGCAATACCGATGAGCTGCAGAGCACGGATGACAAGATCGTCCGGCAGTTCGTCAGCGGGGAAGGCTCGGGGCCGATCGAGGTGTTATAGTGGCAATCAAGCGCAAGACCAAAACCGCCTTTTTCTGTTCTCAGTGCGGGGCCGAACATCCGCGCTGGCAAGGCCAGTGCCGGGAATGTGGTCAGTGGAACACGCTGGTGGAAGAGAAGATCGTTACCGGGGCGCGTGAAACGTCCGGCGTTCCCCGGTCGGAGAGTGCGCGACTGACGGAGATCAGCCTGGAATCGGCTCAGGGGTTCGCCAGCGGCATCGGCGAGTTCGATCGCGTGCTCGGCGGTCAGCTTTGGCCCGGCGCCGGCATATTGATCGGCGGCGAACCCGGAATCGGCAAGTCGACGCTGCTTTTACAGGTAGCGGACCGGTACTCTCGTCAGGGGCTGGCCGTAGGGTATATCACCGGCGAAGAGTCTTTGCCGCAGATCAAGCAGCGGGCCAACCGGCTGCAAGTGCGCGGGGAGAACATCTCCATTATCAACGCCACTAACCTGGAGGAAATCGTCACCATTATCAGCCGGGAGAACTTTCGGGTCGTGCTGGTGGATTCCATCCAAACGGTGTCATCTTCGCAGCTGGACTCGCCCCCCGGGACGATCGCCCAGATCCGGGAAACGGCATACCAGCTCTTGCTGCAGGCGCGGTCCCGGGAAATAGCGCTGTTTCTTATAGGTCATGTGACGAAAGACGGCCTGGTGGCGGGACCGAAACTGCTGGAACATATGGTGGACACGGTTATTTACTTTGAGGGGGACAGTTCTCACCTCTATCGCATCTTGCGCGCCGCCAAGAACCGATTCGGATCGGTATCCGAGATCGGTTTGTTCGAAATGCTGCCGCACGGTTTGATCGAGGTTACCAATCCGTCATCGCTGTTTCTGTCGGAGAGAAGCGACGACAGTCGCACCGGTTCGGTCGTCACCAGCATCTGCGAGGGTCAGCGGCCGCTGCTCATTGAGATCCAGGCGCTCGTCACGCCGGCCAATTACGGCACGCCGCAGCGGGTGGCGGGCGGCATCGATAACAAGCGCCTGGCCTTGCTGCTGGCGATACTGGAGAAACGATGCGGCTACCCGATGTCCGGTAACGACGTCTTCGTGTCCATAGCGGGCGGCTTGAAGCTGTCAGAGCCGGGTATCGACCTGCCTATGCAGGCGGCAATAGCGTCTTCGCTTATGAACAAGCCCATTGATCCCCGAACACTGGTGGTGGGGGAGGTGGGCTTGTCCGGGGAAGTGCGGGGTGTGACCATGATAGAGCAGCGTATCAAGGAAGCGGCGAAAATGGGATTTACATCAGTGCTCGCGCCCAAGACAAACGTGAAACGGACCGGGGGCGCCGGAATTGACGTGGTCGGAGTCAAGCACTTGCAGCAGGCGCTGGAGATATTGCTGGGGTGAGATGCTCGCCGGGGGAGAATGGTGCCGACTGCGCTGTTGGGGCAGGTCGCGGGTCCGCCCCAGACAGGTCATACCTGCCTCACGGCTCGTCATTCCTGCCTCACCATTTGTCATTCCTGCAAAGGCAGGAATCCAGTCAGGATCGCGAGGCTCCTAACCTGCACACCATTGAGACGGTAACCAGATGTACCAGCTGCTAAGAAGCGACCACACCGCCCGCCGCGGCCAAATAGAGACTGCCCACGGTACATTCCAGACACCCGCCTTCATGCCGGTCGGCACCAGCGGCGCCGTCAAGGCGCTGACGTGCGAGGGCCTCGAAGAGGTCGGGGCTGAGATCATTCTCGGGAATACCTATCATCTGTACCTTCGTCCGGGGCACGAAGTCGTGCAGTCGCAAGGAGGCCTGGCGGAATTCGCCGGTTGGCGCAAACCGACTTTGACCGATAGCGGCGGTTTTCAGGTATTTTCTCTGCAGCATATATCGAAAATAACCGACGAGGGCGTCGAATTTCAGTCACATCATGATGGTTCCCGCCACCTGTTCAGTCCTCTCAAGGTAATGGAGATTCAGGAAGCACTCGGAGCGGATATCATCATGGCGTTCGATCAGTGTGTGCCCTATCCGGCAGATCGGCAGCAAGCCGCGGTTGGTGTCCGCCGCACTACTGATTGGGGGAGGCATTGTCTCGCATATTATGACAGGCTGCGAGAAGATACAATGAACAGGCAACGCCTGTTCGGGATAGTGCAGGGGTCAACGTACAGGGACTTACGTACACAATCGGCGGAAGAGATAGTGGCGATGGAATTTCCCGGTTATGCGATCGGGGGACTCTCGGTCGGAGAAAGCAAGGCTGAGATGGAAGAAATTCTGGCGCATACGATACAGTATCTGCCGGCCGAAAAGCCACGGTATCTGATGGGCGTCGGCTACCCCGAGGATATCCTGATGGCGGTCGGTTATGGAGTCGATATGTTCGATTGCGTGTTACCCACCCGCAATGCGCGCACCGGCAACGTGTTTACGTCGGTCGGGCAGATCACTTACCGTAACGCGGAATATACCCGGGACGAGCGCCCCCTGGATCCCGACTGTGACTGTCGGGTGTGCCGGCGCTACAGCCGGGCCTACCTGCGGCACCTGTACAACCAGTCGGAGATTACCGGCATGGTATTGGCGACATATCACTCCACGTATTTTTATCAGCAGTTGATGCGGAATATCAGGCAGGCGATCGAGGAGGGGCGGTTCGAGAGTTATAGGAGAGATTTTCTGGATCGATACACGGGGGGACACAACCAGTGAGCCGAATGGTTCCTGTGTCTCGAATAGAAGCCGGACCAGGAAGCTATAGATGATAATGGCATCACCCTTTGACTCCCCTTCGCGTGACTTAAACATGTCATCTCTGAGAGCTTGTCAATTGTCAAGTGTTTTTGGCTGTCTGTCAGGGCATAACTACGCACCCGCTTCGTCGGAGTGTAAGCCGGAGTCATCTCTTCGCCGTCAGGGCGGCATGATTTTGTCCCGGGGGTATGTCGCAATCATTCCTCGAGCTTCGGAGAGCTCATGACAAGTACGCGTTTATACCCCCGTTGGCACATTCTGCTTCAAAGCTGGGTCTCGATAGGGTTCCTTATTCGTTCATATCCAATAGGTCGCTTCCGCCAAATGCCGGGCGACCGTACCAATAGCTTTCGGATGGCCACGTTTGCGCCGACCACCGGCGATTTCGTTATGGCATCGATCACCTGCCCCTTGATAGTGCCCGTCGACGGTTCTTTATCGGCAAGGTCATCGGCCCAAAGGCAGTTTGTCAGGCTGAATACCGCTACTAGCAGGCAGGTGACTGTCGCAGTTGCTCTCGTCATAAACACCTCTTCTTCAACTCAAATTCGGCGAACATATTAGCAAGATACCTTTCTAATTCCAAGACGTTTGCTACTATTTTGTCATGTTTCGGACAATCAAATCCAGTGAGCGGAAAACAATTAAATAGGGCTTTTCGGCGAAAGCGGATTGATTTATACTATCACGTTATGACGAACAAACGGTTGGATTATCTCGGGTGGGAGGAGTACTTCATGGCGGTGGCGCAGCTGTCCGCGTTACGGTCCAAGGACCCCAACACGCAGGTGGGCGCGTGCATTGTCAACGCCAGAAAGCGTATAATCGGCATCGGTTACAACGGCTTTCCGATTGGCTGCTCCGACGATCTTCTGCCGTGGGGGCGCGAGGGTGAGTTCCTCGCCACGAAGTATCCGTATGTCTGTCACGCCGAGATGAACGCCATCACCAATGCCTCGAACAAGGCTGACTTGGATGGAGCGACGATTTACGTTTCCCTGTTCCCGTGCAACGAATGCGCCAAACTCATTGTGCAGGTTGGGATTAAGGAAGTCGTCTATCTGTCCGACGCCTACCGGGCCGAGGATATCTTTGTCGCCGCACGCAAGATTTTCGACATGGCCGGCGTCGCTTACCGTCAACTCAGCCCCGCCCATCCGAACATCACGCTGGATCTTCAGTAAGACTCATTTCCCCGTCTCTGTCTTATTTATCACTCCGGCCGGTCGATATGTAAAGTGTATTTTTTCGGTCGATATACTATCGCTAAAATGGCATCTGTCATGATTTTGGTTGATTTTCGATCCGACTCGGTTACATTTGGTTTTTCGCAGTCGGCCGTTTTGTAACGGACCTGATATTGCCATAAATCGATGAAATCAAAGACAGGAGTGCAGATATGACTCGAACCAGGGAAGACGTGTTAAGACATATAGATGAGGCCGGAGTGCGCTACATCAGACTCTGCTTCACCGACGTGCTCGGCAAAATCAAAGGGATGTCGATTACGCGTTCGGAGATTGAACAGGTGCTCGAAGAAGGTCAGGGCTTCGACGGATCATCAGTCGAGGGCTTCGCCCGGATCGAAGAATCGGACCTTATGGCCATGCCGGATCCGGTGACGTTTCGTATTTTACCGTGGGATGTCTCCGGTGAAAAGGTGGCCATGATGTTTTGTGACATCACGAATCCCGACGGTACGCCGTATGACGGTGACCCCCGCTGGATTTTGAAGCGTAACCTCCAGAAGATCGCCGACAAGGACTGGGTTTATTATGTCGGACCCGAAATCGAGTATTTCTATTTTCATGATGATCAGGGGACAAAGTTCCTTGACCACGACGGCTACTTCGATTACGGCTGGGTGGATGAGGGCTCCAAGGCCCGCAAAGCGACGGTCAATGCGCTGGAGCAGATGGATATCGCGGTGGAATGCTCCCACCATGAAGTGGCGCCGTCGCAGCACGAGATCGACCTGAAATACCAGGAGGCGCTCGTCATGGCGGACTTTGCCCAGGTGTACAAATTCGTCGTCAAGCAGGTTGCCTATCAAAAAGGGATGTATGCTACGTTCATGCCGAAGCCGGTGTTCGGACAGAACGGCTCGGGGATGCACTGTCATATGTCGCTATTCAAGGACGATAAGAACCTGTTCTTTGACGCCGATGGAGAGTACAACCTGTCTAAAGTCGCCCGGCAGTTCATGGCCGGTGTGCTGACACACGTCCGGGAGTTTACCCTCGTAACCAACCAGTGGGTCAATTCTTACAAGCGTCTGGTTCCGGGTTACGAAGCGCCGGTTTATGTCAGTTGGGGACGGCGCAACCGCTCCAGTATGTTGCGTGTGCCGTTGTATCGGGTCGGCAAGGAGAAAGCCACGCGGATTGAGCTGCGCTCGCCGGACCCGGCCGCCAATCCGTACCTGGCGTTTGCGTGTATGCTGTCGGCAGGTCTCAAGGGAATCGAGAACAATTACGAGCTGCCGCCGCCGATCGAGGAAAACATTTTCCACATGTCGGACGAGAAGAAAGCCGGTCTGAATATTGACATGTTACCCAACTCTCTGGAAAACGCAGTCCGAACGTTCGAGGAATCCGACTTGATCCGCGAGACGCTGGGCGATCACGTGCGGCAGAAGCTGATCGAGAACAAGATGATCGAGTGGGACGACTACCGCATCCACGTCAGCCAGCAGGAGTTGGACAAATATCTGCCGATGTTGTAGCCCTGGTCCCTTGGTGTATTGCGTCAGGTCCTGGCCCGCCTACGGTCCGCCACGAGCGAACTATTGGTATGTTGCGTCAGGTCCTGGCCCGCCTACGGCGGGGTGTGACCTGATGCTGGTCAGCTTTGGTTCAGTGGTTGGCAGATGTCCACATCTGCCTGCCTTCTGCCGCGCGGGTCTTCAGACCCGCCGGAAACGGTCGTGGGTCTGAATCCCCACAACACACGATCGATTCGTTGACATCCCGCCCGCCTCAAATATATTCTCTCCCAACAAACGAAAGGAACCACAACCACCCCATGCCCCGCGTACGCATCAACAACCTCAGTCTCCACTACAATGAATATAAACCCGAGAGTGTTTCCACCGCCCCCATCATATTACTTCACGGTTTCACGCTCGACCGCCGCATGTGGGCACCATCGGTGCCTTTTTTTGAGAGCAATGGGTACCATCTCATTCTCATGGACGCCTGCGGGCACGGGCTGTCCGATGCACCTTCGACCGGCTACAGCCGCGCCGACCGGGTCGAGGACCTGGCCCGGTTTGTCGATGCGCTGGAGCTCGAACGATTCCACATAGTTGGGCTGTCAATGGGCGGCTCGACCGCCATCGGGTACGCGCTGAAGAATCAAGAGAGACTGCGCTCGATGACGCTGGTCAGTACCGGGGCGGCGGGATGGGATATCGGCAAGCGCATTTCGAAAATAGATCAGATGGTGCGCGAAAGAGGTGTCGAAGCGGCGAGGGAGAAGTGGCTGCAAATCTCGACCTCATATTACGGATCGGACCAGGCCGATATCAAGAATCTAATGGAGAGAATGATTCGTGATCACTCCGGGGCGCCCTGGCTGGATGAACGGCGCGGCAAATATCCGCATCCTGGCCATGATCTGGAGCGCGTCCATGAGATAATGGTTCCGACCTGTATTTTTGCCGGAAGCGAAGACAGGATTTTCGTTCCCCTGGCCAGGGAGTTAGACGGGCGTATCCCCAACAGCCGCTTACATATATATGAAGACATCGGTCACATGGTCAATCTTGAAGCCCCGGAGAAATTCAATGCTGATATGCTTGAGTTTCTTAGCGATATCGAGACCGAATAGCGTTTTTCGATAACAATTGACAATCCCGTATGCAGCCGTATATTCCTCACTCTAATTAGGTATTCGTCTGTTGAACTGAAACCATGCAGATGCAGAAAGTCAGGAGAGACTCACTGGTTTGACCGTCACTAAGCCACGTATAGCCGTCTTTATTTCGGGAGGCGGATCGAATCTGCAGGCCTTGATCGACGCCGCTAAATCGGGGATTCTGGATGCGGCAATCGTGTTCGTGGTATCATCACTGGGCAAAGCCTACGGCCTCAAGAGAGCCGAAAACGAATCGATCGATTCCTTCGTATATAAGCCCAGGGATTACGAGACGCCGGAGGCGGCAGCGGCGGATCTGTTGGATCGTTTGAACCAACACGGGGTGGACTACATTGCTCTGGCCGGGTATCTTAAGTTGTTGCCGGCCAACGTGGTAAAAGCATATCGAGGTTGCATTGTCAATATCCATCCGGCGTTGCTGCCGAAATACGGCGGGAAGGGGATGTACGGTCACCACGTTCATGAGGCGGTGCTGAATTCCGGCGATACGGAGTCAGGTTTGACCATTCATCTCGTTGATGAAGTATATGACCACGGGAATGTGCTGCATCAGATAACGGTGCCGGTCGAACCGGGTGATACCCCGGGTTCATTGGCGGCAAGGATTCTCGAACAAGAACACAAATGGTACCCTCGGGTGCTGAACAAACTCATTCAAGGTGAATATGAAAAGCAACGTTGAAGATGTCGTCCTGACGACAGAGATAAAGGAATTCCCCCTGTTGGTGCGGGGGAAAGTGCGCGATGTCTACGATCTGGGAGATTCGCTGCTGTTCGTGGCCAGCGACCGTATTTCGGCGTTCGACGTCGTGATGCCGAACGGCATTCCGGGCAAGGGCAAAGTACTGACGGCAATGTCTATTTTCTGGTTTGACTTCCTGTCGGACGTGGTTGATAACCACTTCATTACGGCTGACATCGGCAGCTATCCCGCGGAATTGCGGAAGTACCGGGACGTACTCGAAGGCAGGTCCATGATCGTGACCAAAGCGGAACGCATCGACTGCGAGTGTATCGTCCGCGGCTATATCTCCGGCTCGATGTGGAAGGAGCTCAAAGCCGCCCGGAAAGCGGGCTCCAACACGGTGCACGGATTCGAATTTCGGCCAGACCTGCAAGAGTCGCAGAAGTTGCCGGAGCCGATCTTCACGCCGTCGACCAAGAACGATGACGGGCACGATGAGAACATCAGTTTCGAGCAGCTGGTAGACCTGATCGGTGGGAACACGGCCGAGCTGTGCCGGGAAAAGTCGCTGGCGGTGTACACGAAAGCGGCCGATTACGCCCTGACGAAGGGGATTATCATTGCCGATACGAAATTCGAGTTCGGGTTCAAGGACGGTAAGTTCATACTGATCGACGAAGTGCTGTCGCCCGATTCGAGTCGCTTCTGGCCGGTCGATAAGTACGAAGTCGGACAGTCGCAGCCATCGTTCGACAAGCAGCCGGTCCGCGATTATCTGGCTCAACTGGGATGGAACAAGAAGCCCCCGGCGCCGGCGCTGCCGGACGAAGTGGTGGAGGCTTCGGCCACGAGATACCGTGAAGCCCAGCGATTATTGACAGGGAAGTAAGTGTTCTTCGCACATATGTCTTATCAAAACAAAAACAGGACTACAGTCTATGCCTGACAAGGTCAAGATACAACGAGCGTTGATATCCGTTTCCGACAAGACCGGCGTTACCAAATTGGGCGAGCATCTCGACCAAATGGGGGTGGAGATTCTGTCCACCGGCGGTACTTTGAAACAGCTCAAGGAAGCCGGCGTTCAGACGGTTTCAGTATCCACGTTTACCGGGTGTCCCGAGATACTCGACGGGCGCGTGAAGACGCTGCACCCGAAGATCCATGCCGGATTGCTGGCTCGCCGCCAAAACGAGAACGATATGCAGACCCTCAGCGAACAGGATTACAAACCTATCGACCTGGTGGTCGTCAACCTGTACCCGTTCGCACAGACTCTGGCCCGGACCAACGCCACCGACGAGGAAATCATCGAAAACATCGACATCGGCGGCCCCACCATGCTGCGGTCGGCTGCCAAGAATTATGAGAGTGTCACGGTGGTCGTAGATGCTCGTGACTATGATGAGTTAGTGGAGGAGATGCAGACCAATCACGGCGCCACGTCACTGGCGTTTCGCAAGAGGAGTGCCGCCAAGGTGTTTGAGGTAACATCCCGCTATGATACGAGCATAGCCGAGTTTTTCGCAGGTTCCGGAGAAGCGGCGAAAAAAGAGAAGAAGGAGGCCTTTCCTTCGCAGTTGCATCTGTCCTTCACGTATCGATCCGAGCCTCGGTATGGCGAAAATCCTCACCAGAAAGCGGCCCTGTACGTGAAAGATGAATACCGCGGTCCGTCGCTCCTCAATGCCGAAATCCTGTCCGGCAAGGAGCTGTCGTACAACAACTACGGTGACCTGGACGCCTGTCTGGACATGCTGCTCGATTTCAAGGAACCGTTTGCCTGCGTGCTCAAGCACGCGAATCCGTGCGGTGCGGCGACCGGCGAGACGATCGCTGAGGCGTATCAGGCGGCGTACGACAGCGATCCGCTGTCGGCATTCGGATCCATAATCGGGTTGAATCGACCGGTGGATATGGACTGCGCCAAGCTGCTGCATGAAACGCCGTTCGTGGAATGCATGGTCGCGCCCTCTTTCAGCGAGGATGCGTTCAAACTGCTGAAAAAGAAGAAGACCCGTCGTCTGCTGGCCCTGCCGGCCATTGCCGACGGTATGCCGAAGGTTGACATGGTTTACAAAGTGATTCGTGGCGGACTGCTTTTGCAGGAGGCCGACACACTGGAGACCGGTGCCGGCGAATTGAAAACGGTCACGAAACGGGCGCCAACGGAAGAGGAACTCCGGTCGCTGCTGTTCGGGTGGAAAGTCGTCAAGCATACAAAGTCCAACGCCATCGTGCTGACGAAAGATACGGCTACGGTAGGTATCGGCATGGGGCAAACATCGCGTGTCGACTCCGTTTTCATGGCGGTGAAACGGGCCGGAGATCGTGCTAAGGGAGCCGTGATGGCGTCCGATGCGTTCTTCCCGATGCCGGACGGCGTCGAAGTGGCCACTGATGCCGGCGTGACGGCTATAATTCAGCCCGGCGGCTCGAAAGGCGATGAGCAGGCAATCGAGGCTGCCGACCGAGCCGGCGCCGCCATGGTGTTTACCGGGCACCGGCACTTCAAGCACTAGCGCCGAACAAAATCCTTCGTCGGCGGTTTTGTTCTATACATGAAGTGAATCTGCCATTTCTCTGTTGCCGAAGGAGTATTTGTGTGAAGATTCTAATGTCAGGTGCATCGGGGCTGATCGGCACGTCAGTAAGGGAATACCTGCACGCCAACGGGCACGAAACCGTTCGTCTCGTACGAGGGCCGGCGGAGAGTCACGAGAAGACCGTCTTCTGGGATCCCTATGAACACAGGATAGATGCAGCGGAGATCGAGGGTATTGATGCTGTCGTTCATCTTTCCGGCGAATCGCTTGCCGGTCTGCGCTGGACCCAAAGCAAGAAGAAACGGATTCATGATAGTCGAGTTATCAGTACCCGGTTTCTGAGTGAAGTAGTTTCGACATTGTCCGATCCGCCGAAGGTGTTTGTCTCCGCCTCCGGCGCGGGCTATTATGGCGATCGGGGGCATGAAGTCGTTACTGAACAAAGTGGGCCGGGACGGGGATTTGTGGCGGAACTCTGCGCGGACTGGGAAGCGGCGGCACAGCCGGTAAAAGATGCCGGAGTGAGAATCGTTCACATGCGAACGGGCGTTGTCCTGACGAAGAAGGGGGGAGCTTTGCCGCTGATGTTGCCCGTTTTCAAGCTGGGCCTGGGCGGCAAACTAGGCACGGGGAATCAGTACTTCAGTTGGATTGCGCTTGAAGACGTTGTACACATTATCGAGTTCTTGCTGTACGCCGAGAGCCTGTCCGGCCCGGTCAACCTGGTTGCGCCCGAGCCGGTGACCAATGCCGAATACACCATATGCCTAGGCAAAGTATTGCGCCGACCGACCTTCCTGACCGTGCCCCGGTTGGCCGTCAGGGCCATGTTCGGTGAGATGGGGGATGAGCTGCTGCTGCGGGGCCAGAGAGCACTGCCACAGAAACTGACGGACGCCGGTTTTGAATTCCGGCATCGGTGCCTGGAAGACGCTTTGATTCATATACTCAAGACTCCCGATTCATGAAGAAGTTTCCCAGGGAATTCGAATCACGCAAACCGATTCTCATTTATCCGAAGGGTTCGTCGGTTGAGGGGGGCGATGTTCTTGAAATCGGACCCGGACGCGGGGATCTGCTCATGGACCTGGCCGAGGCCTGGCCGGACAAGCAGTTTGTCGCTATTGAGATAGCCTGGAAACGGTTTCACAAGCTGATCCCTCGTATCGAAAAACGGGGTTTGAAGAATATCCAGCTATTGAGAGGCGACGCCCGCATTGTGTTAGACCGCTTCTTTGAAAAGGAGACGTTCGAGAAAATCTATGTCCTGTTCCCCGATCCGTGGCCGAAGAAACGTCACGCCCTGAAGCGGCTACTGCAGATTGAATTCATCGAGTTGCTGCAGAGCTACCTGCAGCCGGAGGGAAGCCTGTTCTTCGCCACTGACGTCGCCTGGTACGCCGACTGGGTGATCGATAACTGTCGCCAGGTGCCATCGCTCGTTTGTACGGGTGATCCATTCGTGAATGCGGAGGACTTGTTCGGCTATACGCCGACGTTCTTCGAGCAAAAATGGCGGGCGGAAGGAAGGCAGATCTACTACCTGTGGTACCAGCGTGGGGGACATGCGTAGGACCGAC
Organism: uncultured Ignavibacteriales bacterium; assembly: GCA_964557855.1. GTDB lineage: Bacteria > Zixibacteria > MSB-5A5 > GN15 > FEB-12 > JAJRZL01. The sequence continues at coordinate 10,550 of CAZLBP010000010.1, read as the reverse complement.
CGCTGAAACGGGTGGCTCTGGAGCTACCCGATCACAATTGTCTTCCGTTTGCCGCCGGATGTTATCCAGACCGCAGCCAAAGCCAGCGCAAGCACAATGATTATGGATATCAATAACCACTGTAAACCGATCAGGGGCAGCAAGACCGTGGTCGCAAACAAGGCGCCGATGGCCGAACCGAACAGCTCGAAAGCGTAGCCGACGCCGCGATTCCGGGTTCCGTACGGATCATAATAGCGGTTGGTGGCGGCCACAAAAAGACTCCCCGTGGCTGCGGCCGCGGTGAAAAGAAAGAGCGTGTAGTAGATGAGGGACACCCGCGGCGTCACCCGTTCATGGGTGAAGAGAAAGAGCACGGTGGCGAGCAGCAGCAACAGGAGGGCCGCCGGGGCGGTCGAATGTCTGTCACCCCATCGCAGGGAGTAGTAGGTTCCCACCGCCAGGCCCAGCATGAAGCCGCCGATCAGGAGCGACATTTCCAGGTACAACGAACCGGTGGTGGCCTGATACAGATAGAAGGTTAACAGCTCCAATATGAGTGATACGAGACCGGCTATGAAATACAGGAACAGCGCCAGTGAAGTATTGCGATTCGAGCCGGTGACGGACCTGCCGAACAGCACGAGGACCAGCAGCAACGGCACCAACCATACGGGTTGCTTAAATAACAAGTCTATAGTCCATTTATCGCCGCCGCTGAGTCTGGCGCGGTACGAGGCCTGGTAGAGTGAAATCACCGGTCTGTTCAGGCTGTTGGTTTCGTGAGCGACAGTCAAAGCGCTGTCAAGCCGGCTGATCTTGTATTCGGCGAATCGATCCCATAAATAGTAGTCATTGACGTACGCCGGTTGGCATGGGAGCGAAGCCAGCCTGGCTTGAATTGAATCGTACGGCACGTCCAGCACTGCCGAATCGGAGGCAAAAACAAGGGTGTTCGCGCCCGGCCACAAGTGCACGCGCTCAAAACTGCGCCGCAGCACGTCCCTGATAGTGGCCAGCAGTCTCGCTGTCTCAGGGGTGACATACCGGTCCGTGTCATAGGCCGTGGGTACATACAGCACGCCGTCGCGACTCAGAGCACCCTGGCACACGGACAAGAAGCGTCCGGTAAGATACCGGCTGCTCTTGTAGCTGTCGAGGGTCTCCAGAGGCAGAATAACAACATCATAATGGTCCAGCAGGCCGGCCCGCGTGAAGAAAGCCACCGGATCATTTTTGAAAACGGCTACAGGGACTGCATCCGACTTCCCGATTTCAAATTCGAACTCCCGAGGATCAACCGCCGTGAGAGACAGCCCCGGAAATCTCTCGGCCAGCTGTGCGATACCGAACTCGGGCCGACCGACAAAAAGCACCGTGGACTGCGAATCCTGATAGAGCAGCGGGGGAATCAGAAGATGTTCCGAACCTGACCAGTCGGGATAAACGGCTTCGACCGTATTGTCCGTTAGCAAGACATACGTGCTGTCTCGAGACAAGAGTGTCTGATGGCCGTAATGTGTGTCAAAGGAGCTTTCCACCCGATACGATTCGTACTTTATCTGATCGAGAGATTCTTCCAGAGGCGGAGTTACGACATGAATCCCGTACCCGACTATCAGCACAGTCGGAATTAACCACAGATACGACGACGAAGCGCGTCGGCCCTCCGGTAAGACATTGCCGGTCAGCACCAACACACCGAGAAACAGTGCCGCGCCCAGCGAAGACAGAAGTTCTCCCACCAGAAACACGAGCAGCACGCCGCCCGCGAAAGCGCCCACTCCCTCGAACAGATACACGCGGGCGATGTCCTCATTGGCCTGATACCCTGATTTCGTGATCGTCGGGAAGAGCCAGCCGGATATGATGCCGACCGGGATCACCGTCAACAATGAGACGACGGCGGCGGTTGTGAAAGGCGTGAAGTCGCCGGCGAGGGGACTGAACGCCAGAGGCGAGAGACGAATTGCGACAAGGAGCGCCGGCAAGGCGACCGCACCCAGGACAAAGAGCCCGCCCGGTGACACGTTTGAAAACGGTTTCCCGCCCAGATAGGCTCCGACCGCCACCGCCGACAGCCAGCCGAACAGCGTCGTTCCTATCAATAACTCATTGCCGTGAAAGGTGGAGACTACTTCGCGAAGGATCAACACCTGTCCGCCGACGGAGAACAGGCCCAGCAGAAAAGCCCGGCGATTCATACTAGAACAGGCCGGGGATTTCCCTGCCGCAGGAGCGACAGCGATTATCTTCCAGGTTCCGGTCGGTGATGCGGTAGCCGCGGCGGCCGATGACGGTGCCGCCGCATTGCGGGCAGCAGGTAGATTCGGCCCGATGCCCCGGGACATTGCCCAGGTAAACGAACTCCAGACCCTCGGCGCGGCATATTTCGTACGCCTTTTCCAGTGTGCCGGTCGGTGTGGCCGGGAGGTTCTTGAGCAGGTACTGGGGATGAAAGCGAGAAAAATGGATAGGGACATCCCTGCCGAGATTGGTTCTGATCCACTGCGCCAGCTCGCGAAACTCGGCCTCGCTGTCATTAAGCGTCGGCACCACCAGGTACACCAGCTCCAGCCAGATGCCGGCCCGCTTCATCTGAATCAGCCGGTCCAAAACCGGCTTGAGCTCGCCGCGAACGACGTCGCGATAATAGTCTTCACGTATGGATTTCAGGTCGACCTTGATAGCGTCGAGATGCGGCAGCAGTTCCCGCAGCGGCTGTTCTTCGATAAAGCCGCCGGTGATCATAACCGACTTGACTCCGTCCTTATGGCCGAGCTCCGCTATGTCGTACATGTACTCGTAGAATACGACCGGCTCGGAGTAGGTATAGGCGATGGTGGGCACCTGACGTTCTTTGCAGACGGCCACGGCCGCGCGAGGAAGCAGGTCGAAATTCTGTGTCTGCTCCGGCCGCGTTTGTGAGATCTCCCAATTTTGGCAGAACTTACAGTCCACATTGCAACCCGCCGTCGCCAGCGAAAGAGCAGTCGTGCCGGGATAGAAATGGTAAAGCGGTTTCTTCTCGATCGGGTCGATGTTCAGTGCACAGGGGCAGCCGTAGACGAGCGTGTAATACGTATCGGATCGATTCTCTCGCACACCGCAGAAACCTCGCTCCAGATCGGTGACGCGGCAGTGGCGCGGGCAAATGCCGCATTCAATGCCCCCCTCATCCAGTTTCTTGTAGTGCCGGGCCTCGACCGACGACAACCTGGGCTCGGAGCCAAAGGCGTACGCGTTTCTCATGCCACCCAGCACTTCCGGCAGCAAATCGGTCTGCGTCGCGGCCGCGGCGGCGGCCGTACAACCGGCGCATTTGAGAAAGAGACGTCTATCCATCGAACAGCTCCGTTTCATGAGGCTGGCCCTGTTGATCTATTTTCAGGACTGTCAGGTTGATCCGGCTCAGATCGGCCGTCCCCAGGCCCAGCTCTTGAGCCGCATCAAGGTACTTCACTTGTCGTCCGACCTTGTCCAGCGGGGGGAGGCCGTTCTCCTGCCGCACGTGGTCCAGAATCGACAGCCCGATCCGGTCGGCCGCCACCGGATCATTCGATAAGACGATACCGTTGTAGCCGGTTCGGTAGCGACTGACAAAACCCGGTCCGCCGTTGTATTGTACTCTGACCGCATCGAGAATGGTGAGCCGGTTTTTCGTCCGGATCGGCTCCAGGTTGTTGACATGGGCGCAATACGGCGAGCAGTTGTTGTCGTGGAACTTGTTCGGATTGTGAATAGCGCCGTACATGTTTTTCATACCTCCCGACAAACCGGCAATCGAGTGATCCTTGAGAATAGGCAGATTGATGTTGAAATCGACGACATCGGTCAATACCCTGGTCACGAGAGAGTTAACGTCACCGGAAACAGCGAAATCATCACTGTACCCGATGCCGTTCGTATCCGTCCCGAGACATCGGCGTCCCACTGAGGACACGTTCAGCGAGTACCCGGCGCTTTTCAGCTCGCGGTTGGAGCGTTCCCAAACGACAATGTCGTTATCTTTGTATCCGGATTGGATCAACAGCGTGGCCAGAGCGTCAACCAAAGGCACGGGAGTCGAATTGAGTTTGCGGGTCAGACAATTGGTCTTCATCCCTATGACCCCGCCCGGCAAAAATGTACGAAAGGCATGGGAAGCAGTGCCCGCTCCGCCCAGCGCCCGCAAACCGTTAGTAATCATCTGCATGTACTGCTCTTGGGTGCAGCCGTTTTGGGAGTTATCACTTGAAAGCTTGACTACGACCACTTTGCTCATATACTAATTATAATAAAGAAACGGTTTTCGTGATACCGTCTTTTGTAGAATATGGCCGATGTCGGGAATCGGCCGGGAGGCCACTCGTGAAGAAGCATATTTCTTTGGCGGTCCTGCTGGCGACCAGCTGGATTCTAAGCCAGACCTTATCGGCCGCGGTGCGCGAGCCGGCTGTGGCAGGCTCCTTTTATCCTGCCGACAGCGGCCAGTTGGCCATGTTAATCAATCAACATTTGGTGAAGGTAGAAGAATTACCGCGAATCGACGGCCGGATTATTGCACTGGTCGTGCCGCACGCCGGGCTGGTTTATTCCGGCCAAATAGCCGCCCACAGTTACAAACTGCTGGAGGACCAGCGGGTCAAAAATGTCATCCTCTGTGGCCCGTCTCATCGGTACGGATTCCGCGGATTGTCGGTTTATGGCCCGGATGTCGTCTGGAAAACACCCCTGGGAAGCGTCTCGTGCGACTCGACACTGTGCGCCGAATTCATCCGGTATGACAACATCGATAGAATTCCTGAAGCGCATATCAGAGAGCATTCCCTTGAGGTCCAGTTACCATATTTGCAGGCAGTTCTCGATTCATTTCGGATAGTGCCGATCTCGATGGGGTATCCGGAACCTGGCACAGTCGATCTTCTTGCAGAAAGCCTCTCAGACATTCCCGTTGACGATAAGACAGTGATTGTGGCTTCAACCGACTGGCAGCATTACCGTCCCGCCGATGAGGGCCGCGGGATGGATTCGCTGGGTATAGACTGTCTGCAGCGGCTCGACCCGGACCGACTCGAACGTTACCTCCGAGATGAGAAGGTGGAGATGTGCGGCGGTGGGGCTACCGTTGCCGTGCTCAAGGCTGCCGTTCGCAAGGGTGCAAACAGAGTCAAAGTGCTCAGGTACGGCGACTCCGGTGATATATCGGGCGACAAAAGTTCGGTGGTAGGTTATGTAGCGGCGGTCATTTATCAGTCTGAGTCCGCGGACCAATCGACCTCCGAATTGCCTTCCAACCGAATGCTGTCAGCCGGAGACAAGTCACTGCTGCTTCAAATCGCCCGCAAGTCGATAGAAACCTATTTAGAAAGCCGGACGGTGCCGGAGTTTGAGGTTGATGGTATGCTGGGACAACCCGGTGGAGCCTTTGTCACACTCAAAAGAGAAAACCGGCTCAGAGGCTGCATCGGTCATACGATCGCTCAGGAGGCCCTATACAAGACCGTTTCTGTCTGCGCCGTACAGGCGGCCGTGGCCGATGACCGTTTTCCGCCCGTGGACCGTCACGAGTTGGATAGCCTGCATATTGAGATATCCTGGTTGACGCCGCTTCAGGAAATCAAGTCAATCGATGAGATCGAGGTCGGCCGGGACGGGTTGATGATCACACTCGGCGACCAACGAGGCCTGTTACTGCCTCAGGTGGCAACCGAGTACGGCTGGGATCACGTCGAGTTCTTGCAGCACACCTGTCGCAAAGCCGGGCTTCCGGTCGATGCCTACAAGCATCCCGACGTTAAGATCGAGAAATTCCAGGCCATCGTATTCGGTGAGTAGCCTTGGTCAGAGACAACTCGGTTCGTGGGGATGGCGAATTCCATTGCAGATTTCGGACCTATCGAGTATTATATGATTGACTTGTGGTCCTGGGAGTACAATGGAACGTCGTGATTTCATCAAGAAATCCGGGCAGGCGTTGACGCTGGCGGTCGTGACCGGCGGCACGGGTTGGCTGTTCCATAATCGGGATACTTCTGACTATCATCCGATCCGCTCACTTGTCACCGATTTTGAAGTCCCGCACGACAGGTCGTATCCGACAATCACGCTGGCCAGGGACGAGGATGCCGTCGTAGCCCTGCACAAAAGCCTGGATGCCGTAGGCGGCATCAAACGTTTCATCCAATTCGATGAGACCGTAACGATTAAGCCCAATATCGGCTGGGATAGATCACCGGAACAGGCTGCGAACACGAATCCCGTGCTGGTCGGTGAGATGGTTCGGTTGTGCTTTGAAGCAGGCGCCGGGTCGGTTATCGTAACGGATATCAGCTGTAATGACCCGCGCCGTTGCTTTATGCGGTCGGGAATCGGCCAGGCCGCCGAGAGCGCCGGGGCGAAGGTGCCGCTGCCCACTGAAGACGACTTCCTGGAAACTAAGATGAACGGCAAACTGCTGACGGTTTGGCCGGTGCTCAAATACTTTCTCGAAACCGACAAATTGATCAACATGCCCATTGTCAAGCAGCATTCGCTTTCTCGGTGTACGATCGGCATGAAGAATCTCTATGGCATCTTGGGTGGCCGACGGCACCAGCTCCACCAACAGATCGACCAGTCCATCGTCGACCTGGCTGCCTTCTGTCGTCCGACGTTGACCGTAGTCGATGCCACCCGGGTGCTTCTTCGCGGCGGACCGCAGGGCGGCTCACTGGGAGACGTCGCCCGCGAAAACACGGTTATTTGCAGCACGGACCAGGTCGCGGCGGACGCGCGTGGAGCGGAGTTTCTGGGTCTGAGCGGCGACCGGGTCGGACATATCAGACTGGCTGCAAAATCCGGATTGGGCAGTATTGATTACCGGTCTGCGGGCTATCAAGAAATCACCTGATGACTATTCGCACCGTCAGGAATCTTCGTCGCATTTCACAAGCAGTCTTCTTCCTGCTCTTCTTCTGGCTCATCCGCGAGACGACTTTCGAGGTGGATTTCAGCGCCGACCAAACGAAGGACATTCAACTCCCGTATCCGGTGTCGATTGCTCTGGAGTTCGATCCGCTCGTGGCCCTAGCCGTGCTGCTGACCAGCGGGACCGTGTTTATGGGATTGTTGTGGTCATTGGTAATCCTGATTCCGACCATCTTCCTCGGTCGGTTCTTCTGTGGCTGGGTTTGTCCCATGGGTAGTCTGAATCACTGGTTGTCGGAGTTCCCCTCCGAGCGGCTCAAGCGCAAAGGGGCCGGGAAGATCAAGTCCAATCGGTATCACAAGTACCAGCGCATTAAGTACTACGTGCTGTTCTTCTTCCTGGGCGCGGCGGTCGTTGGTATCCTGCAGGCGGGACTTCTGGATCCGCTGGCGTTTCTGGCCCGCTCCATCGGAACGGTCGTACTGCCCATGATACATTCGGCGGCGGACGGGATGCTGCGGATTTTCAAGTCGACCGGCATCCCACCTGTTATGAACACAGGGCAATTCATCTACGATCTGGTATCGCCGCTTCTCTTGACCTATCGGCCGGCGCATTTTCACGCTATTGTAACGCTCGGCGTGTTCTTTCTGGCGGTACTGGTCATGAATCGCGTTTTCACTCGGTTCTGGTGTCGAGGTATCTGTCCGTTGGGTGCTCTGCTGGGAATCTTCTCGCGATACGCCATTTTCGGCCTGAAGAAAGAAGAGTCGACCTGCGATCATTGCCGGCTCTGTCTCCTCGCTTGCCAGGGGGCCGACAATCCGGACATCGGCTCCAAGTGGCGGCAGGCCGAATGTCACCTGTGTTTGAACTGCCAGGCATCATGCCCCACCGGGTCGCTCAAGTTTCAATTCTTCCCGAACCAAAAATCCACCAGGACGAATCCCGCACCCACTCAGAAAGTCGATATCTCGCGGCGCAAACTGCTGGCGTCGGTGGCCGGTGGCCTGGCAGCTTACCCGCTTTTTCGTTCCGGAGACGCCTTCGAGGTCAACGCCGATCCGCGCGTGATTCGTCCGCCCGGCTCCCAGCCGGAAGCCGATTTCCTGGCCCGATGTATACGGTGCGGTCAGTGTATGCGGGTTTGTCCGAACAATGCCTTACATCCGACTTTGCTGGAAGCTGGCCTTGAGGGTTTGTGGTCACCCATACTCATTGCCCGGATCGGGTACTGTGAGCCCACCTGCACTTTGTGCGGACAGGTCTGTCCCACCGGCGCCATTCTCGAAATGTCCGTCAAGGAGAAAGTGGGTGACGAGGAGACCCCGCCCAACCGCATCGGGACGGCCTTCATCGACCGCGGCCGTTGCCTCCCGTGGGCGATGGCTACGCCTTGTATCGTCTGCGAAGAATGGTGTCCCACCGCGCCCAAGGCGGTTTATTTGAAGGATGAAGTAATCTATGATCGCGACGGAAACGAGATTTCGATCCGACGCCCCTACGTCGATGCGAACGAATGCACCGGGTGCGGAGCGTGCGAGTTTGCCTGTCCGGTCAACGACAAACGGGCGATCTACGTCACAGCAGTCGGTGAGTCCCGCTCTCAGGACAACCAGATCCTGCTGGAACGGGACAGCCGTGCCGGCTAGAGTGAAGTACCGTTAAAGGAGAACGTCCTTCTCCCAACCCATTTTTATCAAGTCGATCTGAGCTGGATCACTGGTGCCGAGATGGTACCTGGTGTCGGCGAACGCTATGTGGTGAGCCGAGGGTTTGAGAGGACGGTCTTCGCCGAAGTACTGTTGACGTTTGAGCTGGAGTAGACGCAGGCCGACCGTATCAACTGCGACCGGGTCCGTGCCCAGTAACAGGCCGTTATAACCCCAGGTATACGACTTATCGAAATGGTGAGGACCGATGCCGTGAAACTGGGGTGTCAGCACGACGAGTATGTTCAACCGGGTCTTGTTCTTGACCAGCGGCAGGCGCCAGAGAGCGCCGAGGTCGGCGCACGCGTTGGCATGATAATCCGGGGGACTCGGAACGAACATGATGTAGTTCTTCAGCAAGCTGCCCACCCCCGACCAGGCGTGAGTGCGCGAGGGCCTGACGTTGATGAGTGCCGTTGCTTTCTCGAATACGGGGTGTCCCAGCACACCACGGTCATCCACGGCTACGTGCTCGTGTCGCACGCCGGCGCCAATGACACCCAACTGTATGGCTTGTTCCAGCTTGGCCGGAGTCGGCAACGGTCGCCAGACGTTACTCTTGATGCCGACAATGTCATCCGGCCGGATGATCTTTCTCCAGGCTTCCGCCGGCGTTTTCACGTCAAAGAGTTCGGTGATACCCTGGTCAAGCATGGACTGTATCGCTTGCTCGTTCGCCTGCCCCTTGGCGTCAGTCGCATCCGGGTGGCGCACCAGAACCACTTTGCTGAGCGTAGTCTGGGGCTGCTTTTTTTCGGACAAGACGGGGAAGCCGATAGCTACGCCCATAGCCGCACAGCCCCCCACCTTCATGAAATCGCGTCGAGTATAAGGCGCTTGTTTCACTGTTTCTTCCGTCCTTACGAATTGGATTTGGTCAGGTTCATTTTGCAGGCTGAGACCAGCTGCTCAGCCCGGTCTTTCGACGGTGCGTCGAGGACAACGACGACATACCGCCCCTGTTGTGCGGCTGCGCCCCACCTGTCGTCGGCGAGCCGGGCGGCGCCGTTTTGGTCGACTTCCGGCATATAGGCCGATAGAAAGGCGGTATGTGCTTCTTGCGCCTTGGAGGAGGAGGGGTACCGGATGCAAAGCAGATGGACATAGCCGGGATCGTACGCCGCCAGGACCGCATCGGTCGCGCCCGAAAGCTGGAGAATGTTGTCTTCAGCCAGGAAGTAGTGGTAATTAAGCGTCGTATGCGTATGAAAAAACCTGATGGAATTAGGGATCAGGTCCCGCTCGGGAAGATGAGCCACCAGATCGGGTTTGCCCGCCGAGAATGGAATGGACCCGGCCACCGTCTCGGAGAGTGATAGAATGGTCTCCTTCGACTCGGGCGTCTCTTCTTCCGCCGTTACGCACACGAAGAAACGGTTCTGCCAGAAACACAGGACACTGCCGCGGTACTCGTATCCCTGACCGATTTCCCTCTTTTCATCTTCCCGGGCATAGCTGAAGACGCCATAGGCATCCTCCGGCGAACCCATATCGAAGACTTCCACGGCAATCTCCGGATGACCGGGGCGGTTGAATCGATATACTCTGACATCGTGAAACCCGTAGGACAAATACACTTCGCCGGCGCCGTTGATGTAGTCGAATATTGTCTCACGGTCATATGTTTCAGTCGAGCCGTGACGGTGCCATCCGTTAGTCTCTTGAGGAATTACCATATCAGGGTCTCGCCCTTTATCGTTGTCGTTGTCGCCACAAGAAATCCATGCCGCCACAACAACCGTTGACAGCATGAGGCTTATATTACAGGTGGTTTTTCGTTTGGATCTCATTTCGAATCAGGCTTGCTCTACTTCCTGGGTTCCGGCGATATTCTCTCATTGCCAATATACGGCGGCATTGCACGAACTGCAAAAGATAAAGGCAGCACCGGGCACCAGGCAATGATCGGGGCACTAAAAAGTCGCCCCTGCCGGGCAGGGGCGACTCGTGTTTCTCAGAAGAGTAAGTTT
>CAZLBP010000009.1:0-115509 GCA_964557855.1 uncultured Ignavibacteriales bacterium | reverse complement strand
TGAAGCAGTGACGGCCGTCCGATTTCAAGCCCTTGTTCTGCCCGGAGCCTGATCCGGTCGCTTCCGAACACACCGTGTTTCAGGAGGTAGGCAGCCAGGCAGCCGTTGCCGCTGCCGGTCGCCGGATCCTCGGGCACGCCCAGCGTGGGGGCAAAGAACCGTACGTTCAGGTCGTTTTCGGGACTATACGTTTCTGTCGAAAACAGAAGAAACTCCTCGGTTTCAAGGTTGGCGGCAATCTTCGTAAGTTTGCCGACATCGATTGCGGCCCTTTTCATGCCCGACAGCGTTTTGACGGGGATTATATGTACCGGTACGCCGGTGGAAACGACCTGGACCGGCCGATGCGTGTCCAGGTCGGAAATCTCAAGCCCGACTATCTCGGCGGCGGTTTCGTGCGGCAAAACTGATCCGAAGGTGGGTGGAATCTGCGTCATAGTGAGCTGCGTCACCCGGGAATCCTCGTATGTCAGGTCGACCGGGATCTTGCCGGCTTTCAGGTTGAGGACTATCTGTGACGCCGGCTGTTTCACTATCTCCTGCTGGATGATGAAGACCGTCCCCAGCGTGGGGTGACCGGCGAACGGCAGCTCGCGGACGGGAGTGAATATGCGAACGTCATATCCCTCTTCAGTTGGAGAATCGTCGCGTATGAAGGAAGTCTCGGAAAAGTTGAACTCGCGCGCGATCTCTCGCATTTCCCTGTCCGTAAGTGACTCGGCACGGCGCACGACTGCCAGCTGATTACCGGCGAACTTGGATTCGCAGAAAACATCAACGATGTAGAAGGGCAGTTTCGAGGGCATCATCTTGGTTCCTCGTGGTGAATCGGGCTAGTTCATCAGTATCTCAGGCAGGTGTCACAACTTCGAGAAACATGGCCGGCGTGACTGAAAACAGGCCGAGTCGAAAACGAGGAACGGAGATGTACACCCGGGGCGGGCACCCTCCAACCGCCTGGTGTTTATGATCACTTCTCTTCCTCGGTTCGTCCGGTGCCGGATTCGAAGCCGATTGGTTTTGATATCTGATCCGGGGCGCCGTGCATCTTGATTTCGCCGAATTGTTGTTCGAATTTCTTGATGTTATCGGTGAGCGCTTTGTGCAGCAGTTTGGCGTGCATAGGTGTCATGATTATGCGTGACAAAACCTTGGCTTTTGGCAAGCGGGGCATCACGCGTGCGAAGTCGATGATTATTTCGGTCGGCGAATGCATAATCATGGCCAGGTTGGCGTAAATCCCCTCGGCGGCGGCTTCATCCAGTTGTACGTTAATCTGCTGTTGTGGAGGAACCTGCTGCATATTATTCTCCTTTGAGGTGTAGTTCAAATCGCTTGTTATGGATTGTTGAATGTAATATATTCTTCGGTTAATGCAAAGTAAGAAAGTGTGCGTCCTGCGACTGCATGCTTTCGCAAACAGGAGAACACTTTTCGTGCCATTAAGACCGGATCGAATACGCGATATCACCGAGGGCATGGGACGCGGCCGAGTTCTTATTCTCGGTGACATCATGCTTGATGAATACCTTTTCGGGCGGGTGGAGCGTATCTCCCCCGAGGCGCCCGTTCCCGTCGTGGAAATAAGCTCCAGCAAGCTGTTGCTGGGTGGCGCCGCTAACGTGGCGGCCAACATACGGGCACTGGGGGATGAAGCGATCCTGTTGGGAGCGGTCGGTGAAGATGAGGCAGCCATTAAGCTCAAGCAGCTGTTACGGTTAAGAGAAATCTCCGATGAATACCTGGTCCATGACGGTTCTCGACAGACCACGATCAAAACACGAATAATGGCTCATAACCAGCAAGTGGTCCGAGCGGATCGCGAGGATCGTCACGATCTGCAAACTGAGATGGAAAGAGAAGTCTATAACAGGTTTCTCTCGGTGGCGAATACCATTACGGCCGTGATTGTCTCGGATTACGGGAAGGGCGTCATTACATCATCGCTGCTGGAGCAGGTGATGGACGTCTGTGTCGAGAAAGGGATTTTCGTGGCAGTCGATCCGAAAGAGTCGCGTTTCCGCAACTACCGCCGGGTTTCGGTCATTACTCCTAACCATCATGAGGCCGGGTTTGCATTCGGCCGTCGGATTGATACTGAGGAAGATTTGCTGGCCGTCGGTAACGGGCTTATCAGGCGCCTGGAAGCGAAATCGATTCTTATCACGCGCGGGGCGGACGGCATGTCCTTGTTCGAAGCGGACGCCGAACCGACGCACATTCCTACTTTCGCGCGCAAGGTCTATGACGTCACCGGAGCCGGTGATACGGTCATCGCCACCTTCGTATCGGCAGTCAACGCCGGAGCGAATCTCCAGGAAGCGGCCATAATCGCCAATGCCGGGGCCGGGTTAACCATAGCAGAAGTGGGTACCGCGACCGTTACCTCCGCCCAGATCCGCAAGGAGCTGGAGTGGAACTTCAAGAACGGTAACCTGACCGCCGCAGCCACTGTCAGCCAGTGAGCTTCTTCATGGCAGTGGCTTTCGTACGATGTCGCACGGGATTCTTATAAAGCGTTCGGAAATAGCCGGAATCACCGACAGGCACCGGAAGAGGGGCGAGCGGATCGTCTTCACCAATGGCATCTTTGATATACTACATCGGGGTCATGTAGACTATCTGGCTAAAGCCAGATCGTTCGGCGACATTCTTATCGTGGGGCTGAATACCGATGTTTCCACGAGGCGTATCAAGGGTCCCTCGCGCCCGCTGCAAAAACAGCAGGATCGGGCCGCCGTATTGACGGCGCTGAGGGCGGTCGACTATGTGGTGCTGTTCGGGGAGTCCACTCCCGAAAAGCTCATAAAGCAAATCAAACCGGACATATTGGTCAAGGGTGCTGATTATAAACTATCCGAGATTGTCGGGGCTGATTTCGTCAAGTCATATGGCGGGCAGGTCCGCCGCGTGCGACTGACGAAAGGGCGGTCGACGAGTCGGCTGCTCAAGTTGCTAAGTGAGAAGTAGGCTGCGGTTACCCAGGACTTGCCCTGGGATCAGTTCGGTCTGGCGGTGATTCACGGATTTAATGGCAAATGCCGGTTCAAAGGTGTGTGGAAGCCACCGCAAGCGGTGGGCGATCCCGGACCAAAAATCAGCATATATCGGAAGAACTGTAGCTCCGACCTACGGCTCAATCTCAGTTAAAACCAACTCTATTTCGTATAACCAGGACCATCTTTTACCGGTGACGAAGATGCGGTCATTGACGGCGTCATAGGCTATGCCGTTGAGGACGTTGGCGGAAGGATTGCCCGGGGGGAGAGTCTGCAAGTCAATCCAGGCCGTTACTCTTCCCGTCTCGGGGGAAACGACGGCGATTACTTTTCTCAGCCAGATATTGGCCCAGATTTCGCCGTTGATGTATTCCAGTTCATTCAGATTATAGACCGATGTTATCGAGTCACGCACCCTGACCGTGTCCAGGATTTCGAATGTAGCCGTATCGCGGAAGTAGAGCGTGGGAGTTCCGTCACTCATTACAAATCGAGTGCCGTCGAACGTAATACCCCAGCCCTGGGTGGTGTACGTAAACGTGTCGAGAGGCGCAAAGCTGGCTTTGTCATAAACGAACGCCGTATCCTCTTGCCACGTAAGTTGGATTAACTTATCTCCATATGTCGTTATACCCTCGCCGAACAGGTTATTGGTCAGGGGTCGGATCTGTTGTACGGCGCCGGTTTCCAGGTTCACCCTCCTCAGGGTCGACTGACCGTACAACCCGGTTCCTTCAAAGAGCACGCCGTTGTCGTACACCAGGCCCTGAGTGAACGCCTGCGGATCATGGGGGAAGGAGTCAATGACCTCATACGTGTAGAATCTAACACAGTTGTTGTCCGGATCGTCGGGGCAGTTGTCACAGGTGTCTCCGATCCCATCGGTGTCCCTGTCCGATTGGTCGGGATTGAAAATCACATAGCAGTTGTCGCAACTGTCACCGACACTGTCCGCGTCGAAATCTTCCTGCAAAGGATTGGGGTGGGACGGGCAGTTGTCGGCGGCGTTCACTATGCCGTCGTGGTCACGATCATTCGGATCATCGTCGGGACCGGTGGAATCGGAGCAGGCGGCGGCTATCAATAGCGCCACAACGCCGGGCAGCAAGACGAACAGCCATCTATGGAGGGGCATGGGAGTTGCCGTGGTCTCTATGGTGCGCTGCGACATTATTCCGGGCTCCGCTTTCTAACTGTGGCACGAGAGGATGACCAGGCGGTCTCGCTCATTGAGATCCTTCACGATATCATAGGCGCTGTAGCGCCGATCGGATTCGACTTCGGCGACAATGGGCTCAACCTGATTCGGTCCGATCTCGAACATGATCCGTCCTCCCGGAGCCAGGTATTGCGGCGCTTCGCGGATGATTATCTCGATTGCATCCAGACCTTCCGGGCCGGAAACGAGCGCGATTTGCGGATCCGCCAGCACTTCGGGCGGTAGACTTTCGTAGTCACTCTCACGGATGTACGGCGGGTTGGACAAAATCAAGTCAAAGCGTTCATCGGGGCCAATCGCGGAGAAGAACTCAGACTCGCGGAATTCGATTTTTCCGAGGCAGCCGTGCGCCCGAGCGTTTTGCCTGGCGACTGCAATTGCTTCGGGAGAGACGTCCAGTGCCGTCACCATGCAATTATCCACTTCACAGGCCAGTGTCACGGCTATCACTCCGGAACCGACACCCAGGTCGATTATCCGGGGATGTGGGGTCTCGTGCGATCTGACTATGCGTAACGCCGTTTCGCACAGAAGCTCGGTCTCCGGTGTCGGGACCATGACAGCCGGTGATACGACGAATCGTCGGCCGTAGAACCAACTTTCTCCCAGGATATACTGCAGGGGATAGCGAGTCCGGCGGTTTTCGATTATCTCCTCGATCGCTACCAGGTGTGTATCCTGAATCAGCTTGTCGCCGTGCAAGTACAGTGTCAGTCGGTCGACGCCCAGTACGTGACAGAAGATCAGTTCAACTTCGGACAGGCTCTGGTCGATACCGACCTTATCCAGCGTGGCGCTGAAGTTGGCGAGAAGCTGCACGAGCTTCTGATTCACGCGGGCTTCATCCTGCGTCATACCGGCATCGCTCACTTCTTTCTCCTCCAGGCCGCCGCCCAGGCGCCGCCGTACAGGACAACGACCAAACCGATGAAGGAGTAGCAGACCGCTCTGGTGAGATCCGGAGTGAATTGAATCGAATGGGGAATGAGGTAGATGGCCAGGAGCAGAAAGAAAGCCATGATTCCGAACCGGGCGACGGCCCGGCGTGAATAGAGATCCTTCCCCAACACCTTTCGGGCCATCGACCGCCGGCAGATCAGGGCCATGAACAACAGGTAGACGAACAGAAGCTGGGTCTTGTTGTCGGTAGCGTCGGTACCGAACGGAACACCTTCCCAGACGACGTCGAACGCGTAGTAATTCATCATGAATCCCAGGGGATAGCCGCCGATAAACGCGAACAGTGCGGCGAGTGTGAAAGAATTTGATAACGACTTGAATGTTCCTTGGCCCAGCAGGAAGCCGGCGCCGTACAGGGCTCCCAGAACAACCGCAAAGACGGTGGCAAACATGAAGAAGATGTGGCTGTACAAAACCCCGTCCGGCACCTCACCGATGTACTTGAGAACGAATGGTTCACCCGCCTCGGCGAACATCCCGGCTCGGTAACCTCCGGTGTTATCGCGAATCTCGAAGTAGTAGTAAAACTTCCCACCCCGGCTACCCGCGGATACGACGGTGTAGAAGAGGCCGCGGGCCGAATCGGCAGCGAGCATCGGCGCCGAACCATACTTGACCAACGGCGTACTTGCATCCTGGTTCATGCGTGAGGAACGGAAAACGACGCGCAGGCCGGGCTCGAAGGGACCGGAAATATGGATATGTATGGTGTCTGTAGTGTGTTCCGTCACTTTGGGGACGGTGGTCATTTCGAACGTGAAGCCGTTCTCCGTCTGCGTGATATGTTCGGGCTGTCCGCGGGAATTGGTGCGGGCAATATACAGCAGGGCGACAGTCAGAATCAATGCGAGCACCCAGCGCAGGGCCGTCATCCGGCAACTCCCTCTTGCTCCTGGATTTTGAGCTGCCGCTCACGGTCGTTTTGCCGGAGCGCTTCGATCACATCCTCCAGGTCACCGTTGAGTATCTGATCCAGTTTGTAAAGAGTCAGGTTGATGCGATGGTCGGTGACTCGTGACTGCGAGTAATTGTACGTGCGTATTTTGGCGGAGCGGTCGCCGGTCGAGACCATGGAACGGCGCTCGGCGTCGATTTTGGCTTGCTGTTCTTCCAGCTTCTTGTCGTACAGCCGGGCCCGGAGAACTTTCATAGCTTTGGCCCGGTTCTTGATCTGCGACTTCTCGTCCTGACAGGTGACTACCACGCCGGTCGGCAGGTGCGTGATACGGACGGCGGAGTCGGTTGTGTTGACGGATTGTCCGCCGGGGCCGGAAGAACGGTAGACGTCAACCTTGATTTCGTTTTCTTTGATTTCAATGTCCACATCTTCCGCCTCGGGCAGTACCGCCACGGAGACAGCCGAAGTATGGACGCGTCCCTGCGTTTCCGTTTGCGGAACGCGCTGCACCCGGTGTACGCCCGATTCGTATTTCATCATACCGTAGGCCTCGTCACCCGCAAGTGAGAATACGATTTCCTTGAAGCCGCCCACCTCATTAGGATGAGAGTTCAGGATTTCCAGCTTCCAGTTTTGCAGGTCGGCGAAGCGCTGGTACATGCGGAAGATGTCGCCCGCAAAGAGGCCGGCTTCGTCGCCGCCGGTACCGGCTCTGATTTCGACCACGGCGGGACGGTCATCGTTTGGATCCCGAGGCAAAAGCTTGAGCTTGAACTCCGGCTCGATCTTTTCCATTTCGGCTTCGCGTTGTTCCAGTTCCTCCTGCGCCAGAGCCTTGACGTCTTCGTCCTCCTCGCTTCTCATAACCGCCCGGGCCTCTTCCAGTCCTTTCTTCACTTCACGGTATCGTCGGCCTGTTTCCAGGATTGATTCGAGCTGACGACGTGCCCGGCTGAGCTCAATGATCTTCTTCTGATCCGACAATATGGCCGGGTCGGACATCTGTTCGTCGAGCGCCTTCAGGCGTGCTTCCAATTTGTCTACAAGTTTCAACATGGTATCTACCGTTATTCAATGATTTTACAGAGTAAAACACTCCCGGAGCGGGAGCAAGAAAAAGATTTTGCAATTGGGAGCAGCTACGAGACCGTGCTTTTTTCGGAATAGACTTCAGGCTGTTCTATTCCCAGCGAGGCTTTGAGAGCCGCGATAGCTACTTCAAGCTGGTCTTCGGAAGGTTCTTTGGTGGTAATCCGCTGGAGCCAGAGACCGGGTTGAATGAGGATCCTGGTGACCGCGTTGTCACGCGTCTTGCCGGACAGCTTAAGCAGTTCGTACGAGCCGCCGGCGATAAGCGGCAACAAGGAGAAATGGATGGCAAACCGCGTGAGGAGTGACGGCGGGTGGCCGGTCCAAACGGCATAGAGCGTATCTGAAACAGCGTAAGTCATTATGGCGAAGAGAGCCACGATGAGAATGAAGGAAGTCCCGCAACGCGGGTGAAAGCGAGTATGGACGGCCGCCCGATCGGGGAGCAGTTCCTCGTTCATTTCGTACGCATAGATCGATTTATGCTCGGCGCCGTGGTACTGGAATATCCTGCGAAACTCGCCCGACAGGGAGAGCGCCCAGACATACGTGACAAACATAGCCAAACGCACCATCCCCGCAAACAGGTTGAAACCGACCGCTTCCTTTTGGATGCCGATCAGGTGAGAAATAGCCAGCGGCAGGAAGAAGAAGATGAAGATACCCAGTGCCAGGGCGAGGACGGCCGTAAGTCCCAGCATCAAGCCGTTCGATTTCTCTGATTTGGGTTTCTTGTCGGTCTTCGAACCGTTCTTCTTGGCCTCTTCTTTCTCAAGCTCTTTCATGGCTACATCGGCGGAGAAATTGAGCGTCTTGATGCCGATTACGAGCATCTCTGCGAAGGAAACGGCGCCTCGAATGACGGGCAACCCGAGTATCTTGTGTCTTTTCGTGAGAGAAATGTACGGGTCGGTCTTGACGAAGATGCGGCCGTCCGGCTTACGCACCGCCGTTGCGATCTTGTCTTTGGATCGCATCATGACACCTTCGATTACTGCTTGTCCGCCAATATTAAGGTCTGGCATGGTTCGGAGTTACCCTCGTTCTCTCTAGCGGGTTTTCAGTTTTCTTCACGGCACACAAAAGCGGCGCCGATATTTATACGCACCGCTCCCTGGTTCTGTGTGTGTCTGTCCGGAACTATTTCTTCTTCTCGGACGTCTGTTTGGCAACCTTCTCGTATTTCCGGCGGAACCTCTCCACCCGTCCGGCCGTATCGATCAGCTTCTGCTTCCCGGTGAAAAACGGGTGGCAGGCGGAACAGATCTCCACACTGATCTTCTTACGGGTCGACCGGGTCGGGAACTGAGCGCCGCAGGCGCAGGTTATGGTCGTCTCAAATACTTCGGGATGAATTCCAGCTTTCATTTCATTATCCTCTAACTTTCCAACACTTCTTACAATTATCGGTTCCCGGCCCCGCCGGAAACCGTAATCCGATAATATAACCATTATCTGGAATTCTGCAAGCCTCAAGAAGCCAAAATACCGCTTCGAAACCTCACCTCTCCACCTTCTCACCCGTCATGGCCTCGATTTCGTCCAGCAGGGTCTTCTCCAGTTCGGCTTCGGTCATACGCTTGACGATCTCCCCCTTCTTAATCAATATGCCTCGGCCGTCGCCCCCGGCGATGCCGACATCGGCCGCCGCAGCTTCTCCGGGTCCATTGACGGCGCAGCCCATCACCGCCACCTTGAGCGGCGTCTTGATATGGCGGGTCTTCTTCTCGATTGACTCCGCCAGCGGAATCATATCAATCTGGCACCGGCCGCAGGTGGGACAGGCGATAACTTCGATACCGTCCTGTTTGAGCGCGCAGGAGGTCAGGATTTGTTTGGCCACCCGGATTTCGTGCACCGGATCGGCCGACAAGGACACACGGATGGTATCGCCGATGCCGGTCATCAGTATCGCCCCGATACCCACCGAGGACTTGATCGACCCGGTTTCAAGCGTCCCGGCCTCGGTGATGCCGACATGCAGAGGGTAGTCACACTTCCGGCCGAGCATATGATAAGCCCAGAAGGCAGTGACCGTGTTGGTCGATTTGACTGACACGACAATGTCCGTGAAATTCATGTCTTCAAGAATTGCGATTTCCCGAAGCGCGGCTTCGGTGAATGCCCGCGGGTCATCATGACCGTACTGGTCGAGCAGATCTTTGGGCAGTGACCCGGAGTTGACACCAATGCGAATAGGCACGCCGGCATCTTTGGCGGCCTGGGTTACTTCACGCACTTTCCACTCGGCGCCGATATTGCCGGGATTGATGCGGATCTTGTCGAAACCGGCCTTAATAGCCTTCAGCGCCAGTTTGTACTGGAAGTGAATATCTGCCACCAGCGGTTTGTCGATTTGCTTGCGAATTTCTACAAGCTTGTCCGCGGCGGCATGGTTGAGCACAGACAAGCGCACGATTTCACAGCCCACGTCAAAAAGCTGCTGAGTCTGTTTGATCGTGGCTTCGACATCGCGAGTGTCGGCGGTGGTCATCGATTGTATAGCAATCGGAAAACCGCCGCCAATAATGACGTCACCGATCTTGACCGCTCGGCTTTTGCGTCGTTGAATGGGGTATGGTAGTTCTATCATATCCTCTCGTCTTGTCCCTCAGGGACTGGCCCCACCTCAACGTGCTATGGGCACTGGGTGGCCACCCCAAACTCGTTTGGGGTCGTTGATGAGCCCGTAGGTCGAAATCCCGCTTCGGGTTTCGACAACTGGGTGATGTCAGGCGACCCTGCCTGACTCCACGAGCGGCAGATGTCCACATCCGCCCCGTCCCACCGATTAAACTTTGCTTCCAATGCTTCATTTCCATAGTATACAATATAACACACGGACCCGGCTAAACGGGTCCGCCAGTTTACTGAATTGTACGCATCGGCGCAACGTTAAGTTGGAGTTAGTTTGATCTGGTTGAAGCGCATCGTGCCCCTGGTTCTGATCGGACTTATGGTCGGGGGCTATTACTACTACGATCGTTACACCACTCGTCGACAGGCCGCCATGACGCAGCACCGAGCCGAATTGACGGCCCGGGTATGGTTTAACGCCACGCGGTTCCGCAACGAACCGCAGATGTTCGCGACGATCCGGGACTCGTTCATCGCCGATGCCGGCCTGACCCGCGAGCAAATGCAGGCATACCTGGACAAGTATAGCCATGAACCGGAGCGCTACAAGGACTTCGCCCGCTGGGTAAACTACTATATCGATTCGTTGTGTGACGTGCGGGAGGGGTATATGAAGGGCAGGGACAAACCGGACACAACCTCTAGTCTCTCGTCCACTTCCAAGCGCCGCACTATCGATCCGTAATTCCTTGACTTCTTGCTGAAATTTGTTACATTATGGGGGTGTGAATCCGGCAGTCAGGCATCCCATGTCGCCGGCTTCAAACTAACCTCCAACATAGGAGTAACACCGTCATGTTGTTCCGTGTTACCATTACAGTTCTCGTGGCGATAATTGTGGGCTTCGCAGTTCTTACCTCTGGTTCGGCTCACCAGTCGAACCGGTTATCGGAGACGATAAAAGAATACCGAGAGCAGACTACCCCACCTGTGGTCAATGCAGTCGAAACCAAAAAGACTGAGGCCATTTCGAGACTGGATCCGCCGCCTCCATTGAATTACCAAATCTCTTCGTCTTCTCCCGAATTACAGAACGAAGAGCAGATCTGGACCAGTCCCATCGACAGTACCGTCGTAATCGCCGTTTGGCGTGACTTTCGGCTGGGCTATCGGCAGGTGGGGATCGGACATGAGATAATACCCTCATTCTGGATCGACTCTCTCATCCATCCGTCCATGCAGGTCTTCTCCTGGCAGTCGGACCCGACCCTGACCGTTGATCGTAACGGGAATTACTACATAGGTGTCCTCGATTATGAACCGGGCAATCATGATGATTCGTCTCATATTTCGGTTTTGAAATCGACTGATAACGGCGCCAGTTGGACCGGGCCGGTTACGGTTTCCGATACTATCGGGTTCTACTTCGAGGACAAGGAGTTCATCACCACCGACATGACCACCGGACCGCACTCCGGCAACCTCTATATTGCCTGGGCCCGGTTTCCGAATCCGACACGCATCATGTTTGCCCGTTCCACCGACGGTGCTGCCTCTTTCGACGATACGCTTGTTGTGGGACCGAAACTGAACGACCAGAATTGCGCATGGGGGGTGTTAGACGCCGGGCAATTTGCCTGCCCGCTGGTCGGCAGTGACGGTGCGGTCCATGTCTTCTGGATCAGTTATGACATTGATTCGACCACCTGTAACGCCTATTACGCCCTCGTATCGGTCAAGTCGACCGACGGCGGCGCGAGCTTCGGACCGCGCCAGGTTATACGTCATACCTTTGGCAACTGGGGCGTCGTGGATGGAGGTGTCGATGTATATAACCAGCCGACACCGGCAGCGGACATTTCGGGCGGTCCGTTTGACGGCAACCTGTATGTGGCTTACGCCAATGTCGATACCACCAATACTACTTTTTACGACTACAACATCGAGTTCATTCGCTCCACAAACGGCGGCCTGATATGGTCACAGCCACTCTATATCAACGACGACTTCACCGGCCCCGAGGCGCCCTTTGATCAGTTCCATCCGTGGATGATATGTAACAGCGAGGGGACGATAGTAGTAATCTTCTACGATCAACGTACCGATCCGGCCACGCATACGCTGTTCGATGCCTTTGTCGCTTATTCCTTCGACGGGGGTGAAACGTTCACAACCAACCATCGGATCTCTGCGCAATCTGTGAACCCGACGTGGCTCAAGAGCGCCGACAAAGACGGGAATATCCCCGATCCCGATGGCCCGGTCTACGCGTCGCTGGTGAATCGCGGACCCCGAGCGGGAGCAATCGCCGAATACATCGGTATCACCGCCTTCAACGATCACGTCCATGCCACCTGGACAGGCACCGTCTACGGCAACCAGGACGTGTTTGGCGCCGACTGGACTATCCCGGTACTGGCGCCCCGGCTCATCAGTCCGGCTGACGGCGGTAGTGCCCTGACGACCGACGCCGTCTTCGACTGGGGCACGGCCTGGAAACTTAATGATGTTCAATACCATCTGGAAATCTCCGAAGTATTCGACTTCGCCAGCACTGTTCTTACTGCTGATATGGATACTTCTATCTACTTGGTGCCTGCTGCCGCCCTGACAGCCGGCAACGACTACTATTGGCGAGTACGCGCCGGCAAAGTATCCACCGCTGAAACATCTGAATACTCGGAGATTCGAACGTTCACGGCTATTCTGGATACCTGCATCGATAGCGACGGCGACGGATATGGTGATCCGTGGGAACCGGGCAACACCTGTCCGGATGACAACTGCCCGTATGTCTACAATCCCAGCCAGGCGGACTCGGACGGCGACGGCATCGGCGATGCCTGCGACCTGTCCAATCAGGTGTATGACACGGTGAGTACAGGCTGCACCCAACTGACAGTAGGGCATCACGGGAACTGTGCCCACGACGGCGACTACGGCGCTACTCTGGATTATGCCGAGTTCGGTGACTGTGATCCCAATGCCGATCTATATATCTATGACGGCACCCCGCTCCTGTGCTATATTTCAGGCAGCGATACGATTGTGGAATGGACAGCCTACGGGAGCGATACGTATGCCGATGTGACAGAGCTCAAACCGACCGTACCCACCATAGATACTCCCGAGTACCAGAAGTATAAAACCGGCACATTTGTCACCAATGATTCCACGTTGGCGCTGGAGAAAACGTGGTGGGCGCCCAAACATCCGGACACCTGCCGGTTTGTTATAGGTCAGCTGCGGCTCTTTTCCTATGACGGCCTCCCGCACTCGGGGCTGCATATCGGCGAGTATGTTGACTGGGATATCCCTTCCGACGATGTGGCACAGAACACGGGTGGATACAGTCCGCCGGATAACCTCATCTACCTCAAAGGTTCAGAAACCAACGGCAGTGGCTGTCAGCCCAACGACTACCGTTACGGCGGTCAGGCCTTCCTGGGCTACTACGTCAACGACAGTTGTTTGGTTGATACTGCGGCGTTAGCGTACGGAGGGTATTTGGCTGACAATTACGTGTATCTTTTTCCCTCGTCCGGGCTGGTACCATCCGAAGTATATCAACTGATGACACAAGCCGGCTATAGCGTCAATCCACCGGTCCCCGGAGCTACGGACTATCATGTCATGACTACATTCTTCAGCGACTATAGCCTGGGCGCAGAGGATACACTGGTGATCTATTCGATATTGTCATCCGTGCAGTACGGAACGGTGGACTCGCTAATGGTGAATTTGGGCAAAGCACAGGCCTGGCTGATCAATCACTTAGTGCCCCCTTGTACCGGAGGCTGCTGCAATGGCGACGGCCTGCGCGGCAATGTCGATCAGCTCACCGGTCCCGCCGGTGAAATAGACGTAGCTGATTTATCGTATCTGGTGGAGTACTTGTTCCAGGGCGGCCCGGTGCCGCCATGTGAGGACGAGGGCAACGTCGATGGCGTCGTTGGTCCCGGCGGAGCCTTTGATGTTGCCGACCTGAGTTATCTGGTAGACTACCTGTTCAAAGGTGGACCGCCACCGCCCGACTGTCCGTAGTCATCCGAATGGACGACAGATCGAACCAACTCGTGCCCCAGCTCCTGTGAGTTAAAACCCCGCTTCGGGTTTCGACACTTATCGCATTGGATTTGTGTCCCGGACATCTGTCCGGGCGCCTTCCCCTGGGTGGCCACCCGAACTCGTTTGGGGTGAATGCAAACTCACCCGCAGCGCCGCCTTGCGCCGCGCCAACTAACATGACCGGCCGCTCTTGGTTCCCAACGAGTTACGTGTCAGGTCACAATCCCCCTGTCGCGGGCTCAAGACCTGACACAACAGAAACCCGGGTTTTGCAACCGGCCCTTTAAGGCGCATCACACGCGGGTGGCGCCGGTCCGCCGGTGTAGAGATAGGCGATCAGGTACGTCATGTCGGCAATATCGATCGGACCGTCGATACCGATTATGTTATCTACATTAGCCTGTTCCGGGCAGGGAGCCGGAGGGCCGCCCGTATACAAGAAGGCAATAAGGTAGGTCAAGTCGCTGACATCGATTTCCTCCCCCGTAGAGCCAACCATGTTGTTAACATCGCCGCGGAGAACACAGCAACAGGAGTCGCCCACGCCGTCCCCATCCGTGTCGGCCTGGTCGGGGTTGTAGACCTGAGGGCAGTTATCGACCGAATCGGGGTAGCCGTCATTGTCGATATCGCTTGGCAGAACCGTCACGTCGAAATAGCAGATATTGCCGTTACCGCTGGAATCGAAGACCAGCACACGCACCTGGGTTGTGCCGGTACCGAGAAATGAACCTGAACTCGGGGTGATATACGTGTACAATTCGGAGGAGCAGTCATCAACAACCGTTGGGCTGCTGAAGTACACTACGGCCCCCGCCTGACCCGGATCAGCGGCTACCACGGTATCATTGGGACAAACGAGCGTTGGGGGGATTGTGTCGTTGACGGTGATTATGAAGCTGCAGGTGTCCGTGTTGCCGCCCAGGTCCTGAGCGATGCACGTGACCGACGTCTGTCCGAGGGAGAAAAACGCACCCGAGGGAGGATTGCAATCGATTGTAGCGCCCGGCCTGTTGTCAGAGACGGAGGCCGAGTAGGTTACGTAAGATCCGCACTCGCCGGAGTCGTTGCCGACCGTGATACTGCCCGGGCAGGAGGCTACTGGAGGAATGGTATCCGGAATATTCAGACCAACGCCGCCGTTATAAAAATCGATAGTGCGGGTTATCGGGGCTGCGCTGAGGCAGGCGTCGGGAGCGCCGGTAAGAGTGGGAAACGGGTTGTTGCCCGTGATCGCGACAAACGATACGCCATCGAAATCGTAGATTTCATTGGAAATGTGAAGCGTGTTGCCATCCTGAGACGAAATGGAATTGTCACCGCAGTCGTACCAGATCCACTTAATCGGCAGGAACGTTTTGCCGGAGGCCGGACTGCTCACTGTGAACGTAAGCTGCGCAAAAACACCCGATGCAGCCCCGTAACACGAGGGGTGAACGCCATTACTGGCCTGGTCCGCTATGGCCACGAGTCTTAGTTCATAGGGGTTATATGCGGTCTGAAGAAAATACTCCCATTCACAATCCGTATGGAATTGACCCGGCTGCGCGTCCTGCAAACTCAGGGCTGAATCGAAAACAACGAGCAGGTCGAATCCACCCATTTCTAAAACCGGAGCATCGTTTTCAAAGAATAAGTCAACCGTAACCGAATTGCCGGGGGATACATTGGGGATATGCTCTATACCCAGAGAAAAGTCGGCCCTGGCTGTAGCAAGACACATGAGCAACAGGATCGGGATTCTAAAATACTTCATACTTGTCTCAATATTGAGGCGTCTACTTGGTATTTCGGGCGTAAACGCAGTTTGTTTACACGCTAAAACTCCACTCTATGGGCAGGGCGGCGGCTCCGGACCACCCTGGAAAAGGAAATCAACGAGATAGCTCAAATCCGTAACATCAATGGCACCGGCCGGACCTTCAACACCGTCCACGTTGGCTTGTTCCGGGCAATCGGGCATCGTCCCTCCCTTGAAGAGGTAATCGACCAGTTGAGTTACATCGGCCACGTCCACCGGACCGCCCATTCCGATTAAATCGTCAACATTGCCGCGATTCAGACAACAGCAGGCATCCCCGACGCCGTCGGAGTCGGTATCCTCCTGGCCGGGGTTATAGACGGAGTCACAGTTGTCCGGATCGGCACAGTAGGTATCGGCATCGATATCATTATCGGGATCATTGGGACAGCTGTCGCAAACATCACCGACAGTATCGTTGTCAAGATCTTCCTGGCCGGGATTGGCGACGGCGGGACAATTGTCGCAGACATCGCCTAATCCATCCACGTCCGTATCCGTCTGCGATGAGTTGGCCACTGTGACGCAGTTGTCACAGGAGTCGCCGACACCGTCACTGTCGAGATCTTCCTGATCAGGATTATACAGATCCGGGCAGTTGTCGTCGGGGCACATGTTTTCCGGATGCCCGGGATCGCCAAAACCGTCCGCATCGGAGTCGACACAGACATATTCGCTGCCCTTGACGAATGTTTCGGCAATTGCTGAAAAAGGTCCCCACTGGTCTTCGGCATCCCGGGCTCTTGTCTTGTAGTAGTAGATGCCGGCCGGTCTGTCGGCAAACGACCAGGCGCTGTCGGTGATCGAAGATGACACGACTGTTTCGCTCCCGTAGCCGTCGACCGGATAAATATCATCGACATAAAAGCCTTCTTCCAGCACGAACCCGTCGGTAAAGTATGACAGGCGAATATATATGGTCTGCCCGACATAGGCAGACAGGTCAAACAACGCCTCCGTCCAGCCGCCTGACTGGCCGGTGATGCCGTGACCACGGTTATTGCCGTGGGGATTGTACGTTGTCGTCATATTGCCCGCGATCGGCGCAAACGTGGTACCATCGAGTGACACATCGACATAGGCGTAATCCCAGTCTTCCTCGATGTCGTACCAGGTTTGAAAGCGCAGCGTATCCCCCGGCTGAACAGTGAGAGCGTCGGCCATTTCGATATAACGGGCGGCGTTGTTCACTGCCCCGGAGAAGAAACTGGTGGGATAGGAATATCGGCGAGCATTCGTTACCTCGAATTCATTGTTGATCCAGTTGTCGAAGTCATCCGCGAGGTCGGTGACTCGCTCGAAATCCTGAAGCTCGACCAGTTCGAATGCGGCGGCCGGGTTGAGCGTATCATCGTGTGACCAGGCGATTTCATAGCCGGCGCTGTCGACGGTATCCGCCACGATCATGGCCGGAGCCAGAGGCCGGTTGAGGACATACGGGTTGTCGGCGATGCGGGCCAGGAACAGGGCCGGGTCAAGGTTTTCGTCAACCAATTCCTGTATACGCCAGGTTGGCGGCCAGAAGCCGTCCTCCGAAGAGCCCACTTCGAAGGTGAATGCCAGGTTCATGTTTTTCAGCACCTGTTCGCCGTAACCCCAGTCATCGGTCACCCCGTTGGCCGGATAAAGTGTATGTGCCGGTCCGGGATCATAGCCGTTCATAAGGCTCATACTGTCACCCATGGCGGCAAACAGGTCATTGTCGGGCGTGATGTAATAGTCGTATCCCCAGGGCCAGAGAATCAGGTTGGAATAGGAATGATAGTACACCGTGATCACGAATTCATGAGCGATAGTGAAATCCCGCATATTCTGTGACTCCGGCTCGGAGAACGGTCCTGTCCCCCGGTAGGTGTTGTCAAAGCCGCTGGGCGAAGAACCGACGTCGTCGTAGCCCCATTCGTAGGCGTAATTGCGGTTGAGATCGACACCAAAACTCCCGTCACCGTTGTTGCGACGGTTCTTGCGCCACATGCCGCCGCCGTTCGGGTTGGTGACTTCATTGTAGTAGTAGCCGTCGGGGTTAACCGGAATCACGAACCAGAGTTCGCGGTTGTCGACCAGCTCAGCCACTTCCGGCAGGACACCGTACCAGTCGGTAAGATAGTCCATGATATTGAGCATGACCAGCGGCGTAATCACTTCACGCGCGTGAATGGCAGCCGTGAACATGACTTCCGGTTCGTCTTCATCGAGGTTGGGGTTATCCGATATTTTGACCGCCCACATATCGCGGCCTTCCAGCGTGTAACCGATATGCGTCTTATTGGACACCAGATTGCGGTGATCATCTATCAGCGTATCGAGGTAGGCGTAGATTTCATCGAGAGTCATGTAACCACCCATATCACGGGACGGGTCCAGACGAGACTGATAGAACGAAACCAGATCCTCCTGGACAACCTCAGTCCGTACGCCCAACTCCTGAATGCGCTGCAATTCCTCCTGGTTGGTGATGATCTCGATGTAGTTGTCGCCCCGGGCGGCCCGATCGAGATGGAGGGGCTCTATCTTAAGGTAGTCCTCCCTGGAATCTATGTAGACACGCACCTGCATGTGCCGGGCGCTCTGCGCCGACGATAGGGCGGTAACTGCGACAATGAGGAGACTTACGACCAATCGAGCACTAAGGAGCATTATGTCCTCCGGAAAGAGTGAGTACGTATATGTGTCGACTACAATATAGTGAAAAACGCAGATTCATCAACAGGATTGTCGAAGGAGAAGGTACCCCACCCAACGGGTGGGTTGCCCCTCCATTTCCCTCGGTCCCAAATTATCCTCAAATTGTATTTGGGAACGGACTTTCCCTCCAAGTTGGACCTGGAACCTCTATTCCCCCCTCACTCCCCCCAATCTAACGGCCCCTCCGCAAAACGCTTCTCGAAATTCCCCAACACGTATCCCCACGCCCGGTCAAAATAGTCGTACACCTGTGGCCATTGGCCGCCTTCACCCCAGCCCAGGTGGTGCAGCGTCACCTTCACCTGACCGGGTTCGACCTCATCGAACAGCAAGACTATGCGCGTATATGTGTGGCGCAGCTCCTCGAACTGCGGCGGTGCGTTCCACTCGAACGAGAACATTTTCTCCGGCAGGTAGCTGAGTATACGGCAGTCCTCCGACCCGCGTAGGCCGGGCGGGGAGTCCATCGCGAAGAGGATTCGGTACTCACCGCCGATCCGTAAGTCCACGTTAGCATTCGGTGAGAAGAATGTCCTGACGCCCTCGGTTGTAGTCCACGCCTGCCAGACTTCGGACAAGCCGGCCGATACGGTCTTTTCCTTACGGATCATCTTGGTGGTCGGGTTCTCGGCATACCGCAGGGGCGGTACCGAGTGGGCATCGAGAGAAACCACCATTTCGGACAATTCATACGTATGCAGACCCGCGACCACCGACGGATCGTTTCTCAGGATTTCCTCCGCTTCCTCTCGTGACGCCACCTGCACAATCACCAATCCGAACTTGAAATCGAACACCGGACCGGCCATGAGCACCTTCTTTTGCCTCACGAGATTCCGCATATACTCGTAATGCTTCTGCATGACCTTTTCTTCGTCCGGCGTCACGTCGTCGGGCCAGGTCGGGCGCGTTCCCAGCAGCTTCGCCAGGAATTGTTGCGGCTTCTGCATATCAGCTTCTCCCTGTGGGTTTGGGGCTGCAAATAACCGGTCGGCAGTGGCGCCGGCGATCATCACGGCTGCAAGAACGACTACTGCAATCGGTGCGCGCCGGACAGCCATGAGGTTACGATCGAATTGCATTTGACACCTGTACGTTTCCGTCTCGATTGATGTTCACTGTTGCCGGAATAGTAGCTGAAAAGTGCGCCCGGGGTCAAGAACGAACTGAAAATCCGCGCCATTGGGCTCGTCGAACAAGCCCCATATTGAAGCCGTCGGGTCCGGGACTGCATTGATCCCCTCTCTGCCGTTATTGCACCGGACCCGACAGCTTGCGAACTCGACCAATCCACGTGGCTCTCTCTGGTCGAGCCTCCTCTTACCGAGTGACCTTGTCCGGCGCTGATGTCAGCGCCGGACGGTCTTTGTGATGCAACATGATGCTGTTTGGACCTGCTTAAGTAATCAACCGGCGTGCCGAAACGGGCCGGAGATAGATTGAATCACTTAAGTTATTGATTATTAGTAAGTTATAACTGCGGCGCCGTAATCGATTTCTCCGGACGGGCGGTGTAGCACGTATCCGGCGCAGATGTTGAAAGGATTGTTCGTGAGACAGCACGAAAAAGCAAAGGTCAGAGAATAGGAGCCGGCAAGCCTGCTCCTATGCCTCTGGTCCCGCGAATCCCCACTCAAATATAGGCGGCAGTATTCCACGGACTGTCCCGGAAGGTCGGTTTACGACGATTTCTGACTGGCGTCGCGGCGGGACTCATCCCCGCCGACTCGGTCAGAAGGTGCGGCGCAAGGCCGCACACTAAGTGAGGGAAGGGCCGTCGGCAAGTATGAATGTTGATTTGCCACTTATGAGACAGTCGCTCACATCTTTACTTGAATTCACACCCCAAATCCGTACATTCGAACTATGTTGTTTCAGAGCCAACCCAAATACGATCTGGCCATAGTCATGCCCGTTTTCAACGAGGAGAAATACATCGGCCAGACCCTCGAACAGATATATCAGCAGGACTTCCCCATGGACCGGCTCGAAATCGTCGTCGCCGATGGCGGCTCGTCCGACCGCACCCGCGAGATCGTCTCCTCCTACAAGAACCGCTTCGGCTCCCTCAAGCTGCTCGACAACCCCATTAAGAAGCCCTCCTCGGGCCGCAACGCCGGAGTCAAAAACAGCTCTGCGACCTATATCGTCGTCATCGATGGCCATGTGTATATTCCGTCCAAATCCCTTCTGACCGACATCGTCAAGACCTTTGAGTCAACGGGCGCCGCCTGTCTCTGCCGTCCGCAGCCGCTTACCCCGCCCGATCTCAACGAATTCGAATTGACGGTGGCCCTCTGCCGCGGCTCACTGCTCGGCCACAAACCCGGCTCCGAAATCTACTCCGATTTCGAAAGCGAGGTAGACCCGACGTCTTCCGGCGGCATGTGGACGCGTGAGACGTTCGAGAAAATAGGCTATTTCGATGAACAATTCGATGCCTGCGAGGACGTCGATTTCAACCGCCGCGTCTTCAACGCCCGTCTCAAGTCATATCTTTCGCCCAAACTGAAAATCTTCTACTACCCCCGCTCGACTATCCGCGGCCTCTGGCGACAGATGAAACGCTACGGTCTCGGCCGCTTCCGCTTTGCCTTCAAACATAAGGATATTTCCATTATGCAATGGCTCGCCGCCGCCGGGGTGCTCGGCTTCGGCCTCCTGCTGCTCTTGTCGTTTCTTTATACGCCGATCTTCAACCTTTTCAAAATCGTGGTCGCTTTCTATCTTCTGGTCGTCATCCTCTTCTCGCTGAGCCTGGCGGTTAAGCAGAAACACCTCGGCTGCCTTCTCTATGGCCCGCTCATTTTCCCCACGATTCACTTCGGCCTCGGCGTCGGTTTCCTCTCCGGCATCCTGGATTTCTTCAGCAAACCACGTCAATATAAACCAAAGTAACCATATAAAGGGGCACCGGAAAACCATGTTAAACACGTACAGTTACAGTTCGCTGGATACCTTTCGCAATTGTCCCCGGAAATTCAAGTTCCGGTACGTCGACAAAGTGACCGTGCCGCGACGCGTCACCGCCGACGCGTACCTGGGTAATGTCGTCCACCGCGTCCTGCGCCGGCTCTACGAACGCGGCGCCAACGGCGTGCTCATGCCGCTCGAGGAAGCCCTGGCCGACTACGAAACCGAATGGGGCAAACTCGAAGCGGATCATCTGGCGGTCGTGTCCGATTATCTCGGCGTCGATGACTACCAGCGGGTGGGTCGGGAGATGCTCGCCAAACACTACCGGGCCTACCGGCCCTTCAACCAGGGTACTTTGCTCGGCACCGAGGTCAACCTTACCTTCACGCTGCCGGGCACACCGTTCAAAATGCGCGCCATCATCGACAAGCTCTGGAAGAACGACGACAACCAGGTCGAAATAGCCGACTACAAGACCGGTCAGCGCCTGGTCCGGCCGCGGGATGACGCCTTCTACTACCAGATGGGCCTGTACCAACTGGGCGTCCGCGAAAGTTACCCCATGTTCGACAACGTCATCCTGGCCCAGTACTTTCTCCGCATGGATGAGGTTGTCCGCCATACGATGACCCCGGCGGACCTGGAGCAGGTCGCCGAGGACCTGCGTCAGGCCGTAACAGCCATTCTCCACGCCGCCCGTACGGACGAATTCCCGACGCAGGAGAGCGCGCTCTGCAACTACTGCGAGTACTTCCATCTCTGCCCGGCCAAACGTCACCAGGTGATGCTCGATGAGAGCGGGGGAGAGGCCGAAAGAACCAGGCCGTTACCTCAAATCGCTTACGAGAAAGCCGGCGAATACCTCGAGAAATACCGTCAGTCGAGAATGCTGAAAGCGGAAATGGATGTCCTCAAAGAAGACCTGGCGTCCCTTTGCGAAGAGTTGCAGATCAACAAGCTCCGGGCCAGATCCGGCCATGTCTTGGTGCGCCGCAAACGGGAGGAGAAGTTCGTGACCAAGACGGAGAACGAGCGGGATTTTGCCGATCTCGCCGCCGTCGCCCGCCGCCTGGGTCTCGACGAATACTTCAAGCTCGATGGCCACTCGCTTATGAAAGAGGTCTACGCCAAACAACGCCTGGACCAGGACAAACTGGCCCTGCTGCAACCCTTCGTCCGCGACCGCGAATCCATCACCGTCCGCCCCACCCTGACCGACACCGAGAAAGAGGAGTAAGTCAGGATCTTTACGATGCTGGTGCTGTGTTGTGGGTGCCGCACCCCTCGAACTGCGTTTGCTATTGCACCTGTAGGTCAAAACCCCGCTTCGGGTTTCGACATCATTCTGAGACTGTGCCCACCTCTGCCGCTCTGTTGTTCCGTCAGGTCCTGCTCGCCGAAGGCAAGTGCGACCTGACGGCAATCCCTGTCTCGCCTGTTATTGCGTCATCGGCAGATATCCACATCTGCCGCAGTGTTTCGTCCCCTACTCCGAGTACCGCGACACGAACACCGGATAAACCTCGATCCGCTTGTCCAGGTGCGGCGGTATCGTATCGCCGAGCGCTTCCAGCTCCTTCCGATCCACGACCGTCATCAACGAATTGTTCGGTGACAAAGTCGTCGTGTCCACGGTCAGCTTCTCGATCGGCTTGTCATCTTCCAGCGAGGATATGAATATCGTCACCAGACGCCCCCGACCCGGCGCCAGCACGTTGTCCGTCGGACCGAGATTGGCCATCATACCCAGCATGACGCATTGAATGGCCGTATCCGGACGGAACCCCTTGTAGGCGAAATGCTCGACGCGGCCGCCCGTGTAGAGCGCCGAATCGGCCACGATCTTGGTCGCGCCGGCGTTCATTTTCAGCGGCACCGACAGTCCCACGATGTCCTCATCGTTCACGTAAGTAACGGTCACCGACCAGTTCTGGTCGTTGATCTTCGTGATCTCGGCATACATCGTGTCCGGCACGCCAAAATGATCTGTCTGCGTCCAGCCGGCGGCTGAGAGGATCAACAAGGTTGCTGTGAAAAGTAATCCTGTCTTAACGAGTTTCATGTTCCCTCCAGGCGTATTTCTTGTAAACGTTTCTATTCTAGTGTTTTACATTTGATATCGGCAATGGTTCTAGGATTCTTTGACGTCGATCAACTCCGCTACCGATGCTTTGAATACATCGATCAGCGAATCAGCCGTCACCGGGTCATCCAGGTGCTCCCGGTATATCGCCGATGCTCTCAGCAAAGATCTTCTACCCGGTTCCGTTTCCGGATACCGCTCGAAGATCTCCGTTAGCAGTTCCGCCGCCCGCGGCCAGTTTTTCTGTTTGCGGTGTATATCCGCCTGATATGCCAGTGCCTTGGCTTCGATTACCGTTCCCGAGCCGAGAGCCGCCAACTCTTTGTAGTACTCTTCGGCGTCTCGATACCACTTCTCCGCCTCGGCCGTCCGACCCGTTTCTTCCAGGTGCTCCGCTATATACAGGAACGCCTTCATCGCCTCGTCCGAGCCGCGATAGTTCTCGATTAGCAGATTGTACTCAACCTCCGCCCGGTTCCAGTTGCCCTCCAGTTCAAATGACCGGCACATGGCAAACTGGGCCATCGGGTTCGTGGCAAAATAGCGGGGATAGTTCTCTTTGATATCCACCAGCATCTGCCGCGCCTCGGCGTACTTGCCCTGCGACATCCTGGCCCGGGCGATTTTGAATCGTACCTCCGGTATAAGCACCGTATCCGCCCCTTCAATCTCGTCCAGTACTTCTTCGTAGATGTTCAGAGCCCTCTTATGATTTCCCAGATTAATCCCGTAGATATCGGCTATCTTCGCCTTTATCGGCAGGTACGAATTCGAGGTCGTATCCAGCATCTGAGACAGCTCGGCGATTTCCTTTTCCCACGCCCCGGTTTCCTCATACAGCCGAGCCAGATTGCCATGAGACGCCATGGCTACTTTCTCTCCGGGGTAGGACTCGATCAATCCGGAGTAGTAGTCGACTACTCGGTCGAACTCTCTGTCGAGAGCCGCCGAGTCTCCGGTCATATTGACGACCGTGAGTATACGCAGGGGCAGATTAAACAACGCCAGCTGCACCTCACCCTTCTCGTCGACCGGCGGATAAAACCGTTCCAATGTCTCATTATGGACTGCCAGGGCCGAATCCCAATTGCCGGAAGCCTGGAGCGCCTTGCCGAGGTTGATCCGGGTCGTCAGGATGTGTTCATCGGCCAGATCGGGCGTTTCAAGGAGACGGGTCATAGCCGCAATCGCCTCGCCGAACTTCCGATCGGCATACAACATCTGCGCCAATCGCGTCGTCGCTCGAGACGCTATCATTTGCACCTCAAGGTACTCTACGGGATGGGCCGCCTTGCTGAGCGCTGACAGAGCGTCGATACTGTAGTCGGCCGCCTCCCGGTACTGCTCTTTCACCTCGACCATTTGCGACGGACTCACCAGTTCCGGCTTGATATTCGCCTTTTCCAGAAGCCGTTCCGCTCTATGCAGTTTCTTCTCGGCCTCATAACGTAATTTAACCGCCTCGTTGTCCGAACAGCCGGAACCCATTGCGACCAGACCGGCGATCACGGTCAGATGCAAGAGCTTATGTATCAGCTTCTTAGGTGTCATATACGCCACAATTCCTCTTTACAGGTTTATCAGTCGAATATACCCATACCGTGAGGGTGTACAAGAAAAAAATATCTATGTTCCCGGCAACGACTCAGACCCTTCGGTTGCCATTTATTGTGAGGCAACGCGAGCCCCTTTGGTTACCTCTTCGTTGCCGGGTGGCCACGTCAAACTCGTTTGGGGTGGTTG
This sequence comes from uncultured Ignavibacteriales bacterium, assembly GCA_964557855.1. Classification (GTDB taxonomy): domain Bacteria; phylum Zixibacteria; class MSB-5A5; order GN15; family FEB-12; genus JAJRZL01. The sequence continues at coordinate 90,471 of CAZLBP010000009.1, read as the reverse complement.
GGTGGCGCACCGCTTGCGCCTGTCACACCTGACTTCAAACTTGTCACCCCTGATTTTAAACTTGTCACCCCTGCGAATTGGCCTGTTGAAAAACCTCTTGGTTTGTTGTGTCAGGTCTTGAGCCCGCGTCAGCGGGATTGTGAACCGACACTGGACGTTCCCAAGTCCTACTTGGGAGCGAGGGTCTGTCGGAACCACAGGGGTTTCGACCTACGACTGCTACCCATCTGCCCGGGCTGCCCCAAACAAAAAGGCCGCCCGGACGGGCGGCCTCAGTATCAAATATAGTCGTTGCTGACTACTTTTACTTACGATTCAAGCGGCGGTAAACCCCGGCGCCAAGCAGCCCCAGACCGAGCAACAGGCCGGTGGCCGGTTCCGGGATATTGGGCACCGTAGCGTAGGTCTCCTCGGCCAGGTCGTTCCCGCAACCCAGCGTGATATGGAAATCGAGCGATTCGAAATCACCCAGCAAGGACCTTTCGAAACAGAACTCCCAGACCCACGTGTCACCATTGCCGGGAGTCAGGAAGTTCGTCTCCAGGTCGTCCCAGTAGGTGACCATCGTTGTCACCGCCCCGACATACTCCCCCTCGGCCATTTCATGCGCTCCAGCCAGAGGCTCTATATCGGTACCGTAGTATGACCCGGGTATGTCCTGGATGCCGTTCCAGCTCGAGACGTTGTAGAGTCCGTTGGAGCCGCCGTCAACGAGATCAATCGCGTATTCATACGGGTTGCCGTCGCGGCCGATAAACAGATCGCCCAAACGATAGCTCTGGTTCCAACCGGAGGATACGGCGGTGTAACCGAAGGAGTTGGCCATCGCCACATACACGAAGTCGCCCTCGAATGCCACCTTGAGAGCTTCGATATCGAACCGTTCGCCCCCTTCACCGATAACACCGGGAGAAGGCTGGTAGCCTATCCCATGTGGGTAGTTGATCGGCGACCAGTTGTTGTTGTGGTCGAACGGATCCGGTCCAAAGTCATACAGGTTGAAATTGAAACCGAAGCCTTGCGTGGCTAAAAGAAGAACTGCCAATGCTGTCAATACTGTTTTTTTCATTTCTAGCTCCCAGGAAAAACCGATGAACTCATATACTTCTGGACAAATTCTAAGCAAAACCAATGCCGTTCCACCGGTCATATTGGCCGACAATCATCCCTATGGTATATAGATAAATAACTATGCGATGACTTATAGGTCTTTGTCGATCAGGCAAATGATTGCGACAAAGTGTATCTTCCGGTTCCTATTCTGACGACTTGTTTTCGCCTGAACGGCCGCCTCCCCACTTGATCGGGACCGGTTTGAGATGTCGGTCTTCCGGAATCCCGACCGGTCATGCCCACTCAGTCGCCGTCAGCTAATTTAGAGAATCTCTCTTTCACGGTTGCGTAGTCGGGCCGCTGTTGCCCATGAATCAGAAACTGTTCGTAGTGATGTTCGGCCTTTTCCCTGTCCCCCGTCTTGACCGCCACCAGCATTTTAATACGGTGGCCTCCCGCAGAGTTGCTGTTGGCCGCAAACAGGGAGTCAGCCAGAGTCGATGCCTCCCCGTACCGGCCTTGCTGCACGTACGCCCAGGCCAGGTTTTCGGTGATGTAGTTTGTGGACGAGGATATCTCGTAGGCGTCTTGCAAGTACTCAATCGCCCGGTCGTATTGTTGACGGTACATATATAGCTGCCCCAGGTCGTTCAATACGTCCCATCGGTACGGATCGATTTCACGGGCCAAAAGCAGGTACTCCTCCGCCCCCCGAAGGCTGCCGCTCCGCATGTGGACGTTGCCTGCCAACCGCAGGAAGTTCGGATCGTACGGGTTTTCCGCAAGAATCCGCTGCGCGAGAGTCCGGGCTGAGCTTATGTCGTTAGCATGGAGATACTTATAGGCCGCATCCAACGCCACATACTCCGGAAATAGGGTATTCATCTCATCGATAATCTGTTTGGATTTCTCTGCTTCCCCGCGATCCTCATAGTAATCCGCCAGAATCGCCCAGCCGCTGCGGTGTCGATCATTGAGAAGGGTATAGTACCTCTTTTCCGCAGGCGCACGTTGGGTCGCCACGGCCGCAAATGAGCCGGCGCCAAGAAGTACTGTCAGGCAGTACGCGATGACGGTGGCAGGTTTCAGCCCTTCGGAACGTCGGTCCACCTGCCCCAGAACCAGCAGGGCCGGGGCAAAGAGGGACAACGCCATGATATCCCAGTCACGAGCCATCGTGATCGCGGCCCCGTATAGCAGGAAGAACATCAGCGTGCCCAGAGCGAGCCAGGACAGGAAAACAGTGCGGTCGCGCGAAGTCCTCTTCCTGTCCTTCTTCATTAGAACGAGACTCAAGAGTACAAGACACCCGGGAAACACGAGAAACAGTTCATTGAGGATGTCCCTCACATGTATCAGGCTAAATACGGCATAGTCCGGCGCCGGCGGGCGTCCTTCGAACAGCGGCAACGTGAGAATCCGGAAAGCGATGTTGTTATGCTGCAAAATCGCATACGCTGCAATCCCCAGTACCGCCCCCCCCAAGCAGATGATACCGGGTCGAACGCTTGAAATTGCCCGGAACAGGCAAGAACGCCACGTAGATCAGCCCCAGGACATAGAAACTGGACATGACGTGCAGGAGCACTGCCGCCACGAAGGAAACGAGCGCCGGCCGGAAGTATCTTCTGTCGGACATGGTCCGCAGGGACATATTGACGAACACCGCGGCCGCGGCCAACGGGGCGGAATAGAACTCGACATAACCCATGAACAACACCGCGTAGCCCGACAGAAGGAGAGTAGCCACGGCCAGTACCCGGACTGTAGCGGACATCGCCATTTGCCTGACAATGGAAAGCACATTGTAAACGAAAACCCCTCCTGACAGTATGGCGACTGCCTGAAATGCCGGAAGAGCATGTTCACGGGTATAGCCGCCCAACAGCCTCTGAATAAGTCGGATCAGTTCGATCGAAACGAGTTCTGTCCATTTCGGCGTGTAGGACTGACCCTGCCCGAAAGTAGCCAGCCACGTGTAACCGTCACCCAGCAGGTGGATATCGGAGCGAACAAAAAAGAACAGCACCGTTATCACAACTGTCCCCGCCAGCCGTTGCCGGGCCCGACTTAAGAGCCAGCGGTCTATCCGCTCAATAGCGGATGTTGCAGCCTGTTCTCGTCTTCCCATGACGAAAAATAGGGCTACCGCCATGAATACTGCTCCAAATACGCCCCACCAGAGATGTCCGAGAAACGCCGGATGGTTGAAACCCCACATGGAGTCCAGAGACAATACCGAGCATAGTCCCAACAAAAGCAGGGTAACGAGAATTGATATTTTGACAGGTAAACCGGTTCGCTTCATCTTAGACTCTCAAGAACCCATGCCGGCCGACAGGCACCTGATACAAAGAAACAAGCATAACAGCTATTGTAAAGGTAATTTGATTAATTAACTGACGATTACAGAAAGGCTGGAACCTATTAGTCGATCATAGCGTTGAAAATACGTAATTTATACGTATTATATGCGCATTGCGTATGGCTGGTTTTTCCCGATACTTGGGAACGTAAGGACAACAAAGTCATTTAAGACTTAGAAGCCCGATGGTGTCCGAAGAAATGACACCGAGACAACACAACGGACCCCTCGGGTATAGAAAAGCCCCCTTAGTCTCTTGACGAGACAGCCCTGCACTGGGCAGGATCCACACTGCTGATCCTGCCCTGTTTTTTTGCCCGGAATGCGCTCTTTGGTCAGGCCCGGTGGCGCACCGCTTGCGGTGCGCGAGTATTCTCGTGCAGCGGGCAGATGTAGGAGTGACCCAACGTGGTTACCCTTCAGTCGGGCGACCACATGGGTTGCCCCTACAATGCCGTGCCGCCCCTCGTTACCGAATTTTCCTCGTTTCCAAATTGGATTTGGGAACGCCTATCGGGCGCGAGGTGGGGTCACCTGACGCCACTTTGAATCTCTCTGGCCTCGTTCCCGCACTATGGGCCTCTGACACTTTCCCGCAATTTCCCTACAAAACCGATGGTGTATGCGGTATTGCTGCCTCCTAAAAAAAGGGGATTACAAATCAATCACCACAACAACGGAGGTAAAAACCGATGCCACAAATCATCACCCATGACCAACTGGCGGCCGCTACCACTGCGTCGGCGAAAGGCTCATTGCGGACCCTGGACAAACTGCAGGGAATGCTCAAATTAAGCGAACGCGATATCTACTCCGGCCGCTACCGGATTCTTCTGTATCGCTTTCTGACCGATTCCATACCGGTCGTCAGCTCCTGCGTCTGGACCTGGGCCGGACTGTCAGCCGCCCCGGGCCGCTTCAGAATCTTCGAAAGCCCCAACCAAACCGTCGAACGGCGCGCCGAGAACCGCCTCAGTCAATTGATGAACAACCTGTACCGCACCGATCTCGGCTCTCCGTCCGGCGAATCCTCATTCCTCGCCGATCTGTTTAGCTCCCTCTACCGCGACGGTACCTTTGCCGGCTTCCTCACGGTCAAAAAAGACGCCTCGGGCGTCGACCGCTTCATCCCGATCGACTCATCTGGAATCAGCGAGGAATACCAAGGCAACCGACGGCTGTTCGTGTACGAAACCGGCGACCGCTCGTTCAATCTCGACCGCCCCGATTTCTATCTCATACCACTCGGGGGAGAGACCAACTCGCCGCTTGGTCGATCAATACTCAAGTCGGTGCCATTCGTAGCCTACATCGAACAGCAACTGGTGGATGACATGCGCCGCACCAACCACAATTCCGGCTACCATCGCTTGCATGTCAAGATCACGCCCCCCGAGAGAATTTCCGGCGAATCCGATCAGGCCTATATCGACCGCATCAACAGTTATTTCGATGCTACCGTCTCGATGATACGGACGTGTGATGTCGATGAAAACCCGGTCACCTGGGACAATGTTTCGATTGATTACATCGGCCCGGAAAACGTCCGCACCGTCACCAACAGCTGGTTTCTGCATCACCGTGCCATGGTCGAGGAAATCTGCACCGGCACCAACCTGGCGCCGTTCCTGCTCGGTTACTCTTATGGCGCTACCAGCTCCTGGTCCGGCTTCAAGTTCGATCTCGTCATGCGCCAGATTCGCACGGTTCAGGCCGAAGTGGCTCACTTTCTGGAATGGATCGCCTCGATTGATCTCGCCCTGGCCGGCATTAACGTCAAATGCGCCTACGAATTCGACAACACCTTCCCGTATCAGGCCGGCGACCGCGCCTCGGTTGAATCCAGCCGAGTCGACAACATCATCAAGATCTATCAGGCCGGACTCATCGACAAAGAAACCGCCGCCGAACAGGTCGGGAGGATACTATAGAAACCGACTACACCTGTGTCGATTGGCAACGAGGACTAACTGATCCAGCCTATTTTGCCGACGCCGTCCTGGGTGTCACACTCCATCCCGGCCAGAAAGAATGGCTGGAGAAATCCACCGCGGGTGAAAATGTCCTCGTCACCGGTAACCGTTGGGGCAAGTCATTTGTCTCGGCGGTCAAAGCCGTGCACCGGGCCGTTTATCGGCCCCGGAAACTCATGTATGACCGATGTGGCCACTATCGTATTGTGACCGCCTCCATCACCCAGGACCAGGCCAACATCACCTTCAACCAGGCGGTCCGGCTCGTGCGGCAGTCACCCATAATGGAGTCGCTGGTCGCTTCTCTGGTGCGGACGCCGTTTCCGCAGCTGACTTTCATGAACGGCGCCTGCATCGAGGCCCGCTCCACGCAAAATCGAGGCGAATATCTGCTCGGTAACGATTACGACCTCTTCATTTTCGATGAGGTCGCGTTCGAGACCGATCCGGAATACGTCGTGGAAGAGATCATTCAGATGCGCCTGGCCGACCGCGAGGGCCGCCTTGATCTCGTTTCCACGCCCAATGGCAAGAACTGGTTCTACCGCCGCACCCGCGAGATTGTGGACGGCGGCCGGCCCGGTTACGTACAATCCGGTGACAGCCGCCAGAACTGCTACATCTCGCGCGACTTCCTCGATGACCGCCTGAAGTACTTCACCGACCGCCGCATCCAGCAGAACATCATGGGCGAATTTGTCGATGCCGGCGGTGAAATATTGATAGGCGAATACATCGATCGCGCCCTGGCCGGATATCGCCCGCACCGGGACAGGCTCGATGAGATCCTCTCTTCTGAATCGAAGGGCTCGATCTGCTTCATTTCCGGCTGGGACCTGGCCCGCAAACGCACCGCCACCGTAGGTATCACGGTTGCCATTATTGAGAACATAGCCATCGTGGTAGAATTAACCAGGCTGCGCCTCTTTGAATGGCGGGTGGTACTGGAGAAGATCAAGCAGCGTCAGATGATGTATCCCGGCCGGTTGGTCATCGACGCGACCGGTCTCGGCGATGTCATCGCCGAGCAACTGCGTGAATTCAACCCGACCTGCTTCCTGTTCACACCCGCCTCCAAAGCGGAGCTGTTAACTAACGTTGAACTGGTGCATGCACGCCAGGACGTCTTCTATGACCGCTGGGAACTGCCCGACGGTCCCGGCAAAACGTGGTCACTGGAGGACGAACTCCGCTCGGCTTGCTGGGACGACAACAACGAATGCGACGCTCTCATGGCCCTCGGCCTGGCCCTGCACCCGCTCCGCCGCCGTTCAGATATCACGCCTCTGCCGCGCGTGGGCCGCATCTAGCACAGACCGGAGAGCGTAGGTCGAAATCCCGCTTCCGGTTTCGACGCAGGGGTACCCGCCTTTCAAATCGGATACTGTGAATTCCATCAATCAGTATGAACTGTATTCTCGATAATCTTGGAAACCCACCCAAAGGGCTTGTTGAAAGACCCTTACCCGGCTGTTGCGGCGGGTCTTGCGAATCCACGTTGGTGGAGTCGTGTGACCTGCCGCTGCCGCGCGCCAACGAGCTACTTGTCGGGTCACAATCCCGCTAAAGCGGGCTCAAGACCCGACACAACAGCACTTGGGTTTTTCAACACTCCCCAAAAGGTGGGACACGCGTCAAGAAGCCAATGTGACCTCCCCCCCAACAAAAAAACGCCTTTTGAGGGAGGTGGTCTCAAAAGGCGCGGAAGGGTGAAGGAATGGGAAGAGAGGTTACATTTTTCTCCGCCGCAGGATATACATCGCTCCTATCCCGACCCCCACCAGGATCAACGTCCCCGGCTCGGGAATCCCCGGTGCATTCTTGCCCGAAGTCTGTTCATTCCCCGGCTGATCATAGACTTCACTCTGCTGATCAGCGCTGGCGTTGCCGGATTTTGGCACATTGATTCCCGACACGTCGTCAAACGTTATCGTCATCGCCAGAATAAAGATAATCAACGCTATCACCCATTTGAGCGGTTGGGAACGGCGGCGTCTATACATAATCATAGGTCAATCTCCTTGAACCTGTTGCCCCCTTCAATTCGAAGGGCTGTCGTAAATCACTTCTGGCACTTTTTGAGCAAAGCCCATGCCCAAACGCCGGCGCTCGTTTCCACTACGGTTACTTGTTTGTACAGCAACAAATTACGGCAACTCATGCCCGCCGGCGTCGGGAACGTTTCTCTGCAATCTCTGGCAACATCCTGCACAAAATCGCCACAACATCGATGGTGAATCCGACAACCCCCCGGTCAGTAAAGCAACTTATGGAGGAACTATGCAAGCCGGAATTGGTCGAATTACCGCCAGACTGGCCGAACCGTCCGACCGCATATCATCGGAGCTCATTCGGCTGATCAACACCAACATCAATCCCCCCACCCACGTTGAAAAGAACGACGTATACGTCCGCGCCATGTATGTCGTCTCCGACGAGGTCAACAGCTTCGGCGGACGCTTCCCGGTCGAAGAATATGAGACACTGTGCTCACTGTTGATCGACTCCCCGGTCATGGTCGGGCACCGGAAAGACAAACTGCCCATCGGGCGCAACTTCCACGCCGTGATCATCGAAAAGGACAACCGCCGGTGGATCAAGAGCTATTTCTACTGGCTCAGGAAGTCACACGGCGCCGAGACCCTGAAGGACAATATCGATGGCGGCATCTACAAGGAGTGTTCGATCGGCTTTTCTTTCCTCCTGCCGGAATGCTCCGTCTGTGGCAAAGACATCCGCACCTGCGACCATGAACCGTTCCAGTCGTACGATGACAGCCGGTGCTATTTCAACTACCGCCGGATCGAACGTGTCCTGGAAACGTCGCTCGTCTACCGAGGCGCCGTCCCGGACACGTCCATATCGAAAGAACTGAAAAACACCGAGGAAAATCAGGACCCGGATAATTCCGATCCGGCCAGGAAAGAATCACCCCGAAAAACTCAGTCCCGCGTGGCGGCGGGGCTTGACCCCGCCGACCGGGCGACAGTCGCCTCGCAAAGCGCTGAAGAACCCCGGGCGTGTCATTGCGAGGAGTCCTCTTTGCCGGACGACGAAGCAATCTCCACTACAACAGGGGAAGCTGACGACAAATACACGGCCGATGTACAGGCCTCCCGGTCTTCATCTTCTACCGGAACCGAAACCGAGATCGATTCCCTGCTCCAGCTTAACCTCAACCGCCGCTACGTGGTCGCGCCCTACTATGAAGGCCTGCCGGCGACAGTCAGTTTCGGGGATAGAGGACTAATTGTACGTCTCCACGGCCGGCATCCGCTCGATAAACTCATTTTGACTCAGTTTGACACGGCCGACTTACCCGAATTCGACGATACCTTTGCCTACCTGATCGGCTTCCGGGGAAAAGAACGCTGCTCGGTCACATCCATAGAGAAGTACTTGCAGGGAAAAGCATCTCCCGTGAGTCGCTTCGAGCTCCATGTTTTCTCGGATGATATTCCGGAGTTCAACCGCCCGGCGCCGGGTCGAAAAAGACACCGCGTTCGGCAAATGCGACGTCGCGACGCCGACATTGTCGATTTACCGGGCGTTGCGAAAAAGATGACGACTCGTGATGGCGTCCGACTCTGGGTGGCCGGGCAACTCGGTCCGGACATGCCTGCCTGGAAGTACCGCGCCAACTGCGAGACGGATATGGTTGAGTCAGTGTATTCATTGCTCCGGGATACACAACACGGCCCCACTCTTTTCAGCCTTACAGTCGACGGCGTCGTGCGACGTTTCTCGCTGAGCCAGTTCGATGTGTCTCGCCTGCAAAAGGGATCTCGATTTGTGGCCGATCCCTCCGACAGCAGCGATATTAACTTCAACCAGGACACGTTAACGGCTGCAGGCGGGCTCATCGCATCCGCCATTCAACGAGGAGACGGCCTACTCTTGCAACTGACCGGGGCCCTGACCGGCAGATTCACGCTACAGCCCATCACCATGAACGGCCGCAACCGGTTTCTCTTCAGCCGATGTGAACGTAAGTGCTTTCGATGATTCTTTTATAGCTCGGAAAGACCAGTGTCCCGACATCGTCGTTCGTTGTTTATGGGTGGCAAATGTCCACATCTGCCTGTCCGGCAACGGGTGGCCATTCCAAGCTCGTTTGGGGCTGTTGTGGTGCGTCGATTTTCAGATCGACGTACATATCAATCGTAGGTCGAAATCCCGCTTCGGGTTTCGACATCCGTGCTCTTGAAAGGGTTCGCGAAGGGCGGCGTGTGTCCGGTCTCCACACGAAAACACTACAAACCCGATGGTGAATCCGACAACAGCCCTATTAATAAATGACGTCGCACACCACACACACGCGTGGCCACCCGCAAACTCGTGTGGGGGTGGCGATATGTTGCAGCAGATGTCCACATCTGCCGCTATTTAAGCAAACTCGCCAAACCAGGAGGCAATCTTGGAACCAAATAGAAATCATCTCGAATATGTCGATCAGTTCGTCGCCGCCCTGACCGACGATTCCCTGCCGACCATCGACTTCGACCAACATCGCGAATGGCTCCTGCAAGTCACCCATGACCTGCCTCGAGTGCACGAGTTGCAGCAAGAGCTGCACGAACTGCGACAAGATTACATCGACCGCATCAGCGGCATGACCAAAGCGATAGCGGTTGCCGGAAGGAAGCCCGACAGCCTGCAAACCGCGCTGCAGTACATTGACAGGCTGGACCAACTTCCAGGTCAGGAACTCATCCGCGAGTACCGGCGCGTGTCGGCTCGCTTTCGCGATGCTTTTCCGGCCGGCTACGGCCACCTCAAACGACAGACCGGAAAGCTCCAGGCGGCGCGAAAAGAAAGGTAGGTCAAAATTGCACTCTGCGACGGACTTGCAGCCGTGTCGGGTTTCGACATCCGTCAGAGTAACTTTACCCGACACAAATGAAGTGTTGAAAATGTCTCGATTGGAAGTTGCGGCAGGTCTTGCGAATCCACGTTAGTGGAGTCGTGTGACCTGCCGCGCCTGCTTCCCGGCGAGTTACGTGTCAGGTCACAATCCCGCTGGCGCGGGCTCAAGACCTGACACAACGGTAACCTGGGTTTTTTAACACGCCCCGACGGGCGGGATAACTTGTGGGACGCCGGTCCCGACCAGGCGGGAGACAATCCCGGTCACGAAACGACAATGAAATTAGGAGATACCAATGTCCATCAGACAACAGAATCTGGAGACCATAGCGCCCATGTTGGCCACTTTCAGGATCAGCCAGACCGGCGGGGTCGATGATCTCAAAGACGCCAACCTGGGCGAACCGGTCATGCTGACTGCCAACAACGAAATCGGTCCCATCACGAACGGCGGCCAGCTGTTGGGCAAACTCATCAGCCTGACCCTGACCGACGCCGATGACGGCGAACGCCTGGCCACCGTCCAGGTGGGCGGCATCTGCCGCCTTCCCGTGTCCGCCACCGTGCCCGCTATCGGCAACCGCGTTGTCGGCGGCTCCGCCGGCACCGTCAAACAAGCCCCGACCGTCGCCTCTGACCCGGCCGGCGGCAATGTTGCACGCGGCACTGTCCTCGAAGTCAACGGCACCACCGACTGTGTCATACTTCTTAACTAGTGAGGTAAACATGGATTTTGATAGTTTTCTTCAGACCGCGGCCTACGCCGACCTGCGCCGGGAACAGGACCGTGAAACGGCCCTGGGCGCTGTCGATCTCTGTCGAGCCGCTACGATCGATATTAACCGCGACGTGTACCAGGAGGCCGATGCTCGCGGGCTGACGCTGTCCGAACTGCTCGAACTGGAAGAGTATGATCCCAGCGCGCCCGGGTCGCCGCTCGACGCATTCGAACGCCAGCTGGCCCTGGCCGGTGTCCGGTTCGGCGGCAAAACTCCCACCACCGTGGAGCAGTTCTTTCAGCAGGCGCCCTCCCTGCTGCCGGAATTCATGCGCCGCGAAATCCGCACAGGACAGGCCATGCGGCCCGAACTGAGCCGACTCGTGGCCAATACGACCACCGTCGCCAGTAATAACTATACCCCCTTCTTCATCGACACCTCCGACACCACCAAGTTCTCCCTGAGGCCGGTCGGCGAAGGTGCCGAAATACCCCAGCTGCTCGTCACGGAACAGCAACACGCTGTCAATGTCATGGACTACGGCCTTGCCCTGAAAGCCAGTTACAAAGCCCTGCGCTATCGCTCCACGTCCCAGTTCCGCGTCCTCCTCTGGTACATCGGTTTCCGCCTCCAGACGGACAAGATCGCCATGCTCGTGGACACCATTATCAACGGTGACGGTAACGACAATCCGGCCGCGGTCGTCAATACCGCCGCCAGCGGGATCCTGGACTACAACGACCTCATCAGTCTGTGGTCGCAGTTCTCACCGTTCGAGATGAACACCATCATCTGCCACGTCAACCAGATGAAAACCATCCTCACCCTGGAGGAATTCAAGGATCCCATGGCGGGCTATCGCTTCCGCCACTCGGGAGAGCTGTTCAGCCCCCTGGGCGCCTCACTGGTACGCAGTGATGAAGTCGACACCGACCTGGTAATTGGTCTGGATCGACGGTTCGCTATTGAGGAAGTCATCACTCAGCCGCTGACGGTCGAGTATGACAAGGTCATCGAACAGCGCTTCGAGGAAGCCGTGATCTCCGAATCCGTGACCTACGCCAAGGTGATCAAAGAAGCCTCGGTCGTCCTCGACACGGTCTTCGCGTAATTGCAGCCGACGGGGCTCGGCCACCCGAGCCCCCCGTAAATCTGAAAGACAGAAACTGTAGGGCAGGTCCGCTTCGAACCTGCTTCCCTTTGAAGAGGCCCTTCTGCCCGTGGGTTTCTATTCCATTGTGCGAACGACGGCTGACAGAATGTGGCCGGCAGATGTCCACATCTGCCGCATCCACGCCGTGGTGCGTCGATCTCTTACTGCCGCGTTCCGGTACGTCGAGCTTCGGATCGACATACAGTCCCAGGGTCGGTCGAAATCCCGCTTCGGGTTGCGACACCCTGCTTGGGCCGGGGACGCACTCCTCAGGGTGCGGGACTATTCCGTTTTCAATAACATAAACGAACGAGGACCCATGAAACAAAAAATAACTCCATCAACGGCCGCCCACGCCCTGGGCTATCCCCCCGGCCGGAAACTGCTCAAAGTGACCTCCGGACCGTACGCCAACCGTCAAATAGCTCTTGTACAGACCGCCGCCAGTGAAATCATATACACCTATGCCGACCGCCCGTATTCGTCCTGGTCCGCACCCGTTTCCGTCGCGACCGACACCGCCGATCAACCGTTCGACGCCATCATAGCTTCCAATGGCGACATCCAAGTCCTCTACTCCGAAATCACGACGCAGAATCTCGTTGCCCGACAGCTGGACTTCTCCGGCGGCGTCTGGTCGGTCGGCCCGAAAATCACCGTTTACAGCGGCGGCCCATCCTTGTACCCATCGCTCGGATGGGATTCGGGCGATAACCTGTGGGTAGTCTGGACGCTGAACAGTAGCGGCTCCCTGGCCATCCACGTCAAGTCATCGACGGACGGCGGCTCCACGTGGGGAAGCGGACCGGCCGATGCGGGTACGCCGCTTACCGGCGGCGCTTCGTTCGCCTACGCCCGGGTTCTGATCGATACCAGGGATATACATGTCTTCTATACCGAGGGTGGGCTGACTCTCGCCCGCCGATCGCTGCCGATCGCGGGCGGCAGCTGGAGCACCGAACAGACTATCGCCGCCGGCTCGTCGGTTGATCAACATTTCGATGCGGCCGTGTCGGCTGATGGCCGACTCGGCGTTGTCTGGAACGACAGCGAATTGCATTACCGGGAATTCGACGGCGCCGTCTGGGGCGCGGTCACGACCATTGACGGCGACGGCGGCCTGTCGTCGCAGCTGTTGTTCTCCGGCAACATACCCATAATCACTTACTTATCCGTCTTTGGCGTCGGCCAGAACCTGCTCATGTACAGCTCCCGGCACACGGGCAGCTTCTCGGCGCCGCAAGCTTTGGACTCCAGAGCCAGGCCGTTTGACGGCGTCCTGCTCTATGATGCGGCATCTGCTGCGTTCGCCGACCTCACGTCCGAGGCGACCAACGGCACGTCCGGTGATGTCTACCACCCCAATACCGGCGTCCTGCTGACCGGGATCGGCGACGCCCTCTACCTGGGTCTGGCCAACTCCTATCGGTACCTGAAGATTCTCCTGTCGGCTGCCGGGGCCGGCGGCACCGTAGCCTACAGCTACTGGAACGGATCTGGCTGGCAGGCATTTACTCCAAACGGCGGCGACTACGCCTTCGATCTCTCCGACAGGGAACTCCTCCTCTGGGAAGACTACAACGCCCTGCCGCCCGACTGGCAAAAGCTCTCGGTCAACGGGGACAGCCGTTTCTGGATCAAAATCGAGACCACGTCGGCCTTCACGACGCCACCCGTCGGCTCCCAGACAACAGCCGTCTCGGACCTCACAGCGATTTCCGTCAGGAGGTAAGCCATGTCATATACTACCGTCGATCTCGTTAGGCACCATGTCGCCTCGGCCTTCCCCGTCCAGGACCGTATTGTCGACCAACCGGTCATTGTGCCCGAGAGCGAAGCCGTTGCCCTTTTCTCCGGCGCCATTGAGGATACTTCGACGCGCGTGAAATCCGTACAGAGCCACGCCCTCCAGCGCGTAACTCGTGAGCTGGGCGCTGCCGGCGCCGCCATTACGGCCGCTCCGATCATACGCGGCTCCGTCGTCGTGGCCGCGGACAGCTCGCTGGGCATGTTGTTTACGGAAAACGTCGACTACATAATTGACTACGAAACCGGCGATCTGCTCTTGAAGGCCGATGGCGCCCTGAACATGGGCATGAGCGTCGTCATATGGTTCCAGGAATACACCCTGTACGAAAAGGGCCGGGACTACCGGCTCATTTGGACCCGAGGCGAACTCCAACGCCTCTCCGGAGGCAGCATCGCCCCCGGCGAAACGGTCGTGGTCGACTACACGCCCGTGTACCGCACGCACACCGATGAGGTGCTGCACCAGGCTGTGCTCGAGGCCAATCATCTCATCGAGCGCGAAATCGACCCGGACCGCATCTTCGGCGCCGACCCCCTGCTCCAAACGGTCGCCACCTACCGGGCTGTGTCCATCATCTGCCGCGTCTCGGCCGCCCGCGACCTCTCGGCGTTGCGCGGCGAGGACAAATCGGCCCTGGCCTGGCTGAAACTCGCCGACATGTTCGCCGATCAGGCCGCCCGCCTGCTGGCGGCATTCCGGCCGCCCTACGATAACCCCGCCGGACCCTCACATACGTAAGGAGGAACACATGATTAATGGACTGGAAAGAATCTTATCACGCCGCAGCTGGTTTGTCCCGGGACTGGTCGTCTGGGGATTACCCGGCGTCGCCGAGATCCATTTCCTGGCCGCCGAACAGGTCGCATCCGAACAGTCGATCCTCTATGGCTCACTGGCCGTCGGCGGCGAGGCACAGGAAGTACATTTCGCCGACCTGGCCGACCACCGGGGCAATGCACTGCCGAATAATATCAACACACCCCGTGTGTTAATAAGGTCTCACAACGCCGAAACCGCCTTCGTCGTCGGCACCGAGTCCGACTCGTCGGTCAAACTCGCTCGCGATCCGGAATCATCCGGTCCCGTCACGGTCGACCTGCTCATAATGGAACTGGAGGACTGATGAATGAAAACAAGACGCAGGAAACCCATGCCACAATTGCCGATCTGCTGTTCATTCTCATAGACTCTTCCTTCTGCAATCTGTGGGAAAAAGTTGAAAAGGATATAGAACTAAAGGACTTCTTGAAAATGGTAGATCTCTATCGCAAACTGTCGCCGACCAATACGGGACAGAAAGAACTGCTGGCGCTCCTGGATAAGATTCGGGAGAAAGCCGCTAAGAACGACCCGGCCCCTGACGAAACCAAGCCGGGAAACGATCAACCCGTTCCGAACGGGAATCAGTCATGAAAACCATCACGTTGCTTCTGACCGGCCTCTGGGTCTGTCGGTCCCTCACCGCCGGAATAGACACCTTGAAAGGAACCTCGGACATAGAAGACGGCATGATCTACGGCTATGAAGATTGCGACGGCGAAGCCTTGGGCGAAGACTGCCGACGCTACAATGCCGGCGGCGTGCCGTTTATGGCCGTCGGCACACGCAGTCTCGGACCTCACCGTACCCTGATCAGCTTCCCGGGCTGGGATGGAACTGTCCCCGACTCCGCCAAACTGCTGCTGTTCTGTCTCTTGGAGGATGACCCTGTCGATCGACAGGTCTTCGTGTACCCGCTTACGGCGCCGTTCATCGAAGGAACCGAAGACGTTGCCTACGTTGGCCACTATCCCGATCCGGATAGCGGCGTTACCTGGAACCATGCCTGGCTCGATGTCGGCGACAACGACTCCCTGCTTTGGACTTCCCCCGGCGCTGAATTCAGCACCGACGTCGCCTGCACTACCACCATCACCGACTCGAATCAGTATTTTGCCTTTGATGACTTCAACCGCCTGCTGACGTACTGGGATAGCTCGGGGGAAAATTACGGTTGCATTCTCCTGGGCGATGCCGCCTTCCCCGCCAATAGCAGCCGCAAAATACTCAGCTCCTCCGAGGACGACATCAGTCGTTCGCCACTCCTGATCCTGTATACGACCGACTCTACCGCCATTACGGAACTACCCCGCCGCCGCCGACTTCGCCCGCCCAACAACTGACTCGGCCGCATCGGTCACCATCCGACCGCAAGCAGGTCGAAATCCCGCTTCGGGTTTCGACATCCGGGCTGACTTTTCACCACCAGGAAAGGAAACCATGAAAACAGTCACAATCGTATTAATCCTGATGGCGGTTACTACAACCGTCACCGCCGCTGTCGTCAACAACTCAACTACCGCACCGACGAGCGAAGACTCTCTTGCGATAATCTTCTATTCACTCGACAGCCTGGCCAACCCGAACTCGGCGGATTCTGTCTTCATACTGGTCGCGGGACCGTCGGGCAATGTCACCTACCGCGACTCCGTGGCCGTCACCGATCCCCGCATAACCGCCCCGGCTGTCGCCGGCAAACAGTTCTACCTGTTCAGCGAGCAAGTATCCGAGATCGACGGCACCGGCGCCCACGGCGGCTATACTCTCTCGCTTGTCGCGAAGAACAATGCCGACCAGCTCCTCACACCGAACACGTACCACTTTCAAATTGTGAGTTCGGAGTTGTCCGATCAACTCGCCCGGATAAATGACTCGATATTCGTCCTCGGCGGCGCCGTCGACAGCAACCGCACGGAGCAGGGGGGAGGCTCCGATTCCGTCTCCATCGCCCGCTGGGTCTGGAACACCCCACAGGCCAATCACAACCAGTCAGCCACCTTCGGCAAATACCTCGACACGGAAATCTCCGGCGTCTCCGGCGGTACCGGCGCCTACTCTGTAACCCTGGTTGTCTATGATTCCAGCCTGGATCAAACCGTTCCCGGCGCTCAGGTCGTCGTACGCAATATCGAACAGACCGCCCAACTGGCCATGGGGGGCAGCGATTCCAACGGCCGGATCAGCTTCAACCTCGATACCGACAGTTTCCTGGTCGCGGCTTCAGCGCCCGGCTATCTCTTCAGTCCTTTTGATACGCTCGTTGTCACCGGACCCATTATCGACACGGTCCATGGATTTCCGTTCGACCCGGGCACTCCCGCCTCACCGAGCCTCTGTCGCGTCTGGGGGTATCTGTACGGCCTCACCGGCCAACCCGAGTTTGGCGTTGCCGTCAGCTTGTGGCTGCCGGGCGGCGTCGTTACACTAAACGGTACCATTATATCGCCGGTCATGGTCACGACGAGCACGGACAGCACCGGCTACTTCGCGGTGGACGTCATTCCGTCGGACCTGCTGAACCCGCCGGACACAAAATACGAAATAACGATCACCCGCACCGACGGCGCCATCCTGCGGCAGCGACTGGCTGTCCCCGACTACGGTTCCTGGCAACTCACCTGGTAGCGACGGGTGGCCACCCCAAAATTGTTTTTGGGGTGGTCCCAGAGCGTTGATCTTTAGATCAACCGCAATTCGAACCTAGGTCGAACCCCCCTCCGGGTTTCCACAACGAGGCGGACTCTAATAACACGGCTCCCCCACGCTCCCGAACAGGAAATTCATATAATAGATAACGTCAGCAATGTTGATTACATTATCACAATTGGCGTCCCCCCGGTCGATCCCGCCCGAAGGCGGATGGCCGCTCAGCGCTATATATCGTACCAGGAGTTCGAGATCGGCAATATTGGCCTCATTATCGTTGTTATAATCGCCGGCCACGTAGGTATGGCTGCAGGAGTAAGTCAGCAGCACCGATGCATACCCGTGCATGCCGCGGGCATCACCGCCCGTGACGAAAATATACTGCCGTTCGCCTTCCGTCAGTCCCGACGGCTGCCACTTGATCGACCAGCCATCGCGCCCGTTCAAATCCGCGCCGATGCTCGTCCGGGCTGCCACCCATTCGTCAGGGGTCATGGAGACCATGATGTCGACTCCCAGCCAGGCACCGCCTACATAGAGCTCGCTGCCTGCAGGCGTCGACCGCAAGAACACCTCTTCAAGACTACCCGACAGCGGATTCGATATACGCACTGTATACGTCTGGTCCGGCTGCTGCCAACCGACGAAACCGTCAACGGCCACCCAGAAGCCCGGCGTACCGCTCAGCCCCAGGATGACGCCGCGTTGCTCATCTTCCACCCATTTGCGCATCGTGAGGTAGTCAGGGTCTCGAGTATAAGCGATGTCAAAGTCAGCGTTCGTCAAGTCGAGATACTCATTCAAACCGGCCACGAGGTCTTCGTCGTAAGTGCCGGAATTCTCATTGGTCAGGCAATGATACCCCAGCCGCGCCACCAGCGTGTCGACGGGCATGATGCCATAGTAGGCGTGCATCGGTTTGTCATAACCCCGGTCGGCCCACATCTTGAGCACCACTGCCGCTGCTTGCGGGGCGTTGTAGTGTACGCTGTATCCGCTGGCTCCTCCGGCCGGCACCCCGGCCGAATATTCATGGGCGGCCGCCTGCTGGAATGCCTGAACATAGGTCAGGTTTTCGTCAGTACAGGTCAGCAGCAGATCCAGCATATAACAGAAATAGTCGCCCTCTGACGGCTGCACGATGAGGGGCACCGGGGGAGTCGGTTCCAGGTAGACGGTTACCGAGTCGGATGCACTGTTACCCAGCGTATCCACGACCGTATAGCGCAGCGTGTACGTGCCTTCCTGAAGAGAACTGAAATCCCAGATTGCGCTGAACCCGTTGCCGCTGCCGGAAGCCAGCTCTCCGTCGCGAAACGGCTTGGCCCCGTCGAAATCTCGTCCGATTTCCGTATATCCGAACCCCGCCCTGTACTCGAAGGAAACATAGTCAATGATGTCCGATTCGGAACGCTCCCCCGCCCACAACTCGCACCACCCGTACAGCGTGTCTCCTGCGCGCGGTGACACCGCCGATATCTCCGGCGGCGGTGCGCCTGCCGATGGTATACCGGCCGCATACAACACCAGACGCCCCGGGAAGCTCCAGTACGGATTATCCACCAAATCAACCCAACCGACTTCGGCGTCCCAGATGTTGTACGATACGCACGATTGAACAACACTGTCGCAGAGCACCGCGGCGCTGTCGCTCGGATCGAGCAGATTGCTGATGAAGAAGCCGGCGAAAAACGGTCCATTAACCGTCACCGGTGTGTCGAGCGGTATCCAGATGTCGTACAGTCCCGCCCCCGGCACCTCCAACATGTATTCCTGCGATATGGTCAACAGCTCGCCCGGCATCGGGCAATCCGGCACGCTCAGATCGACCGACTCGATATCTACCGAAACATTGAGCGGTGTGGCCCTGCCGAAGTACATCGGCATGTTAATCTCCGTCACGGCGAACGGATACGGCGATGGACAGGATTGGCCCGGATCAATATACGATTTGAACAACTCGTTCCCGGCAACCCAGCCGTCGATCCTCCACACGATGCCGTGATCGTGCCGTACGATGCAGGTATCGGCCGACGTTAACTGTGGTCGGGCGCGCAGTTCCCTCTGTTCAGCCTCACCAATTCGGACAACACGCGCTTCGTTGCGAGAAGCCGTGGCCGGTTCGACCGTCAGGAACTGTAAGACTGCTGCCGAAAAAACAACGACCCGGAATAGCCGCATACCTGTCTCCTTCGTGCTTGGCGTTCGTGTCTTTCTCTTGTTTATCGAGAAAATCCTGCTATACTTGATTGAAACGACCGCCGCGAACCGGGCCACTGTGGTCGGTAACCCATAGGTTGATCAAAAGATGAACAGCAAAGTCAAAGACCGTCCGCTCCATAGAAAACCCGACTGGCTCCGCGTCACCGGCTTCAACGGTCACCGGTTCGAACAGGTCAGTCGTCTCCTCAGGCGCCTCGGGCTGAACACCGTCTGCCAGGCTGCCAACTGTCCCAACCGCGGCGAATGTTTCAACCGTGGCACTGCCACGTTCCTTATCCTCGGACCTACCTGCACGCGCAACTGTCGGTTCTGCGATGTCCCGACCGGCCGACCGGCAACTCCCGACCCGGAGGAACCGCAGCGTGTCGCCCGGGCTGCCCGGGAACTACAACTGAAACACGTCGTGGTTACGTCCGTGACCCGCGATGATCTCCCGGACGGCGGCGCCGCCCATTTCGCCCGAACCGTCGCCGCCATCAGAAAATTGCAGCCGACCGCCACCGTCGAAATCCTCACTCCGGACTTCCAACGTGCCCCGGACGCCATCGATATCATCCTTGGCGAACCGCCCGATGTCTTCAATCACAACCTGGAAACCGTCCCGCGTCTGTATCACACGGTCCGACCCGGCGCCGATTATCGGCTCTCTCTCGAGTTGTTGCGTACCGTCCGCAACCGCTCCAAAATCCGGACCAAGTCCGGCCTGATGGTAGGTCTGGGGGAGACCCGCCGGGAGTTGCGGAACGTCTTCGCCGACCTGGCCGAAACCGGCGTCTCCCTGCTGACCATCGGCCAGTACCTGGCGCCTTCGTCCGACCATCTGCCGGTGGACCGCTATGTCCCTCCGGATGAATTCCGGGACATGCGGAACGAAGCTAAATCGACCGGCATTTCCCATGTTTTCTCCGCCCCGCTCGTACGCTCCTCCTACCGCGCCGACCAATACCTCGGTTAGTCTGGCGGGGGCACTGCCGCTGGCCGTGGGTTTCCATCCGTCTCGTGGGCAGAGAAACAGGTCGAAATCCCGCCTCGGGTTTCGACATGTTTCCCGATTGTGCCCCGGACCTCGGTCCAGGCTGGCGTAAACCGTGCCTCAGCGCAATCTTTGTACAAATCCTTCCGCCCCACTGTTTGGTTCGCCCGTTCGGTCCGATAGGGTATATGGGTTTGAGAACGGGGGTAGAAAGAACAACTATGAAACAACAAACATCGGCCGGTATCCTCGTCGTAGATGATGAAAATAACATCCTGGACGTCATCAACGAGGCCCTGGCCTCCGACAAGTACACCGTCAAGACCCTGGCCGACCCGGAACAAGCCATCGCCTGGCTCTCCGAAAACCCGGTCGACCTCGTGCTGACCGACATGGTCATGGGCAAGTACTCCGGGGTCCATATTCTCGATGCCGCCCTGGCCCACCAGAGCAACTGCGTGGTCATTCTCATGACCGCCCACCCCACCGTCGAGATGGCCATCTCCGTCCTGAAACGGGGCATGTATGATTTCCTCGTCAAACCGTTCAAGCTGGACCTCCTGCGCTCCACCATCTCCCGCGCGCTGGCCCACCAGCGTATCCTCCGCGAAAACGTCCACCTCCGCAGCCAGGTCAAATTCCTCAAAGTGTTCTCCGCCTACGCCCTCGGCATCGAGATCGACCAGGTCTTTGACCTGATCGTCAAATCATGTAAGGATGAGCTCGACGCCGAGGCGGTCGGCCTGGTGGAAATCGAACCCAAGACCAAGAAAACCATTCGCTCCGCCTGGGCGGCCGCCGACCCCGTCCACAAGGACACCGTCCTGGACAACACGCTCTTCGAGAAATTCGTCGGCAAGCGCAAAGCCAAGCCCATCATCGAGGCCCGCCGCCTCAGAAACGAGAGCCGGAAACGCGTCCGGGTTACCATCATCCAGCCCATCTTCATCCGGCGCACCCTCCACGGTTTCATCACCCTCCTGATCGACTCCCCCTTCGGACAAATTACCCCGGGACAGCTCGACGTCCTCACCATCCTCACCAACTCCGCCGCCGCCGCCATCGCCAACTACAACCTCTACCAGGACCGCCAGAACTCCTACATGGAGGCCATCACCGGCCTCGCCAATGCCATCGAGGCCCGCGACAAATACACCGCCGGCCACACCGACCGGGTCAGCACCCTCACCCGCCGGCTGGCTCAGGAACTCGGCTGGAGCGACAAACAACTGGCCCACCTGGTCATGGGGTGTACACTCCACGATATCGGCAAGTTGAGCGTGCCCGACTCCATTCTCAACAAACCCGCCCGCCTTTCCGAAGACGAAGTCCGCCACATGCGCTGCCACCCCGAACTCGGCCTCAAGGTCATCCGTGGCATCGAACTCTTCAAACCCGCCATGGCCTATATCTATGCGCACCACGAGCGCTGGGACGGCAAGGGCTACCCCGAAGGTCTTCGCGCCGAGGAGATCCCCATCGAGGGACGCCTGCTGGCCGTGACCGATACCTTCGACGCCATGATGTCCGACCGGCCCTACCGCCGGGGCTCCGCCCTGGGCGAAGCCGTCGCCGAGCTGCAGAAATACCGCGGCATTCAGTTCGATCCGAAGATAGTCGACCTGTTCGTGAAAATACTGTGTGAAGGGAAAATAGATCTAAAAGCCCTGTATGATATCGATGAGGACCCGGCTGACGTCAGTCAAGCGGTCCCCAGGGAAACGGTATCGGCGTAAATGAGACGAAGAGTATAACCAGCGCCGCCACCCCCATCCAGAACGCCGTCCGTGACGGCGGCCGCGCGTCCTGAAGCGTCGGCGGATGCTTCACTCCGAACACCAGACCCAGACCCGCGAAAAACCACCACATCATCGACTGAAAACCCAACACTATCAAGCCCACCATCGCCAGCTTCCCCAGAAAATGCTGCTTGGCACGCGTCAAGCCGTACAATATGTGCCCCCCGTCCAACTGCCCGATCGGCAGCAGGTTGATGGCCGTTACCAAAAGCCCCACCCAGCCCGCAAACGCCGCCTCCGACAGATTGTAATAGGCGCCCTCCGGGGCCACGCCCAAAAAAGCGTACGCCGCCGCCCGCATGAGAATAGACTCCCCCCGCATCGTGAACGGATTCGCCGTCACCTGCAACATCGTCTGCCCCGATACGATCTCCGACGTGCTCAACCCGTACAGGAGCCAGAACACTGCCACCACCCAGCCCGCAATCGGCCCTGCCGCCCCCACCTCGATCAGGTCCCGCCGATTGAAAAAGGGCGACTTCGATTTAATCACCGCCCCGAATGTCCCGATTATATTCGGCGCCGGTATGAAATACGGCCACGACGTCACGATATGCCGCCGACGGCTGGCCACGAAATGCCCCATCTCATGTACGAGCAGTATCGAAATCAAGGCCAGCGTGAATTCCAGGCCGACTCCGTTTCCCAGCGCCGCCACCGTCGCCTGCAGCGACTCCGTGAAACCCAGGTGAAGATACCGCCACCACACCGGCAAAAAGTAGATCGAAACCACCGTCGCCACGAACAGGATGATATTCAACCTCGGAATCCGCAGTTTCCGCCTCGGATCCAAACGCACCAAAACAGTCTCGGAATGGTCGTTGAGTTGATAATCGTACCCCGCCGTCTTCAGCCGATCATGCAGCAAAGCCACCGCCCGCGCCGGACTGTGCGTCCGGTGCGACAGGCTGTAGACCAGCTCATGGTTCTGTCGATACACCGCATCGATCGTAAACAGATCCAGAAACAGAACCGCTATCGACTCGTCTTGCCGTCTCGAATCATGCTGACTCATGCCGTTGCATTATACGCAATTTTAACCCCGGATTACATATGAATATCGGAGAAAGCTGCCATCAAAACACGTACTCGCTTTATCGCCCAATCCGGCTCGCACCTCACGCAGGTCGAAATCCCGCTTCGGGTTTAGACATCCCGGCCCATCACGCCGGTCCGCGCCCGGTCGCCGGGGTGTGTGCCCACAAAAAAAGAAGCGAGGCGCGAAGCCTCGCTTCTTCTATTTATGGACAACGTTCCTCTAATCGATTTAGAAGACGAAGTCACCCAGCGGACACGGACCGCAGTCGAAGTAGTAAGCTATCAGATAGTTAACGTCGGCCATATCAATGAAGGTATCGGCGTTAACATCGGACAGATGCTCAAACGGGACCGCACCCGGGGTGCCGTTGTTCACAGTGTTAGCCAGGTAGATGATGTCGACGAGGTTGGTAGTACCGTCGTTGTTGACATCACCGCGACCGAAGCCGGCCCACTTGTTGACCATCGTGGCCAGTGCCAGTACATCCGGATTGTTCGCATCCAGAGCATTGGTCAGACCGGTCAGCAGGAAGGTGGCCACACCGATTTCGTACGTCTCGTTGGGACCGAAGTCGTGCGAAGCCAGCGTGATATGAGCTTCCTCATCACCGGCACTCATGCCTTCTAATTCGGTGAAGGCTCCCTGGCCCTGGGTGCTGTACCAGAACGCGGTATCCCAGTACTGGTTCCACTCCCAGAATCCGTGATCGGTGGAACGACCAAAGGTACCCCAGATATTGATCAGGGGTTCATAGCCGCAGCCGAACGGGATCTTGATATTACCAAGAGCCTGGTTTTGAGCCGGCGTGTTCATCGTCCAGGCAACAGAGTAATCGTTGTTGATCTGGATCGAGTCACCACCGTTGTCACAGTCAAAGAAGTGCGCCATGTACCATTCGGTAACGGAGTCACCGTTACGCTCGGTGATCTCGAGGATGTCGAGAGTCACGTTCGCGAGTTCCGGTACATCAAGAGCACCCACGACTCTGGCATTGGCATACAGACCGAACGACAAGGTGTCGTCGAACGGCGCACCCCAGTTCGTCCAATCCCAGCCGAAGCCGAGATCGTAGTTCTGGACCGAGTCGAGGTAGCTGGCGCAAACCATGTTACCTACGATCGGGGTGTACGTCAGGCCGCCGTCGTTAGTCATGCTACCCAGGGTAACACCGGCGTCGAGGAACGCCTTACAATCATTATCACACCAGTTCGGATCCGGCTGCATGGAGACGAAAGCATCTGTTTCGCCGCCGCCGGAGGTCCAATCCTGAGTATGAGCGGCAACACGGTACTTATTCTCAACTGTCCAGCTAAAAGAGCCCTGGTAGTAAGAAGCACCGTCGCCGTCAATTAACAGACCGTTGTGACCGGCCGCGCCGCCGCCCCAGTCACCGGTACCGATACGACCGGTATTGGTGACCAGACGTTCGTTCACGCCACCGACACCAAAGACCATCGTCGTCGTGTCGATCAGGCAGCCACCTACGAGGTTGATCTGCATTTCCGGACACTTGGACGGATCGTTCAGGAAGAAGTCAGGATCATCCGAACAAACAGTGAGATAGAACACGTGCGGGCCACGGTCGAAACCGGCCTGAATGACATCGATCACGAGATCCATCGTGTCTCCCGGCGCCAGAAGCTGGCCGGCAAACGGCTCGTTAATGCCATTGAGGTACGGCGGGAACCCGGCCGCAGCACGGTTGAACGTACGCTCTAAGCCCATTTCACGGACAGACTGGATAGTATTCTCGTCTAGCACATCCGTATTGGGCTGGGTGTACTTGGACAGGAACGCATCGCGAGCCAGTTTGTCGGCGATACGGTTAGCGCGATCTATGTAGGCTTCGTTCACGTTGGACGCAACGAAACCAGGGATATCCTGGTTGGCGGCCGAAATCTCATCGGCAGTAATAGCGCCGAAAGTCAGGTCTGCACAACCAGTATTGGTGAACACATCCTCGATCGTGATAATCAAGCTCGGTGCAGGACCGAACTCAACCGGAGCCGAAACATTGTATTTCTGGAACTCCAGGCGAGGACGATCGGCCTGCTTGGTCAGATCGAACAGGTTACCCCAGAAATCAGCAAACAGGACGTGAGCATCACCCGCGGCGTCGTAGTTCATCGTGCCGGACATACCGATATTCGGTGAGTAGCCGAGCGCGTTGGCAATACGACGACGGAAGATCTGGTCACCATTGTCCGTGTTGAAGCAGCTCAGGAAGCCGTCTTCATCAAAGACAAACAGCTGATCCGGGTTCGGACCCAGGAGGTCAGGTTCACAGCTGGTAACACCGTTGACATAGAAACGACCGCCGTTCACGTTGGAAACGGCCCAGTCGATCGTGCCGGTGAACCGGTTAACCGCATACACGTTACCACCGGCAGGCGCTCCCGCCCAGCGCGTCAGGGACGGCTGGTAGACGCGGTTAATGTCGACGATCGGCGTCGAGTAGAACACACGGTTTGCAGCCGTGGCGAAGTTCACTGCACCGGTTCCGGCGTTGATCTGATAGAAAACACCGTCCGTCGGGAAGTCGGCTGTGGCACGGGAGTTCGTGAACAGGATATTATCCTGATACGAAACACCGCCCGTGAAGCCTTCGTCGCCGAAGTAACCGTTGGTGTGCGTGAATATGTTGACAGCCTGCAGGCCGCCGGTAGCGGAGAGCTGCCAGTTAATGGCGCCCGTGGTCGGATCCATCGAGTAGATGTCACCTTCCACACCGGCTGACTGTGTCGCGTAGTACAGGCTCGTGCCGTCGGTGGCGCCGCTGATCCAGGTCGACTGAGTCAGAGCCACCGGGAAGCCGGCCAGCGTAACGCCGGTTACGGCATCAGCACCGAATACGTACCCGTCATCCGTACCCCAGTAGACGTTGTCACCGATAACGGTGAATACGCCCCAACGAACGTTGCCCTGGGGAACATCCGAGCGGAACCATATTTGGCCGCCGGTATTGAAGTCAACCGCATGTACTTCACGGTTACCGCCACCGACCACGAACATGATCGGGTTCGGATAGCCACCGAAAGTATCGATGGTTGGTGCAGAGCGGATGCTGCTCGGCGGAATCACGCCGCCCTGAGGGATGTATGTATAGAGCGGGGTGCCGTCAAGCTGGAATACGCGGTATTCACCGTCGAACGAACACGCCACACGATCATCATACACCACCGGGCCGGTGAACTGAACACCACTGGTCGGGTGCTCGAAGTTCCAGTTCAGAGTCAGGTCGCACCAGGAGTCTTCCAGTTCAACATAGCTCGCACCGTCGCGGGCATAGTTGCCCTGGAGGGTGGACCAGTCGAACGGAGCCACACACGGCTTGCCGGAGAACGGGATACAGCAGGTCTCTGACTCGGACACGGAGGCCCAGTCGCGAGTAGGCAGACCCCAGTCATCAGCCATGAGTCCCCAGACGCCATAGTACTCGGCCCAGGCGTCATTGCAGCCGCCACCGCCGGCGTCGGACAGGGTCCGGATACCGTCGCTGGAGTCGGTACCGTAGGACTCGATAGCGATCCAGTAGTCACCGACAATGCTGACATTAAGAGGCTCAAAGTCAACCGTCATGAATCCGGGAAAGAGCACATACGGAATGGCAGTGCCGGGACCGACATCGATTCCGGCCAGCTCTACACCCGGTAGACCGCCGGCATCCGAATAAACGGAGATCCTGGAATCATACGTATATGCGGCCGGGCTGCCATTGTCGTACAGAGCCCAGCTGACGTCTTTGACCTTACAGTCTTCACCCACAGCGCTGAATTTCTGCGCCTGGGCGAAGTCACCGTATTGATCCGGCAGACGCCAGAAATAGGCCAGACCGGCGTAACAGAAGTCGATTTCACACTGGGAGTACTCGTCCTTACACAGGTAAGGGTCAATCAGGAAATTGACATCGAGTCCCCAGCCGTCGATAAAGGGCACCCAGCCATAGTCACCGACGCCACTGGTATCCCAGTACGAGGATGAGCGACCGACACCGTCGGTTCCGTCGGAAGAGAGGCACGATTCGTATTCGCCACTGCCGAAGAGGGCAGAGGAACCGAACGAAATGTGGAACTCATTTTCCATGACTTCGCCGATCGGAATGGTCGTATAGGCCGGGAAAGCGGAATATGTTCCGGAGAGTACGGTGTAGGTATTGATCAACGTACCGGGGAGACCGGCGTCGTCGTCATAGAGTCTCACTATGACATCATCATTACCGAACGTACCGTTGCCCGGATCATAAATGGGAATGTCAACGAACTGAAGGGTTTCCGGTCCGCCGACACTAAAGCGCATCGCATATTCTTCGTCTCCGTAGACGTCATGCGGCGCCTTCCAGAAGTATGCTAAATTTTGAGCATAGCTTTGGTAATAGCAATCGGTAAAGGGTATTTCTGAGCAGCAACGCTCACTCAAGATAAAGAATGAGACGTCGAGTCCCCAGTCGTTTAACATCGTCCCCCAGGTACCGGCGTACCACTCGCTGGCACGCTCTTCACCCGCATACGGACCGGTCGCATCGTCGGAAATAATCGCCAGTGTGTCACCGGCGCCGCCGATAATGGTCCAGCCATAATGATGCTCAGCCTGATCGGAGAAGACCCAGTTGGCCGACGAAAAGTCAGCCGATACATAGGCCAGTCCGGCCACAGGCAGACTCGCATTGAGAATATCAACGGAGTCCAGCTTGCTGCCGGGGAAGCCAAAACCGTCATCGTCCCAGAGATACACACGCATATCCGGGGCTCCGGTCATGACGTCGCCGTACATCAGCAGATGAGCCACTTTCAATGTGCAGTCATAGTTGAAATCAGCTGTGAACCGCATATTGAAGAGATCGTCACCATAAGCATCGGGAATGGTCCAGTAGTAGAACGGCACGCCGTTCGTGTAATCCTGCACGTCGCAGAAATAAGTCGCGGGCGTGGCAGGAAGAGTTAGACCACTCGGGAGCTTACGAAGCGCAATCTCTGGCTTCTTGAAGTCCGGCTGCTCCGGTCGAGCATCACTTATGTTGGCGAAACGCGGGTTGTTGGGGTTGACCTTAACAACGGGATTCAACGCGCTCGTCCCTTTGTCTACATCTGAAATTGCTGTATTGCTCAGACCTACTACGAGACCTAAAACGAATACTGCGATTATCAGTCTTTTTAACATCTATTTCCTCCTTAAAGTAAGGAAAACAGCAAACTCGCTTCGTAAAGGCCGGTCAATTGCCGGACTTACCGATATATCGGCCGTCATAAGGCAATTCACCATATCCCCACAGCAAACACGTCTAGGGAAATGTGGGGCTTGCGCTTTCGTTGGCGAATTCATAGTTCCTATCTTTCGGAGTCGGAGTTAAATACTCCAGTTTGCAGTAACGTTGTGTTCTTTAAAAAAACATGCTTCTTAGCTCATTATTCTCAGTTCAGTGTCAGTATATTGTCACCTCCTTCAAATCTCGCCACTATATTCCCTAAGAACATAGGGCAACGAGGTTTCGTGTAAATAGTGGAAGTGAAGATGCTTTTGGGATCGAGTTTGCTAAAGATGTACGGTGAGAATTAACTGCGCCTTCGATACAGTGTATCAAATGCACATTTCTCCGTTATCCTGTCAATTCAGGAAAAGGTTGTCTTTAACAAATTCTGTAACAAAAGAGGTACTTCTTCGTATGCTCGATCTGTTTGTGGCTCTCTAGATCAAACACACTTCTGCACACGCTCAAGAACATATTACGTATTTTTTCCGATTTGTCAAGACAAATATTGGAACTATTTTCCGTATCTTACCGAGTACTAAATCCTTGCGCCTGCGCCTCCGGGCCGATTCTGTCCCGATTTCCGGCCGGCGGTGCGGTTCGGCAGGTCGGGTTCTTCGCCGCCCATGGCGCCTGAGAACCCAACCTGCCGGTCTGTACAAGGCAGACATATCCCGGACCGGCAACAGAAAGAATCCCGAAAGCGGTGCGCCGACCCGACCGATCCTACCACATCGGCGTACAACAACCCGGTACCGGCGGCGGACCGCCCCGGAACAGATAGTCTACACAATAGGACAGATCAGCCACGTCCAGCAACGGCGGGCCGCTGCCGTCATAATCGCCGCAACACGTCGACGGCAGTGGGGCCGGACCACCCTTGAACAAATAATCTACCATATAGGTCAAATCGACGACATTATGCCCGCCATCCACGTCAACATCACCGCAGAGAACCCCGGTGGAACTCACCAGCACACACAGACTAAACTCGGACGTGTTCAATATCCCGTCGTACGCCGTGGCGGTAACGGAATCGCCCACACTGAGAGCCGCGGTAGTGAAACTCCAGGCCCCGCCGGTCGCCGGCGTGGTCGAGCCCAGGAACACCTCACCTTCACCGTGTCCGGTCGGGTCGCGTCGAGCCTTGAAGATTTCTATCGTACAGGCGCCGGGGGCCGGGAAATCCAGTGTGCCCATGATTGTAGTCGTCCCGCCCGAATTGACGGCGCTGTTGATAACGGGGAAGTTCATTTCCTCGTTGGCGCCCACGTCCGGATCGGCGGGATCATTGGGCGTAACGCCATTGAAATGCAGATCGATTCCCAGACCGCCGTTGTCATAAATGGAATTCTGGGTAATCCGGTTATGGTCCGCATTGAACGTGTTGACGCCGTCTTCCCATACATAGACACCGTCAAAGCCGTTGTGCGCGATGATATTGCCGGGGCCGATCGTGTTGTTATCGGCGCACCCCCAGGGAGTGGTCCCATAAGTCCCGACCGTGACACCATACATCGAGTTCGGCAGCGGGTTCAGGTTGATATCAAGCCCGATAATGTTGTGCTCGATAAAATTCGCGAAGGTCTGTATAGGCGGACCGAACCCTACATTGTTGAATCCCTGTATGCCGACTCCGTCGTAGTCGTTTCCGGAGATAAGGTTGTCGGCGACCAAGTTATCGTGAGTGCCCTCAACCAGGCTGACACCCTCGTGGTCGTTGCCCAAATCAACCGTGCCGGTGACGTCCGTGCCGATGTAACAGAGGGCTACAATGTTAAAGCCGACATCTCCCGGAACCTGCGGTCCCCAGATCGTCACCCCGTCGGCATAATTGCCGGAGACAAGGCAACCGTCGACGATATTGTTGTTGGCCGTACCGCCCGGCACGTTTTTGATTCTGACCCCGCCGTAAAGCGTCGCCATATTGCGGCCGTTGCCGACATCGAACGCACCGGAGGGGTCGGTGCCGATGAAGCAGCAGTGAATCATATTGTTGCTGGCCGAGGGGTTAAAGACACCGCCCTCAACACAGATGCCGTCCTGTTCGAAGTCGTTTATTATGAGCCCCACGATCTGGTTGACATCCGATCCGACCCAGAGACCGTGGGCCGCCCCGGCCGCAGCGCCGTTGATTTCGATCAGCAGCGTCGCCGATGAAGGCGGATTGGGACCGCAGTCGGCGCCACCCGGCTGCGAAATGCCGTCGATGAACACGCCATTGGGGTCCACCAGAGGCGGTAATTGCGATAAGGGAGTGATACTGTGCGGTCCGGCCGGCGAGATATTGAAGACGATTTGGTCGAACCCCGGATTGGCGTTGGCTTGATTGATAGCATCTCTGAGGCTGCCCGGGCCGGAATCGAAATTGTTGGTTACGGCGAACACGGCTCTCGGTGTCCGCATCGAGGCGTCGTCCTGACCGTCGACAACGCTCGCTGGCTCGTTTTCACCGGCTGCGACGCTGAGCGCCGACAGGACGATGATAGCGAGTAGAATTGCGGTAATCTTGTTTAGCATAATTCCTCCTTACGGAATGTGCTGTAGTATTGCGTATATTAGACTGTATTAGTACTGCTTTGTGCTAAGGCTTATCGAGAGTCCATTGACAAAGTGTTTAGTAGTAGAGCCAATCTGCATAGTCTGGGATGTCCCGATGCGCGCGTAGTTCTCGCTGACGTCCATAGCTTTATCTCTCACTACAATTTAATGGATTTGTCTGGAATTTGCAAGTATGGTTCGCTGGTTTCTGGAATATTCTACCCAGTTATCCATGAAATGAGGACTGGTTTTGTCTGGGTGTTTTCATGTCGTCGGGTTCGGTTTTGGCTGTTGCGGGAGGTCCTGCGACTACACGGCCGTGGAGTCGTGTGACCTGCTGCCCCTGACTTGGGCTTCTACCCCGTCTGTCAGCCTACGAACGACCATTCTCCCGACACGGCACTTCTCCTTGCCTTTTGATCGTTGTCGCATTTACTTGCCCGGTGCCAAAGAAACGATACCATTGAAAGGAAGAACGCATGTCAGCCAAACGAATAAGTACTCTGCGAAAGAAACTAAAGGATGAAAATCTCGATGGACTAATCCTCATTCACTCCGACTGGATGGACCGACGGTTCAGTCTGCTGCGGTATGTCTGCGGTTTCTCGGGAACCACCGGTCTGCTGGTGATCGGCTCCAAACGGGTGGATTTTTTCACCGATTCCCGCTACGCCGATCAATCGAAAAAGGAAATCAAAGGGGCGAAGGTACACATTGTCAAAGGCCGCGCTCTCGATGCGCTCAAAGATTTCAAACAACTGGCCCCGCAGAACTGTCGGTTCGGCATCGATGCCGATCATCTGACGGTCGCCGAGCAGGGCAAACTTCGCCACGTCTGGCCTCAGGCGATCTTCGTCAAGACCGACCAGGCGCTGGCCGATTTGGGCTGGGTTAAAGAAAAGAAGGAACTGGCCACGATGCAGAAGGCGGTTGACATCTCGGACAAGGCGTTCGAACTCGTGCTGCCGCTCCTGAAGCCGGGTGTGAAGGAACGAGAGATCGCCGCCGAGTTGGAATACCAGATGATCATGCTGGGGTCCGAGATGCCGGCCTTCGAGTCAATCGTGGCTTCCGGTTGGAGATCGGCCCTCCCCCACGGAATCGCGTCGGATAAAAAGCTCAAGAAGGGGGAGTTTGTCACGTTTGATTTCGGGGCAACCGTAGACGGCTACGTATCCGACATAACCCGGACCGTTGTGATCGGCAAAGCCACGAAACGGCAGAAAGATATCTACAATATCGTGCTGCGGGCGCAGAAAGCGGGCATTCGCAAAGTGAAGTCCGGAATTGACTGCAAGAAAGTGGATGACGCCTGCCGGAAAATCATCACGAGGGCCGGATATGGCGAGAATTTCGGTCACGGCACCGGTCACGGGATCGGGTATTTCGTACACATTGGACCGCGTCTGTCGCCGCTTTCCAACGACAAACTCAAAGTGAATCATGTGGTTACAATTGAGCCGGGCATCTACCTCTCGGGTTGGGGCGGAGTGCGTATCGAGGACGATGTCATTGTGACCGGAACCGGCGGCAAAGTCATGAACAAGGCGCCAAAAAACTTGTTGGAGCTATAGTGCCATTTACGTATACTACAAGGTCAGGGTGGCTTCAGAATTTACCCTGAAGCCCGCCATTGAGCTTGAGATTTACCCTGGGAATCTGATATGAATGAACGGGATTTGAAAAAAGTCGACCGAATGGTTGAAGAATCAGAGAGTTCCTTAAGACGTTTGATTCAATTAGTGGAAGAGTCCAATGTCGAGTCGCTGGAGATAACCAGCGGCGACAAGAACATAAAGATCACCAAGCGGCTTGGATCCGCCAATGGCCGGGAATCCGATTCAGCTGTCATGCAGCCGGTCGCGGCTTCAGCGCCGCCCCAGCCGCCGTCACAACTGCAGTCTCCGCCACATCCGACTGAACCGCCGCCGGAATCCGAAACCGAAGATACCGGCAAGCTGTTGGCGATTAAATCCCCGATGGTGGGCACGTTCTATTCCGCTCCGTCACCCGACGCTGATCCATATGTAGCTGTGAATCAGAAGATCACGGTAGGGCAGGTAGTCTGCATCGTGGAGGCCATGAAGCTGATGAACGAGATCGAGTCGGAAGTCAGCGGGCGGGTAGCCAAGATTCTGGTCCGGAATGGCGAGCCGGTCGAATTCGGCCAAACCATGTTCCTGATCGAGCCGGAGTAGTCCAGCGAACTGCTGACTTAATCTAATTGCCGGTCTGCTTCTTCGCTTCGCACGCTTGATTGACAACCATCGTGACACGCAACTTTCCTTTAGCTCATAGACTCCTACTGCGTGAGCTGCATTGGGGGGCCAGTGAAACCTTCCGCATTTCTCACCGTACCTTCCATAGATAAACAGAGTTATCTACTTGGAGGAGAAACTGATGGGATATTTCAAATCATTCTTGGGGCTCGCCGTACTTGTACTGGTTGCGGTTGGTTCGGCCGGCTCGGTGACGATTGCCGAGCTTGAGGATTTGTATGTCGATGACATACGCGCGATAGGATTCACCCTCAAGCAAGGGGCGGAGGTGGACATCGAGGCGGTGGGTATCCGCGCGCCTCGTTCGCAGTACATGGTGGCCTATGCCTGGATCATAAATTCCGAATCGCGGGAGCTCGTCTGGGAGATGGGCCGACGCGGGACAAAACCAGTCGAGGGTAATCGGTCCATACGCAAAAAGGAGGACGTCGAGTTTCTTGAAGCCGGCAAATACGAATTATACTATTCCATCCGGACACCCAACAACTGGTACGGGAACTGGGGCGACGACGGCACTGATCTGTTTGACGCGTTGGGCCGCCTATTCGATGGTGTCCGTGATGAAGACATGACGGTGAACAAGGATGTGTTCGATAAGTGCTACGTGCGTTTAACGTCGGATGAATTGGGTGAAACAGATATCGCGCGGTTCGAACCCGACGGCGGCTTGCCGAATTCCCTCATCAGACACAACCGGTTAGGCGACTCGGAGTTCATCACCACGGGGTTCGAGCTGTCCCAACCCATGAACATCCGAGTCTATGCGATCATAGAATATCCCGATTTCGACGATTACCCGGTGGATTATGCCTGGATCGTCGATCTCGATTCACGCGACAAAGTCTGGGAGTTGGATCGCTGGAATCTGGATCGCGCTGGCGGCGGCGATAAAAACCAGGTATTCGACGGTGACGTGAAATTGAACAAGGGTCGGTATGCACTCCATGTCGTGACCGATGACTCGCACTCGTATGAAGAATTCAACGTCAACCCGCCCTACGATCCCATCAACTGGGGTGTCACTCTATTGCCGGGCAAGGACTTCGACAAGTCGGCGTTTACCGTTATCGAAGTGCCCGGCCGGGGAGAACCGCTGATAGATTTCACGCGGGCTCGTAACAATGACTTCTACGAACAGTCATTTCGGCTGGCTCAAGAGACGGATCTCCACATATACGCCATCGGCGAAATGGCCTATTCCGACCGGGAATTCGTGGATTTAGGCTCGATCATCAATGCGACCACCGGCGAAGTAGTCTGGGAAATGTCCTACCGCAATACCGATCATGCCGGCGGCGCAAGCAAGAACCGCATGTTTGACGGCGTCGTAACTTTGCCGGCGGGCACGTACACGGCCTACTACATCACCGATGATTCTCACGCGTACCGTCGCTGGAATTCCTCGGCGCCGTTTGACACGGACAGTTACGGTATGGCAGTATTTCCGGTGAACGATCGTAAACCGGCCGGTTTAAGTCTGTTGAGCGAGGAAGAACTGTACGCCGATTCGAAGATCCTGGCTCGCATCACCCGTGTCGGAGACGGCGTGCGAAAGCGGGTCCGATTCACACTTGAAAAGGACTCCAAAGTCCTCATTTACGCCCTCGGTGAGGGGGTGAGCGGCGAGATGTACGACTATGCCTACATTATCGACCTGGACAGCGGGTACGACATCTGGGAGATGAACTACCGTCGGACCGATCACGCCGGCGGGGCCGACAAGAATCGCGTCTACAGCGATGAGATTATGCTTGATGCCGGTGAGTATGAAGTGGTGTATGAGTCGGATGGTTCGCATTCTTTCGGACGCTGGAACGCCACGCCGCCACGCGATCCGCTTAACTGGGGTGTAACGGTCTCGATGATTGAGTGATCCCGTCACAGGGAACGTTGACAAAGCCTCGGCTGGAAATTGTGGCGGGTCGTGCCAATCCACTACGGTGGATTCGTGTGACCTGCCGCTGCTACTTTCAAAGTAACTCTTTTTTTCTACAAATTCAGCCGGGTTTTTACGATTGCATTGCGGTCCACAACGCTCTATTATGTCGAAGAACGGTGAGTAGATAGAGGGTTACCGTAGGATTGGATCGGAGTACACTCTGTGACAGAAGAATTCTCTGACAACGAGCATACTCAGTCGCACGTGCCATTGACCGCAGGCACGATGATTTCGCACTACAAAATCAGCAGGCGAATCGGCGCCGGCGGCATGGGAGAGGTGTATCTGGCGGAAGATCAGAAGCTTGGTCGCGAAGTAGCGATCAAATTCCTGCCGCTCCACATGACCTATAATGAGAGCTTTAAGGCAAGGTTCAGTCGTGAAGCCCAGGCGGTCGCTCGCCTCAATCACCCCAATGTCGTGACAATCTATGAGGTCGGAGAGCACAAGGGACGTCCCTATTTCATCATGGAGTTTGTCGGGGGACAAACGGTCAATGAGTTGATCCGCTCCGGCAGCACGTCGATCGACCGGGCCATAGAGCTGATGATGGACCTGTGTGCCGGACTCAGCGAGGCGCACCAATCCGGAATCTTCCACCGCGACATAAAACCCACCAACATTCTGCTGACCAAATCCGGCAACGCCAAGCTGGTGGACTTCGGTCTGGCCACACGGGCCGGTACCGAGAAGCTGACCGCAACCGGTTCCCGCTTGGGCACCGCCGGCTACATGTCACCGGAACAGGTCAAAGGGGAGGCTGTCGATCACCGCTCCGACATCTTCTCGCTGGGAGTAGTGTTATATGAAATGCTGGCCGGGCGACGGCCGTTCCAGAAAGAAAGTGAAGTCGCTACCGACCACGCCATTGTTCACGAAGCCCCTGAGCCGGTAGCGAGGTTCAAAACCGATGTTCCGGATGAATTACAGCGCATCGTAGAGAAGGCCCTGGAAAAAGACCCTGGTATGAGATACCAGCATGTTGACGACATGCTGGCCGATCTGAAACGGTTGAAACGAGAGCGTAATTCTGGAGTGTCTGTATTGCCGGCAGCGTCAGAACTGTCTCAGCCGATGAAATCGCGCGCGTCGGTGTTCGTGAGCTGGTCGGTCATAGTGATCCTCGTCCTCGTTCTCTTGGGGTTGCCCGATACTCGACGTCACATCTTCGATTTGCTGGGCATCGGTGGTGTCCCGGACCAGAAGCATCTGGTTGTACTGCCCATGGCTAATATCGGTCAGGTGCCGGCTAACCAGGCATTTTGTGACGGATTGATGGAGACGCTGACAAGCAGGATTACTCACCTGGAACGGTTTCAGGGGTCTCTATGGGTGGTGCCGGCGAGTGAGGTCCGGGAGCGAGCGGTGAAAGGTGTACGGGAAGCCCGACGGGCTTTTGGTGTCACGCTTGCTGTCACCGGCAGTATACAGCGGCTCGGGGACTATGTCAGGCTGACACTGAATGTTGTCGACGCCGAGTCTGAGAGACAACTGCGCTCGCTAGTCATCGACGATTCGCTGGATAATGTCTCGGCGCTGCAGGACTCGAGTGTACTTAAGCTGGCGGAGATGCTGGAAGTTGAGTTGCAGCCGGATCAGGAAGAAGTGCTGACCGCCGGTGGTACTAATGTTGCAGCAGCGTACGATGTATACGTCCAGGGAATGGGTCTTCTTCGAAGACAATATCAAACGGCGGATCAAATAGACAGCGCTATCGGTCAGTTTAAAAAGGCGGTGGAGCTGGATCCCGATTACGCATTGGCCTTTGCGGGACTTGGGGAATCCTACTGGCTCAAGTTCAAGAAGACGAAGGAGCCGGAGTGGATTGACAGCGCGGTGCAGCACTGCCACGCCGCCATTGAGATCAGCACGGATCTGGCTCCCGTCTATGTAACTTTGGGGTTAATTCACAACGAGACGGGGCGATACGAACAGGCGGCTGTGGAGTTGCAGCGAGCTCTCGAAGTCGATCCCTACAGTTTCAGGGCGTCTGTCGCTCTATCCGAGTCGTACACCGCTCTGAGACTTCCCGAAAAGGCCGAAGAGGTCCTGCGGCGGGCGATTAAACTCAAACCGGACTTCTGGGCCAATTACTTCAGCCTCGAGCTTTTCTATTTGCAGCAGGGAAGATACGACGATGCCATACACCAGTTGAACAAAGTAGTGGAGTTGTTACCGGAGGACTTTCAAGCCCACAATGACCTGGGCGCCTTGTACTTTGCATTGGAACGCTGGAAACAGGCGCGCATGGCCTGGGGCAGATCTTTGGAGATTGATCCGAACTATGCCGCGTACTCCAACCTCGGTACCTTACATTACATGCAGGCTCATTTTGACAGCGCCTCTCATATGTATGAAAAGGCACTGGAGCTGGATGACCGCGATTACCAGGTGTGGGGCAATTTGGCCTCTTCATATCACTGGCAGGAAAAGATCGAACTCGCCCGGGATGCTTATCGGAAGGCCATCGAAATGGCGAAAGAGCGCATGTCCATAAATCAGCGGGATCCGGTTCTTCTGTCCCACCTGGCCGGTTATCATGCCAGTGTCGGAAACGAAGCTTTGGCGCGTCAATTCCTTAAGTCCGCATTGGATAGTGGCACCGACAATATCGATATACTGGTACAGGCGGCGGCCATTCACGAAGAATTCGGCAATCGTGATTCGGCGCTCTTCTGGCTGGATAAAGCTGTTACGGCTGGCTATTCGCAATTCTGGATCGAACGTACACCCGACTTCAAACAATTGATCAGGGACCCCGAATTCGAGCGTCTCGTGAGCTCTTCCAACGAGTGAGAAAAACAGCTTTCGGCAGTCATGGTC
The DNA here is from genome assembly GCA_964557855.1 of uncultured Ignavibacteriales bacterium. Taxonomy (GTDB): domain Bacteria; phylum Zixibacteria; class MSB-5A5; order GN15; family FEB-12; genus JAJRZL01. The sequence goes on along the minus strand of CAZLBP010000009.1, from coordinate 52,206 downwards.
TTTCTTTACATTGGGGGCCAAATACTAATCAGAGCTACCAGGAGAGACAGGAGGACCTAGATCATGCCACAAACGCGAAGGAGCCCCCAGGGAGGTGACCAAATCGGCAACAAACACGTGGTTGCCATTGTCAAGACAGGCAGCATTTGTGAAGTGGTACCGGAGAAATTGTTGGCCGGTATAGGGGACGTTGTCGTCTTTCAGAATTTGACCCTGGACACGGTACTCGTGCAATTCTCGGAGAAGTCCGTGTTCGATACCTCTGAGATCGAACTTCCCGATAACGGGCAGAAGATACTTCAGGTCAAGAATGTATTTCACGGCTCGTATTCATACTACGTAACCTGCAAACACAAGAAGTCCGAAGGCAAGAAATCTTTGGCGTCGATATCAACGACGAGTACGGCGGCTATACCGGTTATCATTATCTATAAACCGATCACCTGAGCCGGACAGCGAATAGATAAGTGACCGAATCATCGTAGCTGAATCGTACATTGGAGCGCTCACAAGGAAAGTGACGTAATCGTCCCGGCACAACCACTAAATATGACGGCAGCCCGGTTGACACCGGCCTGTCTCTGGAATATGATATACGGAATTGGTCTCAAATCGACATGAGGTACGCCGGTAGATGTATGAGCTGTTAAGTGTCGGGATAATTATCCTGCTGGGGATACTGGGCGGGAAACTGTCCCACCGCATAAGTATTCCTCGAGTAACCGGCTACATGCTCACCGGCCTGGCGGTGGGACCGTCGGTGCTGGGCCTGATCTCCTCCGAAACATTGGCCGGCATTCATCTTATCAACGACATAGCACTGGGACTGATTCTGTTCGCTATCGGCGGTGAAATCGAGTGGCACCACCTCAAAGCCATGGGCAAGAAAGTGATTTTTGTTTCCCTGGCCGAGAGTTTCGGCGCTTTTATTCTGGTAGCCGTCGTCTGCTTTCTTATCACGGCTGACGTGGCCGTGTCTTTGTTCCTGGGCGCCGTCGGCATTGCCACCGCGCCGGGAGTGACGCTGCTTGTTATTCGTGAATACGGTGCCCGAGGACCACTTACGGAGACGCTTCTGGCCGTCGTGGGTATCAACAACACCATGTGTCTGATCGTGTTCCGTTTGGTCTTGGCGGTATACTCAATTGTCATGGGTGATTCGTTCGCAGCGGCTGCTCTGAGCCTGGCCAAGGAACTGCTCCTGGCCATTGTCATCGGCGGCGCCATAGCAGCCGTCATTGCCTGGTGGGAACAGAAAATCGATGATCTGTCGGAGTTGCTGCTGGTTATCATAAGCGGGCTTCTGGTCGGTATCGGTCTGGCCAAGACACTGGGTATATCGTATCTGATGGTGTGTCTGGTTATCGGCGCCGTAACGAACAACATTTCCATGATGCATCGACTCGTCTACGCCGAGCTGCGGCAGACGGAGATGCCCTTCTATATTGCCTTCTTCGTTTTGTCCGGAGCCAGTTTGCACCTGGACCAACTGGCGCATCTGGGGATAATCGGAGTCGGTTATCTGATAGCGAGACCGGTGGGCAAATACCTGGGAGTCTATTTCGCAGGTAGAAAATCCGACATGGCAGAGGCGGTAACCAAGAACCTGGGATTGGCGCTTTTACCACAGGCCGGAGTAGCGATCGGGATGGCTCTGACTTTGACGGCACTGCACCCGGACATCGGGCGCATCGTCTCCACAGTTATACTGTCATCCGTAATTATCTACGAAGGGATCGGACCTTTTCTGACGAAGTGGAGTCTTTCGCGGGCCAATGAGGTCTATTTGAAGGAATGAGCACTACCCGTGATTAGGCATTATTGGGACTTTGAATTGGTTTTGACGACCTCCCAGACCGAATCCACAAACGCGCATTTGGAGTCAAACAAGTGTTCCTTGACTTTGAAGCCGGTCTCTTTTGCCAGAATATCGATATCGGACTCGAGGTACTTGTACGAATATTCGATATGAATCGGTTCCCAGGGACGGAACGTGAAAGACCGACCGATTGCCTCCACAAAAACGTCCTGCTGCTCCAGACTGACCAGGTAGCTCTCCATGGCGCCGCTGAAGACGTCGTATGTGCCGAAATGACGAAACTTCGATACGTCAAAGTCCCCGCCCAACTCCCTGTTGATCCGTTTGAGGACATTCAGGTTGAAGGCGGCCGTAACCCCCTGCGAGTCATTGTAAGCATCGAGCAGTAACTCGATGTCTTTCTTGAGATCGAAGCCGATTATAGCGATATCACCGTTGTTCAGGCAGTTCCAGAGATTGCGGAGGAAGAAACGAGCTTTGGCGTGGCTGAAATTGCCGATATTCGAGCCCAGGAAAAGTACCAGATTGCGCCTGGACTGCCGGGCGCTTAACCAGCCGATGCCGGTGAAATAGTCGGAAACCAGCCCGGTCAAATGCAGATCGGGAAAGCGCGCTCCGACATCTTCGGCCAGTTCTTCGATGGCCGCCAGCGATATGTCTATCGGCACATATTGAAAGTCTTGTTCAAGCTTGAGAAAATGCTCCAGCAAAATCCTGGTTTTGCTGCCGTTGCCGGGGCCAAATTCGACCAGGTTGAATGACGATTCCGAAACTGACTGAGCGATAGCGTCCTTGTTCCTGTTCAGACTGTCAATCTCGCATTGGGTGACATAGTATTCAGGAAGTTCGGTTATCTTGTTGAAGAGGCGGCTCCCCTCGGCATCGTAAAGGTACTTGGACGGAATAGCCTTGCGGGTTTCGGATAGTCCGACCAATACGTCGAGAGCAAACTCATCCTTGTCATCGTAATGTACTCGAGAGTCCTGCCGATTGACGATTTGAATGCTCTGTGGCATGTTTATATCCGTCATGCACTCTATTCCGCCAACCGGATGCCCGTGAACTGCCAGCGCTTTTCCGGTTGAAAGAAGTTGCGATACGAGGTGCGGATATGGTCGCGCGGTGTGGCGCAGGATCCGCCGCGGAGTACCATCTGGTTGCTCATGAATTTGCCGTTATATTCACCCAACGCGTCCTTCGTTTGCCGGTAGCCGGGGTAAGGCAGATAGGCGCTGTTCGTCCACTCCCAGACATCACCCACCAGAGATTGAATAGTATCGTTTTTCAAGTTCGGGTCTCCGTTCTTGGCGGTGGGATGAAAAGTACTGTCGTCGAGCAGATTACCGGGAATATGTTGTGCTTTTTGCGAGGCAACTTCCCATTCGGCTTCGGTCGGCAGGCGCTTGTCAGCCCACCGGGCGTAGGCGGCCGCCTCGTAAAAGCTCACGTGACAAACCGGCTCCTGAAGATCAAGCGGTCTCAGCCCCGAGAGGGTCATGATTTGCCAGCCGTTATCTGTGGGTTGCCAGTACAACGGGTGTCGCCAATTCTCGTCCTCAATAACGGCCCAGGCATCCGACAGCCAGAGGTGATGGTTTTCATAGCCCTTGTCCTTGATGAACTCCAGGTATTCACCGCAAGTTACCAGGCGATTGCTCAGGCTGAAGTCGTTGAGGAGGGTCTTGTGGCGAGGGTATTCATTGTCGTAAGCGAACCCGTTGCCGTTGGCGCCGATCTCGAACACCCCGCCTTCGAAGGGGATGAACTTTATCGCGGGTCGAGAACTGTTTTCGGGCACAACTTCACGCTGCATGTACACGGGATACAACGGATTCTGCGAGAAAATGTGTTTAATGTCGGTGACAAACAGCTCCTGGTGTTGCTGTTCGTGATTCATCCCCAATACCACCAACTGCTCAAATTTAGAATACTGGCTTTCGCTTACGGAATTGATCAGCTCGACCATGCGCTCCGTTACTCTTCGTCGATAGTCCAGGACTTCGGGTACGGTTGGGCGGGAGATAGTACCGCGGAGGTTTCTCAGCACTCGCTCGCCGAAGGATTCATAGTACGAGTTGAATATGTAATAGTACCGATCGTCAATCGGCCTGTAGTCGGGCTGGAACTGCTGGAGGACGACTCTTTCGAAGAACCAGGCGGTGTGTCCGAGGTGCCATTTGGGAGGACTGACGTCGTCGATGGTCTGAATGACGAAGTCCTCCGTCTCAAGAGGCTCGCACAGGGTCTCACTTTGTTCTCTGACACGGCGAAAGGCATCGATTAGCTCTGATCTATCCATATGTACTTCCCAGGTATGTCAAATACGAATCTGATATGTTAAAAATCGGCAATACAGGTTAAATTTGTCCTTTATCCCACGCTGTTTACAGGTAAGAACAAGTCCCCGGCCGGCGGGTTCCGTGTTTTTTGGTTACCGGTTTCCTGTCATGGCTTTAAGATAGCGGGCCGCGCTGTCGATCGGCAAACCATCCACGTCGACCAGCTTATTCGCGAAACGCATTTCGTTGTCGCTGATTTGTTTCGTCAATTCTGACAGAGCCGATCGCAGCACCGTGTCCCGGGCGGCTTCCGGTGAAAGGAGCAGCACCGCGTCGTACGGCGGCAAAGCCTGCAGCGGGTCTTCCAGGACGACCAAATCGAAATCCACTATGCGGCCGTCGGTGGAATAGGCTGAGATGACATCCACATCGCCACGAGCAATGGCAGGATACATGAGACTCGGATCAAACGTGCGCTGCTCCTGAAACCCGAGACCGTACGTCTCTTTGAGGGCCTGCCACTCCGGCCGGGAGAAGAACTCGTAGTCGCTCCCTATGGTCAATTTCGCCGCCGTTCCGGACAGGTCAGCGATACTCTTCAGGTCATATTTTACGGCCGTCTTTCTTCGTACGGCCAGCGCGTACGTGTTCTCGAAGCCCAGGGCGCCGAGACAGGTAATCTGATGATTCTCCACTAACCAGGACGTAATATCAGACAACATCTGCTGCCGTGAGACGATATCCGAGCGTTTCATGACATTCGTCCAAATGGTGCCGGTGTAATCGACGTAGCAGTCGATATCGCTTTGTGCCAGCGCCTCATATAGAATGAGTGAGCCCATGCCGGACCGTTTATCCGCCCGGTAATCGGCTTCTTCGAGTTGATGGGTAATTAGCTCGGCCAGGATGTATTGCTCCGTAAACGGCTTGGAGCCGACGACAACGCGGCCGTTAACCTCGGTGGCGCCGGTGAAGGTCCGTGAAGTCAGCCCGCCTGCAAAAAGCAGCAGAATGATGGCCGTTGCCGTCAGTCCCAGCGGCAGGTTTCTCTTCATGGTGGAGATTTCTACCAGCCGGATAAGTTGATCCAGTATAATGGCCAGTCCGGCCGCGGCGATGCAGCCGGTCACGACGGCTGCCAGATTCTGGGTCTGGAGGCCGCTGAAGATGTAGTTCCCGAGGCTGGTGGCTCCGACCGGGGTAGCCAGCGTGGCCGTACCGACGACCCAGACGGCGGCAGTGCGAATGCCGGCGATGATTATGGGCAAAGACAGCGGCAGTTCCACTTTGAACAGCAGTTGCAGGTCAGTCATACCGATACCGATGGCTGCTTCCCGGATTGCCGGGTCTATGCCCATGATCCCGGTGGCGGTATTTCGCAGGATCGGCAGAAAACTGTAAATCACCAGCGCCACCAACGCCGGCAGGAAACCGATGGTACCCAGTAGAGGCACCATCAAAGCCAGCAGCGCAATTCCCGGAACTGTCTGGAGTATTCCGGCTGCGGTCAATACGGGCCACTGCAGCGACTTAATTCGAGTTACGATACATCCGAGCGGCAGGCAAATGAGAATGCCGATCAAAAGCGCAAGTAGAGTCAACAAGAGGTGACTGCTTAAGTAAAGAGGCAGGTAGTCGAGCTGCTGCGATATGGCATCTGCCGTCATTTCAAACTCTCGGGCGGCACAATATCCGCCAATTGTTTGGCTTGTCTTCTCGGTGTCTCCAGGAGTTTCCTGGCATAGGGGTGCACCGAGCCGGTTAACAGCTCTTGCGGCGACCCGCGAGCGATGATTTTACCGCCTTCCATCACGAAGATCCTGTCGGCCAGAATCAAAGCCTCCATCATGTCGTGTGTCACCAGTACTACGGTCAAGTGCAGTTTTTCCTGAAGCTGTTTGAACTCCTCCTGCAGGTCGGTACGGGTGATCGGGTCGAGGGCGCCGAACGGCTCGTCCATCAGCATAAGCCGGGGTTCGGCCGCCAGGGCACGGGCGACACCCACTCGTTGTCTCTGTCCGCCCGACAGATCGGCCGGCAATCGATCGGAGAATTCACCGGGATCGAGACCGGTGAGTTGCAACAGCTCCTCGGAACGCAACTTGATCCTGGCCTTCGGCCACCCCAGGAGCTTGGGTACCAGGCCGATGTTCTCGGTTATCGTCAGGTGCGGAAAGAGCCCTATTTCTTGAAAGACATAGCCAATCCGGCGTCGGAGTGACACCGGATCGGCGTTCATTATGTCTTCACCGTCGATTGTAATGGTGCCGGAAGACAGTTCGGTCAGCCGGTTGATCATCTTCAGTGTTGTTGTCTTGCCGCACCCGGATTCACCGACAAGGGCTACCAGCTCGCCCGATCCAACCTCAAACGAGATGGCGTCGACAGCCGGGGCGGCTGTGAGGCTGTATTTCTTGCTGACATTGTGGAGTTGAATCATTGGTCACTATGGCTTATCTGATTTATAGTCAAAGGCTCTCCGATATGCTTGATTATCGAAGATATAGTAAGCCGTAGTTCTTACGGGTACAAGGGAAAAAGGGATTTGACTTGTTGTGGATGTCTCCCGGGTCCGTTTATGTCGTTGACTCGGACGGAATCACGCCCTATCTAATCGATTCATGCATGGCATGACAAGACGTCTGGAGATTCAGGTATAGAAAGGTGTCGCAGATTGTATCACGTTTCTGCCGGATATAGAGTTGTTTACGGAACAGTAGTCCTTCTTTTGCTGATGGCAATCTTATATCTGGGCAACTGTGCCCAGAAACCGGAACCGATTCGCCAGTGGCCTTCGTGCGTTCCAAACCTGGTGAGCGTCGAAGTCGACAATCACTCAATGGTCGTCAGCTTTAGAGTAAATTGTGATCAGAGGTTGAAATCGGGATACAATATCTATATCACAGAAGAATCATTGGCCGGCCAGTATCCGGATTCCAATTGGCCGGATTCCGTCGAGCCCCACAACCACCCGGTGTTCCCGGGTGATCTGAATCCGGAAGACGAGATCGAGCGATATGAAGCCGAGGGCTTGAAAAACGGCGTTCCGTATTTCGTATCGGTTAGAACTGTGTTCGCCGATCAGTCGGAATCAAAACCGTCTCGGGAGTTGGTGGCCATATGCGGGCCGCGCGGGGAACTGGTACTGAGTCAGAGATACAGCTCGGACCAGGATGGTTTCTCTTTTATGGAAGAACACGTTGTCCGTGCCGACGGAGTCGAAAATGACCTGTATTATTACAGTAGCAACGGCGATCACTTCCTGGCTTCACCCACTCGCCTGGACGGCTTCCTGCGAGAAAGCAGATTCGAAGTGTTACCGTTCTCCGGCGATTTCGAGGAAGTGTCAACGAAGGTGTTGACGCTCAGCACATTTCCCGAAGCGGACCGGGTCGAAGTGGACACAGGCGATTGGGTATGGGTTGTCACAGCGGACGGCTATTCCGCCCTTCTCCATGTTCTGGGGTTTGAAGGAACAGGTGAAAACCGGCGCATTAGACTGTATTACGCCTTCACTCCCAGCAGAGGCATGCCGCTCTTCTAGGGTGGAGTAGCCACGGAACGGCGTGCAACGAGTCACAGGTCGCGCTTGGGAAACTAAGGTGTTTCCGATAGATTTCCGAATTCACTAGTATCGAACAGGAGTTTCTGGAGAAAGGCTATAGATGACTGTAGAGTATCATAAGGACATTCTGAAAATCGACGCCGAAGCTATCGTTGAAGAGTTGTGTGCTGCCATTTCTAGGCAAATAGGTCAGGTACTGAAAAAGAGAGGTGCGGTAATCGGCGTCTCAGGCGGGATTGATTCGTCGGTAGTGGCCGGACTTTGCTGCCGAGCACTCGGTCCCAAGCGTGTGCTGGGGGTGATAATGCCGGAGAAAGACTCGGCCTCGGAAAGCCGGCAATTGGCCGAGACCCTGGCGGCGGAGTTCGGCTTCGATGTTATCGTTGAGGAAATCACCGGTGGTTTGGATGGCATGGGTTGTTACCGTCGGCGCGATGAAGCCATCAAGACCGTATTCCCCGAATACAATCCGTCCTATAAATGCAAAATAGCCAACCCGGCCAGTATCCTCGACGAAGATTCCTTCAACTACTTCACGCTGACGATTGAAGATCCTGACGGCCGGACAAAATCTCAACGGATGCCGCTCCATGCGTACCTTCAAGTTGTAGCCGCCTCTAACTTGAAACAGCGGTTGCGGATGGCGACCCTGTATTATCATGCGGAGCGACTGAACCGCGCTGTTGTCGGAACGGGCAACAAGGACGAACATATGCAGGGATTCTTTGTCAAATGGGGCGACGGCGGCACAGATCTCAAGCCGATTGCTCATCTGTACAAAATCCAGGTCTATCAACTCGCCGACGCCCTGGGGATTCCGGATACGATCGTCAAACGACCGCCGACTACTGATACGTACTCCTCGGAAGTAACGCAGGAGGAATTCTTCTTCGGTCTGGATTTCTATCGGATGGATATGCTGTGGTATGGTCTGGAGCACGATATCCCGCCGGAGAAGGTCGCCGAGGTTCTGAACCTGACGGCAGAGCAGGTTAAGCGCGGATACAGCGGCATTAGGCGCAAGATTGAGGCTACCGAGTACTTAAGAATGAACCCGCTGGAGATCGGATAGAGGAAGCGTTTCCGAACGAAGAGCGACAGGTCATAATTCCGCTTCGCGGAATCAGGACCTGTCGCAAAATCTGAAGGGGCGCGGACTACTATCGTAGAACGGCCAGGTCATGTACTTTGACTAAAACTACGGCTTTACCAGTATTTTCCCGTTAGCTGATGTACCGGTGATGTACCACAGGTAGACACCAACCGAAACCTGATGGCCGGAAGCGTTGCGCAAATCCCACTCCCACAGGCTGGCTATGGACTCCTGAATGAGAACGGTCTCACCCGACACTGTCTGGATAAGCAGATCGCTCGGCTGATCCGGCAGGTGGAACGTGACGAGCTCGCCCAGATGCACGGGATTCGGAGACGCGAAGACGGCTTCATCGACAAAGAACTTCGATGCCGGCGAATATGCATAATCATTGGCGTGTACACGCCAATAATATTCCTGACCGCTCCGGAGCGGGTCTTCGACCTGCCAGGTTGTGTAGTTACCGGTCTGTTCCAGGATGGGCGGGGAGGTGCATTCAATATTGAAGAAGGTCGAATCAGCAGCCACCTCGAAGTAATAGTAGTTCTGCCCGGTTACGGCGATGTTGGCGGCTTTGAGTAAAGGTTGGGTCGTCAATACCGTGGAGCCGGAAATGGGTTCAGCGGCGCCGGCGGTGTATTCGTCCTGACCGGTGGAGAGATTCCAGTACAGGAACCACGTGGCTTCGCTGAAGTCGGTGGTGTTCTGACCGTCCTTGGCGCGCACACGCCACCAGTAGTTGTGGCCGCTGGTTGGGAGAAAATCAAATGTGATGAAAGTCTGTCCCCCGGCCTGTTGCTCGACATCGAATTTGGTCTCGACAACTTCATTCAGAAGTGAATCGCTGTAGATCCAGAAGTCATACGAAATCGGGTCGCTCTCCGGGTCAATTGAATTCTGGATGAGCAGGACGATGGGTGCGGTAATAATCGTACTGCCGTTTCCGGGAGAAACGTGTACCGGCAGGGAAGGCGGCTCATTGACGTCGGCGCCGACAATAACCGTGAATTGGGATAATATAGTCCATAAAGAGTAGGCGTGGCCATCGTGACAGCGCGCCCGCCAGCGGTACGTGGTGCTGTCCTGGAGGGCCATGAGCAGGGTCCAACCGGTAGCGGTCACATCTTCATTGATACCGTAGGCGCCGCCGATCAGCGTGTCGGCTGCCTGGTTATAAAGCTCGAAATCATACGTCAGAGGGTCACCCTCGTCGTCAAACGCGTTCAAAACGATGAGTGTCGGATGCACGGTATCGACCGTGGCGCCGTCCGGCGGACTCTGAACCGTCGGCACGGAAGGGGGCGTGTTGCCGGCCACGGCTACCGTAAAACTTCGGGTAGAGCTGTAAGCGGAATAGTCGATGCCGTCGGTGGCTCGCACGCGCCAATAAAACCGCGTATTATTCGTCAATGGATCGGCAACGGTCCATGTCACCACGCCACTTTCCCCGAGCACCTGGCCGCTGGAAGCCAGTGTCGAGAAGCTCTCGTCGGACGAGACTTCAAACAGATACGCCGGCGGCGTGCCGTCCGGGTCGGACACGCTGTTGGCCGACAAATCCGGTCTGGCCGTCGTCACCGAATCATCGTCGCCCGGAGACACCAGGGTCGGGGACTCGGGCGGATTGTTCGGTGTATGGAAGTAGAACGTGCCGGCCCAGGTTGACACGGCCGTCCCGTTGGAGCATTGCGCCCGCCACCAATAGTAGCGCCCCGGGTCCAGAAGAGGTGTAACCGAGAAGCAGGTGGAGTCCGTTGTCTCGTTCACCGTACCGGAATCCACCAGGTTGTTAAGGCTGGGATCCGAGAATACTTCGAACTTGTACGATTGCGGGTCGGGGCAACCCGGCGCCGGTTGCGAATTGCCGATGCAGAGTGTGGGCGTCTGACTGCCGGCATCGGCACCCATAGCAGGAGCAATCAAGTCGGGATAGCCGGGCGGTGTCTCACATTCGTGACCCGTGACGATACTATAGTAGACAAAAGATACATACGTTGAATAATCCGAATTGACCTGGCCGTCAAACACGTAACTTCGCCACCAATAGCGCTGGCCGGGAGTCGGATTAAACGAGGAAAATAGCGCCGATGTTTGCCCCGGATCTTCGGCAATATCGAAGAGTGAGGCTGAGATATTGTTGAATCCCGAGTCGGTGCTGATTTGGAAGTTGTAGCGAAGGGGGTCACCGTCGGGATCGGTGGCGTTGGCCACGCTGAGAGTGATAGGATTGGACGTTACGGTATCTCCTTCAGCCGGAGAAACCGGGGTGGGAGCGGTGGGAGGATTGTTGCTTCCGCCGCCACCGGAACTGTAGGTGAAACTCTGGGTGTTCGACCAACCGCTGGTGTCGGCGAGATTGGTGGCTATAGCGCGGCAGCGCCAGTAATACGGCTGTTCTTGAAGACCGGTATAGATGGACCAAGCGGTGCCGCCTCCCGTTTGTCCGGTTTGAAAAGTCGGCGAAGGAAACGCCGGGCCATCGTCCAGAGCAAACTGGTAGAACACGGGAACGGAAGACGAGACCTGATTGCAGGTCACCGTCACGGAGGCATTGATCGTGTCTATCGCCGTACCGGTGGGTGTGGGTACGGGTATCGTGACCCCACCGCTTTCCGTCGTGGCACTGGGTACGTTCGAGATGTTGGAGGCGTTGTTTTCCTCATCATAGGTCTTGATGGCCACATAGTACGTCTGATCGGCGAACAGGCCGTTGAGCGTATAGCTTTGTCCGGTACCGGCCGAAAGAGGAGCGGGAGGGCTGGCGGCGGTTGTCGCCAGGTGGAAAGTGCCCTCTGTGATGTTGCCTGTCGAGTACTTGATGACGTAATGGTCTGCCGTACCGCTGTACCCGTCATCCCCGGGAGCGGTCCAGGTCAGCTCCAGGCTGGACGTGCCGGTGGGCGTGACGGCCAAATTGGTGATAGCTCCCGGAGGAGTAACGTCCGCGCCGCCACAGTTGCCGGCGGTATTATCCAGAGTGAGTGTCTGTTCAAGAGTCTGCGAGTTTACCGTGACGTTTTGTATTTTAGAGTCGCCGCCCAAGCTGGCGGTAATCTGGAAGTTGTTGTAGTTCGTGGAGTCGGAGCCGTCCTCAGCTTCATACCAATACGTGACCGCTCCGGAGACCCGGCCGCTCGAGTTGGTCGTTTGAGACAGAATGGTGCGACCGTAGTTATTGACCACTGTTACCTGGGCATTGCTGACGGGACAGCCGTTATTGCCCATTACTCTAACGGGCAGTGTCCTCTGCAGGGCAATAGAATGTTCGCCGCTGCTGTGCATGAAGCCGATACTGGTGTCCATTGCGCCGTTCATGAAGAAACAGTCAAGCGCTTTGTTGCCCCGGCCGTCATAGGCATATCCCAGAAAGAAGGAACACTTGTTACTGCTTCCCCACGGGGAATTGGAGAATTCGATGGTATCTCCAATGACTGTTACGTTCTGTGCGTCGCCGTCGTAACCGCCGAAATGGTGTGCCCAGAGCGGCGTGACCAGGTGATTATTGCGCCAGACCATGCCGGCCTGATCCCAGAGATAGACCGAGGGATCTTCCGGAGCCACGATACGGGTACACTGGACTTCATCGATCTCCGAATTGAGGGCGATCATTTCAACGTAGTTGTTCTCGATTACGATGAAGCTGTCCGGCACGCGGCCATCGACCCAGTCGGAGCCCGAATCGAAACGGGTAATCGTCTCGATTCCGATACCGTTGGGCCCGTAGGCCGAGCGGGTGGTATCGCCGACGTAAATGTAGATTTCATTATTGTAGATGTCAACGTGACGGTTGTGGTAGCGGGACTTGATCCCCTTGGGATTCATCGGGCCGTAGTGGGCGTCTTCACCACGGTGAATGCTGATGTAATTGTCATGTACCTTGATATGATTAAAGGGGGTTCCCTTGGAAACCTGTAACAGGAAGCCGCCATCGCACCCCTGATAGTTTTCTCCCGCCAGAATGACGTTGTTGTACAGCTCACTTCCAGCCAGCAGTTCGCTGGCAATGACCGCGAATGAGTTCGCGGCCGAGGCGCACACGTTACCGGAGTAATAGGTATAGAAGTCGTTGCGGGCATCGACCGTAATGGAACAATCATAGATATAACTCAGGCCACCCAGACTGATACCCTGCCCGGGGGTTTGGGTGATGACGACATCGTGGATTTTCCAGTGATAATCATAGCCGCTGGAGGCCAACACGCCGAAACTGGCGCAGATGCCGTCGTAGTTACAGCGGCTGTCGTACGCCGTGACTTCACTGGTCCAGCGACCGCCGCTGAACTCGACGTTACAGTTGCGATACGATCCCGACAGCACACCGATACAACTGCCGTTGAAACCTTTGACAATCAGATCGGTGTTCTCGATCAGGTAGTTCTTGGCCCCGGCGAACTGCAGGCAGCGGTTCCATTCGACGGTGGTGTCGGACGGGTGGTGCAGAATTGTGCCGCCGACGATCTTGATGTTGTAGCTGCCATTGGCGCCGTCACCCCAGGTCTGAATACCATAATGACCATTACCGTTGCCGGTGCCGAAGCTGATGGTATCCCCACCGAGCATGAGCACAATGTCGTGACCGGTGATTCTGATGCCGTTCGTGGCTGATGACAGGTGGGTGCCCGCGACGTAGAGCGTCTCACTATAGTTAACGCCGGTCTGCGACGCCGTATACGGCAGAGACGAAATCGTGTGTGTAGCAGCATGTACTGCGGACGCTGCCAATAAGAAAACCCAGATCTGGAGAATAGTTCTCCATGCCCTTGAAATTCCCCTTAATGCTGTACCTCGCATCATTCCTCCTCTTCGCTGGCCGGAGCCGGATAGACGTATGCGGGTAAGATGAAATCCCGATAGTCATTTGGGTTACCGGTCAACCCGGCCTCGGCCGCTTTGATTACATTATAGGCCTCTCTGGCCGTCATATAATGTAATCGGTATTTTTCCCCGTCATTGTACTTTTCTTCCGCTTCCGTCAGCATTTTGTCTATTCTGGCCCCCAGAACATCGTCGTAGGCTTCGCGCAAGCGGTAACAGCCGTGCGTAAACGGCCTGACGAATATCCACTCCGGTCGGCCCCGGACATGGACATTGGCGTCGACCCACAGTTCAAATCGCTCGAACGACGTGGGCACATCGTCATAGAGATTGCCGTCATCGAAAGTCGGGTGGGTCTTGAAACGCCAGTCCGACCAGTTGATCATCATCGGGCCCTCCATGATCATCAACTGTGATTCCGTGGTGTTCATGCCCACCGTGCTGATTTCACCTTCGTCATGTGACTTCGGCCGCTCGGGGTCATCGGTTGCATAGTATATCTTGTTCACCAGCGACGGCTGTGCCGTCTGTCCCAGAGCCGGGAACGTAAAATCGCCGTAGCAGCCCAGTTCCAGAAGGATACTGATTTCATTATTGACGCCGCAGAAATTGCGGTCCGATCGCGAATTATCCAGCGCCCAGTTACCGTGAATGAAACTGAAATACACCGAGCTGTCTTCTGTGAGAAGAGCGCCATGCGCCCGCAAAGAGTCAATTCCGTCGGTGAAGAGCTTTCGCAAGGACTGCTCCGTGTCGTCCATGTGATGAAGATGTACCTCGATTTCGCCGTACCCTTCGCGGCAGAGGCGTACCAGGCTGTCCACTTCATATCCCCGGAACTGCTCGATGGGGTAATAGAACGAGTGCTGGAGCTTGACGCCGTCATAGTCAATGTGTCGGTCCGCCAGCTCACGATAGCTCTTCATCCACGTATTGACGGCTTCGATATTGCCGGCCGGTTCCCAGTGGTCGACCACAACGAAAATGATGTCCGTCGTTTCTTCGTTGCCGGAAAACGTGGGAGAATTGAATAGGTAGTCGCTCAACCAGATCTGGTAGTTTCGCTCACTGAAGCGGTAAATGAGCCAGCCTCCGGCCAAAAGGATCAGGATCAGGACCAGCAGTATGATTTTCTTCAGAGTCATCTATGTATGTCTTTGTCCTCTCTCGTGTATGTTTCGATGTTCCGCGAAGCATGTTGTACTCGGTGCATTTCGGGCGAAAATACGGGGGTTAAAACCACTTGTAAAGTTAAACAACTCAACATCAGATAAGTACCTGCAATTCGTTTGCCGCGCCAGTCACATATTGACCACCCTATCTTGTTGCATGACAGGCTGTTAATCAATCAAAAACGAGTCCAGGGGCAGGTTGTTCCGAAGTTCTGATCGGAGAAATCGTACCGAGGATGCTAACATGTTGCATCAAAGTGAGTTACCCGGATTGCAGGAAATGAACAATCGTCAGTTTCTGAACACACGCGTTTCTCTATGATATCTCCTCAATTCGCCTTATCATGGGAGAATAGAAAACCCGGTATACCCGGGAATTGGGATTCGTTCAAAACTGTGAGCAAAGTCGGCAAAATAGTCCTTACTCTGTCGTTGATCGGCAATCTGGCCGTTGTTTACGTCGGGTACAAGGCGCTCGAATATCGGGCCCATATCAATCATTTTCTTGATAAGTATACCCATGTTGTGGAAGAATTTTCCGGGCGCTCGGTTTACGAGCGGGAGAATACCGAGCTGCAGTCGGATACGTTGGTTCCGGGGCGGGTCGTGTTCATCGGCTCGCAGTTGACCGAAAGTTGGGACCTGCAACAGTCATTTCCCGGCTTCGAGACGATCAACCGTGGGATGTCCGGGCAGGTAGCCTATGGACTCGTGCTGCGGTTCATGCCCGATGTAATCGACCTGAGCCCGGAGGTGGTTGTAATAGAAGCGGCATCATACAATTTCCGGCCTCAATACGGGCTGGAAGAAATCAAAGACTACATCACGATGCTGACGATGCTGGCTCGAGTCAACAACGTGGAGCCGATTCTGACGACGGTCATTCCGCCGCGCAGTCATCTGGAATACGAGACGTATTCGGTGAACGACAGCCTGTTGAAATACAACGGGTGGCTCCGGGCATACTGTATCGATAATGCGGTCCAGTGTATCGATTATTATCAGTTGCTGGCGGACGAGCACGGTTTGTTGCCGGAACGTCTGTCCGTCAGCGACATCGAGCCGAATGAAGACGGGTATGCCATACTTACGGGTGCGGTAAAGGAGACACTGAAGGATGTTGTCAGTCTCCGATGATGGACAATTCAGTGCAACTCAGCCGGACAGTACTTTCGAAATTGAGGCAACGATCTTATCGGAGACGGTACCCCAGGTGAATTGATTGCGGTATTTCCGGTAGCCGGCTTCTCCCATCCGGCGGCACCGATCCGGATCCTGCAGCAAAACGATCAACTTTTCAGCCAGAGCGTTCGCGTCGTTCAGCGGCACGAGAAAACCTGTCACGCCATCCTCGACCATGTCCGGTATCCCGCAGAGACGGCTGGCGATACAGGGTAGCCGGGCCGCCATAGCTTCGCGGATGACATTGGGAAAAGCATCAGCCAGGGTCGGGTGAACGAATACGGAGGCCGTCTTGAAGCTCTGCGACATAATGGCCATGTGCGCCGGGTCCGATTTAGACAGCGGGCCGTGATTGGTGACAGAGTCGGGAAAAGAACGAGGTGCAGGGCCCAGCAGCACCAGTCTCGCGTCCGGTACTTCCCTGATTACGTGCTCGAATGCTTTAAGAAGGACCTGTCCACCTTTGTTCTCGAAATCGAAGGCGGAGAATAGAACGATTTTCGAGTTATAGTCCTTGTCCGGCGCCGACAGGAGACTTTCGTCGATGTTGATGCCGGCATGCACAACTTCAACCTTCTTACTATCGCAGCCGAAGTCCTCCACGAATGAATCGGCCAGAAACGAGCTGAAGGCGAATATCCTGTCCATCGATCGATAGACGTCCTTCTCGAATTCAAACTGCCGGCGAAAGGCCTTGTCAGAAGACCGAAACGTGATGTTCGTTTTCTGGGTTATGGCGCAGTTGTTATCGGCCAGCAGGGTTTTGCAACCCGACCAGGCGTCGGCGATGTTGTAGTAGGCTCCGATCTGCAGTGTGGCGTTGAAGTCCTTGTGCGTGAAGTCTCTGATTATCCTTTCGGCTCGACTTGACAGGAGCTTTCGAAACGCTACGCTCCTTCGCCAGTTCGCGCGCCACTTCCGCTGACCCGGCTGAAAGCTGAGCAGTTTATACAAGTTAACGATCGTGCCGGAGGGGCGCGGTGTGAAGGCGTCGACCAA
Source organism: uncultured Ignavibacteriales bacterium (assembly GCA_964557855.1). Taxonomy (GTDB): domain Bacteria; phylum Zixibacteria; class MSB-5A5; order GN15; family FEB-12; genus JAJRZL01. Next base: position 35,282 of record CAZLBP010000009.1, on the reverse strand, counting down.
AGCGCCCCGCTCTTTCAGGGTAGTCCAAATATGGTAACTGGAGCCGGAGAAGGTTTTCAGATCAAACGGCTCGGTGAAATCAATGCCGATGATTTTGACGGCGTCGTGGTTATTGGAATCTCGTTGATTCATCTCAGTACTGCTATCGGTTCTTTCGGACTAGTTGTTCATAGTAGATCTGATGATTCTCGATACACGCTTCCCGGCTGTATTTGGTCTCGGCGTCCTGTCTGGCGCGAGACGCCAATCGAGCGGCGAGAGCTTCGTCGCCCAGCAGACGTCTCAGCCCGGCTTCCAGCATGTCGTCCTCTCGAACCGGATACACAAGTCCATTGTCTTCATGGCGGATGGCTTCAATGTTGCCGCCGACGGCTGAGGCCACGATCGGCAGACCGGCGGCCATGTACTCGATGAGGGAATTGGAGAGGCTCTCGAACGACGAACACAGCACCGCAATGTCGAATCCGGCCAGTGAAGGAACGACGTCGGATTGCCGGCCGGTGAGTTGGAACCTGGCGCCGAGCTTGAGGGAGCCGATCAACGATTGAAGCCGGGTTCGATCAGGGCCTTCGCCCACGGATACGAACTGCAGGCGCGGGAATTCCGGGACGAGACGGGCGGCGACTCGAATCAGAGAATCGATGTTTTTGACGTCGCGCAGATTGGCGACAATGCCGACTACGATATCGTTGTCCTCGATCTGCCATTGGCGCCTCTGCTCCGCACGCATGGCCGGTGTTATCGCGCGGAAGCGACCCAGATCGAGTCCGTTGTGGATAATATCAATCTTATCAGGGACAACATGCTCCAGCTCAACCGTTCTGTCGGCGGCGGCCTGCGAGTTGGCCAGGTAACGGTCGGTCCAGCGCCGGAGAAACCGGAGAGCCGCCAGATTCAATCGGGAATGGCTGTGCCCCACATTGCGTCGACTGGCGACGGTAGTGGCCGTCCTGGCCAGGTGAGTGCCAACAATCGCGAACTTGTTGGCGTCGACGAAGAACGTTTGCACGACGTCGATTTTCCTTTCCAGGCAAAGGGCTCTAAAGCGACTCACGGCGCGCGCATGACCTATACTGATCGAACGGCGCACATCGTAGACTTCGACATCAAACGGGAACCGCTGTGATTGCAGCCAGTCGGACGTATGGAGGCAGACCAGAAAGGGAGTGAACTCCGTTCTGTCCAGGCCGTGCAGGAGCATGAGGAGCTGCTTTTCCGTTCCGGCTCCCGGGGTTTTGATCGTGTCTATGACATACGCGATGTTAATCATGATTTACGACGTCATCTGTCTATACAAATCACAGAGTTTTTCATTTTGCTGTTCGAATGTAAAACGGTTCTTCACTTCCCGGAGCGCCCGTTCCGCAAAGCCACGAATATCCTGGTGGTGTTCGCAAAAGTAGATTATGGCATCGGTCAGGGCTGCCCGATTTCCGGCCGGGACGAGATAACCCGTCTCCTTATGCGCGATCAACTCGGGGATGCCGCCCACGGCTGTCGCCAAAACCGGGATACCGACTGCCATGGCTTCGAGGACGACGTTCGGGAGCCCCTCCGAAAAGGAGGGATTGATAAGGAAATCGGCGCCTTTAAGCGCGCCAATGACCTGGCTGCTGTACCCGGGCAGCAGGAACTGTCGTTCCATACCGAGCCGTCTAACGAGTTCACGCGCGCGGCTAAGATCGGGCCCGTCACCGTACATAATCAGGTGGAACTCGTCAATATATCGGGAGGCTTCGGCAGCGGCTTCGATAAGCAGTAACTGGCCTTTTTCGGCGCTGAACCGCCCGGCGGTCACGGCGACAATACTGTTCTTCGGCAGGCTGAATTCTCGTCGAAGATCAATGGGGTCGACCTCCGAAAACAGGCTCACGTCAATAGCGTTGTGTACGACCGTGATTTTCCTCTGCGGCACCATCAGCCGTCGAATGCGTTCGCCCTGGCGGGCGGAAACGGCGACTATTTTATCGGCGCAACGGATGATGCTCTTGTCGAGCAGATGATAGAACCGGACTTTCGGATTTTCCTGCGTCCAGCCCCGCGAGAAAACGACCCATTTGGCCGGTGTTTTCCGTTTGGCCAGCCAGCCGATCACACTCGAGCGATAGTCATGGGTGCACAACACGGCGATCTCCCGATCAACAATGTACTTTCTCACCAGGCTGATGGCGGTGGTGTCGTAGGCGCTGGAAACAGGAAAGCAAATGGTCGTGATGCCGTCTTGCTTGATGGTCTGGAGGTACTCCGGCTCCTGTCCGGCTTCAAGGAACGAGCCAACCGTTATGGAGAAATCGGACTTCAGCGCCAGGCGGGCGTGTATGTGCAGTTGACGTTCCGGGCCACCATAGAAATTGGAGGCGCGCAGGTGCAGGATATTCATGGTTTACTTGTGATCCGGGAAAGATAGTCGTGCAGTCGACGTCCCAGTTGCTCCCAACCGTATTCGCGTTCGACCAAGGCACGTCCGGCTGCGGCGAGGCGACGCTGTTCCTCTTCGTCTTGCAGCAGGCGGATGACACCTTCGGCAAACGTCGGCGCGTCTTCGTACAACAGGATGTTTTCCTTGTCGCTGACTCGCAACCCTTCGGCCCCGATCGAGGTGGATATGACCGGCTTTTGCATCGCCATAGCTTCGAGTATCTTCAGCCGCGACCCGCCGCCGATGCGTAAGGGTACGACGTAGAGTGCGGCCTGATCTATGTAGGGGCGAACGTCCTCGACCGTGCCGGTGACCGTCACTCCCCGAGCCCCGGCCAGCGCCCGGACGCGTTCCGGCGGCTGGCGACCGACAATGACAAAAGTAACATCGGAAATCTGCTTCCTGATCAGCGGCAGAACCCGTTGCACAAAGTAGAGTACAGCATCCTGGTTTGGGCGCCAGTCCATGGCGCCGGTGAAGACGAGACTGTGGGGTCGCGGGACGGCCTGGCCGGGACGGAAGTAGGACAGGTCAACACCGTTGTCAATAACGGCGACATCGTAAGGCACGTTGAAACCCCGAATGACGTCCGCCTCCGCCCGGCTGACGGCGGTGGCGCCGTCCACCCAGGTAAAAGCCTGGCGTTCGAAATGAGTCACTTTGGAGCTCTGGAGGGCGATATAGGCGCGGCGGAAGGGGTTTCGTTCGTTTTCGTAGTAGCGCCGCCAGATGGAGGCCTCGATGTTGTGAGCTACGATTATCTTCCTGGCACTCACCACTTCTCGGATAAAAATGGCGTAGGGTGTCCATTCGGCGATGACAACGTCAAAATCGGTTTTGTTCAGTTGATCGTGAACGGCGTTCTGAAAAGCTCGGCTGAAATGGCTGGTCACAATATACGGGAGAGGAGAGAGCAGGTTGGCGAGCAGTTTCCAGTAGAATCTTAGTCCCTGCTGCCGACGATCAATGGGCGGGACGGCTACCGGGTTTACGCCGATACTCTTCATTCCCTGGAAAGACTCACTTTCCTGAACTCCGTATGCCAAATATGTAACCTCATCGAGTTTAGACAGGGCCTTAGTGAGATTGACCGTGCGCAGACGTTTGCCCGAATTTAGAGGGTAGGGAAATTCTTCTTCTATGATAAGTATTTTCATAACTGGTTCGCGTCCGTTTTGTTGACTCGGCAGATAGTGAACTGGTATTTGCCCCGAGGAGTCGTGGGTATGGTATCGACATATGTTATCTGGTATGTCATGCCCGGCCCAAATACATCAGATATGACCTGTTCGAGCGCCGAGATTGAAGATTCACAAAAGTCGGCACCCCGTACGATATTGAGCAAGACATGATTCAATTCTTCCTGAATGATCTGAACCTGCTTGAGTCCGGGAATGTGGATCATAAAGGTGTCGAGAATCGAGATGCCCGAAATCGGCTTTCCTTTGGTGGTGTAGAGCATTTCCGAAGTGCGTCCGCATATCCGGCCCAGCCGCGGCAGACCGCGTCCGCAGGGACAGGAGCCGCTCTGAGTCGTGGCCATATCACCGATATCATACCGAATTAACGGAAAGCCTCGATTCACCAGATCCGTAACGACCAGCCGGCCGGGTTTGGATTCGTCGCCATCCAAAACTTCAACATACAATCCCTCGATCGGTATATGCAGTCCCTGTCGGTGCTCACATTCCGACGCAATCAAAGAGACTTCCTCACAACCATAGCGGTTGAAAACCACATTGCCGAATACATCTTCGATGGTTTGTCGTTCGGACGGGATCAGCGTTTCGGCGGTGGAGATTATACCGTCGAAGTGAATGCCGTCACGGTCTTGTTCCTGAATGTAGGCGGCCAGGAAGTACAGGGAATGAGCGTGACCGATCAGGGTCCGGGGACGAAATGATCGCACGTTCCGCAAGAACGATGATATCTTTTCCTCATCCATGTTGAGCGTGTCGAGATACAGAGTCCGTTCGCAAAGGAGCTTGTACAGTCGTTCCTTGAAGCTGAATTGCCTGGCGGTGTCTCCCCACAGAGCGGCTCTTCTGTCGCCCGGTCGGTAACCGGCCCAGCCATCGTGCCGAAACGTGACGGCGTTCTTGAAATTGGTTGCCGCCCGGTCCCAGTAGACCCGCACCGGCACCCCGGTCGAGCCGCCCGTCCGTTTATAGATCATATTGTCTTTGCTGAATCCCTCCGTGAACATGGATTCACCTTCGCTTCGAATATCGTCTTTCGTGAGCAACGGCAATGAAGCGACGTGACCGGCGTCTTTGATATCCTCCGGTCGGGCCCCGACTGATTGAAATCGCTTTCGGTACCAGGGGTTGTGTTCATAGGTATAGGTCAGCAGGGACCGCACATCCCGCCACTGTTGCTCCAGCAATCGATCCTGAGAGTAATACTGGCTCTTCATCAGCTGTCGTTTGAGAGCGTCGTTCCGAACGCCGAATCGCCGATTATAGAGCGGGACGAAGAGGTGTCGTGATAACCAGGTAACAATGTCCATCATTGCGGCTCGGTTTCGGGATCGGTGGTGCGGATGATGGCCGTCAGGCAGACCGTGAGTCCGGCTACCATATACCAGGTGTAGCGGTACAGGTTATGACCGAACAGGCCGGAAATCAGCAAGCCTATGACGACGATAATGAAGGCTTTGCTGTAAATCCGCACCCAGTTCATGGAGTCGGGAAGTTTGAGTCCGGCCAGCCAATACAGACGTTTGAGAAACAAGCCTATGAAGACGGCAAAGATGCCGAATCCGATCATGCCCATGGTGGCCAGCAACTCGATATAGAGGCTGTGGGACTGCATCCAGCGGGGGTGACCGAAACTGCCGGAGAAATAGGCCGGAGCATAAGCGCCGGCGCCGACGCCAAGGATCGGTCGCTCGATGAACATATTCAGCCCGGCCTGCCAGATCTCCCAGCGGCCGGAAGAGACTTCGTTGATGTCCTCGGTTACCTCGGTAAATTTAGCGTACCGTTGCTGGTACTGTTCCGGCAGCATAAACCAGCCACCGATCAGGAAGAAGCACAGGAGAATGAAGTTGAGGGCTTTTCTTCGCGTGAAGGCCAGGGCGGCAAAGCAGATGGCCAGAAAGGAGATCAAGGCGCTCCGTGATGCCGTCAGGGCCATCAGCACGACGATGCCGCCGGACAGCCCGAACATCGCCAGCCGGAGAAGTATATGGCGGAAGTACAATCCCGTGGCAATGACTATCGGAATGGCGGTCACGAGGGTGGCGCCGAGAGCGTTGGGGTCTTCGGCGGCCGATGTACTCCCGGTGAGACGGTCCACGTTCATCGTGTGAACAAAACCGCCGGACATATACAGCCGGAAGGAGTCCAGAGCCAGGTAGCCAATCATGATAATGAAAACTACATTAAACAGAACGAATCGAGAGCGGGAGGTCAATACGGAAATGATGATAAAATGGAATATGATGAGTTTAAGAAAGATGATACATTGCTCGTACGTCAGACGCATATCATAGGAGCTGAGAACCGACAAGCCCATGGTGACCAGAATGGCGAATATCGCTAGTGTTATTCTGTCTTTGGGGATGGCGACCGTGCGCTTGATGATCATCTGGTGCAGTATGATGGAGACAATCACGAACACACCGCAGAGGAGCTCGATGCGCAGCGGGGCGAGCGAATGGTACATCTCACCGGGTCGGAGCAGGAAAACCACCAGGTATACGACCAGTCCCCAGCTCGGGTACTTGGCCATGAGTATGATATTGACAATGCCCAGCACGGCCAGGCCGATCAGCCAGGGATTGACAAGGAAGGCTGAAATGCCTGTAGCCGCGCTGGCCAACACCAACAGCGCCCAGGTCAGGTGTTCGTTGCGTATGTATCGTTTACTGGTAGCGTCCACGTGTTATCCGGCGTCCTTTGCTTTTGGGGACGGGTTCACTGTCTCTATCGGAAGATATGGCATCCGTATAGTGGAGCCAACTTGTTTATCATGGTCATTTTCCGGCAGCTGCATATATCCAGTATACTTCTCGGCCGACTACTGGTTCAGGCCGGGAATTTTGGCTTTGAGGCGCAGTTTGGTGTCCTGATCGAGTATTTTCCACCAGAAGCCGATGCCCAGAAAAAGCGCCCACACTGATCCTTTGATTAGAAACCCGCCCCAGGTGTCCAAATCCACATAGCGGTACAACAGGAAACTGATCGGTACGGTACAGATACCGCTAAACAGAATCATGCGCACGGCACGGGCGTAGAACGTCCGGACCCCGCTTCCGATGATTCGGTGGAAGACCAGTGGGAATATAAACGTATAGATTATGAACTGAGGAATAATGAGGCCGAGCGCCACCCCATAGACGCCCAGGTATTGAACCAGTATTACGCTCAAGAGAATATTCCCAAGTGCTTCGCCGGCCAATACGTAAAACAATGCTTTATGTTTGGAAATACCCAGAAGCACCGAGTTGGCCATTATCTGGGGCAAATAGATACAGGCCGGGAGGATCAGGATATACAGCACGTTCGAGGTTGTTTCGAATCCGGGTCCCATCCACAAAGAGATGAAATCATGTCCGAAAAAAAAGACCGCCACACAAATGCCGGTACAGAGATAATACAAATATCTGGTGAGCTTCCGATACAGACGGCTGATTTCGTCCATGCCGCTCGTGGTGTCGAGATGGCTGATAGCGGGTACGAGCGGAACGCCGATGGCGTTAACGATGGTTCGGAAGTAGTTGATAATCATGGCGGCAATGCTGTAATAGGTAACGTCGGTAGTAGTCAGGAAGATACCAATTATCACATTGCCGGAATTAAAGATCACCATCCAGGCCACTACGATGAAGAAACTGATAACCCCGTACCCAAGCAACTCGCGAATGCGTTCCTTATTCATGTAATCAAAACTGAAAGTGATTTGCGGGACCAGTTTCTGCTGAATTAAGCGGCGAACGAGAAAGTTCCCGGCCGTAACTGCCAGCGTGATGACTCCGAGAGCGACCAATCCATAACCGGCGTAAATGAAGTAGACGATCAAGAAGGTGTTTACCAGCAGCACGACGACTTCGACGGCGTTAGCCATATCATAGCGGTGAAACGGACCCAGGGCAGTGCCGGTCATGAAGTAGAATCGGAGTGCCTGGGTGAGCCCGATGAGGACGAAGACGATCTGCATGGTCCTGTGGAGCTCCGGTTTGACATTGAATATGGCAGGAGCCAGCAGAGATATGATCAAGCCGGCAATGACAACCAGCGTGCCGGTGATGTTATAGATGAACTGGCTCGAATTGATGACTTCGTTGAGTTTAGGATAATCCCCGGTAGCATAGTGTTTGGGAATGAACCTCGCCAGACTCTGTTTCAGACCGGCATCAAGGAATGCCGTATACGCAATGGCCGACCAGACGAGCGACCAGATACCGTACCGATCGGTGCCGAGTCGATGCACCAGAAACGGGTTCAGGAAGAAAGCGACTACCGCCGAAAGAACCATCAGCCCCCAATTCGAAGCGATATTCCTGAAAAGGACTTCTCGGGGATTTACCATGGCGTTCCCGGTGCTATAACAATACTAGATGATAACAATCCGGCCTTCCGGCTCTTTCAGGAACAGTTTGAAATGACGTTTGTTAGTCTCCAGGTTCCGATAATAACTGATGGTCAGGAAGAGCATTCTTAAGTGAATCAGCGCAATGAAATCTCGATAGCCTGCTTTTTGATGAACCGCATAGCTTTTTTCGTTCGTGAACTCTACGAGGGCATGTAAAAACGTCCCGCCCTGCCGTTGGCCGTCCTCATAAATAGCTGACTGCAATACGCGAAAGAGACCTCTGCCTCTGGCTTGCGGGTGCGTATAGACACCGAAAAGATATTTGCCGTTCGGACCGAAATCGTATTCGAACCCAACGCCCCTTATATAGCATCGCCCCGATGCCACCCAGGTGACGGCTCTCATGCCTTCGCCTTCTACGAAAGCCGCATAGCATTCAGCGCCATTGTCAAACCATCGTTTCACGGCTCCATGAGTCATACCGTTTATATCGGTGATCGCAGGAATATCGGCATAGCCCACGGTTTTCACGCTCACTATGGAGTCAGTGCTCTCCGAAGGACCAATCGAATCGGCCCTGAGAATCCTGGCCTGGTTATAGCGAAACAGCGACTTGGGAGTGGCAAAAGCCACGTGCAGCAGGGCTCGGGAGAATTCGCCCCGCGACAGGTACCCCAAAACAGTTTTGACAAAGCGAACGAACTTCAATCATCAGCTCCCGGACATGACAGCGCTACTGATCAACGCCTATCGCCTTGTAGATAACCGGTCTGCCCGCCTCCGCCAGAATGCGGTACCCTTTGTCATTGACATGAACGGGATCGGTGGCGCAGTCCCGCGGCAGGAAGCCGTCCTCGGTTTCGATGGCGCCGGCAAAGTCAATCAGCAGAAGACCCTCTTCGTCAGCGTATTGTCTCACCCAGTAATTGAACTTCCGCAGGCTGTCGACCACACTGAAATCACCAATATGTGCCTCAGCCTTGGCGGCGGGGATGATCGTGGAAACAATTGGTCGAATATCGTTAGCCCGGGCCAGCTGAGTCATCATGGTCATTCCGTCTTCGAGTATCTTCAGGGGCATGTGAGGTCTGATGTTAATAGAGCAAAACTTGATTACCACGGCTCTGGGCTGTAGTTCGATGACATCCCGATGGAAGCGGGTCAGCATGTCGGGCACCAGTTGGCCGCCCACACCACGGTTGATCATGTGCGCTTTCGGGAACGCTTCTTCGAGGTTCCAGCGTCGGCTGATCGAGGCTCCCAGGAAGACGACGGCGCTGGAGTCCACGTGACCCCTGTTCACGAGATTCCGTATCTTCTCGTTTTCTTCGGCATACGGGAGTCCCGTCGGTTGATGCGTGTTGCTTCCTGTCAGCATTCGTTTGAGTTCTCCGAGTGGTGAGCCGCCATACCGGACGTAATGGAAGAAGCCCCAGATAGCAACTATATTCAGAAGGAGTGAACCGACAAGAACTATTTTCCAGAAGAGATGCATATCCTGTAACCGTTGACTTTCTACATGCTTACTTTTCTGGCCGGGTTGCCCATGACCGTTATACCGTCCGCTACGTCCTTATATACCACGCTTCCGGCCGACACCGTACAGCCGCTGCCGACATTGGCCATGATTACCGCTCCCTGACCGATCCAGCAATTATCTCCGATACTGATCATGACATACTCACCTTCATCCTCGGCGCTGTATTCTCGTTCTCCCGGTTTACCGTGCTGGTATTTCCCTGACAGGAGAGAAACGTGAGCCGCTATCAGAACGTTTTTGCCGATTCGAGCATGACCCAGCAGGGAATACGCGCCGATTACCGTGCCGCGGTCGATAGTTATGTCCCGCTTGGCCAGCATGCTGCCGACCATGAAGCGTACATCGGAGGCGATACTCCGGCAAGTGGCTTTGTAAAAAGCCAGCCTTAAATACTCGCCGACCGGAGTCGGACAGAAGGCCAAAATCTCTTTACATGACCCGAATACCGGAGACGGTTTCTCTCCGATCACCAGCTTCTCAAGCCAGGATAGCAGGATCATGGGTGACGTAATGACAAATCCCAGCAACAACAAAACTTTTTTTGCTAAACGCTTCATTGGTTCGGCAGTTCCTTCACCAGCTCTGATCGAAATATCGGGGGAATGGCTGGTATTGCAAGATTAAAACTAGGATTCGATTTTGTTCCGGCAGTTTCGGCAGGTCCTGCGAATCCACTACCGTGAATTCGTCTGACCTGCCGGTCTTGTTTCCCAACGAGTTACGTGTCAGGTTACAATCCCGCTGACGCGGGCTCAAGACCTGACACAACACGCCCTTGGTTTTTCAAAAGTGTCGAAGGAGATTGTTCCAGGAGCTAATTACCTTCGCTGTACTGTTCAATCAGGTTGCTCACATCGGATTCGGATGCGGAACCTTCCCGGAACTCCTTGATTTTGCTGTCGATCTCTTGTCTGGTAACGACTCCGGCACGTTGGATAAGGATGTCTTCGACCGCCTCTCTGATAAACGTCACCAAGGACTCCTGGGCAACACTGGCTCCATGAAGGCTGAGGTGAGAGCCGCCGCCTCCCTGGTATTCCGGTTTCAGGCAATAGCGGTGCGTTACCGCCGAAGTCTCGCACAGCGGGTGATAGGAGTTCCACTTCCAAACGTTCTTATACGGTCCGGTGTTGGTATGAGTGAAGTAGCTGTCACTGTCGAACCACGCTGCCAGCTCATAGGTGATTTTGGCCTGGGAAGAATCGGATACCTCATGGCCCAGTATTAGCGGTGTTCCGAACGCCAGCCCAACGTTGATCTCGGGATGATTGGCGATTGAGTCTCGAAGTGTCTGATACAGGACCTTGATACTGTCGGCCTGCGCCTGCGTCATCTGGAACCAACAGGCATAGGGGTTCTTGACAATGATCAGGTCATAGCCGCCGACTTCCGTTACAGAATCCGGAAAACCGGAGGGCACGTTGTGCGTCTTGAATATCTTCCAGAAAACGGAATCTTCTTTGTTCGGTCGGTTGAAGAACTGGTCGATGATGCCGGCGAAGGCATCACCGGAGAAGCCGGTATTGCTGTTCCAGATTCTCATACGGTTGTTATTGCCGCTGTAGAAATCGTAGCCGAAATTGCTGAACCGATTGAAAGCGCACCCGTTTTCCGCCGAGCCGGGGAGGGTGTCGCTTAAGGGGCTGCCCATTCCTTCATCGTTCATACGGTAGCTTCGGAACACGATATCAGCCGTGTCGGCGCTGACGGTGATTGTCATCGTATCCAGCGTTTCGGTGATATTGCGGTGATATTGCGGATCCCAGCAGTATCCCTGGACAATGGTCGTGCCAACCGAGTAGTGGATGAAGAGTACGGACACACGTTCTTTCGCGGCCCGGGCAACCAGGGCCGACATTGCGACCAGCAGCAACGCCAGGCAAATGGGCGCAAAACCTCTTCTATAGTACAGTTTTTTCATTTCAGCAATGTCACCTTTCCGCTGCTTGCCGCCACCGATGAGCTCAGACGATAGAAGTACACCCCTGAGCCAATATCCGCCTCAGGAGTCCAGTGCACGGTCCCGGTCGACTCGGCCTTCTTTATGTTGTGGTTGTATACACGCCTGCCGAGGATGTCGAAGACTTCGAACCGCAAGCTTCTGTCGGGAGTCGTTTGCCAACTGTAGTCTATCGTGAGCTGGGGGTTAAACGGATTCGGGTAGGCATTGGAGACAATGTGACCGGCAGGCAGCAACGGAGAGGCGTCGTCGTCTTCTCCCGCATCCAGAGCCAGAGTCACTCGAATTTCAATAGAATCCCCTATCGTGAAATAGCCCGTGCCGCCCGTTACAAAAGCCGTCGTGTGCAAGGGCAGGACGAATTCACCGATGTCCGTCGTGATGAACGTGACCTCAAGCTCAACCGTATCCCCGGGGTTGATTGCCTGGTTCATGGTTTCGAGACTGTCCGGTGAGTCAATGATCCATCGGTACAGATCATAATTGCTGACAATCTGGTTGCCGATAGGGCCGACCGACAGGAACAGGATGGTAGATCCGTTTAATCTCACTGACTGAGATGCCAGCTGGAACTCCGAAGGGATGTTGTCGGAAAAATACAGTCCGTTCAGGTTAAAAGCGCCGTCATGTATCAGCTGACGCCGGATTGCCAGCGTGTCACCAAAAGTAATTACAGAGTCATTGATGTCGTAGGACAACATTACGGAACTACCGGCAGGATAGACGGTATCCTGGGCTGAGAGAAGGCCGTTAGTGACGAAAACCGTCATTACGGTAAGGACAATTCGTTTGAGCATATTTCGGTTATCGGCTGACAGGCGCCGGAAATTGAAAAAAAACGCCGCCTGCAACGGAAGCGTTAGTGCTTTACGTTCCGGCCTGAGCCGTTTTTTTCTCAAGGAACTTCACCAGATTGTCGATGGAATCGAGGTTTTCGGGCACGAGATCAGAATCCTCGACCTGTATACCGAACTTCTCTTCGAGAAACCCCACCAGTTCCAGTACTCCCGTGGAGTCAATGATTCCCAATTCCAGGAGAGAGCCGGAATCGACCAGTTCATCGGGATCTCTTCCCATCATGAAATTATCGATAACGAATTCTCGAATTTCGTTGCGTGTATCCAAAGTTCCTCCGGGCGAATCAGTTGCCGTCAACAAGCTCAATTATTCTCCAGTTTCTTTTATCGGTAACGGGCCAGTATAAATCAGGCAAATATGTATGTCAAATACTGTTCCGAATACGTCTCAATGTCATAACGAAGCCGGTCTGGTTTTCTTTGCGCCGGGTGTATAATCGGCCCAAACCGTGTAGTCGGCTCGCTCAAGCGGCTCGACAACCGGGAATTCGTCGATGAATTTCTTTACCAACAGTTGCGTGGAAAGAATACCCATGAACGACATGTTGTCTTTGAACGACATGTGAGCGTGAGCCAGTCGAGTGCATTTTTCGCGAAGTTTGTTAACATACTGAGGATTGAAAATCCCTGTTCGTGTCAGTGCCGGTTCGGAGAGGATCTGATTGACATATTCGGGAGAATCAGGCTGCACGAAGCTGTTCGAATCGGGAGCCATGTAAGGCTGTTTGACTCGATCCGTGATCTCTTTCGGAAGCTCTTGCCTCATTGCTTTCTTAAGGACGAATTTCTCGTTGAGTCCCAGCATCTTGTGCCAGGGGGGAATCGTCGCGGCGAATTCCACGACCCGGTGATCCAGGAAGGGAAACCGGCCTTCAACTGAATGCGCCGATCCCATGCGATCTCCCTGGGAAGACAGGATATAGCCCGCCAGCAACGAACGGGCCTCGAGGTACTGCGCTCGCGACAGGTGGCGCCAGTGGAAGAACTGGGGCGGCAGGTCACGGCCGAAAATGCCAAGAGAATCGTATCCTTCGAGTGCCTGCCTCACGTCCGAAGTGAAAAAGTCCTTTATTCGGGAGGTGGTGTTGATGCGGGGGATATGTGAGAAAAAGTACTCATCGGTTTGTGACAGGCCGGCCTTATAGAAGGTTTCCAGGTAGAACCGGGCTCTCGAGGCAGAGAGCGGCAGGGTGGGGTAGAGTTTCTTGAGCAACGAGGGTCGCCACGCTGAATCGGGGTTCCGCGCCCAGAAGGCGCGTATCAGCGTCTCTTTGAATATATCATAGCCGCCGATTACTTCGTCAGAACCTTCGCCGGTCAGCACAACTTTGAAGTTGTTCCGCCTCACCAGCCGAGACAACAGGTATAGCGGAGCAGGGGCCGTGCGGAGAATGGGCCGCTCGGTATGCCAGATGACGTTGGGGAAATTCTCGGCTATATCGAGATAAGAGCATTGTATCTGATGATGGTTCGTCCCCAAATACTCGGCCATCTGTTGCTGGTATTGTGATTCATCGTAGGCCTTGTCATGAAACGCGATAGAGAACGATTCGACCCGCGTATCGGTGAAATGCTTGATCAAAGCCGTGGTTGCCGAAGAGTCCAGCCCGCCTGAAAGATAGGCGCCTACCGGGACATCGGCCCGCAGCCTCAGGCGGACAGCATCGATCAATAATGCTCGAAGTTCTTCGGCCCAGGAATCAACGGAACGTGATCGATCGAAGTCTTCAGGGAATTCCATCGTCCAATACCGTTTAGTTTCGATATTGCCGTTCCGGACAACCAGATACGTACCGGCTTCCATTTCTTTTATGTCCTCGAATGCCGTTCTGGGTGGAGCGGTTGTCCACCAGGTGAAGATTTCGTCCAGTCCTTTCAGGTCGATGCGGCGGGGGAGGGACGGATCACAAAAGAGGGACTTGATTTCGGAGCCGAAGTAGAAACGGCCGTCGTGGCACGTGTAAAAGAGTGGTCGAATACCCAGGCGATCGCGCGCCAGGAAAAGAGATTTATCCGTTTGATCATAGATGGCGAAAGCGAACTGGCCGTTGAATTTCGACAGACAAGCGGGACCCCATTCCTCATAGGCATGGACAATGACTTCGGTATCCGAGCGAGTGCGGAATCTATGTCCGCGCTTCTCGAGCTCCTGCCGCAATTCAAGGTAGTTGAAGATTTCACCGTTATAAGTGATCCAGAGGGACTCATCTTCGTTACACAACGGTTGGGAACCGCCGGCCAGATCAATGATCGATAGTCGCGCTTGTCCCAAAACGCAGTGATTGTCCAAAAATGCTCCGTATTCGTCGGGTCCGCGATGGTGTATCACCCGGACCATTCGACCGATCAAATCTTTGTCCGGCGGGCGGGGCTCATTTAACTGGAAATATCCGGCAATTCCACACATATGGTTCTATCGTGACTTTCGTAATTGGTTGACACTTGATGTCATGGTGTACAACCGAACCACGGGACTCAATGTTCAGAGTATCGGTTGCAGCGAGCACACATTTACACTTGCAAACGGGAAGAAAGCCAATACACCGCTACAGTCAACAACGAATCGGGCTTATTCTTCCCAGGTTTTACCTGTGAGCGAAGTTCTCGGTTATGGATTGTTCTCATAACACCGCAATAATCTCTGCGTTTTTTATTGACATTGTATTGAGAAGTTGTGTATTTGCCGTCTACACAGGTGGGTTATCCGCAGGTGCGGGATCCGATATGATCCTGGCGGATACTGTCTGATAAGTTATGTCAGGATATGGAGAAGGTTGCGATACCGAACGATATCAATACCATGGTTGACACGAGAGCCGGAGGCTCGGTCCGGGGTTTGAGTGGTCCGGCAGGAAATAAGATAATTCTCGATTAAAGATATATAGGAGCATTTGCATGCGATACTTTTTGATACTGGTCTTAGCCTTTGGCGTCGTTTTACTAGTCTTGTCACTGGGATGTGACAAAAAGAACCCGCAGTTTTTGGTAGACTATTACCTGGATGATCCTCCGTGGACTGAAGAGGGTGGTGCGGTCGGCGGTTGCGGCGGCAATGTGCCGCCTGACCCGGCCAATGTGAATGTCCCCGACGTGAATCCGGACAGTTCCCGGATTCGGCCGTCAGCGGGTATCGGTCTGGTCGAAGGGACCGAAAGTTGTGTACAGGTGACGATTGCGGGGTTGATCAACCCCGAGACGGGTGATCCGATTGTACCGAGGCCGAACGTGAACATCTTCATTCTCGAGGACGGCGAGCCGCAGGGGTTCTCAATTGTTCAAGTGAGCGAGTCGAATGTGGCTTTGGCGGACGTGGTGTTTACGGTGGATAACTCCGGCAGTATGTTCCAGGAGGCAGATTCCATCGCATCCGGTATTATCGAGTTCGCCCAACAGCTTGAGGCATCAGGTTTGGATGTTCGGTTTGGCTGTGTCGGGTACTGGGGCTCCGTGAGTGGCGCCGTCAATTTCACGACGGCAGACAGTCTGGAGATGTTCCTCAACCGTGGCGGCGCTATCGGAACGAGCCGGACGATCGGGTTCTGGGGACCGGACAGCGCTGATCTGGCGAACGCCGCGCCGTTCTTTGGTTCGGGGGGCGGCGAGAACGGTGTGGATGCCATTTTCTACGCCGATTCCGTTTTTGACTGGCGCGGCGGAGCACAGAGACACTATGTTAATTTCACGGACGAGCCCACTCAGCCGAACGGTGATTCGGCCTATTCTACTGACGCCCTCTGCAATGAGATAACGGGCTCTGCCAGTGTTCACTCGGTCTACAGCGGTGGAGACACAACCTGGACGGAAGATCCACTGCAACGAGAGCATCCCTGGAGAATGGCTGAGTGTACTGGCGGTACTTCGGTGTTCGTGCAGAGTGACGCTTCGGATCTCGACCTGAGCCAGTTGCCGATTATCGGCTTTCTGGCTAACACGTATATTATTCAGTTTACTTCCTCTGACGGTACGGTCGCACACACACTCGAGATCATCGTGACAGACGGTGATTTGTTCGGCATACTCACGTTTGAGGACCTTATTTACAACGGTCCGTAAGAAACTGAAGCCAGTCGGAATTTACGAGCCCGCTTCAGTTTGAAGCGGGCTTTTTTTTGGGCCGAATCTCTGTGTCAGGTAAGTCGCCGAATTCCGATTGACGGTCTCGTCGCCGTCAGTGGGAACAGATGTCTCGGGTACATTGTTCGAGTAGCATAGAGCGTCGCGTGACGACAGCCGGAGAATACTAATTGACAAGCCGTTGCGTTGTACTATCTTATAGGGAGGCGAATATTAAACATTTGGTTTGCTCAATACGTCATTAGGCAAACCTGATGAAGCATCTGTCACCGCCCCGTATGCTTCCGCAAACTACAAGTGTGAGGACGTGTATGCGTCGACTCTTTTCGTTGTTCATTATCCCCCTTTTCGCCCTTAGTTCGTATGCGACTGATCCGACCGGGCCGGTACCGAGCAAGTTCATTGTCAAACTGTCAACCAAGGCCAATGTCGCCAGCTTAAGCCAATCCCTGGGGAAGGAGAATGAACTCAGGAAGCTGACGAACCTGCGGCTTGATCCGGCTTTGCAGGGAAGCCACCGGTGGGAGCGAGTATATGTTGTTCACAGCAAATCTCAGACGCTTTCGGAATCGGATATCGTGACATTGCTCGGCGCCGAGAATATCGAGTATATTGAGCCCGACTATTATCTCGAGTTCTTTGACTTCCCCACCGATCACCTGTTTGCTCGTCAGTGGCACTTATACAACGTGGGTCAGGAGTATTATTCGGTGGAGCGAGTGCCGGGTTATTTCAACGATGTGCTTCGGCTGATTTCGGGGCTGCCCGGGCATGATGTCGGGTTGGAGGACTTCTACAATTCTACGCCCCCTGAGCGCACGCGTGTCGTGGTGGCCATAGTCGACTCCGGTATTGATCTGGTCCATCCGGAAATGGAAGGGCGGATCTGGCAGAATCCCGATGAAATCCCGGGGAACGGCGTCGACGACGATCACAATGGTCTGATTGATGACACGGCCGGATATGACGTATCCGGCGACGTGATCGATTTTTTCAATCCGCAAGGGGACAACGACCCGACCGATGATCACGGTCACGGGACCCATATTGCCGGGATAGTGGGAGCCAATGCCAATGGGGAGGGAGTGGTCGGTATTGCTCCCTGGGTGGAGCTGATGCCGGTGAAGATCAGACCGAACGCTACCAGTTCGGTCGGCGCGGCCGGTCTGCTGTACGCGGTGAACGCCGGGGCGCAGGTTATCAATGTCAGCTGGGGGACGCCATTCGAATCGACCTTCCTGAGAGAGGCGGTTGATTTTGCCCGACGAAACAACGTGCTGATCTGTATTGCGCCGGGCAATACCGGCGACAACACGCGGTATTTTCCGGCCGGCTTTGACTCTACGTTCGTGGTGGCGGCGGGTAACTCTCACGGCAACATGACATCGTTTTCGACTTTTGGCGCCCATATCGATATCGTTGCGCCGGGACAGGACATACTCTCCTTGCGGGCAGCCGGTACTGATATGTACGCCCCGTATCCCTCCTATGAGCCGGACGTACGCATTATCGATTCCCTGTATTATATTTCCGACGGAACTTCCATGGCGACCCCTATGGTTGTCGGCGCAGCCGCTCTGATGCTGTCCCTGCGACCGGATTTGACTCGGGCGGAAGTGGAAGAGTTGTTGTTACAAGGGGCGACAGACCTGGTTGATCCGCTTCAGACCGGAGACTCGCTGGTCGGACCGGATACTATTTCCGGGTACGGGTACCTGAACATCGATGCGTCGCTGGCCTTGCTGCAGCAGGGGAGCGTGTATATAAGCGAGCCGGTGCACCGAAATCGTTATATTGCGGACATACCGATCAAGATTGCGGCCACGGCCGGTTACAGCGGCGGCTGGACCCTGGAATTCTCTATGGGTTTCGACCCGGATACATGGCAGTTTCTGGCCTCGGGAGACTTGGTGCCGGGCGACTCTCTGATATATACGTTCTCGAATGACACCAGTGAGGGTTTTGTCAATTTCAGGATAATCGATGACTTCGGATCGCAGTCGATCGTGACAGTGACTCACTCACGACAGAATCGTCTGGAGATAACCGGTCCTGCCGACAACGCGGAGCTGGAGTACAATATTCCGATTTTCGGCAACGCATACGGTCCCAACTATGACTCCCTCCGCATTTTCTATCGGGATCAGTTCGGTTCGGTGCGCAATTTGACGAGCGCCACCGGGGAGTATTTCGATTCATTGCTCTATGATTGGAGCGTTTCCGGGTCGGATACCGGCAGTTTCACGATTTTCCTACTCGGTCATTTCGGAACGGATATTATATTCGACTCTGTCCAGGTTCATGTGAATTCGGCGTTTGCCGCGGGCTGGCCGCGGAGTATCGGCGGTCGCGGCGGTATGACTGCAATTTGCAGTGATATCAACAAAGACGATGTAAAGGAAGTGATAGTGGCAACGGCGCAGGGGCTGATGATGTTTCGGGGTGACAATGGCGCGATAGTTCCGGGATTCCCCGTGTCCGCTGCCACGGATATGAGATGCGTTCCGGCCGTGTATGATGTTGACGACGACGGATGGGACGAGATTATTGCCACCAATGTCGACGGGATCCATATTTTCGATTACGACGGGTACTCGGTACAGGACCAATTGATCGACTGTTATACCGGGCAAATAGCGTACGAGTACGCGTTCCCAAATCCGACCGTGGCCGAGCTGCGCTATTCGGCTGAACCGGGAGCCACTCCGACGACAGGAATCATGATCCTGAACAAGATCGGCCAGCTTCTGGCGTATCGGTTAAACGGTGACCCTTATTTCTTCGGGCTGGGCGGTTTGTTCGCCAATTTCAGTGAACGCGTATCGTTTGCTTACGGTATGGGCGGGGGATCGTCGCCGTTTGTTACTTCGGCGAACTTAACCGGTAATGGATATTATGAGGTTGTCGCCTCGTTTACTTCTCCGGCGCCGCATGTGGGGTTGGGTCTCTTTAACGGCGCCAACGGTCAGCCGGCGTTGGGGGCCGATAAGCCGTCGATTGAAGAGATTCCGTACGTCCATGGTACGGTTCTGGCCGATCTAACCGGTGACGATTTGCCGGAGGTCATTACGCTCGGGAACAGTCTGGACAGTCACGTGAAAATGTGGGTCAAAACACAAGGGGACGAGGATCTGGACGGCTGGCCGATTACACTGCCGGACGATATTGCCGCGTGGATAGCTTCCTACCCCATTGCGGCCGACCTGGATCTGGACGGGGTCCCGGAAATCCTGTGTACGTTTTTCGAGTACGATGTTGCGGCGCTGTACATCTACAAGGCCGACGGCAGCCCGTATGTAATTCGTGAAGGGCGGCCGCCCGGAGAGGCATTTGCCGCACCGGCGACGTTCGGTACGCCCGGTGTCGCCAATCTGACGGGCGATGCCTACCCGGAGATAATCTTCCGCAGTGGCTTTCTGCTGCCCAATACGGGTCCGGAGCAGATTTACATCCTGGACCATCAGGCTCAGCCGCTGCCCGGCTGGCCCAAATCGACTCCGGCCCGGCCTTATCAAGTGTTCTCATCCCGATTCGCGCCGCTGGTGGACGATTTGGATAACGACGGGCTGGTGGAGCTGGCCATGATCAGCGACGGCATCGAGCTGTTGGTCTGGGATTTCGATG
Organism: uncultured Ignavibacteriales bacterium; assembly: GCA_964557855.1. Lineage (GTDB taxonomy): Bacteria > Zixibacteria > MSB-5A5 > GN15 > FEB-12 > JAJRZL01. The sequence continues at coordinate 15,270 of CAZLBP010000009.1, read as the reverse complement.
CTTCCGTGGAAGACGGTAAGAACACGTTCCGGTTTTTGGCCGACAATCGGAACAGCGGCATAATGCAGCCGGGTCCCGGCATTCGGACCGATGTGGGAAATGAAGATCCGTTGTTGCTGCCTCTTACCGCCACTCTCCGGCAGAATTATCCGAATCCGTTCAATCCGAGGACGACGATTTCCTTTACCATCCCGGCCAGGCAGCGGGTCAGCCTGCGAGTATTCAATATACTGGGACGGGAAGTGGCCACTCTGGTGGACGGCGAACTAACACCGGGCACATATGACGTTGAATTCGACGGGACACCGTACGCGACGGGGATATATCTCTATCGATTGGAGACAAAGGAAACGGTGTTAACGAAAAAGATGATTATGGTGAAATGAGCAAATCCCTTCTGATCACAGTATCTTTGTGGCTGGCGGCGTCCGTCGGTATCGGCGCAGCGGGTCTTGAGGACGGTCCGGTGCACACGCTTCTGTGGAATGACATGGAGGCGATGCAGATAATCGATGAACGATTCGCGGTAGCGATTGCCGACGACGCGGTCGTCGTTTGCCGGTACAATGAGAATTGGCGGCGGTTCGTCGTTGACGGTGTCACGCGAACCGACTACAGGCCGGTGGAAGTGAGACGCCAGGATAGTCTGCTGGTGGTAACGACAAGGGACGACCGACTGGTGTTCTACAACCTGCAGCATTTGCCTGAGCTGAAGTACCTGTGGACGATAGAGCCCGGTATGCCCTTCGCGGACTATGCTTTTAATGATAAACATATCTATTTTTCTTCCTGGTTCGACGGTATCTGGCAGTTCACTCATGAAGAAGGGGGCATACGCTTTGTCGATTCCAGCATGATCGGCATCATCGTGACGCAGTTGCAGATCGAGCAGGACACCTTGTATGCCCTGGATGTCTATAACGGCATTATGCGCTATGACCTGGGAGTACCCGGGTTCGGTGATTTCATCGACTACCTCTACGTGCACGAGGAGTTGGTTTTTTTCGTGAAGTCCGGGTCCGAGTTCGTCATCAAGCCCAAGTCCAACCGCGTGTTGTTCGGTGAATTCGGTCTGGGGCGAAACGGAATTACCGATTCTTTGGCATCGCTGGGTCACATCGATCGAATGTACGTGATGCCGGATCGGTATTTGATGCTGGACCCGCGGTCGCTGTTCGTAGTGGATCGGGTTAATCATGCCGTTGAAGGCACGGTATCTATCGAAGAGTCTTTAGTAGATGGGGACCTGTTCTCAATGCGAGGCCAGCCGCACCTGGTACTGCCGCGCAAGGCCGGCGGTCTGCATTTCTACGATCTGACCGCACTGGGCGTGGTGCGAGCCGGGTTGTACCGTTCCGGTCCCATCGAGAATCTGGTGTTCAGGGACCGGCGTCTCATTACCGGGGGAGGCGCCAATCCGCTGGATGTGTACTCGTTCGATTCCACGGCGACGCCGACGTACGAGTACACGATGTACGATGATCTGTATCAGACACAGAATATGCTTCTTACCGGCGACACGTTGCTCTTATATCTGGCGGGCGTCAATAAAGTGGCTTTTCTCCTGAACGCTTTCGACCCGGATTCGTTCTTCGTCGAGCGGTCGTTCTTTCTCGATGACACGTTGGCCGGTGAGATGCTCCTGCTGCCCAACAAGATCGACACCTTCCGGGTTCTGCTTACGGCCGGCGAATCGGAAATACAGCCGCATACGATTTCTGATTCCGGTCTCATTACGTCGCGGGAGCCCTGGAAATTCCACGGCCGGATCAGAGATTTTACCGCTCGCGATTCCATGCTGTTCGTGGCTACGAGTAAGAACGTGCTGTGGATATACGCGATTGCCCCCGATTTGCAGCTGGATCTGAAGGTGATTTCCGATCTTGAGGGCACCGTCCATGAGATGGTCTGGCTGGACAGCCACCTGGCCGTATTCGTAGACAATAATATGTACGTGTATCACGTCTCGGAATCCCAGGCCGTCGAGCGACGCTATACGACGAAACTGGCTCTATCGGTGTGGGATGTTGCCGCAGCTAACGGTGTCTGGTACGCGGTCGGACCGGAGGGAGTCGGTGTGTTCAATCTTGAAGGGACGTATCCCGAATTGACCAGTCTCGCGCCCGGCGGGGGAACCATGATTGCCGTGGACGATGACGTACTGGTGACGTCCGACGGCGGGTCAATTGAAGTTTACCGTTTGGAAGAGAAGTCCGGACCGCTGACGCCCGTGCCGGAACCGGAGCCGCCGCATACATTTGCCGTGTCGCAGAATTATCCCAACCCGTTCAATTCCGGCACGACCGTCAAGTTCAGTTTGCAGGAAACGGCTAACGTCCGGCTTACGGTCTACAACGTGCTGGGCCGGCAGGTGCAGACGCTGGTGGATGGTTCACTGCCGGCGGGCGATTATCAGGTTTACTGGGACGGCGCCGATGTCGGGGGCAACACCGTGTCAACGGGCATCTACTTCTATCGGTTCGAGGCCGGGGACGTGGTAGAGACGCGTAAGATGGTGATGTTGAAGTAAACCGGTGCGGACTCGTTTCGTTCGCCAGATATAACCGGGGAACGAGGTACATCTACTTCTACTTCCGCTTTTCCCTGGCTTGCCGTTCGTAGTACCTTAAGTCCATTTCATAAAATGTGCCGCTACGGTCGAGGTTGCCACCATTGTCAAGTTTCAGGAGCCTGGCTTCCGGATGATCTCCGGGCTCTGAGCTAATGGTGCTGACCGAGCCATAGGAGGTCGGGAAATACACGGCAGTCAGGATATGATCCCACGAGCGCGCCATGGCGGGCAACGGATTGGCTGCCTGTCCTTCCATGCGAAAGGTGTAGGTGCCTGCTTGCCGGAAGTACGTGCGGGTAACGTAAATCGGAAAGTAGCTGACTTCCGTATTAACATAACCGCCCAAGCCTGCCTGAGTGTAGTACGGGAAAATGGAACTGCCCCCTTCCGTATCGTCGATCTGGATACGGGCGCTGTTGGCTCCGGTCGTACCACTCAAGAGCAGGTAACACTTCCCGTGTAGAACGATATAGCCGGCATCAGGGAGAGTGATTTGAATGGTCACGAGATCCGTCATGGTGCCGGTCGAGAGATCCACCAAGCCTACGTTCTTAAGAGTCGCAATGCCGGGTTCGTCGAGGATTTCTTCGTCGCTGATGGCCGAGTCGGGGAGTACAACCGCGGAGTCGCTGACCTGGCCGCCGTTCAAGATTATGGCCGTGTCGCCAGTCGAATCGTTGACGGCAACTACTCCGCCCTTATCGATTTCCGTGCGGATGTACACAGTGCCGGTGTCGTCGGTCAGCAGGAGGTGCTGAGAGACAATGGCGGATGGTGCGGACGTCAATCGCGTGCGGGGCGACAGGGCTTCTCCGTTCAAGGACAGTTCAAGGTAGAGCGTCGCGTTGTCGGTAAACAGGATCGAGGGCAGCAGTTCTTCGGAACCAAGTTGGTGATCAAACAGCCCGTCAGTCGTCGTAACAACGGCAGTTTCGGTCCATAAAGATGTGCCGGCTGCGGCATTGTCGAACAATCTGAATGTAACCGAGTAGTCACCATCAGCAACGGGAATCCCGGCGATGTTTGTCAGGCGGCCCTGGTATGAAATCAGATTGTCGGATTTTGAGGTTGGCGGCAAGATCAACACAAGGGCGGCGATGAACAGTACTAAGATTGGTGAGATTCGGTTTTTGATGATTGGTGACATATAGGTTTGTCCTTCTCAGTCGCAAGGAGTTAGCTGTCAGCCTGAGTTTCAGGAATAATATCGGTCAAATGGCTATAAACCGCAACCATGAAGTGGCGGCGCCGGTTCCCAGTACGGACTGGACCATACACTCCCTGATGAGTTCAGGGGCAATGGGGCGCCGGACCACCGCGGAACAGGAAATCGACCAGATAGGTCAGATCGGCGACGTCAATTTCACTCAGTCCATCGACGTTAGCGGATCCCCAAACTGGTGGAACCGGTCCGCCCCGAAACAAATAGTCCACCAGGTACGTGAGGTCATCGACATTCGGATCGCTGCCGTCATTGTTGACGTCGCCCGGTACATAAGGGCACTGAAATTCCAGGACAACGTCGACCATCGTAGTATCGTTGCCGATGACGGTCAGGGAGGCGACGCTGGTGTCGCGGTAGTAGTCGTGGGAAAGGTTCAATTCGTAGGTCCCGGGGGCCAGGCTGCCGATCAAGAAAGTGCCGTCGGCTGCGGTGGAATCGGACCAGGCTTCACCGGTAACCGTAATCTCCACTCCGGCCACCGGCGCCAGGGCGGAATCCGTCACCGTACCCGTCAGGTTACCGAATTGCGACTGCTCGACGATAGTGAGGGTGCCTTCCGACCAGTCCCCGGCCGCCGTCCCGCCGTCCGTGATCTCGGCATAGATGTAGTACGTGTTCGGGTCCAGGTAACTGGAGTTGATGACGTAGCTGCCCAACTCAGCATCGACATACAGCGAAGTCGGCAATAGTTGTTCGTTACCGTCGAGTGTCGGCGTGGTGTTGGCAGAAACAGTCACCCAGCAGTGATCGTCCTCGGGATCGGCAAAGACCCAGGTCATGGGAAATGTCTCGAGGCCGTGGACAATGGCAGTATCTCCGACGGGAGGCGACAAGACCGTGACCGACGGCGCGTTGTTGGCGGGCGGGTCGATTGTCAGCGTGTAATCCGGGTTCGTGGCACCATTGTAACCGAATACGCGAATGTAGTACCAGCCTTCCGAAAGTCCATTCAGGGAGATGTATTCGGTATTGTAGGTGGTGTTGGACTGGGCCACCTGAAAGTAATTCGAGTCCAACAGCCGCAAATCCAGGTCACCGATGGTGTGGACGAATTCCAGCCGGATATAGTCGTCAGTACTGCCCTGGTGGTTGGCATAGAACTTGAAGTAGTCCTCGTTCCAGCTTTCATGTATGGTCAAGTACTGGAGAACCCGTTCCGGGTTGCAGGGACCCAGATTGGGGCTGTTGGGTCCGCCGGGCGGGCGACTGTCGGTCGCGGACGCCGAATCGTTCGGCTCGTACGAATCCATAGCAATACTCCCGGCGCCGCCGATAGAAACCAGTACCCGCGATATGTTGTTGGTTTCATCGCTTTCCAGAACCTGGTTGTCCGGGTCGACTTCCGATTCAAGCCAGTAGACGCCATCCGGTGTCTCCGTAATGTCGATGTTTTGCCCCGGCAGGCCCTTCGTGTAGACATCGATCCAGCCGACCGACAGGCCCTGAACGTTGGAAGCGCAGGAATGGAATTCTCCGTCCGGGTCGAAATTGGGGAGCGAGTTGTCATAGACACCCAAGTCGAGTATGCAGAAACTCGTCTTGGCACCTTCCACCACAACGGGCCCGACCTGGTTGCTATCGAGTACTTCGCGGAGACGATAGGCGGCCCAGTTTTCGAAGTGGATATGATCGTGCTCGGGGTGGAAGACGAAGACGCCGGCGAGGCGATCCCACCAGGTGCTGTCTTCCCGAAATACGCGCTGCATGACATCCTGGGTGCCGTCGCCGTTGTCGGGCAAGACGCCGTACAAATATAACTTACCGCTGCCGATATTGGCGGTGCCGTTGGAGAGCCGCAAGTGTACGCGTCCCGGCTCGATGTTGGTGGAGATATCGTTGTCATACAGGTCAGACTCGCGGACGATAATGTCCGGCAACAGGTCACGTTGGCCGAGGGCCAAGGTGGCCGATGATCTGTCGTCGGCTTGTTTTTCGCCGTGCGCAGCGGACACAAGGCACGGCAATAGAACGGCCAGCAAGGTGATGAACGTGGCCGGTGCGAGCCGGCGGCAGTATGTGATATCTTTCATGATTTCTCCCGGTTGAAGCCGGTTCGGCGACGCGCCCTGAGTAAGCCCCTGGTACGCCGGCCGGGCGACGCCGAGCCGATTGTTTTTCATCGTGAATTCAACTCGGACAATATTGACATATTCGGTCCATTTGTCAACACAAAAACGGAAAGCCGGGCCGGGGATGATCCGGCTTTCCCAATAATATGTCTTACGGGCAGGGGGGAGGGACGGGACCGGCCCGGAACAAGTAATCGACAAGATAGGACAGGTCGGCCACATCGATCGGTCCGCCGGCGCCAACCACGCTGTCAACGTTGCCTTCTTCATCGCAGGGAGGAGGAGGACCGCTGCGGAACAGGTAGTCGACGAGATAGGACAAATCGGCCACGTCGATTGGCCCGCCGGCGCCGATGACGGCATCGATGTTACCACGATTCACGCAACAGGAAGGCGGCGCGGCGAAGTTGGGCTCCAGCACATAGAGACCCGTTTGCATGTCAGAGGCAACAATACGGCCGGAGCTGAAGGAAGGGTACACGGACCAGCAGCCCCGGTAACCGTAGTCGGCCGGCAAATACGTATCGTAGTGGGCTACTTCATACGGCAGTGTGGGATCGACTACGTTCCAGATCCGGACGCCTTCGGTGTAATGGCCCAGCACGAGCAGTGTGTCCTGCATAACATAGCAGTTGTGCACAACGGCGCTGGGGTCCACGATAATTTCTGAAGCCAGCGAGACGTCGAACGGATCACTGATATTCCAGACCCGGGTATGGTTGCCGGAGGAGCCGATTTCGTCGCCTTCGAAAACGTAGTTGCCGTCGAAGCTGTACTCGATGTTGTGGGCTCCGGAGCCGGTGTAGTTGAACCGTGATATGAAGCTCGGCGCTGTCTTGTTGACAACATCGATGAGATCGATGCCGTCACCATAAATGCCGGCGGCGCAGACGGTGTCGTTGCGGATGTCCAGATCGTGGTAGTAAAAGGGCTGAAACTGGCCGACCTCGACGGGTGCGGCCGGATTGGAGATATCGACTATTTCCAGTCCGCCGGTACCGTGATTGCCGACCACATACAGGTAGTCACCTTCGACCAGGCAATTGTGCGCCCCGTTGCCGTCCGGGATAAACGTGCCGACTGTAACGGGATTGGTAACGTCGCTGATGTCGACCATTTGAATCGGCTCGTTTTCCTTAAGGACAACCGCGTAGTTCTCATAAATCTTGACATCCTTGGCGTCTCTGTTGGGCTGCAGCGAAGGGATGAAGCCGACCTCCTGCGGCGGGTCGACATCGATATCGATTATGCTCACACCTTCATCGCGAGCGCAGATCAGGGCATACTCGTTACCGGTGGCCGTATCGGTGTAGCCCCAGATGTCTCCGTAGCGGCTGCGTTCGTGCCAGAAGCCCAGGAGGCTCATATTCGCCGAAACGGACTGGGCGGTGACTTCTATGATGGGGCTTTCGCCGATGATGGTTCGTGAGGCGCCATCGTTGGCCTCGACCCGATAGTAGTAATCGGCGCCGTTGGACAGGCCGGTGTGAATGTAGGAGCGATCGCCGCCGGGGGTGGAGTGGAGAAAACCGAGCGACTCGGGATCGGGACCGCTGTAGATATCGAAAGAGTTCGGGTCGACATCGAACCAGTTCCAGGTCACGATGATCCGATTGGTGTCCGGTATGCCGCGGAAGTTCTTGACAAAATAGACGCCGATGTCCAATGTGGCGGGCAAGGTCTCCAGCAGAATCGAGCCGGGTACGACTCGCGGCCACCAGCCGTACAAGACATCCATGGTGTCGGCGCCGGAGCTGATATTGTACCCGGCATAGGTCAATCCGGTGCCGTCGTAATCGCTGTTCATGACGAAGAGATATTCGCGCTTGCCGAGAGAATTGGAATTGGGATCCCATTGCAGATTGACGGTTCCCTGGCCGGCGTCTTCGACGATACACAGATTCAGGCGGCGCGGGTTAGCAGTGTCCGAGACATCCCAGGCCGAGCCGGGGAAAGTACCGACTCCGCCGGAAGAGTAACCCAGATCCCGGCGAAACGTCTGGCATAAGGTGGTTTGAGTGTCGCTGAACTGGATTTGAACGGGAATCACCTGGTCATTGGGGATATTGCTCCCGAAGAAGTCCTGACCCTTGCCGAGGCTGCTGTTGAACGTTTCGCCGCCCCAGTTAACGCCGGTCATCCAAACCGAGGCACTGGTGAACTGAGCATCTATTTCCGGTTCCGACTGAGGTATAAGGGCAGACTTTGATGTGGCGCTCTTGATCCTCGTGCCGGGTTGATCGAGGGGATGCTCGACTCCGAAAAGGATGCCGTTTCGATAGTCCGAGGCTGTGAGATACGTGGGTTCGGCGGAGACTGCGGCAGTCAGTGAAACCAGAAGTGCTATCCCTGCCGGAATTACAACGAGTTTTTTCATAGCATGTCCTTTCGCTGTGGAGCGATGATTGTTTTTTGACACGGGGCAATCGATCCGGGTGAATTCCGTATCGAGCTTTTCGTCATGTCAATCGGATATATAATAAAATGGATTGATTTTGTCAACTCTATCCGAGCGGCAGTACTCGATCTATTGTTCGAAGTTGCTCAATATACCGCAACTTGAAAAATCCGTCCTTGGGGATCGATGTAAAATCTCAGTCATCTGGTTACCACCGGACACTATTTTGCTATTCATGTCTTTCTTGGTGGACCAATTACTGACACTATTATTTGTGCCGACGTCTTTATCGAAGATGCCATGGTTCCAGGGCCGACTGCCTTTTTCGGTGACGATGTAGCCGGGATAGGTGACTTCAACGGTGACGGCATCGACGATATTGCGGTTAGCTCTCGAACGGCTACCGGCGGTACAGGTTGGTGGGGTGAAGTGAACAACTTCGCCGGATGGGATCTGCACAGTGTGGATGTCCCATACGAGTATGAGCCAACCTTACCTGATGATTTTTCGTTGAGCCAGAACTACCCGAATCCGTTCAACCCGAGTACCGAAATCGGTTTCAGCCTGCCGGAAGCAGCTCATGTGCGGATGGGTGTCATAGACGTCCTGGGTCAGACGGTCGAAACGATCGTCGATCAGGAATACGAGGCCGGGTCGCACACCGTGAGTTGGGACGGTACCGGTGCGCCGAGTGGAATATACTTCTACCGCTTGCGGACGGACGAATTTAGCGACACGAAGAAGATGGTGCTCTTGAAGTCATTCACGGCTGTAGACCGAGAAGACCGGGCGGCCAGGCTTATACAGACCGGCCGAGCGACCGGAGACCATTCAGTCGATATCCGCCCGGAATATGGTTATGACTCGAAACCTTGGCGGGCCGGGACTCCCTGTTTATAGTAGTGCTTGATTTCCTGCATTTCCGTTACAAGATCAGCCCGGTCGAGCCATTCCTGCGGACAGTAGCGGCCGGTCAGGATCAGTTCGACGGAATCGGGCTTGTCTCTTAGAAGAGGCAGGACATCCTCGGGTGCCAGCAGTTTGAAGTACGTGGTCACGCAGATTTCATCGAGGATAATGATGTCGTATTTTCCGCTCAACATGACTTCACGGGCTTTTTGCAGAGCGTTTTGCGCGATATCGAGTTCAGGTTGCGGCGGCAGCTGTTTTTTGTAGACGAAATCATCATTCCCGTACCGCTCGACCGTGATCCATTTGTCCAGGAGTTTCAGGCAGTTGATTTCACTGTAGGGGTAGTCTTTCATGAACATAATGATAAACGTCTTGAGGCCACAGCCGGCGGCGCGAACGGCCTGTCCCAGGGCGGCCGTAGTCTTGCCTTTGCCGTTACCGGTGTAGATTTGGATGAAGCGTCTGGATTGGTTCGTCATGAATCAACAAGCGGAGCGGCAGGTCACACTCGCCTTCAGCAAGCAGGACCTGCCGCAACGGCCACGGCAGGCACCGTATGTGCCTGCTTTCGGTCTTTATGGTGGTGTACCGGTCGATTCTTACTGCTCGTGCTTTTCTTCCTCCCATTTGGCTAGTTCTTCGCGGTTGCGCTGGGCGTAGTCGTGGATTTTCTCTACTGTCTCGGGTGTGTCCGACCAGATGATGGTCACTTCGGCTGCCTCGCCGGAGACATAGTCGATCGTGGCTCCGGATGCCATCAGATGACCGTAGTGCATACAGTGACCGCACATTTTCACATCGGCCGGCTTGACTTCACCGTTCTGCATTCTCATGCCGAGATCCTGCATAGCCTGCTGAGCCGCCAGGTAGGTTTTTTTGTATTCCGGGGCCACGGTAGTAATGGCAACAGCGCCTTTAGGAATATCGTGGTGTTCCCAGGTCATGTTTTTCAACAATTCCGGGTCTTTGACGAGGTGTTTGCAAAACGAGCAGTTCTCCATATCAAACCACTTCTGATCTTCGCCGGCAATAACGCCCACGCTCAAGCCGAAGGCCAGCAGGACAGTTACGAGGATAGCGTTTCTCATAGTATCATCTCCTTACTATAGATGTTTCAGTTGTAAGCGTTTAGTCCAGAACCACTGCCGAAAGATCGTCGCTGAAGGGAATCTTGTCAATGACTTTCCGTTCGGGATGTGATCGCGTCGGGGTGGCACGCGGCTTCGGGCCTACTTTGTAACGACAAACAGGTTAATGACTTACGCGCTGAAACAGGCGCAGGATACTGGAGCGAAGGGAGTTCCTGCCTAACTGACGCATTAGAGACGATCTTCGGTCCGGGCTGACGAATATCTCGATTGGAAGCTTCAGTGTTTCGTTCGTGCCCAAATCGATTAACAGTGCGGTAGAGCTGGCGGAAAAGTACGAGAACCGGCAAGTACGGATTCCCGAGAGCGCGCGGTCTTGCGTCTTATAGATCAGACCGGCGGGGACCAGCCCCGCCTTTACGCAAGGGGGAAAAAGTCAAGGAGACGGAATATAGACAGCAGGTAAGACGTTTACCCGATGGCCTCCTTGACTTTGGCCAGGAGGGCGTCGCGGTCGACCGGTTTTTCAATGAAGGCGAAGGGTTTAGGCATGGTGGCGTAGTCGCGGGCAAACAGTTCTTTGTAGCGTGTAACGCCGCTGACGATGATAACCGGGATTTTGGAGAGTTCTTCATCCTTTTTAAGAGCTCGATAGAACTTCACGCCGGTTTCACGATCCATGATGATGTCCAGGGTGATGAGGTCGGGGTGGAAGTCCTTGACGACCGGCATGGCTTCGTCGCCATCGGTGGCGGTGGCGGTTTCGAAGCCGTTTTCCTTGAAGAGGGTCTCCAGATAGACTCTTGGGTCTTCTTCGTTCTCAACAATGAGTATTTTTTTGGGCATTTTATATTCTCCCTACTGATGTCGGCCGGGCCGTTTGGTTTTGTTCGTTGTTTTGGACGGAACCGCATGGGGATGCGGCAGGTCCTGCTCGGTACGCAGTACCGAGCAGGACCTGCCGGAACGGGAATGGCGGTTTTGTCTTGGTCCTTGTGCTTCTCTGAACAGGCGGGGATGGACCCCTGCCTTCGCAGGGGTGACAGAATAAGGGGCGGGGGTGACAGAATTAGGGTCGGGGGTGACAAGCCCCACCTCTACTTGCGGTGTAAGTCGGTTCCGTTGCCTCGTTCTGCTTCCCAACGAGTTAGGTGTCAGGTCACAATCCCGCCGACGCGGGCTCAGGACCTGACCCAACAGTAAGCGGGGTATTTCAACAGGTCCTTTGGTGGAGGTAACAAGCCCACGACTGACCGCTATGTTGAAGCCCGGTTGCAGCATGGTTCCTGCTTCTCCGCGATGTTTCCGTTTAGTGCCATTCCCATTCCACGTATCCTTCCGGGACGTCGGTCATGGCGTTGACAATCAGTTCCACTAAACCCCCATAAAGTATGTTGCAGCGTTCGAAAAGTCCATAGGCGGCGAACATGTCTCGCATGGCGCCCTTGCAGTTGGAGCAGGGAGCGCAGAGGTACTTCTTGTATTCGGGATCGAGGACATCCTGGAACACGTCCAGAATCTGACGCATTTTCATGCGGCTGCTGAGACTGTGGCGCCAGTCCGGGAAGTTGGCGTCCTGAGTGATGGCGAAGCCGCTGCCGCCGCCGCAGCAGTAGTTGTGGACGCCGTGCGGGGTCATTTCGCGAAAGTTGTTGCAGACGGCTTTGATGACTTCCCGCTGCGGTTGGACGATGCCCATCAGGCGGACGACGTTGCAGGGGTCGTGCATGGTGACATACAGGTCGTCGTTGCGTGACGGATCGAGTTTGAGCCGTCCTTCCTTGATGATCTGGCACAGCAGCGTGAGTGAGCTTTCGCGGGGGATGTTGAAATCGCCCGAGAGGACGCGGTCGGCGATTACGGTCAGGGCTTTGTGGGCGTGGCCGCATTCGCCGAGGACGATCTTTTTAACGCCCAGATTCTTAGCAACTTCGGCGTGCTTCAGAGCCACTTTGGCGAACTGGACGTCGTCGTACCAGACGCCGTAGTTGACGCTGTCGTAGCCGACCAGTTCGCTGGAAAGGGTGTAGTCGATACCGGCGGCTTCGAGGATGACTGCGAAGGCTTCGGGATTTTCGGGCCAGGCGAGGAATTCGCCGGCGTTGTGGATGAGGAGGATATCGGCGCCTTTCTTGTCCATCGGCCACTTGAATTTCATGCCGGTGCGCTCCTCGACTTCCTCTTCCATGAACTCGATGTTATCCTTGAAGGCGACCGGGGTCATGCCGGTCGAGGAGCCTTTTTCAAGCTGCTGGACGGAGCCAAGCTCATGGAGCGGTTTGACGTTGATGCCCATTTCCTGGCTGAAGATTTTGCGCAGCTCGCGTGTGACCAGGCCGTTGTCGACACCGATGGGGCAGGTCTGAGCGCAGCGTCGGCAAACGGTGCAACGGTAGGCGAGTTCCATCAGGCGGGAGACCATGAGCCAGGAAGCTTCGATATCGTCACCGGTCAGTTTGGCCAGGAACTTACCGCCTTTCTTGACATAAGTTTTATAGAGGCGCCTCAGGATATCAGCTCGGAAAGTGGGTCGGTAGATGTCCTGTTGACCGGATTCGGTGAAAATGGGGCAGGCGTTGGCGCAGGTCTGACATTTGGCGCAGTATTCCATGGTCAGGAAGAGGGGCTGCATAAAGGCCCAGTTGTTTTGTGCCTCGAACAGCTTTTTCAAGCCGGCCAGGAATTTCTCGACGAGTTCTTCCTTTTCGTTTTCCGTTTCCGGTCGAGGGAATTTGATGGCCGTCACGCCATCCAGATCAGACTCGAACTTCTGCCGGGCGTCATCGGACAACGGTTTGATTCGGGGCTGGAGATCCAGCTTGTCGTATGGTGGGGGCAGCGGCTCGAAGTTGGCGATATCGAGCTCGACGAGTTGTCCGGTTTTGCGACAGAAGTCCTTTATGGTAACGGGGTCATTTTTCATTCTTACTTTCCTCCTCATTGGGGCCGGCGGTAGCGGCCTCGGCCCAGGTGCCGCCGGATTTAATGTGAGAGGCCGACCAACTGATTTTATAGCCGAGTGTTTCGACGACAGACTTTTCCAGTTTGCTGCCTTTAATGTTGGGGTGATCCTCCCAGCGGACTTTGTGATAGGTGAAGTATTTGCCGACGAAATGAGTCATGTGCGTGAAGGGGAGCCAGAGCAGGAACAGTGCAGCCAGCAGGAAATGGGCGGAGGCAATGCCGGGCATGGGGCCGACATCGGAGAACGTGATGAGGCCGGCGATGAAGGCGCGGGTTTCGTTGAAGCCGGGGTCGACGGTGAGCCAGGTCCAGAAACCGGTCACGAACACGGCGGCTAGTAGGATCAGGTTCATGTAATCAGTGAAGACCGATGTTTTCCGCAGGATGCCTTTGAAAATGCGACTGAAGAAGAGTCCGATGGCACCGACACAAGCCAGAACGGTACCGGCGACGCCGAAGACTATGGTGAGATAATAGACAATCTTACCGATAACGTTGCCGGAGTCGGCGGCTATGGTGAGATCGAGGAGGCCCAGTATGGCTCCGGCGTACACGAGCAGGACAAACACAATCGACAGGTACAAGCCGAAGTGAAACGGGAAGGAAAAGATCCAGAGGGGTAGATTGTTGTGAAACATCGATTGGATGAAGATGATCTCTTTGGCCATTTCCCTCATTTCACTGCCGATGGAAACGTTGGCTGGTTTGGTCCACCAGTCGATTTCTTCGTAGTATGATCCGCCGTAGTGCCCTTTGCCCTTCTCATGCGGGATGGGATAGAGATCCCAGCGTAAGTGTAACGGCATGCGAGCCATTTTGATGGCTTTGTAGGCCGTCCCGACAATGAAGAACGTGAGGCCGATGTACATCAGCAGTTGCACTTCATTCATAGAGTCCTCCGTTAGGATATATTAACAACGTTGTCATGTCTTTCCTTCGTCATCCGCATACAGCAGTTGCTTGATCACGTCCGTGCAGTAGGCGCCATAGCGGTAAACGGTGCAGGAGCGGCAGTCGGCGCCATTGCGAGCGCATTCCGTTACGTCGGTCATCCAGCAGGGATGGAGATGGTCTTTCATGGCATGGCAGGATTCCTGATCCTCGGTGGTGCACGGTTTTAATTTCCAGCACGGCAAGAGGGCCAGTAATCGTCGGATACCTTCCATGTTAAGTCCAAGATCGGAGACCATGTGCTGAATCATTTTGATCCGAGTGATATCGGACCGGCTCAAGAGTCGGCGGCCGGTGGTGGTGCGGTGGTAAAGAAGCAACCCTTCTTTTTCGTACTTGCGGATGGCGGATGTTGACAGGCTGAGCATACGGGCGGCGGTGCCGATAGAGATTATAGGTTCCCACTCAGATTCGTCGTTGCTCATCTCGGCGATCTTGTGAAATTTTTCTCTTGATTCGTCATCAAAAAAAGGCATCGCCATCCTTTCTTTTCTCACAATACCTTCACCAGGCAATATACATTTTCTACACTCCAAAGTCAATGATTTGTTCGGAATTTCACAAGGAATAGTTTAATGGAGTTTTTGGGAAACTGCTATTATGCTTGCGTTGAGAGTGTTGCCAATTGTTAAGTTGTTGCTATTACGCAACATAGAAGACACTCCAGATTTCGATCGATATTTCTCCGGGTGGTTCGGAATTCATGGTCAGAACAAGGGACATCTCGAAATGGCTCATCTATTAATGGGTTGGCAGTCGGATTCAACACCTGAATTGTAGTTATTCTGTGTGGAACGGTGAAGATCGGCCGATTCCAGGATATGGGAATTCCTGAAAGATATACCAATCTTTTTGCTAATTCTCTTGACAAGGTGGCTCAAAGAGTGTTACTTTTGTCACAAAGTTGCCGAGTGGCAAGAATAAGGCAGTGACAGCTGCCTATTTGATTGGCTGCGCTTGGGAAATTTTTCACAAGCATGGCTGCTGTAGCGAAGGAAACAAGACATATGTCCCGGATGTGCGGGACTGCGGTTTCAAGGAGATTGTAATGGCCGAACATACACCGATCTCAGATACAATTGAGGCTGAGG
>CAZLBP010000008.1:0-119038 GCA_964557855.1 uncultured Ignavibacteriales bacterium | reverse complement strand
TCCTGGGAGAAATCAGGGCAGACACTATCCAAACATTGTTTGGATATGAGATCGTGCCGGTCGGAGATCAGAATGACGACGGGAAAGATGATATCCTCATTTGGGATTATAGGTGGAGTGCCTTTATTTACTACGGGGCCGATCCTCTTGATACTCTCTATGACATTCGATTTGACAACATCGGCGGGCGCAATTCCAACATTGGCGATATAAATGGCGATTCATTCGATGACCTCGCCCTCAGTGGTCGCGAGTTGTACGGGTGGAAGTTAAATGTTTATTACGGTGGTCCCACCATAGATTCCAGTCGAGACTTGTGGTTTGGTGATGATTCGCTCGAAGCGTGGGGCTTCGCTGTGCACGGCAACGATTTCGATGGTAATGGGCTGGATGATGTTGTTGCTTGGACCGTAGTCACACAGGATGCAATGCTCCTGTTTGACCTTGGCTCAGATAGTGACACAATACCTGATCTTTTAGTCCATCCGATATATTCAGAGGGATTCCTCCCTATATTTGGAGAGCGGGTTGTTGCTGGAGATTTCAATGGCGATGGTGCCACAGATGTTGCCGCCAGTCTACGATTCGGCTCCACTCAGAAGATAATCGGTACCGTTCACCTGTATTGGGGGGGAGCAGTTTTTGACACTCTACCTGATCTTATTCTGACGAGGGAAGAGCCTTTTTCTACTCACAAGGATTTTTATGGAGGGCTACTGGAAAACCTCGGAGACATCAACGGCGATGGATACGAAGATCTTTATGTCGCCAGCTCAGGCAGCGAAGATTCTTTAGCCAATATCTTCTTTGGCGGTCCTTTAATGGACAGCATACCTGATCTAGTTATTCCGCAGTTTGCTTCCAAAGTGCGCCTCGCTGGAGACCTGAACAGTGATGGTTACAATGACATTATCACAGGTCGAAGCGGGCTGCCGAACTCGGGCCATATAAAGATCTACTATGGAGGTCCTGAAATCGATAACCTCCCTGACATTGTGATGTACAATAGGGATGTCCCCGGTTATCAGGAGCACTTCGCTATGGACTGTGCCGGTATAGGCGATATTAACGGTGATGGAATTGATGATTTTGCGTTCTCGGCAGTTGATCTGTATAGGTATGGAGTAGTGTATATCCACTCCGGTCCCGGATCGGGTACGGATATAGAGATCTCACATGATCCGGAAGTTCCAGACGAATTTGAGCTCTCCACGAACTACCCCAATCCGTTCAATGCATCGACAAAGATAGAGTTCGCAATTCCCTATACCAGCCGAACTACCTTGACTATCTGCAATATTCTGGGTGAGACAGTGTGTACGTTAGTTGAGGAAGCTCTGTCTCCCGGCAGTTATTCAATCACGTGGAATGGACGAGATGAAGCTGGGATAAGTGTGGCA
The DNA here is from genome assembly GCA_964557855.1 of uncultured Ignavibacteriales bacterium. Taxonomy (GTDB): domain Bacteria; phylum Zixibacteria; class MSB-5A5; order GN15; family FEB-12; genus JAJRZL01. Next base: position 117,638 of record CAZLBP010000008.1, on the reverse strand, counting down.
TCAGGTGTCTACATCTACAGGCTGTCTTCTGATTCGTACTCGGAATCGCGGAAGATGGTGTTGGTGAAGTGAGTTGGGGGGGATCGACCGGGTACAGGAATACGAAACCCGGACCAGGGTCCGGGGAACAGAGCAGATGTGGACATCTTCCACACGCGTTTCGACACCATAGCGATGACCCCGGCGGAATGGCTCCGGCCGGGATTTCGCTCTTCAAAGTGGGGATAGTGAATAACGTAATCTATTCGAATTCAACGTAGGCGAACTCATCCCATTCGACTTCGATTTCTTCTCCGTCCGTGGTTTGTATGTAGATACCGCGATTGTCGTCGTCGACGTCGTTCGAGCCGCGCAGCCGGAACGAGCGGCCGTCCTTGACCGTCACGAGGGAAGACCGGTGGGAGCGCTTTTCGATTTTCGATATCAAGCTGAACTCGATATCGAACTCCACGTCATGGTACTCCCCATCGAGAATTTCCCACGTATACTCTTCATCGTTGTCCCAGCGCACGAGACCGCGAAACTGATCACCGTCCTCGGTGTACACGACCCCTTTCAGCGAGCGGCCGCCGTCGAAATCATCGTAGGTGACCTGCCTCCGGGGAGTGGAGAAGTCGAGACGCTCGAATTCGTCCCATTTGATTATGACCTGACCGAAGCCGGGATCGGAGACGATGATGCCGCGATTGCCGTCATCGACATCGTTCGTCCCCTTCAAGACTAATTCGTCACCGTTGGTAAGGACAACGGTGGCTCCGTTGGATGAATAGCGTTTGATAGAGGAAATCTTCTCGAATTTGACCTTACGATCGCGTCGTTCGGACTCGCCATCGAGAATGTCCGTCGGAAATATCTCGTCGACGTCCCAACAGATGAAGCCGGAATACTCTTCGCCGCGACGAGTAGAAACGGTGCCGTAGAGACGTTCCCCGAAGTTGGATGTCAATCCGGGATCGGCCGGCATGAACTCGATTGTCGCGATGTCATCCCACAGGAACTCGATCTCTCCTTCATCCTCGTCCTCGATGATAATCTCCCGAATATCCTCGCCGATATCCGTGGAGCCGTTGCCCAGCTCGATTTCCTGTCCGGATTTGAGGATGAGAAGCGCACGGTCATCATCAATCACCTCAAGCACCCGGATATGCCCGAAGCGGATTCCGGACTGACCTACTGAAGAGTAGTTCCAGCTGGATTTGCCTAATGAAATGCCGAAGATTTCAATCGATGTTTCTCGTTCGCCGTACTGGCGCCGTTCCCTTTTGTCGGAATGGGTTCGTTTGGGGATGTCTTTGTTGCCGTCGAGGATATCGACCCAGTTAGCTTCGTTTTTGTCCCACCTTATCAGCCCTGTGAACACGTCGCCATCGACTGTTGTTACTTTACCATAAATCCGGCCCGAGTTGTCGGCAAATCCTGAGAGGACCATCGTAATCACAAGGGCCGTTGTGGCGAGGAGGGACTTAATCATAATTTCAATACTCCTTTTATTCCTGTTTCTTCTCCTATGTTGGTTTACGAGGCCGCGAATGGAAAGTTTACAAATTTTTAGGGGCGTTCCCTCGAGTATGGTTGGAACAAGGTCATTGGTTTTGGGTACACCAGAGGCGGCAATTGTGGAGGGGCTGTCCCGAAAGATCATGTTAGGTTGGTTTTTGTTTCCCCTGGAGGTGGGGCCAGTCACTGCCGATCCGGTAAGTGGATGCGGCGCAAGGCCGCACCCTACGCGTGGATGGGGCGGACGGTCATTCTCAATGGAAATGTGCCACTTATTAGACAGCTGTTGGCCATCAGCCGGGCACGAAATGTATTGAGCCGTCACGAATGGGTCTGTGACGGCGCACCAGCCCAAAGAAGTTTGTGGTGGCCACCCGGCGCAACGACCGGGTGACGTTTGGGGCGTTCCCAAGTGCAAGTTGGGAACGAGGTGCGGGATTACCGGTTGGGTCGTTTCATGTGCCGTTGGAGAACGAGGCAGACAACATGAGGCGCGCCCTGAGACGTCGGCACAGGCATACCATACCCCTCGAGTCAACTGTCAAGATTTAGTTGAATTCAGGTTCAGGAGTCATACTTCTCTTGAAAAGCCCTGAAGCAATTCCTCCGATTGTTTAGTTGGCTGGGTGCCCCTCTCAGGCCGAGAGGGACCGCATCGAACTATTTGTTCTTCTTCTTGTGACGGTTAGCGCGTCTGCGCTTTTTTCTTTTGTGGGTTTTAATTTTCAACCGTTTCCGTTTTTTGCCGCTCGGCATTAGACCTCCATAATAGGGGACCGTGTTGTATTCAGATCTCGAGCTTGGTGATCATGTTTTTGAACTCGTTGGATGGCTTGAAGACCGGCACTTTCCGATCAGGAACAGGAACTACTTCACCGGTGCGGGGATTTCGGGCTTTGCGTGCTTTCCGCAATTTGACTTTGAAAGTCCCGAAGCCTCGTATTTCGATGTTGTGTCCGTTTTCGAGGGACTTCTTGACCGTGTCAAGAAACGAATCGACAACAACAGCAACATCCGTTCTGGTGAGTCCTGTTTTTTCGGCAACTCGTTCAACCAGATCAGCTTTTGTCACGTAGTCCTCCCTCTCTTCCAAGTTTATATCCGTTAACACTTCTCATTTTCTACACACATTATGTTCCGGACTTTTCCGCAAAAAACCAGTTAAGCCCTTGTGACACGTAAAGATACATACTTATAAAGAAAAGCAAAGGAAAAAATGAAAGTCAACAAGAATTCTTTGGAGGGAAGACGGCCGTCTATTTGTAAAGATACAACAACTCCGGTCCGACCTTTTCGCGGCTGACCACGTGATCCACCGCATGGAAGAAGGAACCGAGTAAGTCGAAGGGAGACAGTTTTTTCTTTGGTCGGGGCCGGACGATATTGGGCTCACCCTCCAGTTCCGCCAGGTCGGCGGCGAGCTCAATGGCTTCACTCAGGCCGCCCAGCGTATCAATCAGGCCAAGATTATAGGCCTGAAGCCCGGTAAATATGGAACCATCAGCCAGCGGATAGATTTCATCGGGTTCCATGCCCCGGCCTTCAGCCACGGCGTTGACGAATTGCTCGTAGGTGTCCATCACCACCGACCTGAGCATCAATTCTTCCTTCCCGGACATCGGTCTGGCATAGGAGCCGACATCCTTAAGCTCGCCTGATTTAACAGTTTCCGTGCCGATCCCGACCTTTTCCAACAATCCCTCGGCCGTGTGAAACTGGAAAATGACGCCGATGGACCCGGTTAACGTTCCCGGGTTGGCGATGATTCTGTCCGTGGCGCAGGCAATGTAGTATCCTCCGGAGGCCGCCACCGAGGCCATAGCGGCCACGACGGGCTTCATATCAGTAGCCTTTCTGGCCGCGTCGAAAATCTCCTGAGAAATCGCCACCCCGCCGCCCGGTGAGTTGATATGTATCACTATAGCCTTGATACCACTGCTCTCCGTCCATTTCTCGATCTGTTCGATCACCGGCCGGCCGGATTCTTCGTTGATAACACCAAAGACCTCAATAACACCCACGCTCTCACCGAATCCCCCGATGGCCATCTCTCCGCCCTCAGACATCAATCCGATGAACATCAGGCCGAATATCGCCAGGGCACTGAAGAAGAACAGGGCAATAATAACGGCTACTATGACTTCTCTTTTTCTTGCCATTGTTCCGAATCAGTTGGTGTATATCTTCAATTGATCGCCGACATGCAGACGGTCCGGGTCCTGGATATCATTGAACTGGATGATTCTGCTGATTGAGGTCCGGTATTTTTGCGCTATTCGGCTCAATGTTTCTCCTCGTCGAACCTTGTGAATAACATAGTGAGCATCATCGCCGCGGTCGATGACGAGAAGCTGACCCGGATATATCCGGCTTGAGCGGCCAAGCCCGTTGAGATGTCGAATCTTAGCCGTTGTCGTCCGGAACATCCGGGCAATATCCCACAGCGTGTCGCCACTGCGTACCTTGTATGTCTTTTCAGTTCCGGGGGAACCATAAGTTTTCGGTGAACTGCTGCCCTTATCGCCGGTCGATGCCAGATATGTGGCATCGGAAGGTATCTTCAATTTCTGACCGACGTAAATGCGTGAGCTTCTCTCGATATAGTTTATGCGCCGGATGGCATCTACGGATGTGCCGAAGGCTTTGGCGATATCCCACATCGTATCGCCGGCGCGCACCGTGTAGATCGAGTTCCTGGTGGTATAGGAGGACTTGTCATAGCTGCCGCCGGAGCTGCCGTACTCTCGATCGAGGGGCACCGGCACTATCAATGTTCTGCCGGCGTAGATCGTGGATCGACGGCTCAAGTTGTTGGCTTCAAGGATGGCGTATTGGGAAACGCCGTAACGGGCGGCGATGGTACTGACGGTTTCACCTCGGTGAATCTGGTGTTTCACCCAGCTCGTCTCCTTCGGTGAAGGCATCGAGTCATACGCTGCGAGGAATCGGCTCTTGGCGCCGGCCGGAATTTTCAGAAGATAGTTGCCGTTATTAGGCGGGGTGTACTTGCGCAACAACTCGGGATTCAAATCTTTCAATTCTTCAAGCGAACAGCCGACCTCATCGGCCACGACCGAAAGCTCAAGGCAACGGTCAATAGTAACGACATCCCACTCTAATGAGGGCTCGTACTGGATGTCGTAGAAGCCGTATTTCTCCGGGTCCTTGGCGATGATGGCAGCGGCGTAAATCAAGGGAATGTAGTCCATCGTTTGCCGGCGCAGTTTCATTTTCCAGAAATCCACCGTTTTCTGGCTCTTGATCGTCCGGCGTACTCGGCCGGGACCGCCGTTGTAGGCCGCCATGGCCAATTCCCACGAGCCGAATTCTTCGTAGAGGTCCTTGAGGAAGCGGCAGGCGGCATGAGTCGACTTGATGGGATCACGACGCTCATCGTACCACCAACTGCGGTCAAGATCGTACATCCGCCCGGTGGACGCAATGAACTGCCAGAGGCCGCTGGCGCGCGCCCAGGAGTAGGCCCGCGGGTTGTAACCGGACTCAACCAAAGAGAGGTAGATCAGGTCATTCGGCAGGCCATACTGATTGATGATGTCCAGCATCATCGACTTGTATCGAGTCGAGCGAGTGAGGTATTTGGTAAAAGCCTCCCTGGCGACGGTTTGGAAGTAGATTACGGACTTCTTAACTCGATCGTTCATGACCACCGGCAGGTCATACGTGATCTGATGTTGTTCTTCCTCGTACACTCGCAGCGAATCATCGCCAAGACGGTTTTCGACGTCCAGGAATCGTTCCAGGAGAACGGAGGCGGAGACGTCTTCCTGCAGATCACCCAGCGACCTCATGGTCATGCGATAATCGGCGATGACATTGTCGAGGATGCTGGTATACTTGGCGGCTTCGGGGGTTTCCAGCGAGTCACCTTCGATATCCAGCGCCGCCAGCACCCTGATGGCCTTCTCGAAGTAGTACTGCGCTTCCTCCCAGATGCCTTCGCGATTGGCCAACAAACCCATGGCATGATATTCCTCGGCCAGATCCAGTTGACGCCATATCTCGTCGTCAACGGCCGAGGCGGAATCGGTGACGTCGACCTCGCCGTAGTAGCGGCTTTCGGCCAGACTTTCATCCGAGTTGATCACGGCGGAGCTGCCCTGTGTGCTTTGAGAATCGGTGGCGTACATTTCGTCAAAAAAGTCTTGGTAATCGGGGGAGGTCCGATCGGAAGCGCCACTTTTGCCGTCAGCCTTGGACCCGGCGGCAACGGCGCCATCGGTCGTTTCACCGGACCGGTCGGTAGATGATGACTCGGTGGGAGAGCCGAACCTGTGACTGGCTTTGCCGCCGCAACTGACCAGGGCCAGTATCAGCGAGAGTAGCAGTAGAGTGATGAGTGTTGAAAGTGCAAGGTGTGAACATTGATCAGTTTTACGCATACCGTTTTCCCAAGCTGCAGGTTTTGAACAGTTTATCGGTAGATTCGACCGCTCCCTTTATGATAGAAGGGACGTCGTACAATTCTCTATACTGTATGTCCAGGTCCGAAGTGTCAAGCATTTTACAACAAGGGCAAAATCTGTGCCTAGCGCAGGAATCTCTCCGCTTCGGTTTCCAGATACCGCACCATATCCTGTTGATTGTCGAACATTCGACAGTCAGTCTGATGACGAAACCAGGTCATCTGCCGTTTAGCATATCTTCGAGAATTCTGCTTAATCATGGAGACGGCTTCCTCAAGGGAACACTTGTTCTCGAGAAAATCCAGCAGCTCATTGTAGCCGATAACATTGGACTTTCTGACCGCGTCCCTCTGGCCGTCTTTGACCAAGTTTTCGATCTCTTCAAGGAGTCCCCCCTGCATCATGGCATCGACGCGATCGTTGATCCGTTGGTAGAGAGTATGCCGCACCGGCTGCAGACAGAAGTACCGGAAGTTGTGGTTGCTTCTGGCGTATTTCTCAGATGCGGTCAGTTCGGTCTTCGTCTTTCCGGTCAACAGGTACATTTCGAGTGCTCGGATAATCCTCGCTTTGTTGTTGGGGTGCAATTTCGACGCTTCAGCCGGATCTATTTCCCGTAACTGCTTAAACATCACGTCGGCGCCCAACTGTTCCATCTCTTTTTCAAGGCGCTCCCGGACCGCCATGTCGTCGGCGTGTATTTCCACTACCCCTTCGGTCAGCGCCCGAAGATACAAGCCGGTTCCACCCACAACCACCGGGACATGGCTCCGACCGAGTATTTCATCCATGGCTCGATTGGCGTCCTCAAAGAAGCGAAAAGCCGTGTACCGTTCGCCGGGATCCACGATATCGACCAAATGGAATTTCACCTGCTCCCGCTCTTCCGCGGTCGGTTTGGCCGTACCGACGTCCAGATTGCGGATAGTCTGGCGCGAGTCGGCAGACACGATTTCCAGAGGGACTTTCCGGGCCAAATGCAGCGCAACGGCGGTTTTGCCTGATCCGGTGGGACCGCAGACGACAGGAATATAACGGTTATCTGCCACGGCCGAATTGTTTATCGAGGTCAGCTTTGCCCATTTTAATGAAGGTTGGCCGGCCGTGGGGGCAGGAGTATTTGTCGTCGCAGCGGAGCAGTGAATCCAGAAGTTGAACCGCCTCCTGGTCGGAAATCCGGTCGCCAGCCATCACTGCCGCGCGACACGCTATGGACTGGGCCATCGCCTTAGTCAAGTCCTTGCCGGCCCGCCGCAAGGAGGCAATATCATCCAGAACCTTCAGGAAGACTTTCTCCGGTGACTTTTTCGACAGCACCGTCGGCACGGCCTCGATAGTTACCATCCGGCCCCCGAACGGCGCCGTGACGAAGCCGGAATCTTCGAAAACCTTCGGCGATTCCTCATAGACCGCGAATTGCTCGGCGGTAAGCTCTACCTGTACCGGAAAGAGAAGATTCTGTCCGTGGACGGTCTGCCGGTCGATTCTGTCGAGCATTTGCTCGTACAACACCCGTTCATGAGCGGTATGCTGGTCCACTATGTACAGATCATCCCCGGCCTGAAGCAGCAGATACAGATCGGCGAAGCGACCGATCAACCGAAACCCGGCGGATGGACCGAAAGTCGGCGCCGGCTCAGACGGGATATCCGATGGCGTGTCCTCTTCAATAATCTCACCGGTCTCCCGGTCAACTCTGGCCGATACGGGAGGCTGTGCAGGGGAAGTTCGGTACAGCTCCGACACCTTGTGGATATCGAATTGTTCTCGCTGTTCTATTCCCGGAATGACCGTCTGATGGCGTGAAGTCCGGTCGGTGGGCGGGATCGGCCGATCCGCCGAGGGTGGATACGGCGGCGACTGATGCGGTTGGATTTTGAGTGCGGGAATGATGCCGTCCTGCCGCAGGGCGTCCCGGACGGCGTGGCGCACTATTTCATGTATGTCGCGTTCGCTCGAGAGTCTGACTTCGGTCTTACCCGGATGAACATTGACGTCGACCTCCGTTGTCGGCACCGTTATCAGCAACGCACCGACCGGAAACAGGCCGCCCGGGATCAGTTCGCCGTACCCGGCCGCCAGCGCATGTGACAGGGTCGGGGATTGGATATAGCGTCCGTTGACGAATATGAACTGGCCGTAGCGGTTGTGCTGGGCCAGGTCCGGTGTCCCGACACAGCCTTCGACCGTCACGCGCCCGGCTGTCTCGCGGACCGAAACAAAGGTATTTTTGCGGCCGAGCACGCCGGCCACTCGGTCGGCCAGAGACGAGTTGGGCGGCAGCGAGAAGGTTTCACGATTATTCAGAGTGAAAGTGAAGCCTATATCGCACCGGCTGATCGCCAGGGCCATAGTGGTTCGAGACAGGTGGCGCGCTTCGGTCGTCTCTGTCTTCAGGAATTTACGTCGCGCCGGAGTATTAAAGAAGATATTCTCGACTTCGATTTGAGTCCCGGGCGATGCCGCAATCGGCTGCTTGCTCTGTAACACGCCCCCCTCGTAGATGATTTCTGTGCCGGACAGTGACTCATGAGGCCGGGACACCATCCGCAACCGCGAAATCGAGGCAATGGACGGCAACGCCTCACCGCGAAAGCCGTACGAATACAAAGACTCGAGGTCATCGAAGGTCTTGATCTTGGATGTGGCATGGCGGGAAAAGGCGATTTCGATCTGTTCTTCCGGAATGCCACAGCCGTTGTCGACTATCTTGATTCGTTTGATGCCCGACTTTTCGATCTCGATGGTGATCTCGGTCGCACCGGCGTCGATGGAGTTTTCGACCAGCTCTTTGACCACCGCCGCCGGGCGCTCTATCACTTCCCCGGCCGCTATTTTGTTGATGACCTGGGCCGGCAGGGGGCGGATGATGGGCTGGGGGTTTTTCGATGCTTGCTCGTTCATGCTGCGACTGTCATGAGTCTGGACTCACCAGTCCAGTCCTTCCTTCAATTGCTTGAGCATGTTCAGCGCTTCAAGCGGCGTCATGTCATCGAGGTCCAGAGATGCCAGCTTTTCTTCGACGGGGGACGGTTTCGGTTCAAACAGGGTCGGCTGGACCTTTTCCTTGTAGATTCCCTGGCCCAGTTCGCTCCGGGCGAACTTGCCCGACTCCAGCAATTTGAGAATCTGCCGGGCGCGGGCAATCGTTTCGCGGGGCAAGCCGGCCAGTTTGGCGACTTCGATGCCGTACGAGTCATCGCAGCCGCCGGAGATAATCTTATGCAGAAACACGACTTTGTTTTCCCACTTTTTCACCGATACCTGGTAGTTCTTTATATCCGGGTACAGCTCGGCCATGCCGGTCAGTTCGTGATAATGCGTGGCAAAGACGGTGCGGGCCTTGATTTTGTCGACTATTCTTTCCACTACGGCCCAGGCGACTGAGAGGCCGTCAAAAGTCGACGTGCCGCGTCCGACCTCGTCGAGGAGCACGAGTGAATTTTCGGTCGCGTTGTGCAGGATATTGGCGGTCTCGACCATTTCGACCAGAAATGTCGACTGCCCCCGGGCCAGATTGTCCACCGCGCCGACCCGCGTGAAGACGCGGTCCACGAGCCCGATCTCGGCTTTGGCCGCCGGCACGTAGGACCCGATTTGCGCCATGATAACAATGAGACCGATCTGTCTCAAATAGGTCGACTTGCCCGACATGTTCGGACCGGTCAGCACCTGCAGGCAGGATGAACTTGCCGAAAGTGATACGTCGTTGGCCACGAACGAACCCGCCGGCAGGACCTGTTCGATCACCGGGTGACGGCCTTCTTCGATTAGTAGGCCGGTGTCATCGCGCAATACGGGCAGGCAGTAGCCGTTGGCGACAGCTACTTCGGCCAGTCCGGAGACGAGATCCAGCTCGGCGGCCAAATCAGCCGTAGCCACAATTTCGGCAATGTGATCGTTGAGAAAGAAGACCAGCTCGACATACAACTCTTCTTCGAGTTTGAATATCTTCTCTTCCGCGGAGAGTATGAGCGCTTCTTTTTCCTTGAGTTCGGGAGTGATGAAGCGTTCGGCGTTAACCAGCGTCTGCTTCCGAATATAATCATCGGGAACGACATCCAAGTTAGCTTTGGTCACCTCGATGTAGTAGCCGAACACTTTGTTGAACCCGACTTTCAGGTTACCGATCCCGGTGCGCTTGCGCTCGCCCTGGGCGAGGGAGCCGATGTACAGCCGGGCTTCGCGAATGGAGTCGTTGAGCTCGTCGAGCTGTGCGGCATAGCCGCGGCGCAATATGCCGCCCTTGCCCGTGATCGGCGGCGGCTCGTCGACGAGGGCGTCGGTCACTCGGGCCGTTATCTCCGTACAGTCCGGCCAGGCACGGGCTATAGACTGCAGGTGCGGACTATGTACTTCACTCAGTTCCTCTTTCAGCGCGGCGCCGATGCGCAGCCCGTCGCGAAGGGCGGCCATCTGTCTCGGGTTGAGCTTCCTGGCGCCCAGCCGACCACTGAGTTTTTCGAGATCGGGCAGGTGGCGGGTCCGCTCCCTTATGCGCCAGGCCAGATCACGGTTCTTGACCAGTTCGGTGACGCCGGAGAGACGTTGTTCGATGCGGCGGCGGGCACGGAAAGGCCGCAGAATGGCGCCACGCAGCCGACGCGAACCGGCGGCGGTGTGACAGTGATTCAAGACCGAGTAGAGCGTATTCCTTTCGTCGGCGTCAACGATGTTCGTTACCAGCTCCAGATTACGCACCGTGCCGTAATCAAGGACCATGTATTCCGTATTATCGAAGCAAGCGAGGCGGTTGACATGGGAGAGGTGTTCGCGGTGATTCTCCTTGAGGTAGCGCAGGACGGCGCCGGCGGCTGCGATGGCCAGGCGATTATCGCCCACCCCGAAGCCATCGAGCGTGCTCGTGCCGAACTGTTCGTTGAGTTCCCGTACCGCGGTTCGGTAGTCAAAATGCCATTCCTCGAAATACGTCTGTTGGAATTTGCCGTTGTCGAGACCGAGGCGCTCGGCGACCGAGGTGTCATCGGCCTCGCCTTTGGGAAGCAACACTTCCCGGGGATCCAGGACGTGGATACGTTCGACGATCTCTTCGGCTGATCCCTGGTCGACAACAAACGAGCCGGTCGACACATCGAGGGCCGCCAAACCGACCTGCTTCCCGCGAGCCCCTTCACAGACAGCCACCAGCCAAACCGGCAGCGCGTCCTTTCCGGAGTCGTCCAGAGCGGCCGTCCCGGGCGTGAGGATTTCCACGATCTCCCGTTTCACGAGCCCTTTAGCCATTTTGGGATCCTCGACCTGTTCGACGACGACCACCTTCTCCCCCGCTTCCAGCAGTTTGGCCAGATAACGATCGGCGGAATGATACGGCACGCCCGCCAGGGGAATGCGCTCGGAGCTGCCGTGCGAGCGGGACGTCAAGGTAATATCGAGTATGGGGGCGGCCTTGACGGCGTCATCGCCGAACATCTCGTAGAAATCGCCCATGCGAAAAAAGAGAATCTTATCGGGGTGCTGTGCTTTGATGGCGTGATACTGCCGCATGAGCGGCGTCAGCGAGTTATTCGCACTGTCGGACGCAGTCATCGAGCGACAACCTGAAAGGCTTCCTGATGTTCGGCCTCCAGCCTCGTTTTGCAGGCGGCGGCTTCGTTGAAACTCGGGAAACGCCCGACGTAGACTACGTTGTAGGTGACGTTCGAGATGCGTTTATCGCGGATATCTACTTCATAACCGTGCTTCTTGAACCGCCCGGCCATGTCTTTGGCGTTGCCATGATCCGCAAAGACACCCACCTGGACCGAGTAAAAAGTCCCGGTCAGCCGGTCGGCTTCCCTGTCCTGGCCGAAGTCGCTCGACAGAACGGCCATGCGATCTACCAGGGCGTTGAGCCCGATTGCCGCCGGATAGCCTTCCCGAAGCAGATTGTAGTAAAACACGGCATCGTCGGAGTTCCGGTTCTTGACGGCGTCGATCGTCAGGAGATACAGCGCCGGGGCGACGCCGGGCCCGGACTTGGCGCGGGACAGTTCCCGCAACAGTTTGTCGGCCCCGATCTCTTTGCCATGTCGCCTCAGCACCCGGGCCTTGTCCAGCTGACCCCATTGGGCGTCGTCGTCCGCCGTATGCTGCAGCAGATACTGGTCCACCTGCCGGAGGGCCGATTCATATTGGCCCGCTTCCTGGTCGACGAGTACCGAATATCGGATCATCAAGTCCGTGTATTCACCATCCGGCCAGGTTACCTTGTAATCGATTATGACCTTTTGCAGCTTATCGAGTCGGTGCGCGAGGTAGTAATACTGGGCCAGCCGCAGGTGGATTTCCTGCCGGTAGTCGGCGTCGACGGAAGCATTCAGGGCCGCTTCCAGAAGCGCGGCGGCTTCCCGGGCGTCCCGCTCCAGCAGCGCCTGATAGAACAGTCGGTTGCCGCCCCGGGTCGAAGCTGTTGACAGGCTGGAAAGCGAATCACGAGCCTCGGCAATCCGACCCTCCTGTATCAGCGAGTAGATGCCGGCCGGATAGACGGAAACCGCCGGGAGGAAAACAAGAATCGCGAATATGGTGAACCAGGTTCTCATACCAGATTATCGTCACGGCCGCCTAACCAGCGGTCGTCAGGAGGTTGGACGGTGAGGACGGGTTGCCGGCGGGTGACTGCAGGTGCTCATTCCGGCTTTCCAGAGTGCGGAACAGGTTGTCGATTTTCTTGCGGTCCCCGAGGTCGAGATAGATCCGAAGCAGCTCGATGATGGCTTTAAGATTGTTCGGCGAATCATCAACTATTTGTTCCAGTATCGTGCGCGCCGTATCGAGATCCCCTTTTTTCTCCGAAAACTCCGCCAGCGTCAGGCGGGCCGTCAGATTCCCGGGATCGTGCTCCAGTATTCTCTCACAAATGTCGGACAGTTCACCGTAACGGCCCAGCGCAAACAGGGTCTTTTTCAGACGACCGATCACCAAATGTCCCTTCGTGGGTACCGCGTCGATTAACTTCTTCCAGAAGTTGACCGCATCTTCCTGCCGGTCTTCATCGCAATACGAATCGCCGATCGCCAGGTAAGCCGGGACGTAGGTCGGATCCAGACCTATCGCCTCTTTGAACAGTATCCTGGCCTTATGGTATTCCCGCTTCCTGTAGAGATCGTCGCCCTGGCGATATTTGTATACGGCCAGCGGCTTTTTGCTCTTATTGCCCTCGATCTTCAACAATTGCGCCGCCGTATCATAGGCCAGATCGAGTTTGCCCGTCTTTTCCTGGATTTCCAGGAGCTTTTTATGGGCGAGCCGATCGTTCGGTGAAATGGCGATCATCTCTCTAGCCGCCGCTTCGGCCATATCCATGTCGTTTAGCGCGAAGTAATCCTCGGCCAACTGCCTGAGTATGGCTACTTTCTGCTCATCCGACAGATTCATACGCAACGTGAGGTCCTTATGAACCTGCAGGGCTCGATCGGGCTTCCCATACTCCCGGAGTACCTGACCCAGCCTGAGATACGCATCGATATTGTCTGAATTTTCGGCCACGACCTGCCGAAGTTTGGCGAATGCGCCTACCTTATCCCCGGCAAGCAGGTCCAGCAGCGCCTGGACGTAGAGCGATGACTCGGCCGACTGCGGCTTGCCAAAGTAGCGGCGGTAAACCAGGAAGAAGCCGAGCGATACCGCCAGCAGGACTATGAAGACAATTACGTACTCAGCCATATGACTTTACACCAGCGTGTTCACTACTCGTTTTTTTTCTGCGGCGAGTTTTCCGGTTGCAGCAATTCCGCGGACTCTTCAATGGGCCGGTTACGCAAAACGGTCACCTCGGTTTCCAGGGCACGCACCTGCTTTCGCAGGGCGCGCTGGGCGACCGCCATGCGGACATAGACGAAAATGAACACAAGCAGAGAGACAATCACGCCAACCGCGAATGACCAGAGAAATACTTCCACCAGGGCTACCTGGTGGTACTCTTTCCAAATCAGATTGACGTCAACCTTCTGGTCGGGGTCAACGTTGTAGAGGGCAACTGCGACCACCGCGATCACTAGCAACAGAACGAGAATGGCACGAAGCGCCCACATAGGTCCTCCCTTATACGAAAAGGTTCATTCACCACAACTCTCCATGATACCACAGCCGTTCCTTCGGGTCAATACAAAAAGAGGCCGGTTAGAAACCGGCCTCGAATCCGGCGCTCAGGCTCCTAACCTTCTTCCGTATCCCAAGTTAGTGACTGCATAATCTCTTCCGCTTCGGCCCAGATATTGGCGAAATACTGTCCCTCGGAAATGACGTGAAACAGCAGGATGTTCGCGTCATTGAGCTTGACTGCGAAAACACCTCCGCGGTACTCACCGTGCACGGACTTGGTGCCCTCCGCCGGCTGCGAAGGTATCAGGGGTACGTAACTGACATACTGGACCTTGCCTTGCCAGGTTACGGCGCGCTGATCATTTATCGTAATCGCCCGTCTGTCGGTCGTGATCACGTCCTCTCTCTCGATGCTGCCCCCGAACATCTGTCGGTTCAGAATCTCGAATTCCCTGACTATTTCATCTTTCTGTTCAGACTCGTAGGTTTCACTCACCAGTGAGTCCATAAACATGAAACTGCTCATTTTCGTTTCGCCGACGAACAGAGTCATTCTGGGTACCAGGGTGAAATCCGGAGTTTCCGAGTATTCCGGCGGTCTTTCGTAGTCTTTTTGTACCAGGGTGATCCGGAAGTTTTCATCCTTATCATGGATTTTGACTTTCCAGCCCTCTGGGAGCTTCATCGAGAAACCATGGGTAGCGTCGGTGTACATGTTGTCTTCTATGTCCCCCGCCTTGGCTCTTTTTCGACGTGCCTCAAGGGTGGGTATAGCTAAGAGAACAACCAGCAGAATAATCGTGGCGCGCTTGATATAAAGCATATTTCCTCCTTCCGTACGACCGTTCTATCTCCATCGTAAACTTGGTTCTTATACAATCTTAGTCAAGGTTTTTCTGCAAAAAACGGGAAGCGCGGGGTCGATTGACACATGTGTCGCCCGCAAGATAACGGGGCACGCGGCAGATGTGGCGGGGCTGTTTCATAAGTGGCGATTCGGCACTGAGGATTGTCGACCTCTACGCGATTCAACAGTCGACCGAATATCCCTTTAGTCGGCGTTGAACCCGATGCGCGGTTTCTTTCGCAGAAGCCGCAGGTAATTCTCGATGGAAGTGAAGACGAAATCGCCAAGCAGCCGATCGAGCTTGTAATAAAAGACCGAGGTGGAGGTGTAAGTGCGATAATACTGCATGATCGACAGGTTAGTCACTCTCGGAGGCGCCGGATCAATTTCCCAGGGATGCATGTACACCAGAGCCGGCCGCTTCTGCGCGTTAAGACGTTTCATCACCCAGCGGGAATACCAGTACGGAGAATGGCGCAAGAACCCCCCGCCGGCCACCGGGATATTGCTCCACAGAAGCCGGTAGGTGGTCGCCGGGATTTCATAGAGTGTGCGGCCGTTGTCCAGATTCATTTTGAACGTATGTCGCGGCCCGTCCGGAATACCGTACAGATCGTGCTTTATCGGAAAGATGGAGCTGTCGTACTCGAATCCCAGCTCCGCCAGAATCTCAAACGCCCATGGAGTCGAAGGGTCAATGGACCAACTCGGCGCCCGATAGCCAATCGGACGGCGGTGGGATGCCTTCATTATGGCCTCGACCGCCATTTCCGTATCCTTGCGAAAAGACTCCGGGTCCATGCTGTTGACACGGGAGTGACTGTAGCTGTGACAAGCGATCTCGTGACCGTCCTGAGCGATTTCCCGTATCAAATCAGGGTACTTCTCGGCCACCCAGCCCAAGACGAACCAGGTCGATTGCACGCGGTGAGTCCGAAACAACTCCAACAATCGCAGGGTGTTCCGTTCGCACGTAGCCTCCTGCTTCTCCCAGTCATCTTTCGTGAAACGATCCGCCAGGGCCTCCACGACGAACCATTCCTCCAGGTCAACGGTCAGGAGGTTAACTACTTCTTGCATGGGATTCGATCCGCTCAGTCGGATATCTTAATGGCACTATCGGACTTGTTGTCTTTCCTGTCGGTCGGCCGGACTTTGCGGGACTGGCTCTGACGTTTCTTCTGAGAGGAGCGGGCCGAGCGCTTCTTCCGATCTTCGGTGTGCCGGTATCCGTAGTATTGATAATCGTAGTAGTACGGCATGCTGTTGTTCATGTTGTTCAGCACCACACCGAGTATATGGCTGTGGTGGGTGTCGAGGATAGTTATCGCCCTCTTGACAATATCGATTTGAGTTGCTCCGGCCTTGACGATCATGAGAATGCCGTCAAGTTTCGGCGCCAGCAGCATCGGATCGGATACCGGCAGCACCGGGGCACAGTCGACCAGGATGAGATCATAGTAGAACTTCATTTCATCGATTACCTGACCGATGCTTTCAGCATTGAATACGTCCGATGGCCTGTTGACCACCTGTCCGGCAGTTATGACGTCCAGTTCTTCCAGGCCCGTATTCTTGACGGCGTCTTTGGGCTCCAGTTCATGAGTCAGGACTTCGACCAACCCCTTGTCGCGTGTCATACCAAAGAACTTGTGAATAGTCGGGCGTCTCAGGTCGGCATCGATTATGAGCGTCTTTTTGCTTTCCTGGCGCCCGGCCGTGACACCCAGAAAAGCCGTCACGGTCGATTTGCCTTCGGCCAGCATGGCCGAGGTCATCAGTAATGTCTTCCGCTCCTGCTCGCCCTGAACGCTCTTAAGACGCCGTAAGAGACGCCGAAACTCGGTGGCAAAAGGGAGTTCCGATGAGTAAAGGTCGATTATGGTCAACTGTTTTCTGGCCATGAAGATCAGCTTTTCTCGGCCACGGTATCGAGGACGGTGCACATGTTGAAGTATTCACTTTCTGCCTTTTTCAGACAATCGGCCGCGCTGGTCAGCGACGGGCTTATTTCCAGAGTCTTGCGATACTGGTCTATGCCTTTCTTCCACAACATGCGGGCCTGTTCCAGATAGCATCGCGACAGTTCGACGTACAGATCCACATACGTGGGGTTCTTTTTGATTTGTTCCTCCAGATACCGAACACGGTCGTCAATGACCTGAGCGGAGACCCAGTCGGGATGGAGGACGAATTTCATATAGAAACCGGCGAACTCACGGCGATGTTTCTCTTTTTTCTCTTCGCGGACCTGCTTGAGAATCGACAAAGCCTCATGCAGTCTGCCCTCGTGCAGCGCCGCCGTCGCTTTCCGGGAATGTGCCGTATCGTAGTCGGGATGGATGAGTGCCGCTTTCTTGAGACAGTCGTTGGCTCGAGTGACCACGTTGGCCGTTCGTGAGGTGTCGGACTGTTGCGCCAGATTCGCCAGCAGGGTCTGCGCCAGACAGAGGTACGCGTCGCCATAATACAGGTTGAGTTTGATGGCTTCTTCGAACTCGGTTATAGCCTCCGCGAATCTCCCCGCCGCCAGCAACGTCTCACCGTAATTACAGCGATAGTCGGCATAGCCGGGGCGCATGGCTACGGCCTCCGCGGCATGTCCGACCGCTTCCTCGGGCTGCTCCAATGCCGCCTTGACCAGGCTCAGATAGTGGCGCACTTGATGATTATCCTGCTCCATCTTCAGGACCGACTTTAACATCAATTCGGCTTCCGGCAAGATACGCTTGTAGTAAAATGCGATCCCCAGCTGGGACAGGACGGCCGGATTGTTCTGCACCACCGCCTGCTTGTAGACTTCAAGCAGAACCTCCAGCTCCTTTTTCTTCTCACCGTGGGTATGCTTGAGCAGGGAGAGCACCTGGTCAGGCTTGATGAGTTCCGGATGCGGCTGCACCGCGCGCTCGGCCAGTTTGCCGTTGATGAAGAGTTCAGTGTAAATGGCACCCTCGCCGGCGTCATTCGACGTCTGGACGAGATACTCGCGCCCTTCATCCGAAAATGTGCTCTTTAGTCGATGTGTCTCCATGATTACCGCCTGATACTCTTGAGTCGTTCGATCCTGGGAATAGTCGCCAGAACCGACAGTTCCAGGTATTGTTCAACGTCTTCAGTCTTCTTAATAGAGTTATCGAAGATTTCGGCCAGAAATACAGCGGATCCGCCCAGCATCAACCCAAGCACCAGACCCATCATGAGGATTTTGATCCGATCCGGCCAGAACGGCTCCAGCGGTACCCGGGCCGGTTCGATGATTTTGTACTTGGTGCGCTCTTTGGCCTGCTCGGATAAAATCGACACCGTTGCTTCTTCGGAGCGAAAAGCATCCCGGTATTTCCGGGCTTCGTTGACTTTCCGTTCGAGTTCGGCGAGCTCGGCGCCCAGCTTCGGCAGCAGGTTGATGCGGTCGTTGATATTGTCCAGAGCACTCTGGAGACGGGCTTTGCGGGACCGTAGTACATCCAGATTTTCCTCGACTACGAAGTATTCTTCCAGCAGGCGACGCTGGTCGTCAGGATACGATTCGAACTGATCGTTAACCGCCTCGGTCAGGGCGTTTTCCAGCTTGCGCAGATTGTCCACCAGGCGGATATTGACATTGATCAGGTTCTGCTCGTCCCAGGCGTACTTCTGCATCATATCGGCGAAGAGGTTCAACTGACCATCGATTTCCGTCCTCAGATCGACAATAGAATCGGTATACTTGAGTCGGGTCCCGTCGAGGTCCAGAGCCGCCAACCGGGAACGGAGGTTATCCCGTTCGCGAATCATATCGTCGATTTCCAATTGTGTCTTGTCGATATCCGTGACAATTTCGCGGCGGTTTTCCTCGGAGGCGATGTTTTCCGGCAGACGCAACTCCGTGTACCGCGACTGAGCCTCGGTCAGTGAATCGAGTGCCTGCTGGTAATGGTACTCTGTCTTCTGAAGCTGCAGGTCGGCAAAGGACTGATTGTCGAGAATCTTTTCCAGTTCGTATTTGGTTTTCTCCTTTTCCAGGATACCGGCCAGAGCGGTGACCAAGTCCCTGGCCTTCACCGGATCATACGCCTCGACCGAGAGCATGATATGATCGGCGCCGACAAACCCCACACCTATTTGTGAGCGCAGTTTGTCGATCAGAAGATGCTGCTTGAGTTGTTCGAGAGAGAACATCGGGTTATCCTCTCTCATTTTGGCCGCCTTG
The DNA here is from genome assembly GCA_964557855.1 of uncultured Ignavibacteriales bacterium. GTDB lineage: Bacteria > Zixibacteria > MSB-5A5 > GN15 > FEB-12 > JAJRZL01. Next base: position 98,638 of record CAZLBP010000008.1, on the reverse strand, counting down.
CGGGTCAGCGCCGGATCCTGATCCAGATCGAGTTGATCGATCAACTGGTTGAGATAGGTTTGCGAGGTGAGCTCGTTCTGGAGCGATTGTATCTTACGACGTCGCTCCTCGCCCGTCTCACGAAACGAGCGTTCGCGTCCGATGATCTGCACCAATTCGCGAGAGACGGAACCCGGTTCATCGATCCAGATGATGGTCGATGATCGGTATTTGGGTTCCAGCAGGTATGTTCCGCCATAGGCCAGACCGGCAACTATAATCAGAGGGATGATGATCAGCCATTTGCGTTTCGCGACAATGGCCAGGATGTCTTTGAAGTTGATGGTTTTTTCTTTATCTATTGGCATTTCAAGACTTATCTAAACAAATCGCTGCTCGTTTCATCGTTCAAGGCGTTATAAATCAATACGCCCGAAGTTATGACACCGGCGGCCGCACCGATCGGGGTCAGAATGGTGGCTATTTTTTCCCATGTTGACCGCTCTTGATATGGTACAACCACAATATCTTCCTTGTTCATAATATATCGGGCAGGGGCGCCTGATAGTGCATACTTCTCCAAATCAAAGTGCAAGGACTGCGCATAATAACCGTCTTTGGCCAGTACTTTCGCCTTCTTGACATCGGCCGCCCCATTAAAACCTCCGGCAAGAGCTATAGCTTCAAGGACATCAACATCCTTCTCGAACTTGACCGGCCCGGGCTCGGTTACGGCTCCGACCACGTAGATGACGTTCTTGCGTTCAATCGGCCCGCTCAGTTCGGCGGACGGCAGCCCGGCCAGAGTTCTCGGCACCTCAATGGTATCCTCGCGGCCGATCTTCGGTAGTTGGTCCAATTGACCGGTGGCAATGGCCTCGGCAACATTGACCACTTCGACTTTGCCGGCCTCTTCGCCGCCACGGATAATGGTCACCCGGCTCAAATCAGCAGTTTCGGTCAAGCCTCCGGCTTCGTTGAGGATAGTCCAGAGATCCGGGATCTCTTCGAAGGTGTACTTGCCGGGATTGTTAACCTGTCCGCTGACGAAGACGTGCTGATAGTTGTATGACGCTACCCGTACGACCGCCTGGGAGATATTCTTGTTGAGGCGTGACATGCGTCGAACTATGTCGTTTTCCAGTTCCTGGGTAGTTTTGCCGGCGGCTTCAACGTCACCGACAATGTCCAGCGTTATTTTCCCTTCCTGGTTGACCCGGACCGTGGAGTTGAGCGATGGGTCCTGCCAGAAATTGATATCGAGGACATCCCCCTGCCCGACGCGGTAGCTGTCGGCGCCCACAATGCCAACGGCTATCAGTATCATGCAAATCAAAAGAGACAAGAATTTGGTTATCATCTGTAACTACCTGCTTTCATCTAAATCCAACAAAACGAACAAGTTATATTGAGTGTCGGTACATGTTTTCGGTCTGTTTAGATGGAAATATAGATACGGTTTATACATGTGTAAAGTTTAATTAGTTGAACCGGATTGGGTGGGAATTGGTTCCGGATTGGGTTTGGGGAGGCGTGCAGGGCAGATCCGTTGTTCCTTGAGAAGCGACAGGTCACAATCCCGCTAACGCGGTCTCAAGACCTGTCGCAACAGGGAACAGGTCCGCACCGCAAGAGAGTGCAGCACCCGACAAGGAAGGGTTTGGGTACAAGAGGGATGAGTTTTGTAAGTAGGTCAGGACCTTTATGGTCCTGACACACGGAGTCAGGTCCTCAAGGGACCTGACCTACTTTTGTGCGACCGAGGCATCATACAAGCAACAGGTATCCCGGCCGGCTTCTTTGGCCTTCAGGAGAGCCATATCGGCGAGGTGGACCAGTTGGTCGCCGTCTTCGGCATGGGTCGGCAACACCGCTCCGCCGAGGGATATGGTAAAGTTCAACGGATCGGGGATATTCTCAATCGTGAAGCCGACTCGAGCCACCTCACGCCGCAAGCGTTCCATAAACTTCCGACAGGTGTCGGTATCGGCTTCGGGCATGATGATACAGAATTCGTCGCCGCCATATCGGGCGATGATGTCGATGGCGCGTATCGACTTTCTGAGTATCGTGCCCACCTGTTTAAGCACAGCATCTCCGGCCAGGTGACCGTGCTTGTCATTGATAGCTTTCAGCTGGTCGAGATCGAAGATAATCAGGGCCAGTTCGCGTTTGTACCGTTTGGCTCGCTGGATTTCTTCATCGAGACGCCGCCTGAAATAACGCTGGTTGGCCAGGCCGGTGAGATTATCGGTATACGACATCTCCTCGATACGTTCGAATGTCACGGCGTTTTCAAACAAGTCGCGGGCGTGTTCACAGACGGTGTCAATTTTCTTTTGCAGGTCGCGCGCCGGTTTTTGACCGGTGCTCAGGGCCAGTACGCCGGGCCTGTTGTCTGCCAGCGGAAACGACATTACTTGGTGTAAGCCACTGTCTTGCAGCGCCTTCGCCCAGGCATGCACGGCCGGCTGGGACTTGAGCAGAGATTCGATTGGAATCGGACGGCCGTTATCCACGGCCTCGACCAACTTCTCGAATCCGGCCTGTTTCGGAAGATTGATGGCGCGGTCGATTCCCTCCTGGATCATTCTGGGCGGCGTCTCTCGATTGTCGCCTTCCCGCCAGATATAGGCAATGCGGTTGATATTCAGATCTTCCTTTATGGAACCGATCAGTTTGGGGACAATGGTCTCGGCGCTGCGGTGTTTAACGAGCTTGAGAAGCCGGGCGCCTTCAACAGCCGTTGTTTGCCGAGGCTCTGCCCGAGACGGCGTCGGGTTCTCGATCTTTTTCTGGAGCTGTTCCTGACGGGATTCGTGCCATTTAACGTGATAGGCCGCCGACAGCGACTGGGCCAGCTGGGCCACCAGCAATCGGAATTCGGATGATTCAGTCAGGAAATTGTTCTTGATGAAATAGACACCGTACAGGTTGTCGCGCCAAAATACGGGGAAAAACAAGTCCAGATTGTACTTGTTGAGCAGCGGCATGTACTGTTGCGGCAGGATCTCCTGAAGGTCGGTGACAGGCCGCGGCGTGAACCCGGCATAAAGGGCTCTCGTCAACTTCGGGTTGGCCGCCAGCCGGAAGTCACGACGGTCAAACTTCGTCAGACCATAGTAGTAATTAAGCTCCAAAAAACGACGTTTTTTCCTGAGAAACAGAATCCGGTCACAGCCGCAGGTTTTTATCAGCAGGTTCGATACCCGGCGCGCGACATCACCGATGGTACCTTCCTTGCTGTTGGTGACCAGGAAGTCGGAGAACTCGGACAAGTCCATGCGCTGCAACAAGGATTCCGTCCGTCGCTCCCGGCGGTGACGCCAAACCAGCAGAACGGCCAGGACCACGACCGCCACCGACAGGCCAAGTATGAGTATTTGTTGTATTTCCATCGGGCGACCCCTAATAATCGTTTGGCTTCAATATACCGGACCACGCCAAACTGTCAACTACATTTTGCAGAGCATACGATCCACAAAGACCGTCGTTGTCCGCCGGCGCTCTGCCGATACCCTCTTCTCTGAACATCAGGGGAATAACCGGCCGAGCGGACCTATGTCTCTCCGGTCTCTTCGAAATCCTGACGGGCCGCGTCGACCGACGGATAGGACCGGAGCACCTTGTCGAATTCCAGCAGCTCGTAGATTTCATATACATTGGTAACCATGTTTGCCAGCTTAATATCGCCGTCCTTGTCCCGTACGTCCCGTATGCGGGAGATAAGGGTGCCCCAGCCGGCCGACGAGATGTATTCGACACCGGCCAGATCGATGACAAACCGGTACCGCTGCCGCTTGATGAGCGAGTCGATTACCGATTCGAGTTGACCGGAGGTATTGGTGTCGATAACGCCGTCTACCCGAATCTCGGAAACCGGATCGGTCTTCTTCTCCAGTAATGATATGGATATGTTTTCCAAATCGACCATTGTCCAACTTGTGTTAAGCTGAGCGTCAAATGTGAACCCCGACAGTCAGGGGACTGTCGGGGTATGCTGCTTATTCCAATACCGCCCTACTCTTGTTTTTCAGGCGGTGGTTCTTCCGTATCAGTCTTGTCGGCCGAAGCTTCGGATTGTTCGGCCGATTCGGTTGCGGAAGCCGCTTCCTCGCCGCCGGGACTCTCCCCCGCACCGTCTGACGCCGATTTCTCGGAGTCGGTCGGCTCGGGTTCGGTCGGCGCTGCCTTCTCGGCTGAAACCTCTTCAGGCACGTCTGTTGGAGCCGATGCTTCAGGCTGTGATTCGGACTCGCTTTGACCGGATTGCTGCTTCAGTTCCTCGGGCATCGCCTCGGCCATGGCACCACCGGTTGTCTCCATCGGATGCCTGGTCAGGAAGGATTCCAGCTCGGCCTGCTCTCGCTTCTTATAGTAAGCTGAGACGCTGAGCACGATCTTATGCTGACCACGATCGAATTCGATCACCTGGAGCGGAATCTCATCACCAGCCTTGAACACGCCGGTTGGATCGGTCAGGTCGTTCCGTCCCAGTTGGGTAGTGGGCACAAAACCTTCGACGTTGCCGTCCAGTTCGACTACCACACCGCGATCCATGACCCGGGTAATAGTACCCAAACATTCCGATCCGATGGGGTATTTCTTGGCGATTTCGGACCAGGGATCTTCACGTAATTGCTTGTACCCCAACGATATACGGCGGTTCTCGTGATCGATGCGAAGAATCTTCACATCGACTTTCTCACCCTTTTTCATCACTTCCGAAGGATGCTGGATGCGCTTGGTCCAGGACATGTCGGAAATATGCACCAAGCCGTCTATCCCTTCTTCCAGTTCGACAAACGCTCCGAAAGCGGTCAGGTTGCGCACACGGCCGGAGACAATCTGACCGACCGGATATTTGTCTTCAATAGTGGTCCAGGGGTCCGGTTCCATTTGCTTGATACCGAGAGAAATTTTCTCGTTGTCTTTGTCGACGGACAGCACCACCGCCTCAACTTCGTCGTTGACGCTCATGATCTTGGAGGGATGCTTGATGTGCTGAGTCCAGGACATTTCGGAGATATGGATCAAACCTTCTATACCCTTTTCGAGTTCGACGAAGGCGCCGTAGTCGGTAATGGAGACGACGCGTCCCTTGACCCGCCTGCCGAGAGGATATTTCTGTTCGACGTTTTCCCACGGGTAAGGCGTCATCTGCTTCAGGCCGAGAGAAATGCGCGAAGATTTTTCGTCAAAATCAAGGATTTTTACATCTATTTTTTCACCGAGGTTGACCAGTTCACTGGGGTGGCGTATCCGTCCCCAGGACATATCCGTGATGTGCAACAGACCGTCGACACCACCCAGATCGATAAAAACGCCGAAATCGGTGATGTTTTTGACCACGCCCTGGCGGACCTGGCCGACGGAAATCTCGTTGAGAAGCGCGGCGCGCATGGTTTCGCGTTCTTCTTCAAGGACGACCCGTCGCGAGACAACGATGTTGCGTCGGCTCTTGTTGATCTTGATAATCTTGACCGTCATCGGGTTGCCGATCAGAGCATCGAAGTCAGGCACCTGGCGCAGAGCCACCTGGGAACCGGGCAAGAACGCATCGACGCCCATAATGTCCACTACCAGACCGCCTTTGATTCGCCTGGTGACCGTACCTTCGGTGGTTTCGCCGCTGTCGTGAATTTCGCGGATCTTCTCCCAGACGCGCATGAAGTCGGCTTTCTGCTTGGACAGGATCAACTGACCGTTGGAATCCTCGATCTCCTCCAGAAAGACTTCGATCTCGTCACCGACCTTGATATTAAGCGGCTGCGAGAACTCGTCCATGGGAATGATACCTTCGGACTTGAAGCCGACGTCGACAATGACATCATCGCGACTGACACCGATCACATTGCCCTGGACGACTTCACCTTCTTTGATGTCTCGGATCGTGGCGTCGTACATGTCGACCATCTTCTGGTATTCATCGACGTCGTACACGACTCCGGCAACATCGGTAATTCGGACCGCTTCCACCTCCGATTCGGTGGGCGCTACGGCGTCCCCGGTGGCTTCACGGACTTTGGCTTTTTCCGCCATGCGTCGCTGGCGGGCTGTAACGACTCGTTCCCGTTTCTCCTTGACTTGATCACGTGATTCAACAACGGTTTCCGCAGCCGGCTTGACCATTTTGGTCTTCACCTTCTTGGTTTTCTTACCTGTTGTAGCTTTACGTTTGGAGACTTTTTGGGAAGGGTTAGGGTTAGTTGTTTTGGCTTCTGCCATACGTAGTAAAATCTACCTCCTTACGATAATTATCCTCCAGCTTTGGATTTTCCCTATTGGGAAGACTGTCGGATTGTCTGCCCGCGACCGCACTCCGCGAGTGTCGGACAGCTACCTTATATAACACATGTTCGGAGAAGATCAAGCTTTTTTTGACGAAAATCTCAGTGAACGAGCTGTTGGCGAGACCTGAAATCAGCCCGGATAATTCCTATCCGTTCCAGTACGGAACTTGATATTTCGAGGTAACTCTGCTTGGAAGCTTCAAAAGAGCAGACCCATTCTGCCGGAAAGGGCTCGCCAAAGGCGATATGCAAATGGGTCCGGCCCAAGAGGCAGGCGGCCGGATCGTTGGAGCCGTCGACATAGGCGGGGACAATAGGACAGCCGGCGTGAGAGGCAATCATGCCCAAACCGGGTTTGGGAGGCAGGAAATCCGCAGTCTTTGACCGGGTACCTTCGGGAAACAAAGTCAAGCCATAGCCCTTTCCAATGGCGGCCACAGCCATTTTCAGGGCCTGTCTGTCCATCGCGCCCCTCTTGACCGGAATGGCGTTCACATTTCTGAGAATCCAGCCGAACACCGGATTCCGGAACAGCTCCGCTTTGGCCAAAAAGTGCAGCTCGCGGTTGACGGCGCTGCCGAGCAGCGGGGGATCGAAATACGACACGTGATTGGAAGCGAGGATAAACCCGCCTTTATGCGGTACATGCCTTCGGCCCGAAACCTGCATCCTGAAGACGATAGCGGCAACCGCGCGTGACAGAAACCAGCCGTTGGTGTAGAGAATATCCATTACGCATCAACTGTCGGCCGTTGCCAGTTCGATGATCTTGTCGACCTGATCTTCAATCGTCAAGGCGGTTGTATCTACCAAAACCGCGTCGGGCGCCTTCGTGAGTGGGGAGTGTTGGCGGTTGGAATCCAGCTCGTCACGGCGTTCGATCTCCTGTTTCTGTTCTTCGAGTGTGCTCTGAATACCCATTTGGGCCAGATCCAACAAGCGCCGCTGGGCGCGTTGCGTCACCGAAGCATTGAGATAGACCTTAACCTCGGCACGAGGGAACACAACCGTGGTGGTGTCACGACCTTCAGCTACGATAGAGCCTCGCTCACCGATCTTTTTCTGCTTGCGGACCATCGCTTGCCGAACCCCATAATGGGCGGATACTTCGGATACATGGCGAGTGACTTCGGGAGCACGGATGGCAGTGGTCACGTCCTCGCCATCAATCAGCACGGTCGAGTTGTCTTTGCTTTTGACGAACTCGATCGATGCTTGCTCGGCCAGAGCAGCCAGAGCGGGACCATCTGACGGTGAGATCCCGCGCTTCAGAGCAGCGTAGGTTATGGCTCGGTACATGGCGCCGGTGTCGAGAAACGTGTAGCCGAGACACTTGGCAACCAGGCGCGCCGTCGTCGACTTACCGGCTCCGGCCGGGCCGTCGATGGCGATGACCTTGCCCTTTTGCGGTTTCTTCTTCTCCGAACTGCTTGCCATGTCGGGTATTCTAAGGAGTCGTGGCGGGAAAGGCAAACGGAATGTAGGCGGGTGGGTCGATCTGAAGATCGACCCACCACAACGCCTGGCGGATCCGTAGCGAAACAGTGCAACAGCAGGGCGTTTCCAAATACAATTTGAGAATGAGGGTGGAATGTCGGGGCATTCATCCCTGGCACTGATAGCGGCGGTATTTCACCCTCCGCTTAAAGCGGGTCAGGACCTGCCGCTACACATACCGGGTTTAGAAGAAGTCGACGGAAAAGGATTTGAGGCGATCATCAAGCTCGACTTCGATTCGGTTTTCGAGCGTGTCAAAGCCCTCGCTGATAAACAGGCCGTCCATCTCTTTGAATCCCAGCCGGCCCAGGTAGGTCTCATAGTCCCGCCCGGAGATCAGCACTCCGACCGTCTTGGGCACGCGCAGTCTGAGGTTCGAGTCTTCACCCAGAATGCTGACCTTTACCAGCGGCACGAGGTCACCGAGTTTCAGATATATCCTGGCATCCTCGGTCTTCAGATTCAGGCGTTTCAGCGGTGTGGTGGAGAGATTCAGGTGCAGGTCGGCCGAACGCCCGGAGCATTCCAGCTCCAGAGGCACCCGTTCGGAGAACTGCAGGAACCAGTCCTGTGATTCGCCGGTCTCGATCTTGATAGCACCCCCGAGGTAGCTTCCGGAAGCCCGGCTGCTGAGCTGGACTATAGCGGTATCATCGATGAATTCTTGTTCTATTTCGGGCTTTCTGGTGAATCTGTCGAAACGGCCGTATATGAGCTTGTCACCCGAATCCCGAATCGTCAGGTCAGTCGCATCGACATCGAGAGATGTACGGAGGTACTGAATATCCCGCCTGTCCGGCAATTCAAACGTGGCCTCGGAAAAGAAGCTCGAGTCACTGCCGCCATAGCTGCCGGCGAAGGCAATCAGCAACCCGGCCCCGAAGAGAGCTACCGAGGTCAGATAAGAAATGATCTTGACTCTGGTGTTGGCGAATATCTTCTCCAAACCAACGGCGATCAGGACGACCGGAAACCAAATCAGCAGGTCACCCCAAAAGTTGTCATTGAGGACTTCCATGTTGCGGAACAGGAGGAGGAGCCCAATGAGAATCAATATCAGTCCCCATCGAAACCGTGCGGGAGTCATGATACGGAACCTCCGTTATGGGCGTTCTCGGCATTGACGCCATTTTGCGAGTGAACCGAGTCTTCTTGTTCGGCGGATTTCTTTCTGTTGAGAAGAAGAAACAAACCGAGCGCGATGAAAAGAATCGGCCAGAACTCCTCGAAATCGAACCAGTACCAGTTCTCTCTGACGAGGAAGACGAGACCTATGGCTATCAGGATAATACCGGGCAGATATTTGTTCCACGATGAATATCGCCGCTCGGATTCTGCGGATTGCGTGGTCGATACGTCGGTCTCTTGTGTTTGTTTGGGAAAGACAATCCAAGCTATCAAATAGGCAAGGATTCCGATCCCGTTGACAAAAGCCAGCAAGACCATAATCACCCGCACCAGGGACGGGTCTATTTCGAAATAGCGGCCCAATCCCCCGCAGACGCCGGCTATTATTTTTTCGTCGGTCGATCTGTAAAGTCTATGTTGCATACCTGAACCTCCGGGTATCTGTTAACATGTCCGGATACTACTTACGAAGTAATTCAGGAAAAGTTCGGGCAAACAAAAACATCATGTCGGCAGCCAATATTGAAAATGCGCCGGGTCATCCGCCCACGGTGGACTACTCCGCAGCGACCAAGAGCCGATGCGACCCGGGTTGTCTGTCGGTTCGAGATATTATTGTTCATTTTGCAAACGATTGAGATAATCCTGAGCAACAGACATATGAACGGCATCAGGGCGATCTAAGTACTCCTGAAGGGACTCCACCATGGTATCATATAGCTCTTGATCGGTATCTTTAGTAAGTCTGGCGATGTTGTAGTAGTTTTCCAGCAGTTGACGTTCAACCGTAACGACAGAGGATAACGACTTGCTTCTCACTGACTTACCGACGTTCAATTTTTCGCGGTCCTGAAGCTCCACGGCCCAGACTGCCTCCAGAGAATCCTTCTGTTCAAGCCAGTCTTCCAGCGTCAATTGAGGATGTGACACGGAATCAGCTTCGGCCATATCTGTTGACGGCAGAGCTTCAGGCGAAGCATAAAACGTATCTCGGAACCTCTCCACCGAAACGGATTGATGGGATTCAATGGCTCCCTTCATAGCATCCGCCTGTAGACTCACGCGCTGCGAGTCATCCCGTGTTAATAACCCGGGTTTTTTGTAAGCGACGGTTCCGGGCTGGGCATCACCGGCGGACTCCATTGATTCTTTTAACATAGCCGGTGCTTTCTGCATTGCCGGCTCCTCTTGGGCGGAGCCACGCCGCTCAACATCCTGATCTTCAGCCTTTTGCTGTCGACCGGCAGATTCAGGTTCAGTGTCACGAACTTCCAGCTGCGGCTCCGGCTTGTTTCTATGCAGCGCTGAATCGGCCTGCAAAGACGGAGGGGGTGTGGCCCTCTGGACCTTAGTCGAGTCCTGATTAGCTTCGTCAAGTATATCCATTTGATGAAGGCCGATGAATATCAGGATGGCGACCGAAGCTGCCGCCGCTGTTATTTTCCATCTCAGCCCACTCCATCCGGAACGCGGCATCTCGGTGACGGTTTCGGCCTCATCTTCGACCCCGATCCGGTTTTCGATTTGCCGGGCCGCCTTCTCCCAGTAATCCGTTGCGTCCAAACCGGAGTGCTTTTCAACCAGCGAATCAACCTGCTGCAGGTGTGCTATGATTTTTCGACACTCGTCGCATTCCTCGAGGTGCTCATGAACCGCCTGTCGTTCGTAATCGGGCAGTTCCCTGTCGATAAAGGCCGACAATCTATCTTTGAAGTAACCGTGATCCATCAAATACCTATCTTCCTATCGAACAGCTGAATTCACAGAAGATCCTTGAGTTCTTCCAGCAGGATTTTTCTGGCCCGATAGAGCCGTGAATCAACAGTTCCGGGAGGGATTTTTAAGTAACTGGCGATATCCGCATATCCCATCTCTTCGAAATGACGCAGGACAAAGACGGTCCGGTATTCAACCGGAAGAGCCTTAAGTGCCTTGTAGAATCTCCGTTGTCCCTCTTTATCAAGCATCTGTTCCAACGGTCCCAAGTCCACCGACTGCGGATCGTAGCCCTTTTCCTGCAGCGAATTCAGCGACTCCTTGCGTTCTTCGCGATGAATGAGATTATAGGCGGAGTTTCGTGCAATGGTGGAGAGCCAGGGGTAGAAATCGAATCCGGTTTTGAATGTCTTTATCGCTTCGAATGCTTTCACAAATGCTTCCTGTACAATATCTTCCGCCGTATCGAAGGACCCGACCAATCCGTAGATAAATCTGAACAACTTCTTCTGATGGCGCCGAATGAGCCGCCCGAAAGCTCTTTTGTCGCCGTTTTGCGCCGCCTCTATGAGGCGCTGCTCAGATTCTTGCTCGTCTCCTCGTTGTACCGGCAGCGGGCTGTTTTCTTCCCGAAGTTTCTTATTTTCCAATTGGCTGCCTCTGACCGAGCATACCCAGCACCAGCATCTCCAGGACCATAGTCGGCTTGATAGTCCCGCCCCTGACATCTGAGGCTGCCTGAGCGAGGTTCTTGATGATCTCTTCCAGTTGTTTACTGCCGTACCGCTCCGCCTGAGTACGGAAGCGTTGAGTCATCCAGCGCAGATTCCCTATCGGTGCCTTGTTGTTTTTGACGAGGTAGAGCGAAAGGAAGTGGCGCTGCAGAAGCGATATCATAGCCCCGGGCGAGTTGCCTTCTTCGACCAGCTTCTTTATCGTCCTGAGCACCCGGTTCTCGTTTCCGGCTATAATCTCATCGGAAAGTTGAAATATGCTGTACACATCGTGTCCAGCCGTAATTTTCTCGATATCGGCGATATCGATGGTCTCATCTTTTTGCTTATAGCAAGTCAGCTTGGCCACTTCCGTTGCCAAGGCTCCCATGCTCCCGGCCACGAGCTCGACCAGTCGTTTGGCGGCATCCGTGGAGATTTCCAGTTCCGCCTTTTCCAACCGGTGTCGGATTATCGCGGCAGCCTCCCGTTCGGTCAATTTCCTGCATTCAACCGGGGTCACCGCGTTGGAAACCGCCTTAAAAAAAGCCGAGGTCTTTTTGGGAGTGCGCACCGACGGTGAACTGAAGACGACGATTCGGTTGGGATCGGCCGGTGTCAGCATCTTGAGAACATTAGCCACCTGTGTCGGTTTACAGTTCTGAAATTCGGAAATGCCGAATACCTGCCTCTCGCCCAACATCGGAATTGTTGACAGCTCGGTCAGCAGGTCATTGATGGGAGTGCCACGGGCGTTTATTCTTCGGTAATTGGTGGATAACTGACGGTCCGGCAGGAATTGGGCGGCAATGTACTTCTCGGCCTCAACGATCCGGTGATTGTCGGCGCCAAACAGGTAATAGGCCGGGCGGAACTTGCCGGCGCCTATTTCTCGGGCCAATTCTTGTGGGGTAAGCATGTGGAGATTATAAAGAGGGAGCGACGGAAGCGTCAATCAAAAAGCGATTCGAAACAGGCGTTTCCCTCGGCCGGAGTCCAGCGAAGCGAATAACGGTACTTCTCCCGGTACTTCATGGCCCTGATGAGTAATCGGGCAAACCTGGGATGAAGGCTGTGTTGTTTGTTGATGCTCTTGATCACCTGACTGTTATCGCCATATATCTGAAACGTCTTGTTGGGGAAGTACTTCTGATTGCTGTCGATGAACTCCAGGAGCGCCAGCAGGGCGGCCAGATCGCCGTGTACTTTGTCCACGGCCGCGAAAGGGGCCTTGAACTCAATACCTGCCTCCGGGATAGTGAACAAGACTACAACTGACTTGTCACCATTCAGGTCGTTGTCCGGCAGGTTACGTGAACCGAAGTAACATTCCATTACGGTCATCCGTGCAAGTCGCGTGCCTGAGACCAGCCTGCGATGAACTCATTACAACACAAGAACTTGACAGGCGCGTCAGGCAGTTAAGTGCAGTTCAATGACTGCAACCGGATTCATATACGCATGTAAACGGGTCGGATTCAGGGACTGTTCAGGTTGTCAAATACCTTTTCGGCGTACCTATCCGTCATGCCGGCGATGTAGTCGGCGACGACTGTTTCGAGATCCTCGGTCTTGAGCATCTCCTGGAATCTACGAGGCATGGCTGTGGGACTCTGAAGAAAGTACTCAAACATAACTCTGATAGTCTGCCTGGCTTTGACCGACTTGTCCCGCAGCCGCGGGTGACGGTAGAGATGAGTGTTCAAAAGCATCTTCAGTTCGGTCACATGAGTCTGCATTTCTGCGCTGTAGCCACACAACTTGGTGGAGCACATGCGGATGTCGTCCACACTGTTCACTTGTGCCCGGTCAATTCTGGCCTGGGTCTCGGCAATGACATCACTGGCCATCTTATCTATCAATTGTCTTACGACAGCGTACCGCTTTTGATCCGGGTGGGCGATCGGCGCCGGCAGGACCGTGAAGTCACCTATCTGCTGCAACAACGACAGGTCGGCAAGATCTTCAAAGTTGAGGTAGCCGGATGACAGGCCGTCGTCGATATCGTGGGAGTTGTAAGCGATCTCATCGGCGATATCTACCAGGGAAGCTTCCAATGTCGGCTGAGCGTACCCTGAAAACTCGACAATGTCCAGCTCTTTGGTGGTTTCATGACGGGCAATCCCTTCGCGGACTTCGTACGTCAGGTTGAGTCCCGGATGTTCCGGATACCGCTGCTCCAGTTTTTCGACTACGCGCAAGGACTGCAGATTGTGATTGAATCCGCCCTGGGCCGACAGCAGTTCATTGAGCGTATCCTCGCCGCTGTGTCCGAAGGGTGTGTGTCCCAAGTCATGAACCAGGGCAATAGCCTCCGTAAGGTCTTCGTTTAACTGCAGACTCCGGGCGAGGGTGCGGCCGATTTGCGCCACCTCAATGGTATGGGTCAAGCGGGTCCGGAAGTGATCCCGTTCATGGGGGATGAAGACCTGGGTCTTGTATTCGAGGCGTCGAAAGGCGGCCGAGTGAACTATCCGATCCCGGTCGCGCTGGAAACACGTTCGGAGGGAGTGCTCCGGCTGGGGGAAGCGGCGTCCTCGGCCGTGGGATGCAAACGAGGCATAGGGCGCCAGGGCGTTGTGTTCTCGGTTTTCAATGTCGCGGCGGGTTAACATGGATTTAATTAGCGCTTAATTGAGTTCGTGCCTTTGAGCCTGACCGGTCTCCCTCCGGGGTCGTTTGCCGTGGTGCGTAGGAAAGCGCCAGGCCGTGCGTGAATCCGAGCGTCGGATGATACGAGGTCGTATATGAGAGGCGGTACCCTTCGTGGCTTAGCTCCAGACCGCCGCCGTACGTGAGCGGATTTGACGAAAGCGCCCAAAGCAGCAGGGCCTCATCCAGAAGATTGATCTTCTGGCCCAAGGTGAACTGCGGCTGTTGGCTGTCCTCAAAAGTAGCCCTGCCGATAACCGAATACGAGCCCTGGCCCAGCAGCTCAGTGTACAAATGGTACTGCGGCTTGACCTCCGGGCTGCTTCCATACTTAGGCGTGGTCAGATTATCGGCCGCCAGCGAGCCGTATATCCGGTCTCGAAAATAACTTACCGACATGCCGAACGTAGACAGGCTAAAACCGTCGTATCCCCAGCCGAAACCGTAGAACAAGGTGGAAAAAGTCATCCCCAAACTGATGTTCCTTTTATCAAAATACGCCGCACCCAGCTTAAGCAGTCGCTCCGAATAGAAGTCACGTTCTCCCAACTGCGAGAAGCCTCCGGAGAAGACGAACCGATCATAGCGGCAGGCTCCGGCGAGGGTGGCTTCGTCCAAATCACTGATCTCGAACTTGCGGTTTATCCCTAATTCTACCTGCCACCGATCGAGATGAAAGCCGGCCGAAGGCAGCGACACGTAGGAAGCCGCGGTAGGTTCCGATAATACTACGGCCTGTCCCAGCCCGATGGCGCGAGTCGAGCCGAAGTCGAAGCCGTTCACGTCGCAGCCGACAACAAGCAACCATCCCAGTAGCAGTAAGCAGTGCACCCGCCTGACCATGGTTACCTGGCCACCACTATAGTTTCCTTGGCCGACTCTCCCCCGTCGGCTTCGAAATAGAGAATATACAGACCAACGGGTACACGTTGTCCGCCGCCGCCCCGTCCGTCCCAGACGTTTTCATCGCGCACCGGATCGAACACGTAGATTTCCCGGCCCTGCCGGTCGTACAATTTCAGGGAGTATTCGCTGGCGACCGGAGCTTCGACTTTGATTATCGCGAACTCATCGATGCCGTCACCGTCCGGAGAGATGATCCTGGGCTTGATTTCGATTTTCACCGAAGAGCCGCTCGGGCCGAAAAAGACTTCATTCGGTTCACCGGGCGTGCCGCCCGGGCGTTCGGATCTGCCCCATTCACCGTCATGTTGCGGATCGGCGCTGCGGCTCCACGTGTAGTTGTCGGGGAAAGTGGTTCCGTATGAGAATCTGTCGGCGAGAATGTCGAACGGGCACATTAATCGCACCAGATCATGGCTGTTGTTCAGCGTCGGCCAGCTGCCCGGTTCGACTAACGTTCCGGCGAAATCCGAATAGAATTCGAGAAAGGCGGCCGAGTCCCGGGCCAGAACAACATAACTTCCCGGGCCCACATTGAGGGTGGTCAATACGATTTCGCGCCAGGCCAGGCTGTCCCCCAGTTGCCAGCCGTTCAGATCGACCAGATCATCGGATATATTTCGGATCTCCACCCATTCGACGCCAAAATCACGGACCGGGTTGGCCAGAAATTCAGACAAAATCAACTGTGGGAACTCGGCGCCTGGTGCCACGAACGTGATCGTGTTGTTCGTCGGCCGGTCGTCGTCGGGGAGTTCCAGAAGCAATGACACATATGTACCTTCGAGCACATAGCTGTGCTCGAAGGTGAACGATTCCCCCGGTCTTAATTGGGGCAGGGCAATCCGTTCGACAAGCACCGTATCGACGTCCGAGAGCCGGCACACCCCCAGGTGAGCCCCGAGCTGCGGCGCGTTTCCTTCGTTCCTGATTGTGACCTTCAGGCCGACCCAGCCTTCGTCGGCCCAGACCGAGTCCAGACTCAGCGCGAGATCATTGTCTACCGGAGTCGAAGAATTAACGTACCCGGGAGTAGACCCGCCCGGGTCGGTCGATTGTTCGATAATCGCGGAGCCCGGGGAAACGCGCTCCCAGGAATACCCGTCGCGACCCGATTCCGACCACGTAAATGTGGATAAAACGTTCCCCATGTTGTCTAGCAGCGTGAGGATATTGCCCGTGTTGTCCAGCTGCAGAGCCGGCATCTCGATCGGCCGCAAGAGCCGGGCTTCCTGGGCGACGTCGCCCCAGATCAGCGAGTTGTTTCCCCACCGCGCTTCGAACCCGGTCGCATTTCCTTCGGAGAACAAGCGGCGGCAGATGATGACATAGTCGCGACCGGGGATGGATACATCGCCCAGTGGATCCAGTATATCCCCATCTACGTGCAGGACGAATCCGTTCAGCGAAACGTCGTCCTCGGAACGGTTGAACAACTCGATCCATTCGAGGGAGCGTTCGGCGCCCGGTTCATTAGCCAGAACCTCGTTGATCACGATCTGCGCCTTCAATCCGGCCGGCAGCAGCAGCGCCGCAGCCAGCAGGGCGAATAAATGTGCCAAAGCTCGACTCATATCACGATATCCAGTTCCAGCGTTACGGTAGTTAGATGTTTGTCCGTAGCCGCCCGACTGTAACGATGACTGACCTTGAAGCCGGTATGAACGCCGTTCCGGAATTCGAGCGAATGCCGAAAGAAGACATACCAGTACGCGATGGACCGCGTCTCTATGTTCCAGCGGGACAGATTCGACCACACTTCGAACTCGCCGGACTTGTCCGTTGTCAGTCGGGCCCGCATGAACGCTGCCAGATCATCGTTTGCATCGGTCTCAGTATCGTATCCGAGGTAGCCGCGGAGCAACAAATTTTTCCCGGCGTAATTGATCTCGATCCGGGTCCGGCGGTCGGTTCGTTCGGTCTTGCCCGAGCCGCCCAGGCGCGTTTTCGTTTTCTGCACGTAGTCCAGGCGCACCTGCAGGTGTTTATCGAATCGGTATATCAACGCTGTAAGGAATTGGAGGTCCCGAGTCCCCTTGTCGAAAGAGGAAAAGACCAGAGCGTTGACCGTTCTTATATGGCTACTCATGTCCAGCATCGACCGCAGCAGGCCGCCCTCGGCGCCCGTGCGCCGGCTCGAAAAGGACAACCCGACGGCGGGCAGAGAATCGGTCCGGGCGACACTGCCGGCTTTGCTGCCCGACGCCAGATCCAGGAAATCGTCTCCGTAGATCCAGCTTGCGTACCTGACTTCGGCCCGTCGGAACCGGTGGCGCCCCTCCACCACAACCGCACCGAAACCGCGCCGGTGTCCCAGTTGTGACGAGGTTTCAACGGCGGCATAGCCGTGCCGATAGTTTTGCCGCACAATCAGGCCGAGCTTGATGTCATGTACCCGCTCGTCGGTAAGTCGCGATTGCAGTCTGTTCAGTCCGGACAGCAGCCCGGCCTCGAATCCGCCCCGATGCCAGTTCATGGTTCCCGCCAGCGAGAAGAACCGGTGGTTGACGTCTCGATTTATGGATATCAACATCTCCGAAGAGACGCGTTGAGCTGGTTGGAGCCGGACGAGCAGGCCGTTACTGCCCCCGTAGTCGGGATACAAGAGCGATTCCCCGTCCAAATGATCCGAGGTCGACAGGAGCCGGCCTCTGTACCCGGCCACCGTTCCCAGCCCGAGCCTCCGGGAGTAGTTACCGACCTGCAGCTTTCTGACGGCGCCGACCGGACTCGAATATGCGAGCGATCGGCGCGTAAGACGCTCCCGGCTGTTCAGGTCCTTCTCGATCTGCAAGTCAAGGTGAAATTGCCGCGGCCCGTTCAGGACTACGGAAGATTGATATCTGTTTCCCGATTGCTTCTCCAGTGACTGGTAGTATCGGTGACGGAACCGGCCCTGTGTGCGCCGGCTGACGTTCTCCGTGAATGCCTGCGCCTGCTCTTCCTCAAGACCGGTCCGCAGCGAAGCGCTGTCCGTCAGATAGTGCAGCAGATTGGGAATGTGGTCAAGAAGATGGGCATTGGTGGAATCAACACCCTGAAGCAGCACCTCTTTGAGGATCAAGTATTCGCCGAGTGACAGTTCGCCGTTTTGATAAGCCTCCAGAAGCACTTCCGCATCCGGATACACCACGGTCCCGACCTGTTGCGCCGAAGACGCGTTCGTGAAACAGGTATGAGCCGACAAAATGATTACTGCTGTCCAACCCCTCAGCGTAGATTATACCTCTTGAGTTTGCGGTATAAAGTTCGTTCCCCTATTCCCAGTCGCCGGGCGGCTTCCTTGCGATTACCGCCGGTATCATCAAGCGTTCGTTTGATCGCCTCCTTTTCGAGAGCCTCCATCGTCTGCCCCGTCCCCGCCGCCACCGACGAGGTCTCATACTCCTCTTCAGTGGATTCCGCCGGCAAATGCGACGTGATCAGATCACGTAACAGCCTGATTTCATTGCCGAGCTGCAAAATGGCCCGGTAGATCAACTCCTGACCGGCTTCCTCGACGGTTCTGCCGGTTGAAACCGGCAGGTGCTTGAGAGTACTGTGCTGCTCGTCGATGAAACGCTCGACGTCACTCTGCTCGACGAGTCCTTCCGGCTTGAGAGCCACCATGCGGTCGGCGAAGTTCTTGAGCTGCCGAACATTGCCTGGCCAGTCGTATTTCATCAGCAAGTCCAGGGCGGCATCGGTGTATTCCAGGCCGGGGTAGCTCCGCCAGAAATGCTGGAGCAAAGGTTGTATATCGCCGCGCCGGTCGAGCAGGGGCGGCACGACTATCTTAACGACGCCGATTCTGAAGTAAAGATCTTCCCTGAAGGCGCGCTCCGCTATAGCTTCGGTCAAGTCCCGGTTGGTCGCGGAGACGACCCTCACGTTCGCTTTGCGGGCGGTCGACGATCCGACCGGGTAATACGTGCCGTCTTCCAGCACCCGCAGCAGTTTTACCTGCATGTTGGAAGTCGTTTCGCCGATTTCATCGAGAAAAATAGTGCCGCCTTCGGCTTTATAGAACAACCCCTCTCGTTTGGATACCGACCCCGTAAAGGCTCCTTTTTCGTGTCCGAACAGCTCGGATTCGAGCACCCCCTCGGCCAGAGCACCGCAATTGATATCGACATACGGTTTGTCGTGGCGGCGGGAGTTCTTGTGCACGGCCCGCGCCACCAGTTCTTTTCCGGCGCCCGACGGACCGACAATCAAGATCGGAACTTCGGTCGGGGCCACCCGTTCGATTGTCTCTGCCACCGCTTTCACGCGCAGGGAGCGCCCGATCATGCCGTATTCGGCGAGCAATTCCCGACCATGGAGAATCCCTGACACTTTGGCCGCTATGCCTTCGGCCCCCACACCCAGTGGAATGGCGCCGTCGACGTAATTTTCAAGCTGATCATGATCCCGTCCCTCTCTCGTCACCAGCCAGATTTCGGTCAGCCCGTTGTAGCGTCTGACTTTCGTTGCCACCGGTCGCTTCAGATCATGGCGTGACGCGTCGACCAGCAGCACATCAATGCGCCGCTCTTTGATGATCTGGTACAGCTCTGACAGTTCCGTTACGACCGTGCCGATCGCGCTCCAGTTTATGCCGGCGAAGTCCAGATTGCGCTTGTTGATCAGAATGAGAACACGGTTCTTCATATTCGTCATCCCGTCCGGCAGACTTGGCCCGGCTTACCGCCTCCTCTTCTTATTCTTCTCACGACGTTTTTTCGATCGCGGCGTGGTGATTTCCGAGCGTGGCCCCGTCCGCTCCTTCGGCTCCGAGGGGACTGCGTACAATTCAATCTCGTTTTTAGTCCGGTCGACTTTCAGGACTCCGACCTGGACCTGGTCGCCCAGACGATACGTACTGCCGGTGCGTCGACCAACCAGTCGGAACTGTGATTCGTCGAATCGATAGTAGTCATCATCAATTGTTGATATGCGCACGAGCCCTTCGGCGCCGAGGTTGTCGATTCTGACGAAGAACCCGAATCCGGTCACGCCGGAAATGACGCCGCCGAATTGATCACCGATGTGGCGTTCCATATACTGGACTTGTTTGACCTTGACGGCTTCCCGCTCGGCGGATTCGGCTGTCCGTTCCGTTTCCGAACAGTGTTTACCAACCCGGTCGATTACGTTAGGGATACGTTTGGCGAAGGCGGGCGGATATTGGCCGCCGTCCATCGTGCGAAGCAGCCGATGGACCAGCAAATCGGGATAGCGCCGAATGGGCGATGTGAAGTGGGTATAGTGTTTGAAGGCCAGTCCGAAGTGACCGATGTTCTTACGCTGGTACACCGCCTTCTGCATCGAGCGCAGCATGAGCTCGTTAATCAACTCGATCTCCGGCGCATCCTGGACTTTTTTGAGGAAGCGGGCCAGGTCGACGGGTCGAATAGTGGGCGACACCGGGAAATTGTAGCCCAGCCGAGACATCATGGCGGAAAAATGCTCGATTTTTTCCAAATCCGGCCGGCCGTGGACGCGGTACAGAAACTGCTGGCCCCTCCTGAATACTTCGAGCGCCACCGCCTTGTTGGCGGCCAGCATGAACTCTTCGACGAGACGGTGCGATTCCAGTCGTATTCTGTTGCCCAGCTCGATGACTTCGCCCTGTTTATTGAGAATAATCTTGGCTTCCGGCAAATCGAAATCAAGCGATCCTTCGGCGAACCGCCTCTTATTCAACTTAAGCGCCAGCTCGCGCGCCAGCGTCAGATTGTCGGCCACGCGTTTGATCTTGTCGGCGGCGCGTCCGGCCTGCAAGCCGTGATCGAAGAACTCCTGAACTTCTTCGTAGGCCAGCTTCGCCGCGGATTTGACGACGGTATCGGTCAGTCTCCACGAAAGCGCCTTGCCCTTATCGTCAAAGTCGATAACAACCGAGAAGGCCAATCGCTTGCGATTCGGTTTGAGAGAACAGGTGTTGTTGGAGAGGATCTCCGGGAGCATCGGTATCACCATGCCCGGCAAATATACGGAGTTACCACGCTCAAAAGCTTCCTTGTCGAGAGCCGTGCCGGGCTGGACGTAATGAGAGACATCGGCGATATGCACGCCCAGGCGATAGCCGCCGGCAGTTTTCTCGACCGAAACTGCATCGTCGTGATCCTTGGCGTCGGCGGGATCAATCGTGTAAATGCACTCACTACTCAGATCCTCCCGTCGGGCGTATTCTTCCTTCATCGGGGCGGCCGTAATGCGCTCCGCTTCGTCGAGAACGTCATCGGGAAACTCTTCGGGCAACTCATAGCTCTTGATCACCGTCAGCATATCTACTCCCGGCTCGCCGGGAAACCCGATTCGTTCGGTGATGTCGCCGATCGGATTCAGATGGGGGTCTTCCCACTCTATCAGTTTGCAGACGACCTTCTCTCCGTTTTGTGCTTTTTGCTGATGAGTAGACGGAATGTAGATGTCCCGGTGAATACGCGGGTTATCGGGGGTAACGTAGGCAAAGTGGGGGCCTTTGTTGAAGACCCCGACGATATTCCGCTCGGATCGTTCCACAACTCGCACAACCGTGCCCAATTGACGACCATCCGATTGCCCGGTCAAACGAACCATCACCTTGTCACCGTCCAGCGCGGTCGACAGAGCGTTGGCCGGGATCATGATATCCCGCTCACCTTTGTCACTTTCCGGACGTTCCACGAAGCCCATTCCGGAACGGACGATCGAAACGGGGCCGACCAGCATATCCATCTCCGAGGCGATTCCGATTCGGCCACGTTTTAGTCTGACCAGTTCGCCGCTGTTGATGAGCTGTTTTATCACGGTCCTGAATTGCGCGTATTGCGGCTTGGGTATAGAAAGGGCCTGAGCCAACTCCTTGAGCTTCATGGGGTGGTGCGATTTCTGACGAATGAACGCGACTATTTTGTCAGCAGAGAACTCCATTTGCCCCGAAATAAAGGGTAACATGGAGTCAAGTCAAGTAGAAATGGCACGATTCCGCCAGATTGGCAGGATGTGACACACCACTATCCCTGGGCGCCTTGGTCTCTCATATAGACTCAACGGATTGTTAGAATTCGAGGGTCACCATTGTCCACTTGGTTGCCGACCGCAACAAGCAGCGTATTGCGGGGCAGGTGTGGGCAGAACCGGCCCTTCAGAAGACTCATTGCAAAGAATCCTTGACATCAGCATTGTCAACAGATTACATTTCGACGTGTTAACAACATTCTCATGTAAGGGTTTTCAAGATTTGTAGCATCCCTTCAATCTTTGCAGACATCTTATCCTGAGAACGGCGGTGTCATAAGACACGATAACTAGTCTGTGCAGCGGTGAACTGTACGCAAGCACAGAAGATTCTGGAGAGCAAAATGAACATCTATGTTGGTAACCTGTCACACGATACGGATGAAGAATCCCTTCGCAAAGCGTTTGAGACACACGGCGAAGTTTCCAGTGTGAGCATCATCACCGACAAGTTCTCAGGACGATCTCGCGGATTCGGGTTCGTGGAAATGCCGAACAACGATGAAGCGACGGCTGCTATGGAGGCACTCAACGGTCAGGACCTTGATGGGCGTCCGTTGAATGTCAACGAGGCCCGGCCGCGCACCGAGCGCGGCGGTGGTGGCGGCGGCGGCGGACGAGGTGGCGGACGAGGTGGCGGTCGCGGGGGCAGCCGTGGGGGCGGCGGCGGCCGGCGCGGTTGGTAAGGAAAAAAAGTCTTTAGTCGATAAGCGACAGGCCTTGATCCCACAAAGCGGGATCAAGGCCTGTCGCAACGTCATGATTCCAACTTGAGGGCGGGGTGCGGCCATGCGTCGCACAGATTTTCCGAGTCGCCGGGGACTAGCTCCGCCGGTTCGCAGCAGATATACCGGGAATTTGTCAAGGCCTGTAAGGGAGTTCCGGCCCGAACCTGTCCGTGACAAATAATGTGTTGTTGCGGTTGGTGGGTTCGAAGCCGGCCTGCCCCAAAAGACAATCTACAGCCGCAGCTCCATGCCATCGACCGCGGTCGTGATATTGTCCAGGCCCGCTTTGCGCGCCTTACGGTTTAACTCCAGGATAGACTCGTCATCACCGAGATGCGTAATGACGAACTCCCCCACGTTTACGGTCGGCGCGAGCACAAAGAAGGCATCAAGGTCTACGTGGGTCGTCTCCATGACCACGTAGTCGTTGCCGTCGAGGTGCACACGAATATCCTCCAGACCGCCGATATCCGCCGAGTACAGCAGCCGCCTGTCCGCGGTTTCGATGCGAAAACAATGGCTCTGCATCCGATTCGGTAATCCCAGCTGCGCGATGACGTCCGCATAACCCTGGAGATGATTGTTGGCAATAGCGCGCAACCGGCAGGGGTCCGAGACCGTGAAACCGTCGCCGTAACCGGTGATATGGATCTCGAACGGGAGTTTTTCGGGGATCATGTATACGGCATTGAGATAGGCCCTGAACGGACCGACGAATTCCTCCGGCAGATACAAGGTTACCTCCTGCTGCCGACCGGCCAGATACAGCATCTGCAGGACGAGGGGCAGCTCGCAGACGTGGTCGGGGTGGCAATGGCTGATGAACACGCTGTCGACAGCAAGAGGGTCCAGCCCCCGGCGCAGGAATGATGAACTAACGCCGCCACCGCAGTCCACCAGGCTCAAGCGACCGTCTATATCCAGCACGTATCCGGAAGTACAGCGTTGGGGCTGGGGCGCACCGGAGGATGACCCGAGAATAACAAATCTGTTCTGTGCGTGTTTCATTCGCCTCCCGTCTTGTCCGTTTTGTAATCGGTTTTGTCAGTCGAACACCGACCTTAGCCGCTTCACGGCTTCCCGGCAGCTCTCCCTCGATACGTCAAGGTGGGTGACCATGCGAATCCGTTTGGGGCCGAAAGGTACGGCCCAGACATCCACTTCTTTCATCCTGTCCAAGACCGACTCCGCGGTATCGTCACCGGTGATGTCGGCAATGACGATGTTCGTCTGGACTCGCGAAAGATCGATGTCGAATACGGTCAGGCGGTTCAGTTCCCCGGCAATGTACTCGGCGTTGGCGTGGTCTTGGGCCAGTCTGTCTATGTTGTTCTTTATCGCATAGAGACCGGCGGCCGCAATGATGCCCACCTGGCGCATACCGCCCCCGAAGAGCTTTCGTTCCCGACGGCACAATTCAATGAACTCGGCTGTTCCGAGAATCAGGGACCCGATCGGTGCGCCAAGCCCTTTGGAGAGACAGACCGAAACGGAATCAAACGGCCGCGTCAGTTCCTCGAGTGATAACCCGGTGGCCACATGCACGTTCCATATGCGGGCGCCATCGAGATGCAGGATCAACTCGAGATCATCGCAGGCTTCCCGTACCCTGAGAATTTCGTCCTGAGGCAAAATGGTACCGCCATGACGGTTATGCGAATTCTCCAGTGCGACCATCTTGGTCCGGGGACAATGCAGATTGATCGGCCGCATATTGTCGCGGACCATTTGCGCCGTCACCATCCCTCTGTCCGTAGTCAGCAGGTTCACGAGCAACCCGCTGTGGACGACCGGTCCAGCCACTTCGTAATTGACGACATGGCAATCGCGATCGCAGAGCAGCTCCCAGCCCGGTTGCGACTGCGCTTTGAAACAGATCTGGTTGGCCATGGTGCCGGAGGGTACGAAAAGCGATGCTTCCCTGCCGAACAGATCGGCTACATATCGTTCCAGTTCCTTTACAGTCGGATCGTCACCAAACACATCATCACCTACTTCAGCTTCAAGCATAGCCTGGCGCATCTCGGGAGAAGGTCGAGTGACCGTGTCTGAGCGTAAATCTATGATATTCATGACGCGCAATATATCGTAAACAGGGACAGAAAACAACAGTAGCGGTTTGGCCTGCCGCGGTGTATGTCAGAGGGAGACGGTCAGACGCGCGTCTGGTGAAATGGGTTCGTTCTGCAATTTGTTGCGGGAGGGGCGGATATGGAGGTTCTCCGCGCACGAGAGCCAAGCAGTATCGGCTCTTGTCCCGTAAGTCAAAAGTAGTCGGAACTACAGGCGTTCCGACCGACCGGTTTGGGATCAGTGGGGGAGTATGGGAAGTCTGCTATTCAAGTAATGAGAGGCAATTCAGGGATGAACGGAACCCAGCGCAAGGAGGCTGTTTCATAAGGGGTAAATCGCCATTGAGGCTTGCCGACTGTACTTTCTACCCGTAGGCTGCGGCCTTGCGCCGCAACGACTTACCGGATCAGCGGGGACGAGCCCCGCCTCTACGCGACACGAAAGTTGACCGAATATCACCTCTTGGGACAGCCTCCAAGTGGCGGGCGACAGCGGAATTTGTCAAGAACACGGCAGGTTGCGGTCCTGAGCGTCGCCAACCGGCCCGTTGGGTGGGACGAGTGTCGCCTCTACTTGAGACAGAGAATCGACAATACCTGATCATTTGACACAGCCCTTTGTCCTCCGGATCAACCGTGCAAAAAAAGACCGTTCCCTTTACGGAACGGCCATAGAAAACACTAGACGTTTGAAACGAGTCAGCAGGTCGGAGTTACGTTCTGAGCTTTAAGACCTGCTTTAGAGTCAGTAACTTCAAATAGGACTTCCTGCCCCCTAGCCAGCGTTTGAAAACCGTCCATGTTGATGTTGGTGTAATGAACATACACATCCTGCTGAAGATCTTCACTGGAAATTATGCCCCATCCCTTGGTATCATTGAAGTACGTGACGGTACCTCTTGACATCTCTTAACCCTCCACGGTTAAACAGTTGAGAGCTCCAGTACCTGTTCCAAATATTATACGCAAGCCCTTTGCGGGCGGTCAACAAAAAACACACCGAAATCTCATATATTTCCAACAATTTTGATGACCAGCGTCATAACCAGTCCTGAAGCGAGAGGAATAGTGAGGTTGTCATCGACCCCGAACGGAAGCGCCTCGACAACCGTAGCCGTGATTGCCCCGGCGATTCCAATGCCAAATGCCAGATTGGGTGTGACACCGGCCACGACGACGGTTCCAAGTAAACATCCCAGGGAGCCTTCCACAGACTTACTATTGCCGAACCGGTGTTTACCGAATAGTCTCCCTATAATAGCCGCGATAGTGTCCCCCACTACCACAAACGCCAACGCCGCAACGGCTACCGACTTACTAAACAGTGCCACGGTCACGCAGACGGCAACCAATATGTAGAATGCCCCGGTGAAATCCCCCCCCGCCTCATGAACCCGGATCATACGTGAGAACAGACTGCTGACCAGCTTATTGTTCCAAAGAAGACCGTTTCTGAGTCGTGAAATGTCAATGATGACGACCAGGAGCGTAAGGGGCAGCATTACGCTGAGCATTTCTAACTTGGTGAAATCCAACAAGTAATAACCGGACGGAATGACGAGTGCGGTCAAGTGTGTGGCCTTACGAGCTAATTCCTGATTGAACGGAATCTGCCCGGAAAGCGGCGATTCACCTCGCGGGTTCACTATTAGCGGTACTCGACGGGTTTCAAATGAACCGGATGTAATTTGTTGGGAAAACTCACGTCGACCCGGCTGTAGAGCTTGTCTCTGAACTCGGCGAAGACTTCACGAGCTTTCTCCTCTTTCAGAATCGGTAGTATCTTGTGCCGGACCCGGGCTGCATCGGGATTGTCAGTTCGGCTCACCACTTTGATCAAGTGATACCCGTATTCGGTCTTGATCGGACGACTGACGCTGCCCGGGGGAGTCAGAAGAGCACTTTTGTAGAATTCTTCAGAGACGTCTTCAGGACCGATGGCTCCCAGATCGGCCAGTTCTCTGCGTAGACTTGGCTCACCGGGATAGTATTCCTCCGCTAACTCCAGAAAGTCGACTCCGGCCAACGCCTGATCCCGTACGAATTCTCCCAATACGGAATCCTCGACAATGATTTGCTGCACCGTCAGCGGCTTGTGCACCACGAATTCATCTTGGTGCTCCTCGAAATACCTCTCAACGGCGCTATCCGGTGGGACATAGCCCTTAAGTTTTCTGTCCGCCATGAATATTGTCTTCCGGTAATGATGCAGCAGTGATTGTCTTTTCTTGACTACGTCCGGCAGCGTATCGATACCGGCCGCCCGCGCCGCCTGAATGACCGCGTATCTGAGAGCTCGCTCCCGGATCATTTCCTTTTTCATTTCCACCGTGGAATTGTCAATACGGTTGGCCCGCCGATACTTTTCTTCAAATTCGCGTAGCTCGTTGAAGTCGATGGTGTCGATGCCGTTTACGACCGCAGCCCAGACCCACCTGTCGACTTTGTAGACGTTCGTATCCAAAACGGCTTCGTTGAATTCGAGATTGACTTCCTGTCTCAGGGAGTCAATCAAGGGCCGGACAATGGAGTCGGTCTTTGCGGCCGCTATGGCTCCCTTTGCCATACCGAACAACGTGGAATCGAGCGGCGGGACGCCGGGCGGTCGATGATCGGTCACCAGGACAATGTGCCAACCATCCTCATCCCGGTAGACATTGGAGTACTCACCCGGCTCAAGAGCGAACGCTATCGAATCAAAAGGATGCTTGTATCGATTTCTGACGACCCAACCGAGCTCACCACCGAGATCGGCGGTCATCACATCGTGGGAATACTTCTGCGCCGCCTCGGAGAATGTCATTCCGGAGTCCAGTCGCTCCTTGATCTGTTGCGCATACCTGGCCGCCTCTTCGTGCAGCTTTTCGTTCCCCAGCGAACGATAGTACAGAGAATCCGGACCGTCCTTCAATGCCCAGGCCGAAACCAGGATGTGATGAATATAGATCTGTTCTTCTCGAAAAAAGAGATCGGGGTTGTTGTTAAAGAACTCGAGAACCTCCAGCGAATCGACCTCCACGCGCTCGTCTACGGCGTATTTCGAGTACTCGTTGACCAGCAGGCTGTGATACTGCCGTCGGAACAGGTCATACTGTTCATAGTGGTCGCTCAGATCGACTTCACGAGCCAGCGAGCCGCCGATGGTGTCGACGAGAATACTGTCAAGGAATAACCGGACTTCCGAAACCGGCAGTGTTCCGCCATACGGAAGAAGTCGGCTCTCGTTGAGAGCTTCGAACAGTTGCGGCATGGTTATGGAGTACGTCGTATCAACCCGGGCGACCACGTAGAAATACTGGTCGACATTGTGTTCCGAAATCCACGGCCGCTTGCACCCAAACGACACGACGCAGACGGTCAATATCAAAATTAAAACAAAGCTCTTTCTCATGAATTCCTCTCAAAAGCTGTTTATGGTCACGTAAGTTATACGGACTGCGCCGAAAATCAACCCCAAACGTGAGTGATTTTCGATGAGCAAAGACGGTGTCGTTACGAGGTGGAAAGGACAGGCGTGAATGTTATCCGGTCCGGCTGGTAGGAATTGAACTCGATCGTAAAGCAGGTTCCTCGGCCGATCTCGGAGCGAACCCGCATTCTCAGCTTTAGGGTGGAGCAAATTCGGTGTACGATGGCCAGTCCCAGGCCGGTCCCGGATTTCTTGGTCGAAAAGAAAGGCTGGTAAATCTTCCGCTGCACGTCCTCCGGAATGCCGGGCCCGTTGTCCTCAATCTGCAGCCACGCCTGCCCTTTTTGTTCGTCCGTGCGTACCTCGACGGCAATGCGTCCCGGCCGGCCCTCAAACGCTTCGCAGGCATTCACCATCAGATTCAGGAGCAACTGTTTCAAGAGATCTTCGTCCCCCGTCACGTAAACCACAGGCAGTCGAGTCTCGAACGAAATGGCGATGTTGTCACCGAAAGAATCATGATGATGCAGCAGGCGGAGCACGTCGCTGATGGTATGGCACAGATCCACCTTCGTGTATGCCGGACGATCAACCCGGGCATATTGCAGGAACTCGCTGAGTATTTTGTTGAGACGTTGCGATTCTTTCAGGATAAGTTCCATCAGGCGCCGGTTCTCTCCGGACAATACCAGGTCGTTTTTCAGCATCTCCACCGATCCGGATATCGCGGCCAGGGGGTTGTGAATTTCGTGGGCAATGGAGGCCGACAGTTCACCGACGGCGGCCAGGCGGTCGGCGGCGCGCATCTTGGCCTCCAGCATCTTAGCTTCACGAAGATCAGAGAAAATGGCGATAACACCTCGAACCGAGAGATCCGGCTCGGTGAGAATCGAGATCGACAGTCCGACGGGAATCTCGGTTCCTCGGCTGGAGCTGATCGTAATCTCGCGACGCACGTGCGCTTCGCGCAAATCAATGCTTTCCATGAGACACTGGGCCAGGTTAGGCATCCGTTCGCCGAAGACATCGGTACATAAACGCCCTTTGATCTCCTCCTCCCGGTACTCCAGTATTTTCTCGGCGGCCCGGTTGAAAAAGACGATGGTTCCCTGCGCATCGACTGTCAACAGCCCCGAGTTCAGGTGATACAAAATATCATCGGTCTCTAAACGGGCGCGCCGCAGTTCCCGAGAGGTGTCAGCCAGCTGCCGGTCCTGTGCAATAAGACGCTCGGCCAGAAAACCGGCAATAAACGCGGTCAGGTAAAACATGAGGATGTGCAGAAAGAGGGAATAGAAGACCGTGTCCTGAGCCTCGAAGAACACTCTCAGGGCGCCGACGTTGAGCCCGGGATTCTCTACTTCCGGGAGACCAAGCCAGACGACGCCGGCATACAGGAGAGACAGCAGTGACGCGATAAGCAGGGTACCGGTCAACCTGAAGATCATCGCGGCCGACACGATAGTCAGCAGGCACAGGGCCGAAAAAGGCGAATTGGTGGCGCCGGTGGCGTAAATGATGCCCACCTCGACGGTCAGCTCCGATATGAACTGGAGGGCGATAACAGCGGCGCCGAGCGTCGTCACCCGACGCTTTTTATCAAGTGCCAGCAATAGTGTAAACGCGAGGGTGAACACGCAATAGAGAAAAAAGGGCAGGCGGAGGTAGTCCGGGTTACGCAGCCACAGCACCAGGACAGCGAATATGATTACGAATGAAGCCAACCGGAGTGGGATGAACCACTCCATCCGGTCTGTTTTTAAGACTCTCTGCATATGAAGAACGGCGCGCCCGCCGCGCCGTTTTCTTGTTGTTCGGGTCAACGGACCCGTCTCGTTACTCCCGACTAAATCTTGCCGATAATATCGAACATCGGCAGATACATGGCCACCAGAATACCGCCGATAATAATGCCCATAAATACGATAATAATCGGCTCGATGACGGAGGTCAGGGCAGACACCGCGTCGTCAACTTCTTCGTCGTAGAAGTCGGCGATCTTGTTCAGCATATCGTCCAGACCGCCGGTTTTTTCACCGACCGAGATCATCTGAGTCACCATGGGCGGGAAGACACCGGTTTCCTTGAGCGGCGCCGTGATAGTCTCACCCTCGGCAATCGCCACGACGGACTTGTTGATGGCGGCGGCAATAACCTGATTGCCGGCCGTCTTGGCGGTGATGTCAAGAGCATCCAGAATGGACACGCCCGAAGACAACAGCGTGCCCAGGGTCCGGGTAAAACGAGCCACGGATGATTTGCGTACGAGATTACCGATGACCGGCATGACCAGGAGGATCTTGTCCCACGTGAATTCCCCGGAGGGAGTACGTTTCCACCAAACAAAAGCCACTGTTGCTCCGATCAGCCCGATCAGGAGGTACACGAAGTTCGCCTGGAGGAAATTCGAAATGCTCAGGACAACCAAAGTCGGTCCGGGCAAATCGGCGTTCAGGCCGCCGAACATCTTCGCGAACACGGGAACAATGAAAGCCAGCATACCAACCGTCACGGCGGCGGCCACGAACATGATGACGGCCGGGTAGATCATGGCGCCTTTTACTTTACGGATCAGTTTGTCGGCTTTTTCCCGATAGTTGGCCAGGCGAACCAGAATCGCGTCCAGGGCGCCTCCGACTTCACCGGCTTCAACCATATTCGTGTACAAGTGGTCGAAGATTTTCGGGTGACGGGCCAGCGCCTCGGAAAGCGTGGCGCCGCCGGAGACCCCTTCCTTGACGTCGGCCACGACTTTGGACAGCTCCTTGTTCTGTGACTGGCTGGCCAGAATATCCAGGCACTGCACCATGGGCAGACCGGCGCCAATCATGGTAGCGAACTGGCGGGTGAAACGAGAAATCTCGACCCGTTTGATACCGGTGCCGATCTTGAGGTTGATTTCCGGAGCTCTCTTGGAAATAGACTTGACCAATATGCGGTTCTGCCGGAGTACGCGTTCAACATCGGCTTTGGTTTTGGCCTTCAGCTTGCCCGCAACCGCGGCCCCGGCCAGTGTCTTTCCTTTGTACTCGAATTCCGGCATATGCAAAGTCCTTTCAACACATGTTCGTTAACATCGTGGATATATCAGTAAGCCGCCGGCGCCTTTTGGCGTGACAGCATTTCCCTCAATTCGTCCGTGCTCGGGCTGTAATTCATGGCGTCGTTGATGGAGATTTTCCCGGATAAATACAGTTCCGCCAGAGACTGGTTCATCGTCTTCATGCCGAATTTCTGTCCGGACTGGATCATGGAATACATCTGGTGGATCTTGTCATCGCGGATGAGGGCGCGAATGGCCGGGGTGGCAACCATGATTTCCAGCCCCATGGCGCGGCCGCCGCCGATTTTCGGAATCAGCGTTTGAGAGACAATCGCCTGCAAAGAGAAGGACAATGACACCCGGACCTGCTCCTGCTGGTTCGTCGGAAAGGAATCGACAATCCGGTTGATGGATTCCGAAGCCGAGTTGGTATGCAGGGTAGCGAACGCGAGGTGTCCGGTTTCGGCAATCGAGAGGGCGGACTCCATGGTTTCGAGGTCGCGCATCTCGCCGACCAGCACGACGTCCGGGTCTTCTCGCAGGGCGTATTTCAGTGCGGCCGCGAACGAATTCGTATCGGAATAGACTTCGCGCTGGTTGACCAGGGCCTGGTTATGCCGGTGCAGGTACTCGATGGGGTCTTCGACCGTGATAATATGTACCGGGCGCTCTTTGTTAATCTTGTCTATAACGGCCGCCAGCGTGGTCGACTTCCCCGACCCGGTCGGGCCGGTGACGAGCACCAGGCCGCGGGGGAGATTGGCGAAACTGGCCACCACCTTGGGCAAACCGAGCTCTTCGAACGTGCAGATTTTGTAGGGTATCTGGCGCAGGGCCACCGCTACGTTGCCGCGCTGCATGAACACGTTGCAGCGGAATCGACTCATGGATTCGATACCGAAGGAGAAGTCGAGTTCAGAGTTTTGCTCGAATTTGAGCTTCTGTTTCTCACTCAACATGGAGTAACAGAGTTTCTTTGTGTGCTCACTCGTCAGAATATCGTGGTCGAGGCGCTGCAACTTGCCGTCGACACGGACAACAGGCGGAGCGCCGACTGTCAGATGCAGGTCGGAGGCGCCCTTCTTGACCATTTCTTCGAGCAATTCACGAAGATTAACCATGTGTGGTTCTTTCCAGTTATGAGTTCACCGATATCCCGGACGCTGTTTTACTATCTATATCGGAAAAGAGATGTGATTCTTGACCGTAAAGTCACGTAAGGCTACCGCTAACTCCTTGACTGACAATAAGCTCCCTCGACCCTCTAGTGCCCCGAGGAGACGGCAAACACTTCGTCCAGATCGACAACGCCGGCTTTCATCTTTTCGATCGCGCACATCCGCAGACTGTACATGCCCTGCTCCAGCGCCTGGCGACGGATGGCCGTGTCGGTGGCCTTTTCGAGAATAAGCTGTTCGATTTCGTGTGTTACCGGCATGGCTTCAAAGATACCGGTTCGACCGGACTTACCGGTATTGTTGCAGTCCTGGCAGCCCTTGCCCCGGAAAGCGCGGATATTGCGGAGCAGCTCTTTGGGCAGATTGCCGAAGCTTTCCACCTGTTCCGCGGTCAAATTGATTTCTTCCTTGCAGGAGGGACAAATCTTCCGACACATACGCTGGGCCATGATGAGCTTGGTGGCCGAAGCGACCAGGTAATAGGGTACGCCCATATCGATCAATCGGTTGATCGATGACGGCGCGTCATTGGTGTGCAGCGTGGAAAAAACGAGGTGACCGGTCAGGGCGGCTCGAATGGCGATCTCCGCCGTCTCGCCGTCACGAATCTCACCGACCATGACCACATCGGGGTCCTGACGCAGGAACGACCGCAGGGAGGCGGCGAAGGTCAGGCCGATATCGGAATGGATAGCGACCTGATTGATACCGTCGAAGTTGAACTCGACCGGGTCCTCGGCAGTCATGATATTGATGTCCACGTTATTGATCTGTTTGAGCGCGGAATACAAACTGGTCGTCTTGCCGGAACCGGTCGGTCCCGTCACGAGGATGATGCCGAACGGCAGGCTAATCGCCTTCTGAAACTTCGCGAGGTCCTCTTCACGAAAGCCGAGTTTCGTCATGTCGACCATCAGCGCGTTCGGATCCAGGATTCGCATGACGACCTTTTCACCGAAGATGGTCGGTAATACGGAGACACGCAAGTCCACTGTACGGCCGGATATTTTGATCTTGATGCGTCCGTCCTGCGGCAGCCGTCGCTCGGAAATATCCAGGTCGGCCATGATCTTGACACGGGAGACGATGGCGGCGCGGTATTTGAACGGCAGCGGGGCCATCTCCCTCAGATCACCGTCGATACGATACCGGACTCGAATCCGCTTCTCGTACATCTCGATATGGATGTCCGAGGCACCCATCCGTATGGCGTCGGCAATAATGGAATCGACCAGCTTGACCAGCGGCTTGTCCTGGATGGCCGACATGATGTCCGAGTCGTTGAAGCCGTCTTCCGCCTCGACCACTTCCAGATCATCCGAGTCCTCCAGACCCTTGACGATTTCGGAAAGCCCGCCGGAATCATCGTAGTACTTGTCAATGGCCTTTTCAATGGCAGCTTCGGGTGAGATGGCCGGCTGGATGTTGCAGCCGGTGATGAACTTCAGGGCATCCAGCACATAGATGTTGTTGGGATCGGAGATGGCCACCAGGAGCGTCTTGTTCAACTTGGAGACAGCGACAACTTTGAATTTCCTGGCGATGTCGAGCGGAATGAGTTTGACGATTTCGGGGTTGAGCTCGATATCTTCAATGCGCAGCGCACCGATCTTCAGGTTCTTGCCGATCAGCTTGGCAATCTCTTCTTCGGATTCAATAGCGCCGATCTCTACCAGGGCAGCTTCGAGCTTCATGCCCTTTTTGGAGGCCAGGTCAGATGCCTGTTCCGCTTGCTCGGTAGTGATTCTGCCGGCCTTGACCAGCATCGAAGAGATTTCAGGCGCCATTTGCTTCTATCCCGAAGGACCGGATGTTTAGTGTTTTTGGTTTACGGCGAGATTCCACGCCGGGGTACTAGTCCTGGAAGATATCATCGAGTCTTTCCTGGGCCCCGTCGGCAAAACCGTTGGTGATCGAGTTCTGCACGTCCACACGGGAGTTCGTTTTGATTTCTTCGAATACCTCGGCCAGCTTATCGGCGGCTTCTTTAGCACACAGTCTGACCATGCCGATCGTCGTCCGGTCATCGAATACCACGGCCAGAATCGACCGTTCGCCAACCAGAGACATGTGAATATGATCCTTCTTCCCCTGATGAAAGAGGACCGAGAACTCGGGCTCACCGACGAGCTTGGCGATTTCCTTGGTTGAAGCAAAGGAGCCGGCCAGCAAGGCCGCCAGCGCAGTAGTATCGAGAGAACTGGTGAAACCCTGACGCGTAATCAGATGTCCGTCCTTGTCCACCAGCAAGCTACACTTAGCCTCCGCGCCTTTCAGCAGCTTGGAAATGATGCCGTCGATCCGGTTTATCTCTTCTTCATAGAGAATCAAGCTATCCTCAGTCATTACAGCCTCCTTACTGGCTTATTTTATCCCGAACAGGCGTTTAAAGAAACCGCGTTTTTTCTTTGCTGAACTACGGCGCAACGAAGGGGCCATAGAGGGCACACCGTCGACGTTCAATACGGGACCGGGGGAACCGGCACCGGCGCTCTGTTTTTGTTCCGTTCTTGCTCCCGATGGTATCGTGGCCGGCTCCGACCCGGGCTCGGAAGGAGCGCCGATGTTGTCCGTACGGCTGCCCGGATACGGACGGTACTGAGTTGCTGGCGGCATTGACTGCGGCCGGAGAGCCTCTGCCAGTTTTTCGGGCGTCGGCTGCTCTTCGGTCGCCACCGCGGTTGCGCCTGCCGCCGGCTGTTCCACTGTTTCAGGAGCCGGGGCCGGTTTCGCCGGGGCGCCGCCATCACGGACTGTCATATCCGCTATGTTCGGCTCCGGCGCACCGGCCGGCGGCGCGGGCGCCGGCTGAGGCGACGACGACGCTTCTTGTGCCGTGGCAGAAACGGTTGTCGGCGCCGCAGCCGTCGCCGGCTGCGGTCGCGAGCCATCTTTGCTCTTGGCCCTGTCGAGCACCATTTTGATAATTAACTTCAGGGTATCGAAAACGCCTTTACCGGACGGTGCGGCGGCCTCGAACGAGGGCAAGCCGCGCGGGTTAAGCCTGGCGTTCAGCTCTTCCATGGACAGGATGTTGGGCAGATCGCGCTTGTTGAACTGCATGACCAGCGGGATCTCGTTTATGTTGTAGCCGTATTCGCTCAGATTTTCTTCGAGGTTCGCCAGCGACTCGATATTTTCATCCATTTTGTCGCTCTGGCTGTCGGCCACGAAGACGATGCCGTCCACACCGCGCAGCACCAGTTTGCGGGTGGCATTGTAATAGACCTGGCCCGGGACGGTGTACAGCTGGAACTTGGCGGCAAAACCGTTGATGGTGCCGATATTGATCGGGAGAAAATCGAAATACAGGGTTCGATCAGCTTCTGTCGCCAGAGAAATAAGATCACCTCGGGTATTGCCGGGAACCTTGGAATGAACGTACTGCAGATTGGTTGTCTTCCCCGACAAGCCCGGACCGTAATAGACGATTTTACAGCACACTTCACGTGCAGAATAGTTTATAGATACCATAATCAGATTTCCCGATAGTCGAGTTCATCATTTGCTAGGCGGTCGCTCTTAGCCGACTCAGGGCATTCCGTATCTCCAGTCGTATGAGACCGACGTTGACGTCTCTGGCCGTCGTCACGACCAGAATGCCCAGCCCGGCATCGGTGAAAAACAGCTTGCCCTCGTCGGCTTCAATGGTCACCTGCTTGAGCGGGCTGGCCTTGAGCCGGTCGAGCGATTTTTCTATGTTGGCCGTGATGGAGGCCGCCAGCGCACCGACTGTTTCGCTTTCAAAGGAAACGTCCAGGTCGGAGGCGATGACGATGCCGTCGTTGCCGACGACCATGGAACCGGTTATCCCGCTGGTCTTATTGAGCTCGTGTAGTATTTCATGCATAGACGTTCTCCGCGTTGGCGAACAGTTCCTGGCTGTACCGTTCCGCTATATATTTCCGAATCATATCCAATCCCTGGGTGATCCTGATGTTCAATACATCGTCAATTTGGCGCTCCGCCATTACCAATAGGCAAAACGTGCGGTCACCGGCAACAATAATCCGCCGGTCGTCGAAAACCAGACTGACACGCTCGGGAACGGCGCGACCGATCCGGCTCACGATTTCCGCGTTTCGTTCCAGTAACACGAGAGCCAGCGGCGCTCTGTCCTCGGTGGGTATGTCACCCCGGTAGTAGTTTCCCAGAAGCAGGCCCTCTTTGTCCACGACAGCCGCCATTTGAACCGAGGCATCTTCGGCGATATATCTCGCGGCTCGATCAAAGCCGTTGGTCTCACTCTCGGCCACCTTTTGCGGGTGCGAAACGCGGGAATCATGGGTGGTAGTTTCCGCGGCGGCGAGACCGGGAGTCTCCGCCCGCGCTGTTCCGAACCGGGTGCTCCCCGTGGCACGGGAGCCGTGTTCGGCGGCCGCCGGGGACCGTGGGCTCGGCGATGCTGCCGGTCGCCGGTCGTAATTGCCGAAGATGACTTCTTTCAGCACCGGGTTGAGAATAAACGGGATAGTCAGAATCTGCAGTATAATGCCCGGCACGTAGCTGGACAGCGCCAGCGTCAGGGCCGGACCGAATCGCAACGGATACATGAGCAAGAGAAGAAACCCGAAGACCACCCCCAGCCCGAGACGGTAGACAAAACAAAGGCCCGCGGCCTGGATCGACTGCAGCACACTGGTCGACCGGTTCAACAAGTGGAGGGCAATCGTGTAGAAGACCAATTCGAACAAGATGAAGGCTACGGAGAACCGGGCCAGTCCGGTGCCGAACCGTTCCGGGTAGGCAATCATCGATATTATCAGTACGAACAAGGACAGCAGAATCACTTGTCGAGTCACGCGTTCATTTACTTGCATAATCATTCCCCGGTGTCATGGTCGATATGACATCATGAGTTTTTC
This sequence comes from uncultured Ignavibacteriales bacterium, assembly GCA_964557855.1. Taxonomy (GTDB): domain Bacteria; phylum Zixibacteria; class MSB-5A5; order GN15; family FEB-12; genus JAJRZL01. The sequence continues at coordinate 61,496 of CAZLBP010000008.1, read as the reverse complement.
CACTTTCATGCGTATCGCCCCCAAATTGGCGTCGGCGCCGGCGACAAAAAGAAACACTCCCCGGTCAACCCGAATCACGTAGAATGTGGCGTTGCCGGTCTCAATGAGAACGGCACGTATGCGACCGAAGGAGTTGTTGAGGAGTTGTTCGTTCAGTTCATTGCCTATTTCGCTTATAGTCGCCCCGCACGTGGTCGCGTCCATCGCAGTCATCCAGTTCGAGTCGACAACCAGGCCCTCGAAATTAACAAACAGGCCCCCTTCCACTCCCGGAATCTCCACGGCTTTTTCCAGCAGCGCCTTGTTATCCAGATCGGGCTCAACGGGAGGCGGCGGGGTTTCTTCTTCCCCTGACGTCTCGTCGGTCGATACGCCCGTATCCTGACCGTAGTCGGCCGCCAAACGGGCCTGTTCCCGGGGCAGACGTTCGGCGATCTCGAGCAGTTTCTTGATCTGAGAATTGTGCGGATCCTGGGTATACAGGTGCCGGAGCAGACGGATAGCCTGGTCGAAATCACCCTTATAGATATATATCTCCGCCAGGAGCAGCTCGACGGTACGCGTACGGCCGCCCAGATCGGCCGCCGTATTGGCCTCGATCTCCGCCCAATCGTATAGTCCTCGATCCAGATTGATCTTGGCCATCACGATATGGGCCGAGGCGTACGACGGGTGTATCTTCAAACCGGTCTGACAAATCCGAAAGGCCTTCTCCAGCTGACCCTTCTTTCGGTGCGATTCCGCTAACGCCGCAAAAATCTGCGAGTTGGGATCGTCAGACAGGATTTTCTCACACTTGGATATGCGTTCGTCCAGTTCGATAACACTGGTCATTGTCTGCCTTCAGTTTGGGTCTCACATTTATGTCCGACCGGCGGTATCACAGCGCCCTCCTGCCGCTCACGTACTTCGCTGACGCACTGTCCGCGGCCTCAGCCGAGAGTGCGTTTCGTCTCCAGTACGCCCCAGAGGAAAAGACCGGTCATGACGATGAAACAGATCGGTACGACAAAACCCGGTAACACGATCACCTCGATTGCGTCGAGAATCAGAATGAGTTGAGCCAGCACCAGGGCCGCAAAGCCGCCCAGAAAGAACTGCCAGCTCCGACTCAGGAGGCCGCCGCGCACCAGCATGAGCACTTTGAAAGCAAGGGCGATACAGGCTACTGCGACCCCCAGAACCAGGAGGTGCCAGATAGTCGGCGTACTGGTGATCACGGCCAGATTGGCCGCCCGGGCGTCGGTACTCAACAGCAACAAGAGTACGGAACTGAGTATCAGAGTCTTTTTCATCGTGTTTACCCTCTTACCATCTTCACAACCTTATCCGCGCGTTTAATGGACTTATATAGATTGTCTTCCAGGCCATACCGCTTGACGAGTTCGCGACGCGCCGCCAGCGGCTCCGAGATTTCCCGCTTGACCGCATTGACGCCGATCCGGAACGTGTTGACCCCGAGCATCTGGAACAAGAACTCCAGGTGATCGGCAAGCATACCGTCCAAGTCGCGCAGCAGCCGGTGCAGCCGCACCGGAGCGGGAATGGCTCGAGCCGCGCTGAGGAATTTTTCGAAGGACGGCATCAGTTCGGAGTTAGGGTCCATGCCGGGGAAATAGCTGAGCATGTCCTTGCGGTACTGCGCCGCGAAGGAGCTGAAGCGTGAATTTTCCTCCCCCAGCATGTCGTCAAACAGGGCTCGAATGCGAAACAAGCAGTTGTTGTACAGCTTGAAGATTATCGACAGAATGACTTCTTCTTCATCCTCTTTCTGTTCGCTGTCCAATTCCCGCTTGCCGACGACTTCGATCAGATTGTTGACAATCAAGCGGTAGATGGCACGGCAGGTGGGAAATTCCCCGACCGGGGACAAGGCAATCAAATCAGGCAGCGTCCGCTCACCGTTGATAAGGGCAAACATCCGGAACTCGTCGGCGCTGAGCGAAATCTCGTCACGCTGTAGTTTGGGCGATTTCGAGATAGCCAACAGAACGTCGTCCGGGGGCAGCACCTTCTGTATCTCCAGCCACTCGTCGATCCGACGAGTACCCTCCATGATGACGCTCATGGTGTTGAGATCTATCAGAAAGGGGGCGTTCTTCGGAGCGCTCCCCTCATGAAAGATGAAATCCCCTTCTTTCCAGGAGAACAGATTGTATACGATCTCCTCGATCTGCTGCTTGAGCACTTCGGCGATTTCAGCTTTATCGAAGACGTTCATGTCAATCAGGGTCGTGCCCAGTTGACGGCCCGTCTGCTTATGAAGCGTGATGGCGCGTTCCAGATCCCTCTTCGAGATTTTACCGCGGTTCACCAGCATATTGCCCAGCAGATCTTCCGAGGAATTCACGGCCGAGGCATGGATGATATTACCTTCCTTGAAGGCTACTTCCTTTTGGCGGGAAGAGGTCCTGACTTCCAGCACGCCGCTCTTCTTGCCGGTGGCCAGAAGCTGCAAAATGTCCGGAAATGATACTGTCTTCAGGTTACCCGACAGGCTCATACAAGGTCCTTTACCAAGTTCAACCGATCTTCGTAACTCCCAACCATGCAGGAGATTTCTATATTGTTATCGGGCCGGATGAGTAAGAACTTAATCGGAATTACGGCGGTGAAATACCTGCCGCAACGCGGGGAGGTCAGCCCTCTCCAAGGGAAAGAGGACGCGCCACAACGCTCAAACAAAGTGTTCTCAGGGCTCCTTACGGTCGGAGGCGCCGTCAAAGCCGTGATAGAAGCCGCCGGTTTGACCCAGGTCGACGATCGAGTCAACCTCTAAATTACCCGAATCCCGCGCTGCCGTCAGGAAGTTGCGCTCCCTGTGCGCAAGTTTCGAACAGATCAGGACGGCAGTTCGGTTCGGCGCTTCATGGAGCCACCTTTGCTGCAGGACGGAGGCAAGCCTGTTGGTGACAAGAATATCGAGTTTGCCGTCTATTGTCGTAGTCGGTGATCTGCCCGGCCGGCCGCATGCGAAAAGCAGCTGATGTTTGCCGAATTGAACCAGGAGCTCGTTGTCCCGGGGGTAGTACCCCGGTCCCCGAGGCCGCGCCCGGACCTTGCGCCAGACTGCCAGAGGAAGGAAGGTGCTGTCCGTGCGGCAGTGCTCGCGCACCGACTTCTCCAATCCCGGCGGAATAAGCAATCGTTCGCCGCCGAAGGCGGAGGCGCCGCGGATGACATCATCGATGGCGTCATAGTCCGCGGACATGAGGAAGACGGCGCCTACTCTCGAGATGCCGAGCTCTTTGAGCAACGGCGTCAGGATACGTTCATCAATCGGATAATCACGCCGCTCGATTCCCATCAGGATCAGGTCCGCAACGGAAGCTTCTCCGTATTTGACGATGCCCGCCACCCCGCCGGCGACCGGCCTGACCCAGCAATGGATCTTGTCATCTACTTGAAATAAGTCCAGCAACCGATGAACCATGATAATGTTGACGGCAATCAGGCCCGCCAACAGGGCGAGCCGTCTCATCCGCACCGACCAACAGGCCGGGACCAGCAATGCCAGAAAGGCAAAGGACCCCGCGACCCATACGGCCGGCACCTGCGCCGTTTCGACGACCGGGATATGTTCGCCGCCGAAGAACTTCAGCACCGCCAGGATGACCTGCAAGAGCCGATCGATAAGCGAACCAACCAGAAGCCCCAGCGACGGCAGAACAAGGTCGGCTATCAGGAGACACAACACGCCGATCACGGTTAGCGAGACCAAAGGCACGATTATCAGATTGGCTAAAACCGAAATCAGGGGTATCCGGTTGAAATAGAAGGCGATCAGGGGCGTAGAGCATAGTTGGGCAATTAACGAGATGATGACCGGAAACAGAATCAGCTTGTACCACAACGACGCATGGTACTTCCGGAGCCGTCCGTGCACGCGCGGCGTGAAATAGATCAGACCCCAGGCCGTTACGAAGGAAAGCTGGAAGCCGATGTCAAAGAGCTGGACGGGATCCACGAGGAGAATTACGGCCGCCGTCATGGCGATCACCTGATTCAACTCCAGGCGACGACCCAGGACTCCCGCCAGAATGACCAGCACCGCCATGACCGAAGCGCGAATGACCGACGGTTCCCCATAAGAAAGCAGCGCAAAGAGACCCAGAACGAACATCAGTATGAGCGCCCGCTGCGGTCGCGAAAGACTGACCGGCATGAGGAGAAAAACCACAAACCCGACAACAAGCGCCACATTCGAGCCGGACACGGCCAAGAGATGGAGCGTGCCCGTATCGCGAAACATGCGGTACACGTCCGGCGGGATATGCCGCGTCTCACCGATAAGAAATCCGGACGCCAAGGCGGCGGCCGGGGAACCGAGATTGTCGGCGAAACAGACCGAGATATGATGCCGGACCTTGTCGGCGACGGCGACCGGGGTGAACGCGCTGCGTTCATTGACACGAATGTCCAATAAAGTGGTCAGATACACGAGGCCGTGGATGCCTTTTAACTGCAGGTAGCGGTTGTAATCGAAACCGGTGGTGACGGCCCGATCCCGCAGAGGGTATATCCGTCCGTAGAAGTCGATTCGGTCGCCGCGCTGCAGCACGGTCGTCGTATCGGCTATTTTGAGCAGGACACTGCCTTTGACAGGCTGGCGTCGATCCCACACCAGAGAATCCAACCGGACCTTCACTTCCGTGCGAGCGGCCTTCAGCTCCGGCCAGTCGACCACCTGTCCGAACAGGCGATAGCGGCTCTCGCCGTTGGCGAAGTGCGCCACGTGGTTTGGTCCCGACGGCTGCACGAGGATCGAAAAGTGAAAGGCGGAAAAGAGGAATACGGTCAGCCCCGACAGAATCGATACTCGACAGACTCCCGCCTGCCCCAACGAGACGACCGCGGCCAACCCGGCCGTCAACATCGGCACCATATACGCCCAGGCGGGGATTTCCGACAAGTCACCCAGGAGAATACCCGGGACAATCGTACCCAGCAGAAAGAGGCCGGGATATGTTCGCAACATGTACGCCCCTGTTTATCGACGCCAAACCAGCAGCCGCTTCAACAACGCGACTTCCCTCACCCGCAATATAACGCAAAACAGGACATACAGCAAGCCTGCCGCAAGCGCAGGCACGAACAATTGGAGCAATCGGCCGACGATGGAGTCGGCACTATGGGAAAACACATACGGCAGCAATTGGGCGATCTGAAAAGCGGCCCAGGCCGATGCCAGTATACGCAGTGAATTCCAACCCAGTCGCCCGAAAGGAATGTGGATCCCTTTGCGCGGCAACAACATAAGTAGTAAAACGAAATTGAACAGGCTGGCCATGGAAGTCGCCGCAGCCAAGCCGGCAAAACCAAGCATCTTGATCATCGGGTAGTACAAGACCAGATTGACAACCACCGACGCAATCGAAATCTTCATCGGCAGTTTCGAGTCGCCGAAGGCGTAGAAGAACGGGACCGTCACCCGCACTGAGGCAAAACCAATTAGTCCGTAGGAATAATGCAGCAGCGCCAGAGCTGTTCGATCGGAATCAGCGCTTCCGAATTCGCCCCATTGATAGATCAATTCAACTACTTCGCGACCCATAGTCGCCAGGAACATCGCCGAAGGAACCACAACGAAGAAGTTGGCTGAAAGTGTACCAAGGAATGTCTGTCCCAAGCGCTCGAACTCCTGGCGCGCCACCAATTCCGTTACCCGGGGCAGAGCCACTGTCCCGATCGCAACCGCAAACACGCCCAACGGAAAGTGCATGAGTCGATAGGCGTAGTTGAGATATGACAGGGCGCCTTCAATCAGAAACGACGCCACCAATGTCGCTACGACGATGTTTATGCGCCCGGCGGACAGACCGATAATCATTGGTGTCAGCAGCCGCACTACTTTTCGCAGGCCCTGGTCAAAGAATGACACGACGAAGCGAAAGCGGTACCCGATCTTCAACAGCGAGGGCAATTGAATGGCGGCCTGACCTATCCCGCCTACGACGACACCGATAGCCATAGTGTAAATCGGCTGTTCGAAGTACCGATGGAGGATTACCACGGTCAGCACCGTCCCCAGATTGAACATTGCCGGAGAGAGCGCCGGGATGCCGAATCGGCCGAACGAATTCAGCATGCCCATGATGAGGGCGGAGAGTGATACCAGCAACAGGTAGACCATCATGATACGGGTCAGGGAGACGGTCAGGTCGAATTTGTCCGGGGTCTCCGTGAAGCCGTTGGCCATTATATAGATAATGGCCGGAGCGGCGATTATGCCGAGAAGCACGATGGTACCGACAACCAGGAGAATGGCGGTGAAGGTAACATGGGCCAGTCCGAATGCTTCTTTCTCGCTGTCACTGACCAGTTTTTCCTTGAAAACCGGCACAAATGCCGACGATAGCGCACCCTCGGCAAACATATCGCGCAGTAGATTGGGTACTCGAAATGCCGCCACGAAGACGTCGGTGGCCAGACCGGCCCCGAAATAGATAGCCATCACCTGTTCCCGGATAAGGCCCAAGACACGGGAAAATGCGGTGGCCGCCGATACTTTCGTAGTGGACCCGAGGAGGGAACTTTTGTCCGTTTGAGTAGTTGACAAAACAGGCTATCCGATTATATTAATGGGCTAATTATGTTTTCGGCAAAAATAGAAAGGACTGGTTAGTGCCACAACATAAATCATGTAAGAAACGGATGAAGACCTCAGCCAAGGCGCGGGAGCGGAATCGGGCCATGCGCTCGCAGCTACGAACGGCGATCAAAGAGCTGAAAGAATTGACATCCAGAGAAGAAGCCGCGACGAAGTACCGCGAAGTCATGGCGATTCTGGACAAATCGGCGTCGTACCACCTGATCCACAAGAAGAACGCCGACCGCCACAAGAGCCGCCTGGCGACATTCGTAAATCGGCTGGGGTAAGAGAAGAGGCGGGTCCGAAAGTGGTCAGGACCTGGCCGTCGTTCTCAAAGATGTGGCAGGTCCGAAGCGGACCTTCCCCACAAGATCATACCAAACCCTGCTCATAGGAGCAGGGTTTTTGCGTTTTTGCAGATCTCATAGTCAGTTTTCCACTCGTTCCCAAATTGTATGTGGTACTGACACTTCTGCCCCCGGACGGGACAGAAGCCATGTTCGAACCACAGGGGAATGTTCAAAAAGTCCCGCTTGCAGTTGCGGCAGGTCCTGCGAATCCACAACAGTGGAGTCGTGTGACCTGTCGCCTTTGTCTACCAACGAATTGCGTGTCGGGTCACAATCCCGCTGACGCGGGCTCAAGACCCGACACAACAGCAACAGGGTTTTTCAAAGGCCCGCCGGGGTTCGGACCTACAAGTTGTGGCTGGTGAGAGATTGCATCGTCCGCAAAACCGGACTCGCAATGATTTCAAAATAGCGCCCTCTTCCTTGTTGCGACAGGTCTTGCTCGCCAAAGGCGAGTGCGACCTGTCGCTTGACCCACGTACATCTCCTTATCCTAATGCGCGATCTCCTTATCCGTAAACAGATAGTCCTTCAGCTCGCTCTCCCATTTCTTATCCTGCCGGCGCAGCCATTCGATCAGCATGGCGGCGTGCTCTTTCTCTTCGTCGCGGTTGTGCTCCAGGATCTTCTTGAGACCCTCATCCTGGCAGGCATCCACTCGCTGCTGATACCAGTCGACCGCCTCCAGTTCCTCGATCAAGGACACCGTCGCCCGATGCAGGTCTTTTGTTTTGTCGCTGAGATCGCCCATCTGTTCATGCCATTTGGACATCTAATTTCTCCTTGGGTTGTTCCGATGCATTCGCATGTGGTCATTTGTTCAGTCATAGTCCGACAACATAGGGGCTTGAGCGCAGATGTCAAGGGGTTGAGCAGATGCGACTGAGCGCAACTTCTAGTTGCGATGTCCACACTATTGTCGTACCGATGTGCCCATGAGCAAGTATGGCGGGTATGAAACGTTGCCGTTTGTGGCAGAGTTGTACGATTGGGTACCGCTCTACAGTCAGAGGCCCGACACTGGTTTCTATGTCGATGCTTGTAGAAGCGCCAAAGGCGAAGTACTGGAACTCGGCTGCGGCACCGGACGAGTGCTCATCCCGGCAGCCAGAGCCGGCTGCGAGATCACCGGTCTCGATCTGTCCGAATACATGCTGGAAGTCTGTCGAGAGAAACTCAATGCTGAGCCCGATGAAGTACGGCAACGAGTCAATCTGGTACGGGGCAATATGACGAAATTCACTCTGCAGCAACGATTTGATCTCGCCATCATCCCTTTTCGTCCGTTTCAGCACCTGGTGTCGGTCAAAGAACAGATGGACTGCCTTGAGTCAATCCACCGGCACCTCAATCCCCGCGGCAGAATCATATTGGATGTCTTTCAACCGAAACTCAGTGTGATCATCGATCCGAAACGCGTTGAGGAAACAGAAAACGTCCCGGAATTGACCTTACCCGACGGTCGGAAGTTTCGCCGCACCGGTCGTGTCCCGGCCACGCATACGTCCGAACAGGTCATAGAGGTTGAATTAATCCACTATGTGACAACGCCTAATGGAGACACTGAGAGGCTCGTATCGCTCTTCCCCATGCGCTACTTCTTCCGCTATGAGCTCGAACATTTGCTGGCCCGTTGCGGCTTCAATGTCGCAGATATCCATGGCGATTTCAATAAGTCGCTGCTGACGGACGACTCGCCGGAGATGATATTCGTGGCTGAGAAGAAATAGGTCGAAATCCTGCTTCCGGTTTCGACACTTCACGTCACTCCCGGGTTGCACCTGGGAACGTTCTTCCGCCATCTTGCGTAGTTCCTCTTGTTGCCGATCCAGGTGCAACTTCCAAAACATAGATCGTTCCCCAAATATAATTCGGGGACGAGAAGAAACCGGTCTCAAGAGATCGGCATTATCGCAAATCCTGCGATATGGGAACTGTCGAGCCCGTTGGGTGCTGTAACGCGTGTTCACAAATACTTCGAAAACGTTTAACAAGCTAAGGAGCACACGTCATGAAAAAAGTGAGTGCCTACCTCAGCATGGTAGCCGTTGTTCTATTTACAGCGATGCCGCTTGCGGCCGGACTCGGTCCGCCGGCAGGGAACATTTGGGCTGATGGAACGCTGTATCGCACGATCGGCACGCCGACTGAACTCCCGAACAAGGGGCTCAAAGACGGAATGTATGTAATTGAGGGGTTGAGCGGTCAGCACCCTGTGTCCGAATCAAAGCCGGGCGATCAGGATTATAACGGCGGCCGCTGGCAGCAGTACATTCTGGAATTCACCGAAGAAGGTATGGAGATTCATGATCCGGACGGCGACGGCGCCGTGAATTTTCAGTTGCAGAGCTGGGAGCAAGTGCAGGAGCACATTGGCTTTGGCCATCTGATGTTGGTTGGTATGGGCGATTCCTTTGTTTGCCCGCTGATTAAAAAGTAATCGGGTATCACCAATGAAAGTCGTACACCCCGAGTTGCGGCTCGGGGTGTTTTTAATCTGGAGGGAAAGCAGGTCGCATTTTCCTCGTTCCCACGTTGCTCTTGGGAACGTTCTGCCACCTCTTTGCGCGGTTCCTGTCGTTGTTGTTCCAGGTACAACCAGGACGGAAGCGGCAGGTCACATTCCCACCTCGAGCGCGAACAAGACCTGCCACAACTTGGCCCAAGAAAGTTTTCATCCCCCTCACTCTATCTCCTCCGTCTCCCGGATATCGGAGCAGATGTCCTGAATCTTCTCTTCGGGCACCCGGTGGCGCTTCAGGACGCGCTCGGTGATTTCCACCGAGGCCTCGATCTCCGCCGCGACGGTTTCGTTGCTGCCGGCTTCAACCACCGGACCGATTTCTTCCGCGAATTTCGTGCGCGCCATGATGTACAGGTCGGGCGAAACCTGCCGGGCCGCTTTCACAGCTCGTTCAATCGCTGTCCAATCGTTAATAACGATTACAAACTCCCGGGCGCGGTGCGCTCCCAGACGCTCCAGTACCTCGGCGCTGGTGATGTCGGCGAAAAATGCCGGCTCGCCGCGACTCCGGGCCTTGTGGACGTTTTCCGGATTCAAATCGGCAATTAAATAGGGGATGTTGTTCTCGCGCAGGGCTTGCGAAAGATCGTGGCCCGCCAGGCCGTACCCGCCGACAATGACATGGTCCTGCAGAGCCGGCTTTTCCTGTTGAACGTCCTCGGCCGTAGGCACCTTCAACCAGCGCGTCAGAAACTTGATTCGACCCACGCCGGCCGCCAACGACGGCCCCACGGTCAGAGCGAACGGGGTTAAAATCATCGATAATATGGTTACGGGCAGCAGCACGTTCGTAACCGAGGCGTCGATGAGGTTGTAGGACATAGCGACGGTCATGAGCACGAACGAGAACTCCCCCACCTGGGCCAGGGCCGCTGACGCCATGACGCCTACACGGGTGGGGATGCGCATGAGAACGGTCGTCATAAAAACGATCAGGAACTTGCCGACCATAATCGCCACCAGCAAGAGGGCCACGGTGACTATTTCCGACAGCACGGTCTCAATATCGACAATCATGCCTACGGACACGAAGAACAGCGACGTGAAGACATCCCGGAACGGAATAATATCCGACAGGGCCTGATGGCGGTATTCGCTGCCGGCTACGATGAGGCCGGCCAGGAACGCCCCGAGGGCCAGTGAGACACCGGCGCTGGCGGTGACCCAGGCAATGCCGATGCAGATCAGCAGGACCGTCATGACAAACAGATGACGCCGCCTGGTTTTCGAGATGATATCCATCAAGCGCGGCACCAACAAACGAGCCGCCACCAATACCAGCAGCACGATCACCGCCGACCGAATCAGCATACTGACCGGACTGGATGGTTGGTCTCCGGTTTGCGCCAGAATCGGCACCAGCAGTATCATGGGTACGACACACAAATCCTGGAAGATCAAGACTCCCAGCGCAAACCGACCGTGGGGCGTGTCGACCTCGTTGCGCTGTTCCAGCCCCCACAGCACAATAGCCGTACTCGAGAGCGCTACGACAAAGGCAATAAGCAAAGCGGCTGGGTTGGCGAGACCGACCAGGCGCGCCACTGTGAAGGCTACTCCGATTGAGAGTCCGACCTGCACGGCGCCGCCGATAAGAATCGGTTTCCACAGCCGCTTCAGTCGATCCAGCGGAAACTCCAATCCGATGCCGAACAAGAGCAGCGTCACGCCGATTTCAGCCAGCATCTCCACCTGGTGCACGTCGGCGATTAAAGCCAATCCCTTGGGACCCACGAGAGCTCCGGCCACAATAAACCCGGCGATAGCGGGTATTTTGAAACGGTGAAACACCGAGACGATAACTACACCCAGCGCCAGGATGATGACGAGGTCCTTGAGAACCGGGATCTCAGTCATATCGGCCGTCTCTCATCAAACGTGTCATGGGTGCAAACATAAGGAAGAATTTTGCTAAGTGCAACTGGGCAATGAAAAGTGCGTTCCCGAACTCAGTCTGGGAACGAGGAATTGCATCGAACCACTCGGGGCCGGGCATAGACAGGCAATGCCCGCCGCTACTCGCTGGCCATGATGAACAGCGGCAGCATTTCGAAACTCTTGTAATGCGGTCGCAGGCGTTCGGTGTGGTAGTAGCGCTCGACATTGACGAATTTCTTGGCGCTCGTGACGACATCAATCGGCACGTTGTCATACCGACCGTTCTTCAGCACAACCAATCGTCCGTGCACGTTCTTGAGTATCAGATCCAGAGCCAGATTACCGTAGGCCATAGGCACGATCGAATCGATAGCATCCGGGTCGCCGCCGCGTACGAGATAGCCCAGCTTCTGATTGATAACATTGATCGACTTGCCATTGTTGAATTTCGGCGACACCTCCTTGATCTCTTCGGACACCAGATCACCAATTCCACCGAGCTTCATATGCCCGAACGCGTCTTTGGCAGTATCCTTGAAGATCATCTCTTCCCCCTCGAAAATGGCCCCTTCCGAGACCAGCACCACCGAGTATTTGCTGGGGTTATTGCGCCGGTCCTGCGCCAGGAGTTCGGTCAGCAACTCGATGTCGAATTTGTACTCGGGGATGACACAGCGATTGGCAGCGCCGGCCATGGTGGGCAGCATAGCGGTGAAACCGGCATAGCGGCCGAACACCTCGAGCACCAGGATGCGCTCGTGGGATCCGGCCGAGGTGCGCAGACTGTTGGTCATCTGAATCGTGCGCGTGACACAGGTGCTGAAACCGATACAGTAGTCTGTACCGTAGACATCATTATCCATAGTCTTCGGTATCGACACGACTTTTACGCCCTCTTTGTACAGCCGCACGCCGTAACTGAGGGTATCGTCACCGCCGATCGGAATGAGATAGTCTATCCCCAGAAAGTCGAGATTCTTGATGACTTCACTCGTCAGGTCGTTCATCGGGTCCGTGTACTTCTTTTTCAAGTGAGGCGGTACCGTCTCTTTCGGTACGTGGGCCGGATGAGTTCGGGACGTATGCAGGAACGTGCCTCCCGTACGGCCGGCCTTGTTGACGAGTTCCTCCGTGAGAATTTGAAAATTATCTCTGTTGTCGGCCTTCTTGTCCCGGACGATGTCGATCGCCCCGGCCCAGCCCCGCCGAAGCCCGATTACCTGATATCCCTCTCTAATAGCTCGTATTGTCACGGCTCGAATGGCCGGGTTGAGCCCGGGGACGTCTCCGCCGCCGGTCAATATGCCAATCACGCCTTTTTTCTTTTTTACTCGCGCCACGTCTAACCTCCAGATTTACTAGCTAGTGTCGGCCGATCGGGACAAACCTGTATCCATCGATATCCTTGCGCGTTCCGTCAGTGGCCTCTGGGTACAGAGGGCTAAAGTATAGATAACAATTCGGATGTCAAAAGGTTTTTGGAAACAACCGATTTGGCCTCGAAATTCAGCTTGTTTATCAGGAGTTTGTGCATGTGGCCTATTCCCGCTTACCAGCGTTGACACAGACGGATGAGCTTGTCCCAAAGAAGGAGTGACCGGAACCAATGGGTTTGCTATTGCAACCCTGCCTCCAGGACATCCAGATACTTGTATCCGCTCCCCGTTATGAAAACCACGATCCGATCGCCGGGTTTGACGAAGTTCATGTCGATGAGCTTTTTCAGACAGGCCAGCGAGGCTCCCCCTTCCGGCGAGGAAAAGATGCCTTCTTTGGCAGCCAGCAGCTTCGTATGGGCCATCAGCTCGGCATCGCTGACCGTCACGGCCGTGCCCCTGCTCTCTCGGATCGCCCTCAGAATGAGGAAGTCACCGACGGCGCTCGGTACTCTCAGTCCGGCCGCGCAGGTATCCGGATTCGGCCATTCGCCGGCCTCTTCAGTTCCGGCCTCGAACGCTCTCGGGATCGGCGCGCAGCCTTCCGCCTGAACGGCCACCATCTTCGGTCGAAAACCGTCAATCCAGTCCATTTTCCGCATTTCATCGAAGGCTTTCCACATACCGATCATCCCCGTCCCGCCTCCGGTCGGGTAGATGATAACATCCGGCAACCGGTAGTCGAACTGCTCGGCCAGTTCGTACCCCATCGTCTTCTTGCCTTCGATGCGGTACGGTTCCTTCAGTGTGGCAATGGAGAACCAGCCTTCCTCTTTGACTTTCCGTGCCGCCAGCGCACCACAATCTTTGATCGTACCATCCACTAATTCCGTGCGGGCCCCGTGATACACACAGTCCACCAGAAACGGCGCCGGCACATCTTTGGGCATAACCACCATGCACTCCAACCCGGCCCGCGCGGCGTAGGCTGCCAGCGCCGAACCGGCGTTGCCGGCAGTGGGAATGATAACCCGCTTGATCCCAAGCTCTTTGGCTCGGGACACAGCCACGCCCAGTCCCCGCGCCTTGAAGGAGCCGGTCGGATTGACAGTTTCATCCTTGAAGAAGACATGCGGCTGGCCCCAGTGCACACCCACTTCGTTCGACGGCAGCAACGGCGTGCCCCCTTCGCCGAGCGAGACGATATTGGCATCATCGATCACCGGCAGCACCTCCCGGTATTTCCAGATGGAGGGCTCCCTGCCCCGTAACTCGTCGGGACTGATCACATCAGCGGCTCGGTCGTAATCGTAGTCGACCAGAATCGGCCCGCCGCACGGACAGACGGTCAGGACCTCCGTGACCTCAAAGCGGTTGCCGCATTTGGAGCATCGAAGACTCTTGACTGTCGAGTTGGTCGAGGCCATGAACGCCGCTCTGCGACTCCTTACACCGTCGTGGCGCCTTTGGTTTTCTGCAGGTTGGCCACGGCCCGTCGAATCATATCTGTGCTGCACGCGTACGAAAAACGGATAGCTTTATCGGTATCGTAGAAAATATCCCCCGGTACCGAGCCCATGGAATAGTTGTCTATCAGGTGGTTGACCATATCCCACGCCGTGCCTTGCCAACTGTCGTTAATCCTCGCATACAGGTAAAAAGCACCCGAAGGGGGTGTATCGCAAGTAAGAAACGGGCTGTTCTTGACGCCGTCAAACAGGATATCGCGTCGCTCCCGATAGGTCGACGTCATGTTGCTGACCGCCTCCTGCGGCCCGCGCAGGGCGGCCACACCGGCATATTGCGTCGGCGTCGATACTCCGTTGATCGTGTACAGTATCATCTTTTTGATCTGTTCGGCGAAAGCCGCGCTGCTGCAGACGGTGTATCCCAGCCGCCAGCCGGTCATGGCGTAGCTCTTGGAAAAGGTGTAGCAGGAGATGATCTTGTCTCGCACCCGTTGTGGAAAATCTTTGGCGACGGCCGCAATGCTCACGTGCTCGTGATCGTAGATGATATCTTCATACGCCTCGTCTGAGACGACATACAGGTCATGTTCTTCGGCCAGCCGGAGCAGCTGCTCGAGATCTTCCTTCAGCATGACCCCGCCGGTAGGATTGTGAGGCGAATTGATCAGCGCCGCCCGGGTTTGAGACGTGACCTGTTCCTCGAGTTCTTCGATGTCCCAGCGGTATTGCCGTTCCGGAAGTAACCGGCAGAACTTCAGCTTACCGCCGGAAAGTCGAATCATCCAGGCCGTCGCCGTCCAGTTCGGCCGTGGGATAATCACTTCGTCGCCCGGATTCAGTATAGTCCGAAACGTACAATACATGCCGTGCATCCCGCCGTTGGTTACTACGACTTTGTCCGGACCGTCGAGATAGTCAATTCCGTTCTTGCGCTCGACCTTCTCCAAAATGGCTCCTTTGAGCTCTTTGATCCCGGTCGATGGGGCGTAGTGGGTGGCGTTATCCTGCAGGGCTTTGGCAGCGGCCTCTTTGATATGGGCCGGCGTGTCAAAACTGGGTTCGCCGGATTCCAGGCGCAGGGGATCCGGCAGTTGGAGCAGCCGATCCCGAACCGCGACGATACCCGAGAAGACTACTTGTTCCAGTTCGTTGTTCATAATTCAACCTCGAGTGTGGTCTGTGATGTTTCGTCGGCCCGGGCCAAGACCCGGCCATCCTTGTCGACAATCATGGAGCTCCCGCCGAACTCGTTGACGCCGTCATCACCGACGGCGTTAATGCCTATGACCATCAAGCCGTTGTCTCCGGCTCTCTGAACCAGCAGTTCCCGCCAGTCGTGGATTCTCACGCGCGGGAACGCGGCCGGAACCAGAATAATCTCGGCTCCCAGAGAAGCGAGTTTATCGAAGAGGGCCGGAAACCTCAGATCATAGCAAATGGCAATTCCCACCTTTCCGAAACGAGTGTCAAACACCACCGGTTCCTCTCCCGGCCGGTATACGCGGTCCTCGTTCATCGGGGAGAAGAGATTGGTCTTGTCGTAGAGTTGATAAGCACCGTCACTCCAATACAGGTAACTATTGTACAGACCGTCGTCAGACTCCCTTGGGAAGCCCAGTCCGATATCGAAACTGAAGCTCTTCAAGCCATCCGTTACTGCCCGTGTGGTCTTTCCTCTTTGTGGCTCATACAGACAGCCGGTCGCGCTCAACTCACTGAAGAGCACGGCGTCCGGTGAGTCGGCCTGCAGTCGGTCCAACCAGGCTTCATAGTCGCTGTCGTTTATGTCCTTCTGGACGATAATCGCCTTCATGTCCGATACATTTCACGATGCCAGTTTGCCTTAGTGGATGAATGTAATCTACTTTGTCGGCACGATACTAAACTTTGGTAACGGCTCCAAGCATAATATCAGTCGAATCTTATTGAGAAACCTGCGCCGGGGGACGGCAAACGAGATCTTTCGGGAGCGGACGTGGTCCCGGGCGATACGTTGACTACGATAGATGAGGGTATGCTGTGCGTGAGCATCACCGGTTGAGGAGAACGACACGACCCTCGATACGCGAGATCCTGCCTTTGCGAGCGCGGAGAACGATGAGTTCCCGTATAAAGGACTCTTTCTCCTCAAGAGGTGAGTCGGCATTCAGGACGGCCAAAGGCAGGTCAACATTCAAAACGCGACAATCATACTTGACCTTGACGATTCCCGGCGGAAACAAGCGATCCGAGGACGCCGCCGAGCACAGGTCTCGGAGTCCAAAGGACGGGACAACGACAGCGCCGGACAAGTTCGACTTGCACGTACCGGAGTCAGACCGGGTCTCGCTCTCGAGCAGCGGGAAGTAGCGGCCACTGCCGGATATGGCTCGGAACAGGTGCTCCAGAGGAATCGGGCAGCCGGTCTGGCTGGTATGACGGAGCCAAGCCGTCACCCGGCTCCCGCCGGTAAACGTAAACTTCAACTGCAGGTACTTGTTGTCGAAGGATTCGAGCGGGACTTCCTTTCCAATTCTGATTTGCTCGGCATACTTCAGACTGACTCGGAGGAGTTGATCCGGACCAAAACCGATCAATCCGAGACGACTCTCGCGGGCATGGATTTGCTCGCGGGGAATCACCTGCACCGGTACATGACGCACGCCGGCCCGTGACAGCCGGTCGAAAAGAGCGGTGTCTTCCAGCAGGAGGTACGTCTCGTCGTCTAACGCCGATACCGGAAACGGGTGTCTGACGAGCTGGGGCTCTTCATCGTCGCCGTCCCGCTCCCTTGGTGATTCGTCCGTCCACTCGAAGGGATATATACTTTCCCGGTCAACGATCTTTATCTGAGTAAATACATCGGTTTCCACAGAACGGCAACGAGCAAGGTCCGTGCCGATCGGCCGTCGGGACGGCGATTAGTCGACCCTACGCAGTTGCTTGATTAACAGAGAGTTGCGGGGTCGGACGTCGGGCATCAACCGGCACGGGCCAAGAGACAGGGGCAGTGGCGACTCAAGTGTGCAACCGAGGTAATACCAAGAGTACTATTCTACGCAACCCGGCATCGGTTCGGGACCGTCTCCGAAGATGAACCCCAGAAGATAGGTTAAGTCACCCACGTTTATATCGCAGGAACCGTCCACGTCGGCATTGTTGGGGAGGAGCGGGGTCGGCCCGCCGACATACAGGGCGGCCACCAGGAAGGTCAAATCCGCCACGGTGACTTCCCCGGAATTGTTGACGTCGCCGTTACTGGAAACATACATATCCACTCCAAAGAGTGACTTAACGTATGCCATCAGAGCTTCGGCTGACTCCCTGGTGAGATATGTCAGGGGAAAACCCAGCAATATCCGATACGAGTCGCCCTTTTGGAACAGAAGACCGACCGGTTGACCCTGGTATTCCGGGTCGGCTATGGATGATTCGTACGTGTAGATCACATCGGCGCCTGCTCTTGCTTCAAACTTGGGAATGACCGGTAGATACTTCTCAGACCAGGCGGCGATTGCCCGGGCTGTATCCACGGTCAGAGGCGGCCATCCGGCAATGCCGGAAGCCCCTTTGAAGTCGAATAGATTGAGCCTGTAAGTGACATCTTGCAGGCCGAATTCTTCATAGCGGATTTCGCCCGGCTCCGGTCCGGCTGTTCCCCAGCTCTGGATGGTTCGGTGGCCGCTGACAAGGATGTGAGCGGCATATTTGGCGTACCAGGCCAAGCTGTCACTGCTGTTGTTGATGTAATTCCTGTTGACGTCATCATCAAACCAGAAGATGGATGAATATTGACCGGCCAGGCTTCTCGACAGGGCCAGAGTGTCTTCTTCCAGTCGAACCAAAGAATACTCCGTTTCTCCAAAAACGGAATCAAGGAACGCCTCATGATCTTCCTGCGGCAGGCCGCCGCCTGTTGCCGAAGTCTCATCGACCACAAGAATGCCGAGATCAAACGAGGCCGGCACGGCCTCGGACTCGGGCGATAAATCGGATTCGTTCGCATCGCTATCAACGGCCGTCACTCGATAACGATATGTCAAATGAGGGTACACCGTACTGTCAACAAACGAGGAAGTCGGGAGATTGGACTTGAATAATACCCAATCGCTCCCCTCCATCAGTCGGTAGACATTGTACCCGGCAATATCCGCTTCGAGATTGTCCTCCCACGCCAGAATGATGGCGGCGGAGTCGGGTGAAGCTGAGAACTGGGTTGGCACGCGAGGGACGACCAACGGCGTCCGGCTTCCTTCCACCGAGTAGACAGCCGGATAACCGTCGGGGGCATCTCCCACCACCGACACGAAGTACCGTACGCCATCCGTCAGTCCGCTGATTGTTGTCGAGCAGGCGCCGGCTGCAACCGTCATCGAATCGGTGTAATTGCCCGATGAGCTTCCCCAGAGTACACGGTATGTATACGTCGGATCGCAGTCGCTCCAGAACACTTCCAATGACTGGCCGTTTCCGACGTCAACGATATTCTCGACCGCGGTCGGATGGGCGGCATCGGCCACGATGGCAATCGCCGCCAGGCCCATCTTGGTGACTTCGGTGAAATACTCAAAGTCGAGGCGCGAAGAGATATCCTGATTGGTGTGCCAGCCGCCGAAATTGAATTCTGATTCGATATTGTTGACGACGTTGTATCCTTCGTTTCGGAACGATTGGTGGTCGGACCCGCCGCCGGAGGCGGTGGTCGGACCCGTTGTGAGGCTGGTCACCCGCAGGGCCGCCTCAGCCGATAGATCCGCGTAGGCATCGATGGTGCCGGCCGAAGTTACATGGATTTCTCTAGCCATATAAGGATCATAGGCCACCATATCGTAATTGTACATTACTTCGATATCCGTCCCCGCGATCGCGAACTGAGTGGCGGCGTACTCGGAGCCCACCAGCCCCTGCTCTTCGGCGGAGAACGCCATGAAGATGACGGTCTTGCGCAGGGGGACGTCCGCCAGAACCCGGGCTATTTCCATGGTTAAGGCCGTCCCGGAACCGTTGTCATCGGCACCCGGGGCGAAGACGAGTGGATCACTGCCATTGTTAATGGAATCATAGTGCCCGCCGATCACGATCGTCTTGTCGGGTTCGGCATAACCCGGTTTTACGCACACAACGTTGTAGTGGGTGCCCCCGTTGAATTCAAACGGCTGAACCGATACATCCGTGTAGCCCCAGTCCAGCAGTTTGCCTATAATCCAGTCGCGGGCGGCATCGATGGAATCACTCCAGATATAGCGGGTTTGGAACGCCTCCAAACGAGTGTCCCAGGCATAGAGAGAGTCCAGACTGACACGGGCGACCAGCGAGTCACTGGGATAATCTTCCAACTGCGATAAATAGCCGCTCACTGCGGGCGGTACGTACCGCAATCGGGCGTGCAGGTCCGTCAGTGGTGTGGCGAAGAATA
The DNA here is from genome assembly GCA_964557855.1 of uncultured Ignavibacteriales bacterium. GTDB lineage: Bacteria > Zixibacteria > MSB-5A5 > GN15 > FEB-12 > JAJRZL01. The sequence goes on along the minus strand of CAZLBP010000008.1, from coordinate 41,912 downwards.
ACCGGGACTCGTTGATGCCAGCCGCCAGCGGTGGAGTGAGCGCTGCCAGTCTCATTTCGTCATTTAACTGGACACTTCTTTCCAGTTCCCTGTCGCTAGTCCCGTTCTCAACCGGCCCATCCTTGGGATGAATCAGAAACAGGTCCCGGGGGCTCCGATCGGAAAACAGGGTTTCGAACACCAGTCCAGCTTCTCGCAGACCTTGTCTTTCTTCAGAATCAACGCCGACAACGAACCGGTTACCGACTCTGACAAAAGCGTGATCCAAAATGGCTTCGGCTCGGTCAGCTTCAGCGTGACTCCTGAGCGTCAACCAGCCAACTTCTTCCGCGGCTGCGTTGTCAACTATCGCCACCAGAATACAGAAGGTCGTCAAGGACCGGGCATATCGCATCATACTGCTCTCCAGTTACTCGTTACAGACAATAACGCCGACTCGGGTACAGTTGTTCAAAACGGCACGGTCAGCTTTAGAAAGCGCAAAAAGGCCGCCCGGCGGTAGGACACACGATTCCACTGGGGTGGGATTCGCAGGACCTGCCAAAACAGCCACATGTGGCTTTTTCAGCACGCTCTCGGGGTCAAGACAATGACCGCAGTAAGTCATCTTTTAGCTCCGGTTTAGCTTCCACATAAGTACCCTGAGCCGTGGCATAAAGCAGACCGTCCGGGGCGCGAACTTCGCCCTTCGTATAGTGCACTCTCTTTCTTGTTGCGGTGATCCAGCCACTGAATTCGAGCGTATCCCCGACCCTGACCGGATGCAGAAACTTGACCGTCATTTCGGCTGTCACCGCCAACTTGTCCCGCGCGATGATGGCCTTTATCATAACTTCATCGAGCAGCGTCGCCACGATGCCGCCGTGGTAAATGCCGGCATATCCCTCATATTGCGCAGCGGCTTCTACTTTCGTAACAGCTTTGCCGTCTTCATAAAAGAAACGGGCCTGCAGTCCCCGAGGGTTCTCGTCGCCACATACGAAACAACCGGTGTATTTCGGAATCTCTTTCACAGCGGCTAGGTAGCTCATGCGGGGCTGGTTGTCAACAGGACATAGTCCCGGACACACAGCCGCCTTTCGGCCAAAGAAAAACCCGGCTGCCGTCAGCCGGGTCCGTCATATCCTGAAGAAGGTAATCAGCTATTCGTCGGCCGGTACAAAACACTCCTGATTGGAGTAGGTCCAGACGAGACCGTTCGAGGTTACGATCGAGGTAGCCCGGCCGTTGTTAAAGGTAAGACTGAGTCCCCAGTCGGTCGTCACCGGGTCGCCGTCGTTCTCCTGATAGGTCATGTCGACCGTAGCTTCGAACGTACCGGAAACCGGACAGGTCTGATCCCAGCGGGAGCCGGTCCTGACGATCTCGATGTCGCTGATGGTCGTCTCGACACTGAAGGTCCGCCAGGTGGTTTCGTCACCCGACACGTCTTTGATCGTGACGTTTCGAGTGTTAGTGCCGTTGATCGTGGCTTCCAGCGTATTCAAGTCATCGAACGTGAATTCCGCCCGATTGGTGAACGACTCGTAGATGGAGGTCGTATCCACGGCCGAGAAATCGACCACCCTTTTGTAGATCAGGGTCTCCAGATCGGTTGGGCTCTTCTGATATTCTCCGCCCTTGACGAATTGGATCGAATCGGCCACCAGGGTGCTGTAATCATCGGTATGGTAGGACACATAGATGACGTGCCAGCCGTCCTCGGTATACACCGCGCTGCTCGAATCGGTAACTGCCTGGGGATCGGTCGGCGAATTGATAATGGGATCAACTGTCGTGTCGGTAGCCAGAGTCAACATCGAACCCACGCCGTCCTCGAACCACTGCAACGTCGAATCGACCACGACCGTCAACTGCTCCTGTACCGCCAGGAAGTTGGGATCGTTGGAGTTGCCTCTATTGGAATCAGTCGGAGAATCATCGGAGCAGCCCAGGAAAGCCAGTCCGGTTCCCAATGTGACGGTTAGCCCTAACAAGAGCACTGCCCGCGCGAAACGCATATGCGTCTCCTTTCTTTTTAATAGCCTGTTACTGGTCGAACCGTCTCGGAATTCTACTTCAGAAGGAACGTCATGATTGCCTTCTGAATGTGCAGCCTGTTTTCGGCCTGGTCGAATACTCGTGACTGGGGACCGTCCATGACCTCGTCGGTGATTTCTCGACCGCGTTCGGCCGGCAAGCAGTGCAGCACGATAGCCTTCGGATCCGCCAGAGCCAGTAACTGACTATTAAGTTGATATCTTGCTAACTTACTTGCTTTCTCCTCTACTAGATGTTTCTGGCCCATAGAGGCCCAGACATCCGTATAGACTACATCGGCATGCCGAACCGCTTCTTTAGGATCGTCCGTCAGTACGATTTTGCTGTCCGGATTGGCCCGGGCCTGCTCCAGAAGTCCGCTGTCCGGATGACAGTCCTCCGCCGTTCCAATTCGAAACTCCAGGGGAATGCGCGCCGCCAGATTCAGCCAACTGTTCGTGACGTTGTTGCCGTCGCCGACGTACGCCACGCAGTACCGGTCCTTCTTTTCCAGGTGCTCCAAAACCGTGAAGTAATCACCCAGAATCTGGCAGGGATGCACCAGGTCCGTGAGCCCGTTGACGATCGGGACACTGGCGTATCTGGCCAGTTCTTCGACGTCGGACTGCTTGAAAGTACGGATCATGATCAACCCAACGTAGCGCGACAGGACCCGGGCCGCGTCGGCTATGCTTTCGCGCTGGCCCAGTTTGATTTCGTTACCGGTAATGTAAATAGAGTCCCCTCCCAGTTCCGAAATTCCGACTTCAAAGGACACTCTCGTTCGCAGTGACTCCTTGGCAAAGACACACGCCACCGACTTGCCCTCGAGCGGGCGCGGACTGATCTCCCCTTTCTTCATGCGGGCACAGAGATCGAAAATCTCCCGTATTTCGTCGGCGGCCAGATCCGTGATTTGACAAAGTGAACGCGGCATACTTCCTCCTATCTGTCAAGCGCCGTGCGTGTTTCCGTTTGGTCCAAAAATCTCGGGGAATAAAGACCGCCCTTGCCGCCGTGTCAAGCTTGAGAAGCTGCTAAATTCCCGCTGCCCCGGGCGTGTTGTTTTTTTGTTGATCGAAATTTGACTGTTTCGGTAGTTGTTTGCAGAACAATGCGCAGATTCTCGAGACGTAATGTGCGATGAAAATAAACTGGATACGAATGAACTTGTTACACAATCTTCCCAAAGGAGGAAACAAAGTGAAATCACTTCGAACACCGGTCGTGATCGGCGTTTTGATCACGCTGATTGCAGCGCCGGTTTGGTCCGCGACCACAGTGACCTTTGACGGTCAGATTCGAGCCCGATCGACTCTCGATGATCGGTTCGGTATCTTCGACACCACCCTGGCTACAGATCACTTTGCTGAGCTGCGCACCCGGTTCGGCGTGAAAGCCGAAGTCGATGATAACGCAATTGCTTATATCCAATTCCAGGACAGTCGCGTGGCCGGCGAATACAACCAATTCGGTTTGCCGTCGTCGGGAGCGCTCAATGACGGCAAGAACGTCGATATGCACCAGGCGTATATCAAGGTGAAGCGAATCTTCGGCCGGGGTTGGGGCGGCAAGGCTGGACGGTTCGAGTTCGTCAAGGGTAATCACCGTGTCTTCGGCAACGTCGGCTGGAGCAATGTCGGCCGAACCTGGGACGGCATGCAGCTTTGGTACCAGGGCGGTGATAACTACAAAACGACCTTGTTCTGGTTGAAACGACTGGAGCTGCAAAACCCCGAATACAATCGCGATTTCGATATCTTCGGCTTCTACAGCAGCGTCGGGGCCTGGAATCTCGACCTGTTCGGCTTCTACGAGTACAATGCCGATTCCACCGGCTACGTCTACAACCGGCTGGACCGGTTCAACGTCGGTCTCTATTACCACCGAGTTCATTTGCAGTGGGATTTCACTCTGAACGGCGTGTATCAATTCGGCAAAATGCCGAACAGTGTCAGCCCGGATTCGCTGGAGCTGGATATCTCGGCCTTCATGTTTGCCTTTGAAGCCGGCTTCACGTTCCCGGGGCCGAACAATGCGAGAGTGGCGGTGGGGATTGACTATTCTTCGGGTGATGATTTTTCCGATTCGACCAAGGTTAAGACGTACCAGAATTCGTACTACACCGGGCACAAGTTCCGCGGCTATATGGACTATTTCGTCAGCTCCAACCCGGGCGGGCTTATGGATCTCATGTTGCGCGGCAGTGTCGATCCGGCGCCGGGCTGGACGATCAAAGGCGATTTGCACTACTTCTCGACCGCGCAGGATTATGTCAGCCCGATTGACACCAGCTTGACCAAAGACGTCGGCATCGAATTCGATCTGACGGTGTCGACGACACGTGTGGCTGGGGTGGAACTGCTTGCGGGCGCCTCTATCTTTTTGCCCCAGGAGGCCTTTGCCGGAATGACGGACCCTGATCCCGGATTCTGGGCCTACAGCATGGCCACGTTGGATTTCGAAATGTAAGCGGCAGCGGGCAATCCGACTGAGACGTTCCAAAATCGTAGGGGTACCCCGATGTGGGTACCCCGCCAGCGGGCGACCACGCGGGGTCACCCCCACGACCTTTTTTTTCTTGCCATGACATATTATGTCTCATAGACTTAATCCGTATGGTGCGTAACCGAGAGGCAACTCTTACGTATACGGCGATATGAGAACCACTAACCGAAAAGAACTTCTGTGAGCCATAAGAAACTCATATTCGGTCTTATTCTAATCATTGTGGGCTTCTTTCTGCTTCTGAATACTCTCGACCTGCTGTATTACACGTTCGAGGACGTTATGCGGTTTCTGGTGCCGACGGCCTTCATCGCAATCGGCATCTGGTTGATTGTCCGAAGGCGAAAGCAAGAGCAATATCCAAAGACGGACCGCGAACAGACCACCTTTACTTACCAACAAAGCGCTCCCGAAACGCCCCCCCGCCCCAGCGAAATCCACGAGGCTCAGGCGCGAGCGACATTCACCCGCACGTCAGCCCAGGCGGGCGCCGACGCCAGGTACACCGACGCCCCAGCCGGGATGACTCCGGAGGGCAAACTTCGCTACAGCAAGACATTCGGCGATATGTTTATTGACTTCACGGACATGGGCCTGGCCAACGTCGAGGTCTCGTCCGGATTTGGTGATGTGGAGCTGAAAGTCCATGGTGGCAAGCTCGATCCGGGACTCAACCGTATCGTCATTTCCGGCTTCATCGGCGACATCCGGGTGATGATCCCGAGGGACATGGAGGTATTTGTCCACTGCTCGAACTTCATCGGGGACGTGGAGGCGCTGGGCCGGCGCGCGAGCCGGTTTTCCAACAATCTCGATGCTCACACATCCAACTACAATGACGCCGAACGCAAACTCTACATCGCCGCCAACAGTTTTATCGGCGATATAAGAGTTTTGGTGGTGTAGGTGGGCGATCTTCTCCTTCCCCAGTGCAACTCCAAAATGACTGAGCCCTAGTCGAAACCCGAAGCGGGATTTCGACCTACTGGTATTGGCTGCGTTCCCAAGTGCAACCTGGGGATGCGGAGAATACGACTTACCGGCGGGTTTGAAGACCTGCGCGGCACAACCCACGCGCTCGGCCGTCGTTCAGTGCTGCTGATCCAGAATAGCCCGCACGCACTCGATCGGCAGTTGCGCCACCCGTGCTACTTCCTCGTGGTTGTGGCCGCACTTGGCGGCAAGCCGTTTGACATATTCAACTTGAAACTGTTCCAGAGCTTCGTCGAACGGTTCGCAGTTCAACAGGTCGTCGAACCGACCGGCATCCCGTTTCATCTGCTGCCAGCGCATGGCCCGGTTGATCGTGTGGAGAATCTCTTCTTTCTTGAAGGGCTTGGTGATATAGTCGAACACGCCCTGCGACATGGCCCGTGACGCCGAGTCCATCGAGCCGAAAGCGGTTATGATTATGACCTCTTCGTGCCGATGGGACTCTCGAATGAAACGCAGAATATCGAGCCCATCTTTCCCCGGCATCTTCAAATCGGTGATGACCAGATCGAATTCTTCCTGCTCCAGCATGCTCTCCACCTCCAGCGAATTGGGGGTGGAAGCAAACTGGAACGGCGTCTTTTCCGTGATGATCCGCTCCAGAAGTCGGAGCATGTTGGGCTCGTCGTCAACCGCCAGGATCTTTTGCGCCATGGTACCTACTCGTCCTCTAAGGTGGGGTCACTTATCGGCATGGTCACGGTGAAAGATGAACCGCTCGGCTCGGAGGGATCATCCTCGGCCGAGTGACTGAAGAAGTCGATAGACCCGCCGTACTTCTTGACAATACCGTAACACAACGAAAGTCCCAGCCCGGTGCCCTCGCCGACCCGTTTGGTGGTGAAGAAGGGATCGAATATCTGTCGTTTGATGGGATCGGGTATCCCGGTCCCGGTATCCGTCACCCGCACGCACACCCGGCGCGATTCGACCCAAGCCGAAATCTTCAACGTTCCCCCGTCCTCTTTCATGGCGGCCACGGCATTGTTTATCAGGTTGAATACGACTTGCTGAAACTCGCGGGCATCCCAGCTGACCCGGGGCAAGTCGGGGGTGATTTCGGTTACCAGATCGATCTTCTCCGACGGCAGCGTGTGATAAACGATATTGATCACGGTTTGCAGGCTCTCATTCACATCCACCGGCTGCTGATCGCCCTCTGATACCCTGGCAAAGCCGAGCAAGTCCTCCACTGTTTTTTTGGCGTGCTCGACGTTATCTTCGATAATCTTTAAGTCGGCGCGTTCCTGCGAGTCCGGCGGGAAGCGTTCTTCCAGCAGGTCGGTGAAGCCCTGGATGATGGCCAGGGGGTTGTTGATCTCGTGCGCCACGCCCGCCGCCAAGGTGCCGATCGAGGCCAGCTTCTCGGTGTTGTACATGCGCTGTTCGAATTCGAACTCCTCGGTGACATCCCGCAAGATAGCGACACTGCCCAAGGGCTCCCCGTTCGCGTCTCGCACCTGCGTCCGCGACAGGTCAATCGTCACGCGCCGCCCGTCTTTCGTGTACCGCTGGGCGCGGTGATTGCGGATGTAGCCCTGTTGGAGCACCTGATTGCGAATTCGCTGTATTTCCTTTTCGGCGTCCATCTCGGGCGGGATGATACGATGAAAGGTCTGTCCGACCATTTCGTCGGCCGTGTAGCCGAACAGCAATTCCGCGCCTTTATTCCACACCACAATTCGGTTTTGATTGTCTACTAATATGATGGCGTCCATCGAGTATTGCATGATGGTCGAGAGGAACTTCTGTTGTTTGACCACGTTTCGCGACAGCGAGCGCGATACCCGTCGTTCGTACATGAAGATCAGCCCGCCAAAGAGGACCATGCTGACAATTATGGCTATCTCGGCGGTGATATGACGTGATGTCGCTTCATCGACCGCCGCGGCGACTTCCTCGACGGGGAACGACACGGCCACCGACCACCTGTTCTCGGCCAGCATCGAGTCCGCGATCGGGGCGAACGCCACCAGTCGTTCCTCGAACTCCTCGGGTACTTCGCGACTGCTGCCACGACAGGAGCCGGTACCCTCCCGGCCGGACACCATTTTCGATTCGATACTCCCCTGTTTTCTGATAGCGGTCGTGGGGCTCTCTGCACCCCGTCCGACCACAAATGCATTGCGGCCAATGAGCCGTTCCTGCGTGTGAAACAAAAACCGGCCTGTCTGGTCAATCACCCAACTGTAGCCCACCTCGGAGGGCCGCAGGGAACTGACGATGCCGGCCAGCATGTCGGTTACGTTGACCTTCGTATACAGGAAACCGTCGGCGCCGTTGGCCACCAACCAGGGAATACACACGATGCCGGTTATACCGGTGACCTCGGTATCGGACGGCATTTCCGCCATTGCACCGAGGCAGGCTCCCTGCCCCTGCCGCTGCGCCCGACGAACTTGTTCAAATGACGGCGGCGGCGAATCGGAGTCCACCGTGTAACGTGACCGCAGTCGCCCATCGGCCCGATAAATGCCGCCCTCGATCACCCCTTTGGCCCGCACGTGTTCGACCAGGGCAATCAACGTGTTTCCGTAATCCTCGGCAGTCGACAGCTGCGGGCGGTAACGTTCCAGGCGGTTCAGCTCGATGCGTATGTCACGCAGCGTTTGCGTGACCTGCATAGCAGCCTGGCGAGCCAGCAGCTGCTGCTGATCATTGAATTCCTGCTTGATCTGATTCCGGAGAATGATCGCGTCCTGGTAAACGACCGTTAACCCGATTCCGAGAATGACAAAGATGAGGACCGAACTGATGAGTATCAGGTAGCGAAAACGGATACGCGGTTGGGGCTGTTCCTGGAGTATGTGAGAGTCGTCGTTCATACTTCCTTGTCGTCCGGGTCCAGCAGCTCCAGTCTTTTCATTATATCCATTCGGTACCACTCGGCAACATCATCATTCGTCAGGGCCATATCAAGTTGTTTGATCATCATAGTCAGCTGCCCGAGCAGATAGAGCTTTTCCCTGATCTCATCTTCGTTGTGATAGGACAGGCTGACATTGAGGAAATCACCCTGGCTGTAGTTTTCGAATCCGATGTGCTCGGCCACCGCGGCAATAAGGTTAATGCGACGGACACGTTTCTCGAGAGAGGCTCCGCCCTCGCCGCATTGCATCCGAATGTAGTTCTTACCCGGGTCGTTCGTGCAGAGCGCTTCGACGGTGGTGAAATGATACCCCATATGGAGGTTGCACAACATATACTCGCGGCCGATGATGGCGAAACTGGTTTCTCGATACCGAAACACCTTCCTTCGCCCCGAGCGCGCCACGGTCGTACCTTTCATGGAGATAGCCTCCGGCGGAGGAGCCGCCTTCGGCCAGCCTTCCCGGGCAACGCCCCGCCAGAATTCAATCATCGGTATCGACCCCAGTCGCTCCAGCGGTATCTCCCCCTTGACGGCTCGGTTGGTCGGACTCGGCTCCAGATAGAGCAGCCGCACACGGAGCGGCATATCTGTCTTCAGCCGCAGATCAGCTCGGTGCCTGTCTCCCGAAGCCAGAGCTTCACTGAACATTTCTTCAATGGCCCGTTGATGAATGAAGCGGGTGATATCGTGTATCGTCCGGCAATTCTCAATCGTGAACCGCGGTGAATGCGGGTGCAGCAGATTGAGCGGTGATATCCACTGCAGCACGCGTTTGAGCAGCTCGAAGATGACGATGTCGCTGAACAGATCATGATCCTGCTTGCGCCAGTCAATCAGTTCCCGCTGCAGCCCTTCGTAGACGGTGCAACCGGTGGCGTCAACCGTTACCAGCTCGCCTTCGGTCAGGTCATCGATACTGTGATACCCGCCCAGGGTCGGTATTCGGTATTCTCGAGCGATGGTGGCCATGTGATTGGCGACCCCGCCGACGCGGGTGATAATGGCCCTGACCCTGGTCATGGCGGTGATGATGCCGGGAAACGGGTTGGGCGTCACGAGGACGCAGCCATCGGACACCTTCTGCAGATCCTTCTGGGAGCGGACGAGACAAATCTGCCCGGCGCCGACGCCGTGGCTGACCGTGACGCCGCCGTCGGACAGCTTCGGAATCCGGGATCGATCAATCTCGACCTCGGCACGGGGCGGACTGGCGATGCGCAACGGACGAGTCTGCAACAGGAAAAGCGTTCCTTCCCGATCGATGGCGAATTCGATGTCTTGCGGCGTCTCATAATGTTCTTCCAACTGAATCGCATATCGCGTCAGTTCCTGAATTTGCGCCTCCGTGATGGAAGGTTTGTGCTGCAGTTCCGGCTCCACCTGTTCCTCGCGCGTACCGCCGTCCACGGCCAATCCCAGCCGGACTTCTTTATTGGCCAGGATGACCTGCTTTAACGTACCGTCGCGTCGCGAAACACTAAACGTATCCGGCGTCAGCCTACCGTCAACCAGGTATTTCCCGAGTCCCCAGATGGAGCTAATAACTATATTATCATCGTCAGGGCTGATCGGATTGCGCGAATAGACCACGCCGCTGGCGACGGCATCGATCATGACCACGCACCCGACACTCATGGCCAGCTCGGATTCCGCCATGGCGTGGCTCAGGAAGTAATAGATGGCCTGCGGATTGAACTTGCTGGCCAGGACCTCCCGATACGCATGGACCAAGTCCTCTCGCTTCACATTCAGAAGCGAAGCATACTGCCCGGCGAAGCTGTAGAGCGTATCCTCGCCGATGGCGCTGGAGCGCATGGCAAACCGATCGGTGGGGTATTTCCGGGTGATCTCTTCCAGGGACGCCAGCGACGCCTCGATGATTTCCTCCGGGATACGACCCGCCAGGAACCCGGCCAGTATCCGTTCGCTGCGTCGCGTGAGTTCATCATAACTGCGGATGTTGAGATCGTTGATCTCGCGGTTGATTAGATCCTGCAAGTTGTTGCGATCGATGAACTGCTTGTAGGCCCAAGCCGACAGGGCGAACCCTTCCGGCACCGGCAGTCCCAGCTTCGATTTCATTTCGCCGAGTTGGGCGTTCTTGCTACCGACCGACATGGCGCGATCCCGATCCAATCGGTCGAACGAAATCGTATACTCATCCTCTTCGATAGCCCGCGAAAGCGGTATAATCTGCTCGATTTTCCTGAAGATCTCTTCTCGCTGTTTGTGCAGGGGGCGGTATTGGTCGCCGCCCATGGCCAGCATAAGATCAATCGCCTCGGTGACGGCGGCATGCAGTTTGGCGAGGTTGGATCGCAGATAATGCAGGTCGAACAGATACTCGCCTTGTGCCTTCTCTTCCATGTCTCCGGCGATGTGCATCACGTGGTCATGGGCCGTCAACAGGGCGCGAAACTGCCGGAACTTCTTCTGGACGGTGCCCGGATCAATTTCGGAAACGGACTCCGGCTTGCCTAAAATCTTCTTCAACCAATGCATCGTTTCAATATCAGGGAGGTAGAGACTTTAATCAACCGATTTTAGGAACAGCCAGGGAGTGCGCAATTCCGTGGCTCCGCCACGATCTCGTCTCCAAGTTCAAGTTGGAAACGAGAAGGGGGATTGGGAACGAGATGAAATTCAAACTGCGGGAGTTCGGACCCATGGTTCAGACATGCCGTCGGGCGACTCTGCCCGACGGCGTCGGAGTCGTCAGGCAGAGTGGGTCGGTCTCATAAGTGGCGAATCGGTACTGGGGATTGTCGACCGCGCCCTTCTCGCGTAACGTGCGGCCTTGCGCCGCCTTGCCGTAGCGGCGGGGACAAGCCCTGCCGTTACGCGTTAAAAGAATCAACTTCATTCGGTCTGTTGGGACAGCCCCGAGTCGCCTGACAGCACATTGTATTTCTCATGAAGGTTGCCGTATTTCATCGCGTAGTTTATATTGGATAATGAATGTTATGAAAGGCGCCACAAAGCAATTAACCGTCGTCTTGCTCTTTGCCGTCGCGATGGCGTATGTTGAAGCTGCGGTGGTCGTATACCTGCGGCAGCTGTACTACCCCGGAGGCTTTTCGTTTCCGTTACAACCTATGCCCAACGTCTTCATTGCCGTCGAACTGGGGCGCGAGTTCGCCACTCTGGTTATGCTGGCCACCGTCACCTGGCTTGCCGGGAGAACGTCCTGGTCGCGGTTTGCCTGGTTTCTGGCGGCGTTCGGCGTCTGGGACATTTTCTACTACATCTGGCTGAAAGTCACTCTCGATTGGCCGGCAAGTATTCTGGATTGGGACATCCTGTTTTTGATACCGCTACCCTGGATCGGGCCGGTGATCGCGCCGGTACTGATAGCGGTTCTCATGATTGTCGCCGGCCTGATGATTTTGCGTATCGAGAACCGGGGGCGCAGCTTTAAGCCGCCGCAATCGACCTGGATCATTTCCCTCATTGGCACGGGGATAATACTATATTCCTTCATGCACGATACCGACGCTACTCTTCGTTTCCAGCATCCGGAACCATATGCATACAGCTTATTAATAGTCGGTTTAGTCTGTTATCTGATTGCGATGGCGCTGTCATACCGGCGTACTCTATTGACTCCGTAGGTCAGGACCCTCTAGGTTCTGACCTATACTAAAGATCAGTAGGTCGGGAGCCCTGCGGTCCCGACAAAACTTGGTTGCCAAGTTCAACTTGGCAATCAGATGAGAGAATTTAACACCCCGGCGGCTCGGGGCCGCCCCGGAACAGAAAATCGACCAGATAGGTGAGGTCACCAACGTCGATCGGCCCACCCGAACCTGCGACAGCATCGACATTGCCTTCTTCGGGGCACGGCGGTTTCGGACCACCTTTGAATAAGTAATTCACCAAATAGGAGAGGTCGGCGACATCAATGTCGCCTCCTGCGGCGGTGAGACCATCGGTATTACCACGTCGCCCCTGGCAGCACTCAAGTCGATAAACGCGGCCGCTCTTGAAATTTACGACCGGCAGGGGAGTTGATTGCGGTCCCCCGAGCACACATATATCATCTACTCCACCATAGCGATCACTGCTGCCTGTGATATCTATCATGTCGGGATCGTAGACATGTCGAGATACGCTGGTATAGAGAGGACAATGCGCGCCACACTCGATGCCTGATGTGCTGGGTACCAGATTGTTGTCGCCACAATCATCCCAGACGAAGTTGATATCCGTCTGGAAATTGCTTTCCAGTGAGACGACAGCAAACTTCAGGCGCACTACCGGGGACGGCAGAGGCGGCAGAGTTAGATCTGGAGCCTCGCTGAAATCGTCCGCAACGCCGGCGATACGAAGATCGTTGACGGTGCCGGAGCTGGAATCATGGTAATCGACGTGACTCCAACGACTGCTGACATCGCCGGCCTCAATCTCCAGCAATTGCAGGTGGGCCGGGTCGTATTCGAGGTGGAACTGAAACCCGCAGAATACAGCGGTTGCTTCCGTGAGGACCAGGTCAACCCAGCCTGTGTCCTCGCTGACGAACTGTGTGTTCTGTATTTTAACAAAGTAATTGTCACTGGCGCTCAGCGATTCGACCAACCTATGGCGACCGCCAACCGAAACCGCCGTCGGTAAATAACAGGGCTCTATCTTCCCCAAAAGAATGTTCCAGAGCTCCACGAGATCCGATACGGCCCATGTCGTCTCATCGCAATTGATATCTGCCTGCGCTGTTACTTCAGTCGGCGGATACGGAGGGGGATCGATAATACAGTTGCTGAGAACAATCAGGTGCATATTCATAGCAGCCAGATCACCGGCAGATGCTGTCATCCCATCGAGATCCAGATCCCCTGCCGGCGGCACCTGCCAATCATCGCTCCTTATCTGTCCGTTGTGACCTGCTCCCTTCGAAACAACAACCGAAATACTCCATGCATGCGAGGCCAATGCAGTCAGAATGACTATTGTTAACGCGCAGACCTTTTTACTCATGATTTCTCTTCTCCCACTTGGCCGGCCGTGAGCCGTTTTCAATTGCAAGCAGTTGACTTGTACACCGGCAATGTACACTGAATAGTCAGCTTTGTAAAGGGTTTTTCTCTTTCCCGGGTTCCCGGGAGAAGCGGATAGGTGCCGAGCTGTCTCTACGAAAGGAAGGGCATTCCCAGGTGCAACTTGGGAACGAGGGATGGGGTTGTCTTGGGAACCGTGGACCCCGAGCCGTCGGGAGATTCTGCCCGACCGCGCCTGAGCTGTCAAGTGCAGTTGCCTGGCAGCACACGGCCTGTCGAAACCCGAAGCGGGATTTCGACCTACCTCACTGCATGATAGAAACGTCGCTACCGCGACGATACGTGCGTTACGGGTTTCAGTTTTTTGCGGTGGGGATGTTTCGCCGACGGGATGAAGAAGTCTCGACCTTCCGGTCGACGCATCCGTATGGTATAGTCCTGGCAGGCCCGACAACGACGGATCTTTCCGAGTGCTTCTTTGCGTATCCGTCGCCGCCGTTTGTGATCCGGTGCAAAAATCCGGCGGTTGACTATCGTGTACCCTTTCGAAGCATCGTCATCGTCACGCCATTTCACGCCCTGTTCTACCTCGCCTGTCTCTGGATCATACAGGGTTGCCCCGGGGCATTCGATGAAGACATGGTCCTCGGTTTCGAGATCATCATCGAAAATACCAGAAATGGAAATCGCTTCCGGATTGCAGTGCAGGCATACCCAGGCGCCTTTCTTTTGGAATAGCGGCTTGCCGCAGTTGATGCAGGATTTCTTGTCTTCGGTCTTCGCCATCAAAAGCCCCCTGTTTACGGAGTCAGAAGGAAACAGGTAGTATGTTTTTCCGGCGGATAATGCAACCGCCCTGCCGAGAACGTACGATGGGGATAAAACTATGATGTCCCGAAGGTTAAGACAGACCAGGGGGTGACTTGCGAAGTTGCGGGAGCGGATATTGTGGTGGAATTAGCCCATACTTTGTAGCTGGAAGACAGTATATGCCGGGCGGTCTTGTTCCGCGATTGAGATGGCAGCAGGGGCGCCCCAATGTGGTCGCCCGATCCGAGCGTACCCACGTGGGTGAACCCCTAGGTATTAACTCTTGAACAATAAGAATAGCGAGCAGACAATGGCCGAAGGGGGCAACAGAGCATAAAACGAATACGGCAGGAAGAACGAGACCACCAGCGCCAGAGCAACGGCCGGAATTACCAAATAGCGCACAATATTGAGGCACAGTTTAGCCAACTGTATGACCACCGCGAGTCCGATAATGCCCAGTACAATATAAGCCGCCAGCAGACCGTTTTGACCGAAATGAGTCACGACCAGATTCTGGAATTGTCCAGCCAGTTCCGAGATACCAGCGAATGCTGCCTTGGCTTGGTCGAGCCAGCCTTGGAATTGGGCTATCAGCTCCCGGCTGATCATAGTACTTCTTCCTGTTCCTGTTATCAGTGACCTAAGGTTTGAACTAGACCTACGTACCTAATATATATATGCAATCATTGTGCTGTAAAGCCAATAATTGAAAACAATTCCCAATGGAAGCTGTTTCCGTGTCGGGCACATTAACAGCAAGAATGATATACTCTTAAGTGCCCTTATCGCTCCCAATTACATTTTAGGAACGACATGAATCGACCTTCGGGTAGTTTCGTCCCGAAGTTATACCTGGGAATGTCCCACCTCGCCCGATCCCATCAAACTAGCCTTTTATGAGCAGAAACACCGCGCCGAATGTCGTCGTGATAGGCAAGAGGGCAAGAAAAGAGTACGGCAGCACAAACGACCCAATAACAGCCAGCGCAACCGCCGGGAAAAGCAGGTACTTGACCATCGAGAACGTCGTTTTGGCCAATCGCAGGCCGACAAACATGATAAGCGCCGATAATATCACATAGGCGGCTATCAGCCCGTTCTCTCCGAAATTCTGAATAATGAGACCCTTGAAGGAGCCCAGTATCCCGGAGTAGTTATCGACAGCGTTAGAGGCCTGGTCGGCCAGATTTTGCGTCTGATTGGTCAGCTCAGTATTCTTCATACTGCTCTTCTTCGAGCGGCTCGATGGTCAACGAGGACTCCCCCACCCGGGTCAGCCCGACCATCCGCTGGGTCAGGAAGTTCTTGGACGTTATCCATTTGTGGGAGAGTTCGGCGATCTCCGCATGGTCGACATCGCTTTCCCAATCCAGAATCAGTTGATCGATCCGGTTGTTATCGACAACCAGATCTTCCATCGTCAGAATGAACTTGACACGCATAATTTCAGTCCAGTTCAAGGTGTTCGGTTACGTTCTGTAAGCGATCTTTGCAACCGTAATGCCGGGGTTTAGATTGTTTTGTTTGGTGTCGACAACTTGTTGCCACGCCGGCACTTAGGCAACCGTCACGGGAGCGGAGAGGCGGCTGAGACGAGGTTGATAGGAAGGCCTGTTATGGGCTGATCCCCATAGTCGGGGCAGTCTGACCCGGATATCATTGGGGGCGATCGGTGTGGCGGGGATGTCCGATCCCGGATCTCGGGTGATCACAGGTCACGGGCGCACCAGGTTTCACAGTCAGTGAAAATGGGTTCGTTTGGCAGTGAGGGCGGTGGATGTCCATAGCCGCCTCTACACTTAATATCCCACCTAACTAATGGGCCTGGTTGGTCGAGACGTGCAGTGCAGAAGAAAAGAAAGAACCCACCCGTTGGGTGGGGTAGCGGGTGTCAGGTCACAATCCCGCTGACGCGGGCTCAAGACCTGACACAACTGCAACCTACCGCAAACTCTTTCACTTGAAAAGACCAAAAACGAGATACAATAAACAGGACAACAAAGAACTCAAATATCCAAAAAGTGTTGCCCATGTAGTGAGTTTATTCTGTTACCAATGTGACCGGTTCGTACCCAACTGTGACCCACCGCCAGCGGTGGGGCACCCGGCCAGATGACGTGTCGGGTTATTCGCCGCCGTTAGCGCCTCAGAAGCCGATCTGGTGGTATATAATGTGGACAATCTCAGCCCTACGTCGTGGCGCAGTTGCCGTGGGAAGGATCGATAAAAAGGTACGGTTTCCATTGGTCGGCGATGCCGTAGTGGCGCTGAATGAACGTAATGTAACTCGGGCGGGCCGGCTTGCGCAGCAGTGTCATCCCCACCTGTTCAGGCGTATGGTCGCCCTTCTTGTTGTTGCATCGGTTACAGGCGCAGACGAGGTTGTGCCAGGTATCCTGGCCGCCCATTCGTTTGGGGGTAATATGGTCCACGGTCATGGGACCCTTGGTCGTGCCACAGTACTGGCACTGGTTTTTGTCGCGCATCATGATGTTCTTGCGGGTCAGCATGATCCGTTTGAACGGTACTTTCCGATACTGCCAGAGTCTGACCACCGACGGGAGCTCGTAGGCCATGCTCACCGTCCGCAGCTTCAACCCGTTCGCGGTCGCCAGCATCTCGGCCTTCCCCTGAAACAGCAGCACGAACGCCCGTCGCGCCGAACAGACGGTCAACGGCTCGTAATTTTGATTGAGCAACAACACGCGTCGATTGACTTTCGATGATTTGTACATGCCTGTCATATCCACAACCGACCTAATCTTTCGGGTCCCAGCTTATCATACCGATTATCGGTATCAAAGGCACCCTCCCTTATCTCTTTTCAGTCCGGCGCCGCAACGTCAACCATCGAACCCGCCCGGTAAGTACGCTTGGCGGACATATAAGCGAGAATAAATACCAGTTTAACATCGGTGTCAATCGGTTTTTTTGTGGGTCACGGAGGCTAAACGGGAGCTAAAACTCCGAGCGCAGTTGAATGGAGAGAGTTAGTCCGGCCCACGTGCGCGGGCCATCGCCGGATACCGTTTCTCCCCGTTCACCTGCTGTTTTTGAGGACGTTTCGTTGACTGCTTCCCGCACCGACAAAGGAAGCCACTGTGATACTTCGAATGCCAACAACCAGTTGCCGAACCTTACGGCCGGTTTCAGCTGCAGGCGAATCAGGTCGGCGGCGGTTATCTTGAAGCGACCATTCTCCAGATCATCGATACCGAACCCGAACAACAAGGGCCGCCACGTGGCATAGCGCAGATCCGGCGCGATATGGAGGAAGTCCAGCACGCCGTGTATCCGATAGCGGCCGCTGTCCCACATGCGACCGCCCGCGCTGACGAGATGCCACGTCACGTCACCTGTCACAGCGACATGGCGACGCTCGCCCAGGAAACGCATCAGTCCCTCGGCAAACGGCCAGGCCTCGACCACGCCGCGCGCCTCGCCGCTTAAGTGACCGGACAGATATTTGAGGAATCGATCGGCGTGATCGAGCTGAACCGACCACAACAATCCCTCGGCCTCCACCACGCCAAAATGGGCAAACACGTCTCTAGCGCTGAAGCCCCGCAGTCTTGTTTCGGCTCGCAGCCGCCGGTACCGGGTCACCGCGCACCAATCCGCCCGCAGCAGATACTCGGCACGGAAGCTCTGCTCCGACCAGAACCCGTCCACGGCGGCGCTATACGAACCCGAGGCGGTTTCATCGGCCGGTTGGCCTGGTTCCAGGCGGACCTGTCGTCGCGCAGTCTCAATAGCCAGTCCGGATATGGGCATGAAGCGCAACGTTACATCGGTGGTTTGACCGTAACCCCGCCAGTGGAGCACACCCCCTTCTCGGGCCGCGATCTGATCGGAGCCGGCATATTCATAGGATAGCTCACTATACGCCGGCCAAGGGAATACGCGTCCGGTACGAATCCCACCGCCGATACGCGGATGCGGTCGAACCTCGACGCCCGCCGACCATTCCATACGACTATCATGGAGCAAACGGTAACTCAACGACGAGACCATAATCCGGCCCCGTGTTTCCATCTGCAGGGTCGTCTGCACATACGGTTTTCGCAAAAGCAAACGTCCCGTCAGCCGATCGTCACCACCACTGCTGACCGGTCGCTCTCCTGATGCCCAGTGCAGGTCACTCTCGGGTCGAACGTGAGCCACACGCAGCCGCCAGGTTTGCCCGAGCGCGCCGGCCGAGAACTGTCCCTCGACAAAGGATCCGCCACCGGCCCAGTGGTTGTCGGCCCCGTCGGTGAAAAGTGTCGCAGATCGATAACCGGACCGGGTGAAGTCGACCCCGGCCCGAACCGCGGACGCAGCTACAGTGAGCAGCCCGAGAGCCAGACACAGGCTGCGCATCTGTTTTAACTGGACTTTGATCGCCATTGCACCACTAGTTCATCATTAGTACTCACGCTTCGTTTCAATCTTTGCCAACCGACGTCATCAGAACTCAAAGTGGGTCGTGTCGCACTCGCCTCGTTTCCACTCCGACGGCTCGTCGACAACCATATCCTTTATGTCCTCCGAAGTCAAGCTCGGGAACAGCCCGTTGAACGTCGGATTGGGCCATGTCCAGCTGTGGTACGAAGTCGCCTGCCATTCCCAGCACGTGACGATTTGATCGGGATCGTGCCAGAATCTCTCATAGGTCCAGCGATGTTGCGAGTAGTAGCACCAGGTGGCCGGCGGTTCGCAATCAGTGTACTTGTACACGTCTTCCCAGCCGAAAATGAACTGGCCGGACGCCTCCCAGTGAGCCAATAGCTGATAAAAGAGGGGGCTGTTGTCTTCCGGCAGATGATAGTCGAAATATGGCGTATCGTTGGGGTAGGTCAAACCGAAAATCGTGTCCATGGCGGCCCAATAGCGATCGCGACTGAAATGTTCCGCGGCGAACGCCTCGTAATAATCTTCAAGATGCTCCATCGTGATAGTATAAGCCGGCAGCAGCTCTTTTGGATTGTCAATGGGATTGTCGAAGAATTGACTGATGTCGACATCAATCCGGAGGGTATCCTCCGCATCGAACACGATTTCCAGTTCCTTCGCCCCGTCGAAGTACGTGCGATAGAAGTTCAGCGTATCCTTCGCTTCGTTAAGATCCTCCAGATCGTCGGTATAGACCTTGATGAGGTCGTCACTCTGGTCAGTGCCGATTTCGGCGATCAAATGGTCGATGGCGTTTTCGAGTTCCGTCTCTGTCGAGAGAATCCTGGTTTTCGCCGTCAGCATGTGGTTGGCGCCGACGCCGCCTGATTTCAGACGCAGGAACCCGGAACTTTGAGTAACGGCGTCCTCCACTCCCTCCACATCGTAGCTGGTCATATCCAGATTGCGCGCCAGAAAGATATGCAGCGACGCTTCAGCCGCATACAGAGCGGCCAGGAACACACGAAAGTCGGAGCGGTCCAGGATGATGGGATTGGCGCCGTGATTACCCTGCATGGCGGGCGTAATCACGAACGTGTAACCGGCATCTTCCAGTACCTGGAGCATCTTATTACGGGCGCTCACTACCCGAGGCAAGAGGCCGGTCTCGAGCGTGGCCTGAATCTCGCTGATCATGGGATCCACGGCCGCCAGTCGGATAACGGCGTGGTCCATAGCCGCAAACGCCGGCAGCAGCGCCGGAAACTTCTCCGGAGCGGCCGGGATGCCTTCGGGCGACATTACCTCGCTCAGCAATACCCGGGGCAACATAGATACCGGACCCGCACCGTCAACGCTGCTCGTGTCGATTACGTATTTGAAACGGTCGATTAGATCGTTCAGGGTGGGGTCTGTCAGATACATCATCAGGCCGGTGAAAGCCGAACCGAACCGCGCGTCCTGATTGGTGTTGTCCCTGGCCAGGGCGCGCTCATATAAATCATGGACTTTGGAAAAGTCAATATCGCGGGGGCGAAAAGTCGAGTCCGCTTCTTCCAGGGTTTCCTCGATGATTTCCGTCATCATGGTCCCCAGGGAATCGTTGGCCTCGGCCACGAGTTCAGCGGACGTTTGGCCGTCGTCAGGTCCCGTGGAATCGTCACCGCAGCCGAACACCCAGACAGCCACCAGTGCGGCCACCAACAATAGACGATACATCAGTCTCTGCTGAAATACCATATGCTACCTCCAGTGAGTTACGTTATATTACCTATCGTACCCATGCTGAGGGACGTTCTCCCTACCTGGATAACGATAGCGCGCAGGAATGGATGGCGCAAGGAAAAACTGGGCAGCGGCAATACCTGATAAGGCAAGTTAACGGCGGACGGCACAGGGTCTCAGCGCCGGTTCATGAGGCAATTGCCGGGGGCATCCTGAAATGAAAGAACGTCGCGCCGGCGACAGAGGCGGGACCGTTCCGACCTAATCGTCGGAACCGGATTTGTCGATCCGGTACTTGCGGATCTTATCAAACAACGTGGTGTAGTCAATCTGGAGTACTTTAGCTGCTTTTCGTTTGTTACCGCGGGTCTCTTTCAGGACGCGCAGGATTGTTCGTTTTTCGGCCTGCATCTGGGCATGGGCTCCGATCTCCTTGAGGCCGGCGCCTTCGCGGAGCCGGATTTCGTCCGTGCGGCGCAACCGGATAGCCAGGTGTTCCGGAGCGATCTTCTTGCTTTCGGCCAGAATGACGGCTCGCTCGATGGTGTTTTGCAGTTCTCGGACGTTGCCCGGCCAGTGGTAGTCTTCGAGTAACTGGAAGGCCTTCTTCGAAAATGACTTGAGGGACTTTTTCATTTCGCGGCAGTACTTATCGATGAAGAAGTCCGCCAGCAGCCTGATGTCATCGACGCGCTCCCGCAGGGGGGGAATGGTCAGCGGAAAGACGGAGAGGCGATAGTACAGGTCCTCGCGGAATCGCTTCTCCTTATTGAGTTCAGTCAAGTCCATATTGGTCGCGGCGATGACGCGCACGTCGACATCGATCGGCTTGGTGCCGCCCAGGCGTTCGAAATTCTTTTGCTGGAGGACGCGTAGCAGTTTCGCCTGCAGCGCGATATCCATGTCGCCTATTTCGTCGAGAAAGATAGTGCCGGTCGTGGCGATTTCGAACTTGCCCATTTTGCGCGTGTGGGCGCCGGTGAAAGCGCCCTTTTCGGAGCCGAACAGTTCGTTTTCCAGCAGCTCCCGGGGGATCGCGGCGCAATTGATGGCGATGTAGGGACCATGGTTTCTATTGGAGAGCCCGTGGATGGCGCGGGCGAAGAGTTCCTTCCCCGTCCCCGATTCCCCCTGCAGCAGCACCGAGGCGTCGGACTTGGACACCTTGTGAATCAGCTCGCACAGCTCGACCATCTTCCGGTTCTGGCCGATGATGTCGGACACGCCGTGTCCGCCCATCAGCTCCTGTCGCAGGAGCGTGTTTTCGGCCAACAAGCGTCGGTTTTCCAGAGCCCGACCGATAAGGACACAGAGGTGTTCCGTGTCGAACGGTTTCGTAATGAAGTCGAAGGCGCCCTGTTTCATGGCGGCGACCGCGTCCTCGATCGTCCCGTACGCCGTCATAACAATGACCGATGTATCGATGTCGACCTCTTTGGCCGCGGACAGAACCTGTAATCCGTCGACGTCGGGCATCTTCAAGTCGGTGAGGACCAGGTCGTAGGATTTGTTGCGAACCAGATCGACGGCCTGGCTGCCGTTGACAACGGAATCCACCCGGTACCCGGCCTCGGCCAGTGTTTCGTGCAGCATGTTTCTCATCGAGTCTTTGTCGTCGACCACGAGGATATTCGGCATAGCGGCTCCTTCCGGACTTCTTCCTGTCTTCCTGTTTACCTCACGACTGAGGATTTGTTAGGGTATATCGACAGTTTGGAGTAGAGGTTCACCGGCGATGCCGGTTGTGGAAAGGCGCGATCATCAACGTGTGCAAGGGTTGCACAAACGATTCGCCCGGAGGAGGTGAGACGTCAGCCTTCGAATTGTAATGATGAACTGCGTGCCGTCAGCGCCCGACACTCGCCACGGCTGCCTTGCCACAGGCCGTGACTTCGATTTCGTACGAACCGACCGCACCCTCGGCCCGGTTCAATATGCCCGGCCCCGGCGTCAATTTGTAGTACCCTCGTCCGAGCGTCCGCGCCAGAAGCGGCAGGACGACGAGATCGTGCATTGAGGATTTCATGATCGCATTGACAAAACAGGAGTCCCGGTCTATCGAGAATTCGACCGAAGACTTCAGTTCCGGCGCCCAATAGCCTGTGCGGTCCACGACAAAGGAATCGATGCGTTCCGAGCGAATGAGAGTAAAGAGGGAGTCAGCGATGACAATCTGGGGATCGACCCAGGCCTTTTCCCAGGTTTTGGTATCGACCGGCTCTTCCGTTCTTATGGGAGGATCGGTGATGGCGCATCCCTGTAAGATCACGCCGGCCAGCAGGCTGCCGACCAGGAACAGCAGCAGCCGTCCGGGCACAGGCTTTATGCTACGGCAAATAGCTAACTTCCCGAACATAAACATACTCACCGATAGTGACCTCAATCATGTAGTTGCCGTGGCGAAACGAGGGGGGCGGCTGCCATTCGATTTCGTGTTGACCCTTGTTGAAGATCGAGTCGACAAAGACACTGTCGACCTGATGTCCGCGCTGGCTGAGAATCCGGACCGAAACATCGGCCGAATCCTCAAGCAGCTCGAAGCGCACCAGGAACGGTCGGGCGGTGTCCGGGAGGACGATCCGGCTGGCCTTTTCCCACTCGCCGTACCGAGCCTCAATCGGTCTCCGCCGTATGTTGCCGCAGTTGTCCACCATACTGTAATACGTCCCGGGAGGTACGCGCTTCCCGGAATCATCCCGCTTGTCCCAGTAGTAGTTGTAGTAGCCGCGGCTGGGGCGGTAGTTAAGGAGATGGCGCACGACCCGGCCGGAGTCATCGACTATCTTGATATCGACCCGGCATTTGCTGTCCCGCTCGACCGGAATCCAGATACGGACCCGTTCCGCCTCGGCGGAATCCTGCGGGGGGCGCGACAGGCCGCTCAGGGTTTGGCTGAATGTATGACCCGCCATCATTAATGATGATATGACGACGATCAAAATCGGAAGAGTCCTGACGATGCTATTCATTCTACACATCCTGCTGTACAGGTTATACAATCAACCGGTTAGCGTCAACGGGGCATATTGAAAAAGAAAAGTAGGTCGGAATCCCCTGCAGTTCCGAGAGACCCTCGTTCCCAAGTCGAACCTGGGAACGAGATGAGTCCGAACTGCAGGAGTTCACGATTGGAGAAATTATGAAGGCCGGACTAATCGAACTTTGCCTGATCCCTCATATTCAGAAACGAGCCTTGCGAATAGTTCTTTGACAGATATGATGTCGTTGACCTTGTAGACATTTGAGCCGGCGAAAGCAAATCCATGGCCAAACCGTCCGCGCTTTGCGTTCATAAGAGCCTGTGCAATACAGAAAGGGCTGTTCTTGTAATCGCAGCTGATTATACAATGGTACGGACAACTAAATGGTTTCTTTGCTCCGGCACTCACGTCGTCAAGGAAGCTGTTCCGGATGGCTCGTCCCGGCATTCCAACCGGACTCGTAATTATTACTACATCTTCGGCCTTTGCGTTTAAATAAGCCTGCTTAAACAAATCGTCTGCATCACATTCTTCAGTACATACGAAACGAGTCCCCATTTGTACTGCGTCAGCACCCAGCTCCAAGAACTTACGGATATCGGCTCCCGCGAAAATCCCGCCGGCTACTATAATCGGAATCGGCTTTCCTTGACGGTCTGAGAAATCCCGCACTTCCTCGATAATTCCCGGCACCAATCTCTCAAGAGAGAACGACTGGTCATGAATCTGTTCTATCGAAAACCCCAGGTGACCACCTGCCATGGGACCTTCCACAACTATCGCATCGGGGATGTAGTCGTATCGACTCAGCCACCTTTTGCAAATGAGCCTTGCGGCTTTCGCCGAAGAAACTATTGGCACGAGTTTGGTCTTTGAGTTGCTACCGAGAAACTGCGGTAACGTCAAGGGCAATCCGGCTCCAGAAAAAATCACATCAATCTCTTCCTCAATCACCGTTCGCACAAAGTCGGCGTAATTCGAGAAAGCCACCATGATGTTTACCCCTAATACACCACGAGTCAATGACTTGGCCCTGCGGATTTCGGATCGTAACGCACGGATGTTAGCTTCAAGGTAATTCGAATAGAAGTCGCGTTCAAACATTCCGATTCCTGCAGCTGCAATTACACCAATTCCACCCTCATTGGCCACTGCAGATGCTAATCCGGAAAGGGAAATACCAACACCCATTCCGCCCTGGACAATGGGGAATCGGGTTACCTTGTCACCGATAACTAACGGATTCAACCCTTCAGGAAGCGACAAAAACACCTCATTTCACAAAGTGACTGATAACGGGGCTTTGCAGAACGACAATTCGCATACTCGAGGCTAACTCCCAATACCCGAAGCTTCTCCAAATTATGTACGGCAATAAATCGGCGCAGAATATTTCCAGACTTTTCAACCTCAAAGTTCGGACTTGCTCAGAAGTTCGCAGCTTGTGTCGATCAAGCTATACAATCATGATTAGCAACGCAAGGAATATATACTATTGAATCCTGCATAAGTAATGTCCTATTTGAGGCGTAACGAAAGGGAACTGTGTCGAAGAGAGGATCGGAGCAACGGATGCTTTCTCTGGAGGGAACGGCCGTGGTGTCTCGTCGCCCCGGCGATGGTCGCGCCTCAATGCCTAATTCTCCCTCACGACTATAGGCTGCCTGCCACCGACGCACGCTACGCCGCTCAACCCCCAGTCGCCGCGCCACTTCTACCGGCTGGTACCCCTGCTCCAATAATCGGATCGCACGTTTGCGCCGATTCGCCAATTGCTCCGGGCTGCCACAAGGTCTCATCATATACCTCCTGCCCAGAACATAGAACATTTAATATGCAGGTGTCAATAGTAAGGATTAATTAAACCAAGAATGAGATAATTATCACTTTAATAGTTACATGCGAACTTGTAGCTTTCATGACTACCTCCTGCAGTTTAGTTTATGCATGTCAGCTATATTTCTCTCAGTAAGTACTAACAGTGAATTACACAATAAAGCTCATTCTTAAGCAAATACTTCTGTAATTTACTTGAAGCGATTCCGCTTGTAATGTGAAATGTGAAGAGCATCAGCAGGGTAGCACACCTCATTGGCTGTTGCGGCAGGTCGTGCGAATCCACGTCAGCGGAGTCGTGTGACCTGCCGCTTCTGCCTGACACCGAATCACGTGCCGGGTCAGAATCCCGCTGACGCCGGCTCAAGACCCGACACAACAGCCCACGGGGTTTTTCGACTGGCCCAAAAGCTGGGCACAGATTCCTTCGAATGAAGAAGTGAATTCGTGCCTTCGGTGGATTGACACGTACCTTCGCAGATACAATACTTGTAAGTCACCCTGAGCGAAATCGAAGAGCAAAGGGACTGTCTATATGTTTCGGCCAACAGGCCGTCAAGCCTATAGAACGATAAATTTGTCCACTACGGTTTGCATCGTCGGCAGGGGGACAGACCTTCATACAATGCTTCTTCGCGGCTGTTGAAAATCCGATGAGGGGGTGATGGGTCGGGTGACAAGGTGCTGCAAATCGGACGATGAAAGCGGAAGGAACCGGGCCGGGCCACATAGTGGTCCTCGGCCTCGCGGGGCAGCGCCCACAGGCCGATCCGGTTGTCCAGGGCGGCGCGCTGCGTTTGCAGCAGCTCTTGTATCTGCGGGCTGTTCAGTTCCGTATCCCGGAACAAGTACAAATAGCCCAGTCCATTCTCGAGGATGATCTTGTTGACGAAGAGGCCGTCGACGTACAGATACCCCAGCAGGCGCCCGTAACGATCCCGACGGGTGCGACCGTACTCGATACGCGCCGTTTTACCCAGGGTAAGGCGGGTCAGCAACCGGGTCGCTTCATCATAAAGCGGCTCGCCCGATTCCGGCGTATCGATACTGAGCAGCCTGAGTTTGTCGCCTCCCTGTAGTTCGACCGTGTCACCGTCGATGATTCTGACGATGACGAACCGATAATCCGGGCTGACATCCTGACCGATCTCGTCGACCAGCCGAAAGGAGACAATAAGGGCTACAAGGGTAATTATGACGGCCCAACGGACAAGCCTTCTCCTTTTCGTCGCATCCGCCATATCAGCCGCTGCTGCCGTTCCTGACTTCGGACCAGCCCATGCCAGTCGGCTCCACGAACACGAGCCCATCCACCCGATCTTTAACGTCTTCGACATGGGTAATCAACAGGATCTGAGGAAAACGCTCCTTGAGATTGGTCAGTGCCTTGATGATAAGATCTTTGCGAGTATCGTCCTGGGAACCGAAGACTTCATCCAGGATGACGAAAGACCGGCTGAGCCCGGCCGCTTCGGTCAGGGCCAAGGATATCGCCAGGCGCAGACACAGATTAGCCAGGTCTTTCTCTCCACCGGAGAAGCGGTCGATGCCGAAGTATTCATCGGTATCCATGATTCGGAGATTGTATTTCTCATCGAGGTCGACGAACGTATATTTGCCGTCCGTCATTTCGGAAATCAGCGTGCTTGAGAATGAAGACAGAGTTGGGCGAATACGGGAAATCAAGAACTCCCTAAACTCGGTGAACAGCCGCGACAGTTTTTCGCCGTAATAGCGGTCTTGCCGCAACTCTTCCAACTGCCGGCCGGCCTGGTTGAGCCTATCCAACAGGCCGGTCTGCACCTCCAGTTCATTTCTGGAGACCTCCAGCTTGGTGCGGCAGGCAACCCGCTCGTTTTTGGCTCCCTCGAGTTGACTCTGCGCTTCCTTGAAGGCAGTGGAGATCCGCTGGAACCGGTCATCAGAGTAATCCAGGTGCGCGAGCTTCTTCTTTAGCCCTTCCGCTTCTTCGGCGGCGACGGCGATGCTGTTTTGACACCGAAGCAGTTTCTCCCGTTTCTCCGGCTCGCTGCCCACTATCCCCTGTAATGTGCTGAGGCGCAAACGGGCCGTGTCCAGTTCCTGAAGCCGACCGGTGAGCGACTCATATCGGTTCTGATCGAAACTGACGGCCCCCTTTTCTTTCAGTTCATTGTCCACGGATGCCAGTGAGTCAGTCAGGTTCTTATGCCGGTTCTGGAGGGTTCTTTTCTCCTTCCGGACGGCTTTCAGTCTGATATCCAGTTCCCCTCGGCGGATGGACACCGCCTCAAGCTCTTCCGTTTCCTTTTTCAAGGCCGTGCCCTGGTCCTTGATTACCTTCAAATCCTGAGCAACAGTCCGGCGCTGAGACCCCAGTTGACTCAATTCCTGAGTCAGGTGGCGTTTAATATCCGGCAGGTCGCTCCCGAGGGGACGGAGACAGCGGTCACAAACGGAATCCGGACCAAATTCGGAGATCGAGCTCATTTGCTTCGTCAATCGGGCGATATCGGCGCTGAGGATCTCTTTCTGTGCTTTGACCCGAGTGAACTGCTGCCGGGCCTTGTCCAGGTCGGTCTTTTTCCGAGAGAGTTGCTGTGATATGTCGGCCGGAATACCAGACGACTCTTGTTGGATAGATGATTCTTCAGTCTCTGTTTGCTCAAGCTCCCGGACCGCTTCATGGAGTTCCTTTTCGAGATTCGATCTTTGCCGCTTCAGCCGATTGACCAGTTCCTGCTCGTTTTTCATCCTGGCCAGGGCTTCCGATTCGGCCTTGAGTTCTTCGTAGGGTTTCAGTTGATCGGACAGGACTTGTATTTCTTTTTTGTTTTCCGCAAGTATCCGGAGCTCTTTGTTAAGTTCGGCCGCTTGCTCCTGCAGCGCGGCCTCGGACTTGACGGATGCTTCCAATCTGGCCTGCAGCTGCAGCCAGGTCGATCTGGTTTCCTGAACCTGCTCCAGATCACGGGCTGCCTTTTTGGCTGATGTTTCTTTCTCGGAGACGGCCGCCGTAAGCTGATCCGACTTCTTGCTGAGTTCGGCGATTGCGGCGTTCAACTCTTTGATTCTCGAATTGACTACGTCGACCTGTGTGACCTGTCTTTCCAGAAGCTCGGTTTTCTCACGGTTTACCCGGATGTCCTGTTTTGTTTGCGTGATGATCCGATCCAGTCGCGTCACGCCCAGCATCCCCGCCAGGTGCTCGCGGCGTTTAGCCGGCTGCAGGTCCGAGAGAGCATTGAGCTCCTGTTGTCGGGCCAGGAATGAGGTCAGGAATCCCCGCCAATCCAGACCGAGCAGTTCGCCGACATAGCGCTGGGTCTCGTTGACTCCGATAGATTCGGAAGAATCGCCGCGAAAGAGCTGGACCTCGGGGCGCTCCGATTTACCGACCAGTTGGCGTGTAACCCGGTATTTTTCTCCGTTGATATTGAAATCCAGGCTGACGCTGCAGCTCTCCTGCGGCGGCGCAAAGGCTGATTTTATCTCGTTCTTGCCGGATCGGGCGGCCTGATTGCCATAGAGAACCCACGAAACGGCCTCGACAATGGAGGATTTGCCGGCCCCATTGAGTCCGATAATAGCTGTCACCCCGTCCCCGAAATCCAGGTGGATACTCTTGAGGACCCGGAAGTTTTTGATGGTCAGTGAATCGAGGCGCATCCTGGGGGTATATGGTGACTTACTTGTACGATGTCAAGGACATACGGCGGTGGGGGTCACTTCAATTGGCGGTTGAGGCTACCTACTTAACGAGTGGCACTATGCGAGCATGCGTTGGTTTAGTCGGATAGTCAGGACCGTGCAGGTCCTGACCTGCAAGGACTGGGTTCCTGCTTTCGCAGGAATGACAGAAAGGAAGCAGGTATGACAAAAATGGAGCAGGAATTACAAAGGAGGAGCGGGAATGTGGAGCAGGGAGTGATAGAATGCGGCCTACCCTTGTCCGAGCAGCGCTTTTAGCTCGTCTTCATCGATCACTTCGATTTTCAGATTCTTGGCCCTAGCGAGTTTGGAGCCGGGGTCGGAGCCGCACAAGAGATAGTCCGTGCTGCCGGAGACGGAGCCGGTGACCTTGCCGCCGTGCTGCTCGATGAGATTCTTGAAGTAGTTGCGCGGCTGCGACAGGGCGCCGGTGACGACAAATGTCTTGCCCGACAAGCTGCCGGCGGTCGACGCTGCTTGGTAGGCCGGGAATTCCACGCCCCCTTCACGCAGTTTGCGCAACATCCGTCGGTTGCCCTCGTTGCGAAAGAAGTCATGGATATGTTTAGCCAGGATCGGTCCGATCCCTTCAATCCCGACCAGATCATCGACCGACGCACCCGCGAGTTCGTCAAGCGTACCGAACCGTTCGGCCAATAGTCGGGCGGCGGCTTCGCCCACGCCGAATATGCCCAAGGCGTAGATGGCTTTGGGAAGCTCCGTATGTCGGGATCGATCAATGGCGTTCAGCAAATTATCCGCTTTCTTCTCGGCCATGAGGTCCAGCGGGAGGAGCTGCTCTTTGGTGAGAAAGAATAGATCGGCTGGATCCTTTACGAGGCCTTCACTGATGAGCTGTCGGGCCAGCCTGGCGCCCAGGCCGTCGATATCGAACCCGCCTTTGGAGGCAAAATGAAACAGGCGGCCCTCGACCTGCGCCGGACAAGCCGCGTTGACGCACCGGTGGGCGGCTTCTCCCTCCGGCCGGATGATAGGCTGCCCGCAGGATGGACAGGAGTCGGGGAATTCGATGCGCCTGTTTTTTTTCGGTCTCTTCTCAATTACCACAGAGACTACTTCGGGGATGACGTCCCCGGCGCGTTGTATGAGTACCGTGTCTCCCAAGCGGGCATCGAGCTGCCGCAGCTCGTCTTCATTGTGCAACGAGGCATTGGAGACGGTCACACCGCCCACGCGCACCGGTTCGAGCTTGGCCACCGGTGTGACGGCACCGGTTCGACCGACTGAGAACTCGACACCCACAAGCCGGGTTTCCGCTTGCGCGGCGGCGAATTTCCAGGCAACCGCCCAGCGCGGCGCCCGCGATATCTTACCGAGGATTTCCTGAAAGGAAAAATCATCGACTTTAACCACCATGCCGTCAATTTCATAGTCCAGCGACAGACGGGCCGCCAATAGCATTTGGAACTCCCGCTCGACTTCATCGACACCGGTGACGACTTGCAATCGGTTGTTGATCGAAAAAGCATTGTCTTGGAGCAATTGCACGGCTTTCGACTGCGAGTCAATACCTGCCAGCATCGTATCGGAGATACCATAGGCATAGAAAATCAGCGGACGAGAAGCTGTGATTGACGAATCCAGTTGTCGCAGGGACCCGGCGGCGCCGTTGCGGGGATTGGCCAGGGGTTGCCGACCCTCGGCGCGCAGTTGTTCGTTAAGGCGTTCGAATGCACTCCGCTTCATGATAACTTCGCCGCGTACGTCCACCAGGGAGTACTTTTGGGAAGTGTTATCATTGAGACGTAAGGGTATGTTACGGATCGTTCTGAGATTGGGGGTGATGTTCTCACCGGTCACGCCGTCGCCGCGTGTGGAACCTTCGACGAAAATCCCGTCGCGGTAGACCAGTTCTACAGCCAGACCATCCAGCTTCGGTTCGGTGACGTACTTGATTTCATCCGTAGTCTCCAAACCCTCGCGAACTCGCCGGTCAAATTCACGGAACTCTTCGATCGATGTCACTTTCTGCAGGGACAGCATGGGGATGCGGTGAGTCACCGGCTCGAACTTCCGGGAAGGAGGTGCTCCTACTCGTTGGCTGGGGGAATCGGGTGTGACCAGTTCCGGGTGTTGTTTCTCAATCTCCAGAAGCCGATCGAACATCCGGTCGAATTCTTCGTCGGATATAGTCGGTTGGTCCTCGACGTGGTACAGGCGGTTATGTAGCTCGACCTCTTGCCGGAGCTTCTTGAGCTCATCGATAGTCTTTTTGTCCGGTTGTGGCATGAGGGGAAGTTACGGGTGACGGGCGGGTGGAGTCAATGGCTATGAGAGGTTGATACAATTGAATGTGGGGCGGCTGTCGGTTCACATTCGCACTCGGCGGACAAGAACCGACAGAACGGGTTCAATATCTTGCAGGGAGGCCGGGCCTGTCTTGGGCGGGTGACCGGCGAGGGACAAGCCCTCACCCTAAGCTAGAGAAGTAGTTGCGGTGGAATGTTGCGGCGAATCTTGTCCTCGTCTTTCGCGAGGATGTGACCTGCCGCTTGAGCATTCCCAAATTCAACCTGGGAACGAGGTTCCTGAATTGTTGCCGCCTGGATTGACATACGCGTAAATTGACAATAACTTTCACGCGTGGAACTCTTTTGGGAACTGTTTTCGTCCCTACCTCAGGAAGGGCCGGGGAGTGATGAACAAACGCTGAAGGCGCTGCGCATGCTGCCCGATATTCCTGACAAGCCCGAGATTCTCGACATCGGCTGCGGGCCCGGTCGACAGACGATGGTGCTGGCCAAGCACACAAATGGACACATTACTGCCCTGGATACGCATCAGCCCTTCCTTGATGAAGTCCACATACGGGCGGAGAATACTGGTGTGGGTGAAAGAGTCACGACCGTAAACCGATCCATGAGCGAGATGGACTTTGCGCCGCACAGCTTTGACATCATATGGTCAGAAGGGGCCATTTATATCATGGGCTTCGAAAAGGGGCTTCAATTCTGCAAACAGTCTCTGAAACCGGGAGGTTTCATCGCCGTTACCGAACTGACCTGGCTTAAGGGTAATCCACCCGAAGAGCTGCGGTCTTATTGGGAAAGAGTATATCCCGCAATGAAATCCGGACCAGAACACATCGCGATTATTGAAGAGGCCGGATATACACTTGTCGACCATTTCGCATTGCCGGATTCGTGCTGGTGGGATTACTATCGGCCGTTGGAAGAGCGTATCGGTCAGATGAGGCGGAAGTATGCGGGCGCCGAGGAAGTGCTCGACTTTCTTGACGAGTCACAGGCGGAGATTGACGTTTATCGGCAGTACTCTGATTGTTATGGGTATGTGTTTTATTTAATGTACGTGAAAAGCCGCTAAGCTGACCAACTTCGACCTGAAACAACTCCACCCATCCTGTCGTACATACATCTTTGGAAGAACTGATCTAATCTGTCTTTGGGAGAGACAAATGAAACGAAAAATAGTCGCCGTGTGGAACACGGAATTGGAGATACTGCAGCAACTGGCGCTGATGCTATTATGCACTGCGATTCTATATCTCCTGATAGGCATCGCCAATGTGCACGGTCAGGTTCGACGTGTCATCGTCGATGAACCGGTTCCGGTGGACAGTCGTACACAGGCTGAAATCATTGATAGTATCGCG
The DNA here is from genome assembly GCA_964557855.1 of uncultured Ignavibacteriales bacterium. Lineage (GTDB taxonomy): Bacteria > Zixibacteria > MSB-5A5 > GN15 > FEB-12 > JAJRZL01. Next base: position 9,476 of record CAZLBP010000008.1, on the reverse strand, counting down.
GTTACTTTGCACGATATATACGTCTTCCCCGATGTGGCCGAGAAAATGGAGCAGCACATTCGGCGCCAATACGTCGATAACGCATACGCGGAGATCAATGATCTTCAAGAGTTTTGTCGGGCGCTTACGGAGGACCTGCAGAGCATCAGCAAGGACCGACACCTGACCGTTCGCTATGCACCTCGCGCAGAGCTTGAGAGGATGGTCGACGACACGTTGACCTATGATGTCAGGAGGGAGATGCTGGAACAATCGAAGTATGACAATTTCTGTTTTCGTGAGGTCAAGCGGCTGCCCGGAAATATCGGCTATCTGAAGTTCAACTGTTTCAGCGGCGAACCGGAGGCCGGTGATATCGCAGTGGCCGCAATGAACTTTGTCAGCAACTGTGGCGCCCTTATCTTTGACCTGCGCGAAAACGGCGGCGGCTCGCCGGCAATGATTCAGCTGATTAGCAGCTACCTTTTCAGAGAGCCGGTCCATCTGAACAGTTTCTATATCCGTAAAGAAGACACAATCAGACAGTTCTGGACACAAAGCCACGTGGTGGGCCGACGAATGCCGGATGTGCCGGTCTATGTGTTAACCAGCACCTACACTTTCTCCGGCGCCGAGGAATTCACATACAACCTGAAAAACCTGGAGCGGGCGACCGTGATAGGCGAAACGACCGGCGGCGGAGCGCACCCGGTCGAAGGCCACGCGTTCGCCGATTTGCAGGTACGCATGCGTGTGCCTTACGGACGTGCCGTCAACCCCATAACGGGCGCGAACTGGGAGGGAGTTGGCGTAACGCCACATATCGAAGTTCCGGCTGACCAGGCGCTGGATATGGCGCGGCTGGAGGCGATGAAGAAACTCAAGTCGCAAGAGACGGACGAGAATATTATTGCCGATCTGGAATGGGTGATCTCGGGCTTACAGGCCAAGCTGAACCCGATTACAATCGACGAATCCCTGATGAGAGAATACGCCGGCGATTACGGCCCCAGACATATATACTTCGAAGATGGTCATCTCTATTATCAGCGTGAGGAACGGCCGAGATTCAGAATGATCCCTTTGAATGAAGATACGTTCGGGTTCGAAGAGCTGGATGACTTCCGGTTACACTTCGTGCGTGACGAAGACGGCCGGGTGGCGGAGGTAGTCGGACGGTACGACAACGGCCAGACCGATCGTAATCCGAGAAATTAGCATAAATATAAACCTCCTCCTTCCAGGGCTGTCGGGGTCTCTCTCGGCAGCCCTTCCTATAGAGTAAGTACCATACTTCAACCTTAGACTTGGCTCAGGCTGACAGGACGGGGAATGGCAGATGTGGACTTTGGTGGAGCACGTAATGATTGGCGCGTCCGAAGCGGACCTGCCCTGCGAAGAGTCAACTTACAGCAGATGAAGATGTGACGCTATTGGGCAATGTGGGAACATCCATAGACGATCGGATTTCACTGCAAGCGGTGGGCGAAACCCGGGAGGGGATGGCGGACAGGTCGCGACCTGTCCCTTGGGAAGAGTGGATTCCTGCCTTCGCAGGAATGACAGGGAAAACCGGGTCGTTCAGGGTGATTAGGCTCCAGTCATTGTGAGCGGAGTTGAATCATGAAGTTATTAGAATTGGCTGGTCATACAGACAGTTGCCCCGGTTCTTCCAGTTTGTGAATAATCCGCCGGGCTAGATATTGTATTTCTTGACTTTTTTATACAGGTGGGAGCGTTCCAGTCCCAGCTGTCGGGCGGTTTCCGACATGTTGCCCTGGTTGCGATCCAGGGCTTTCTGGATATACTCGCGTTCGAATCGCCCGACGGCCTCTTTGAGCTGCTTGACCGGCCCGGACCGGACGTCCGGCAGATATGACTGAATCAGCGACGCCGATATTTCGGATTCGTCGCAATAGATATTCGCCCGTTCCATGAGGTTCTTCAATTCGCGTACGTTCCCCGGAAACGAGTATTCCTTCAAGTATCGGACAGCATCAGGCGACAGATGTTTGGGTTTGGCGCCGGACTCGGCCGCGAATCGATTCAGAAAGTACTCCGCCAGAACGGGAATATCGCTCTGCCGGACCCTGAGCGGGGGCAGGGAAAACTGCACCACGTTTAATCGGTAGAACAGGTCTTCTCGAAACGCACCTTCGGCAACGAGCGAATCGAGTTGTTTGTTGGAGGCGGCTACGATATTGCAGTCGACGAGGACGGCTTTGTCCGACCCGACCGGCGTGATTTGCCGTGTTTCGATCGTGCGCAGTATTTTGGCCTGGGCTTCCATCGTCATTTCGCTGATCTCATCCAGGAAGATCGTGCCGCCGTCAGCCTCGGCGAACTTGCCTTTGCGGCTTCTGGTGGCTCCGGTAAAAGCGCCTTTGGCATGCCCGAAGAGCTCGGACTCGACCAGCTCGGCCGGCAATGCGGCACAGTTGACCGCGATAAACGGACCGTCGCTTTTCGCGCCGGAACGGTGGATCAGATTGGCCACGAGCTCTTTGCCGGTCCCGTTTTCGCCCAGGATCAGAAATCGATTCGTTTGGGGGGCCGACTTCCTGATGTCCTCTTTGAGCTGTCGGAGCTGTTCCGACTGACCGATGAAGTCGCCGTAAACCAGCGATGCCAGACGCCCGGTCTCGGCCCGCAGGCGATTGGTTTTGGCGGCGTTGTCGATAGTGACCAGGATACGGTCCAGGGATAGCGGTTTTTCGATGAAATCGTAGGCTCCGCTCTGAATGGCGGCCACCGCCATATCGATGTCGCCGTGACCGGAAATCATGATCACCGTGGGTGCCGGGTCCTTTTCGGAAATGACCGTGAGTAGATCAAGGCCGCTGCCGTCGGGCAGGAGCACGTCCAACAGGACCACGTCGAACTCCGACGAAATGAAGTCCTTTCCTTCACGGAACGTGGCAGCCGTAACGATCACGTGTCCGCGCCGCTCGAGGGCCGACTTCAATGATCTCCGAATGTTCTCTTCATCATCAACTATCAGAATCCGCGCCATAGCTTCGGGGGAGAATGATCGTCACTCCCGCTCCTCCTGTTTCACGATTACTCAATTCCAGCGTGCCGCCGTGATCGTGGACAATCCGATGGCTTATAACCAGGCCGAGCCCGCTCCCGGCGACTTTCGTCGAGACGTACGGCTCCGGATTCTTTTCCAGCATCTCTTCCGGAAACCCGGGGCCGTTATCTTCGACGTGTATGACAAGCCCATCGGCTCGTTCCAACAGCGTGACCGTGACATTGGTCTTTTCGCTCGCCTCCAGACCGTTCTTGATGAGATTGATGAGCACTTGTTTCATCGTCTCCGGATCTACGTACACGGTATCTCGAACCGCGCTGTTGAGAACGAGCAACCGGCCGTTATCGTTTTCGCGACGATACAGTGATACCACGTCGTCAATGAGTTGTCTCAACGAGGTCGGCTCTTTTCGCGGCGGTTTCATCCGTGCGAAACCGACAAACTGGTCCAGCAGCCGGGTCAGCCGGCCAATTTCACTCTTAATGGTCATCGTTGTCTCGGCGAGAATGTCTTTGAAGTTCGGGTCTTGTTCCGCGTATGATCGTCGCAGATCATCGGTGCTGATGGCAATCGGCGTTAAGGGATTCTTGATCTCGTGGGCTATTTTCCGACCCATCACCTGCCAGGCGGCGATCTTCTCCGACGTTGCCAGTTCGTGCTGCAGCCGTTTCAGCTTGAACGTCATGTCGGTGAACGAATCCGCCAGCGTGGCGAACTCTCCTTCTTCGTAGGCCATCACCGGTGTCGCGAGATCGCCAGAGGCGATGCGGTGGGTGGCTTCGACGAGGTTATCGATTTCGCGTTTCGCTTTCTGGCTGACGTAGAAGCCCAACGCGCCGGCAAGGAGCACCGCCGCCAGGGCCACCAGCCCCGTAATGTACAGTAAACTCCGAAAAGCCGGTTTCTCCACCCCTTCCTGGAACTCGGCGACCAGAGCCACATTGGCGATATCGTTTCCGGCTAACAGCGCTTCCAACCGACTGCCCGTTCGATACAATTGTCCCGGTTCCATTACCCGCAGGACTGTCTGCGCCGAATTGCCGGTGCGTATATGGAGTGTGCCGCCCAGCAATTGCCGGGCTACCTGCGTGAAGCTGGAGTCCAGGTATCGGCCGGTATACACGTAGTGGGCGTCGCCGGCGGGCAGCAGCAAGGCGAATGCGGCATGAGGACCGTCGATATCGTACTCAATAGTCTCCATAAATGTATCCGTTTGCGCTATTCTCTCGGCTCTCACCAGCTTGTCCCGTACCAGCCCCGGTCGGTGGCGGCTGGCCCGGACACGATAGCTGGAATCAAGTATTTCGAGAAAGTCGAGACCGGGTAATTCGAAGTCCAGATCGATCTCATCGGTACGGTTGGAGCGGATCAGGTAAACGGCGCGTTTGACCCGATCCGATGCCACGAGTCGGACTGCCGTCTGCCGCAATTCGGTCATGGTCGAGTTGAAGAATTCGTTATAGCGAGCGAGGTTCTCAAGCGCCGATTGCTGATCCGAAACGTCTATTTGCGTCTGCGTGTGGAAATACAGGACGAGCAGCACAGCCAATGGAGGTGTCAGGGCCGTCAGCAGCAGGAAGAGTCGAATGCGACCGGAGAACGTCATCGCAAACACTCCGCCGAGGCCGCCGGGACATGTATTCGAATCAGCTGCGAGAAGTCGGGCAGGCCGGTTGGGTCGAACGAAAATCGGGAGAGCTCCTCACGATGCGCGAAGTACACCATAGGTCTAAACAGGGGATAGACGCCGATGTCATCACGAAGGCCGGATTCCGCCAGACGACAGTAGTGTTCTCGCAAATCGGGATCGGTGGTTTCTCTCGCGGCAGCCAGATGATCACCGATTATAGCCAGCTGCTGATTCATGTTCCCCCCTGCAATCGTGTCCCGTACCAGGAGACCGTAAATGTGGTCCAGCGAGTGAAGTGCGTCTCCCTGTTTCAATGGAATCACGGCACAAAAGATGTCAGCGCTTCCGGTGTCGAGTACTTGCCTGACCTTGATCTGGTTTCGGGCGAGTACGTCACCAAAGTAACCGGTCACCTTGCTCAGTTGTCGGTGCGGACCTCCGATGGCCACAGTGTCCGGCCTGGGTTTGAGTTGCGCCAATAAGGTTCTCCCGGCTTCCGGGTCGTATCGGTAGTGTCGGAGGCAATCATCTGCATGATAGGTCAGGCAATTGAATGGCCTGGCGTTATCCCCCTCGAACAACAAGGTCAGCTGCGCCTGATCGAATCGGTAATACAGCGACGTAATGAGAAAGCCCTGTTCGTTACACGGTCGACCGGGATTCGGCAGCAGAGCCACGAAATACGGCGCCGGGGTCGAATCGAGTCGAATCGACGAATTCAGCGGGCGATAGCGATGGAAAGAAAAGCAACCGTCGATGACGCCCGATTCGAAATCCGAGATCATTTCGAAACGGGAAGCGTAGTGCTTCAGTAGAACCCGGGTATCTTCCGGGTCAGTCGGTGACTGCTCCGGGGATATCAAGAGAGCATTCACGTCGCCCAGCACAATGTTTGTCGCCGTGTCGATTTCAACCGGCTCGATAAGCACCGTCACTGAATCTACCGCGAGAGTATCAAAGAACCCGCCGGTCGGATAACTGTAGGAGACACCTTGATGGGAAGATTCGACGCAGCCAAAGTAAACAGCTTTATCTCCTTTGGCAATCGCGAAACGGCAGTTCCGGTACACCCCGGCCTCGAGCCCGTGTCCGAAATACAGTCGATCGAGATGATACTGGATCACGGGACCCTCTATGAGGTTGAAATCGGTCGCAGAAGGCTGCGACCAGCATAACAGAACCAAAGCAGCCGGAGCGAGAGTGGTCTTCGCGAGTCTTCCGGAATAATGTAACACCTGGAATCCTATATCTAAGACTGTTTCAATTATTATACACTGGTATGTGTCACAAATGACACATTAAACTTCAGCCATTTCAATTAACTTTCCGCCGCTATAAGACTGTCGTGTCATTTTTGACACAGCCGGACCCGAAGTTAACTGCACCCCACAACACTAAGACACTGTATTGCAATAAGTTATATTTACGGCATCCGCTTTGATATAGAAGCAACCGTAACTAAAACATGAAAGAAAGGAGTCAACAATGAAATTCTCAAAGCTCGTAACCCTGTTCACAGTCGTGTTGCTGATGTCAGTTATTACCGGAGCCGGCTGTTCAGATGAATCGGAAACAAAGAAGAGATCCGGCGTGGTCAAGGAAGTCACGGACAGCCTGGCCTCAGCCGTAGTCGAAAACCTGATCCGGGCTACTCCGGCAGCGGCAATCGTACAGGAAGACACGGTTGTCGAAACAGCGGCGGCTGAAGTTGCAGCCGACCCGGTCTATAACGACATGCTGATAATCGATTCGACTATCTATGCCACGTACGACGCCGGTGTGCTTGTGTACGATCTGCAGTCGGACAACAGTTTCGTGATCCCATCCGACCAGCCTCTGAACGCCGTTGCATTTCACGCTGGATTCGTCTATGTCGGGGGTAACGGGCTGTACCAGGTAGTTGAATCCGGTCTGGAACCGGTCGACGTAGAACTGAGCAATGTGATCACTGACTTGTATAGCTACGATTATCACCTTATGATCGGAACCGAGTCGGGTCTCTATTCGATGTCCATCTTCGGATTCGAGCGGCTGTTCGATGACGTCACGATCCGGGCCATGGTGAGGGACAACGACGGCCTGTGGGTTGCGACCGACGGTCACGGCCTCTATCGCTGGGATAACCGAGAGTTCAAGCAGCGGTATCTGATGCGGGAAACGTCGATCTTCAACCACGTGACTACATTGGATTTCAACCACAATCACCTCTATGTCGGGACCGGGGAGGCTATGTACATCTTTGATGGCGGCCGGTGGCAAACGATAACTACCGAGAACGGACTGCCGTCCGACGACATCAATGCTATCGACGCTTCCAACTGGGTCGTCTATGTAGCCACCTCCAACGGGGTCGCTTCGTTCTTCAACGACGAAGTGACCCCCATCAATAAGCTGGACGATGTTTCGGCCGACGTGATGGGGGTGATCGGGCGCAGCATCATTGTGGGGACCACTGATGGTCGTCTGCTCAAGAAGACCGGGCCGGTGCTGACGACGTTGGTCGAGTCGCCCGACAAGCAGCGAAAAGATCAGGTAGCGGTTTCGATTCACTAGTTGTCGGTAGACCTGGCCGACAGCACCCCTCGCAGGCCCCCCGTTCCCCGGCGGGGGGTTTGCTGTTGGACAATCAGCATTTAGAGGGAAAAATCAGGGCGGTACCAGCGGAGAGATTTAACATCGGAAGGGAAATGAATTTGCATGGCATAGCAAAGCCCCGCGTGGTTGATTGTTACTGCGGGGCTCTGGGCGAGCCGGGAACTGCAATACCTGACAATTCGTACTAGCTGGCGAGAGCGACAAAATAGAAGACAGTCATGGCGATACCGGTCACGAGACCGGTAGCCAACAGGGCAATGACGTAGGCACGGCGGGCCGACGCCGGTTGGAGCATCCGATGAATCTGCTTCAGCGAAGTAAACCAACCGCGGACGGCTTTCAAACCATCAGTTACGAGGTCAATCACATCCCCTTCGTGGAGATACGACACGGGGGTCGGCCCCGGGGGGCGGATGTCGGTACCCAGGGCGGGGGGGGTAGTTCTGCGATGATTGTGTGTCACTAAATCACCTCCTTAAAAGAGAAGCAAGCGTCGCAAAATATACCATATACACATATTAATATAGTTATAAGATGTGTATTGTCAATACATATTCGCGCATACATCATGTTAATTTGTTGGTTTTTGTATAGTTTTCCTTGACATATCTCTTGCGGCATAGTATACTAAACTAGAACAAATCCAGGATCAGCGACTTCGGAAAGCAAAGGAAGGATCAAATCATGACGAAGAGCATCTCAGTTAGTTTGCCTCCAGAGACTGTTTCAGTTGGACAGCTTTTGTCTGACCTCAGAATGAAGAAGCAGCTTACTCAGGAAGGATTGGCCGATAGGGCTGGGATCACACAATCCCAGCTTTCGCGCATCGAGCGTGGCGTTCACGCCCCAAATCTAGTTACTCTGAAACATCTCGTCAGCGCATTATCGGATGACGCCACGGAAGAACGAGTGTTTCTCCACGAAATCGTCAATAGATTGCCAAGTGACAGGCTTACGCATGTTGAACTCAGGGCGCTAACGCCGGAAGAAGCCCTTGAGCACGCACGAGAATATGGTCGGCGTGGAGATGTGTTTCAGGCGCGCAAGTATGTAGATGCAATGAAGCGTCTAGCGGTAACGGAAGTTGACATGGCCAGATCGTTGATTGGATTGGGCATCTGTGCCAACGATATGGGTCAAGAGAACTGGGCGCATGATCTGTTTGCGAAGGCATCGAAAGAACTAGCAGGAGTCAGTGAAGAGAACACGGCTTGGGATGCATATTTGGCAAACCTTGCCGATTTGTACTGCAACATGGGCAATCCCTTTCTGGCTGACGGGCTCGTGAAACAGTTAAGAGAGAGACACCCAAAGAACGACTTCTGGCGCTGCTGGGCTAGTTTTCAAGCAGGTCGCATTGCGCTTCTAAATGGTGATTTCCCTAAAGCCATAGAACTGATTGAATTGGGAATCAAAAGGATAGAGAGACTTGCAGACCTGTCTGCTCACTATGCAGGTTGGTTTAAGTACTACTTAGCCTCTGCTATGAACAAACTAGTTGAGAGGAGAATGGAAGGCTTGGCTTTGCTCAAGGAGCTGGTACAGCACTGGGGACCAAGTGAGGAAAATCCAAAACATCCTGAGATCTTCGCAAAATCGTGCGCTGAGCTTTACCTGGTTACCGGCAATGATGTTTGGAAGAGAAAGGCACAGAAAGTAGGTAGACGTATGGGCTACGGCAGAATCTTGAGGACTATTGAGCAGAACAAAGAGGTTGAGAATGAGTCTGATAGTGATTCCCGGGCAGCAGGATTAGGAAGTAAGGCGTCTCGGGCATTGATTTGGGTTCTTTTTTTCCTGGCAGTTTACGCACTACCGTCTTTGGCATGGGCGGTCGGTGCTTGGGAGTTTTAGTGAAATCTAATCAAAATCTGAGTATTATTTGATGAAAATTTCAATACGGTTCTGCAAATGATACCGAACACAATCCTTTTCTCTCCCAAGTGAGACTCCGGGACACTCCTTTTCACATGTTTACATTCTGTGTCTGCCAACGTACCTGGCCGACAGCACACTTGGCAAGCCCCCCGTTCCCCGGCGGGGAGTTTGCTGTTTGTCACGCCTCCTTCCTAACCCCGTTCTCAAGTCGGAGTTGTGAACGTAATTCTTCTCGTTCCCAAACTGAGTTGCGGATCGGAAATCTAATTGACATGTGATAAACTTCACGTATCTTACTTGTGTTTGCAGATGAAAATGATTTTCAATTGCATTTAGGCCGGGCAGATGACAGAAGTCAAA